>DUOX01000044.1 GCA_012838665.1 Clostridiales bacterium
CGTTTTCGTCTACCCTTGACAGGATTACCGTGGAATGGGCCTCGTAGCCGCTGAGCCTGGGCAGCTGCTCAATAGCCAGGGCGGCCAGGGGGTCCGTGACCGCGCAAATGGCCAGGGCGATGAGCACCTCATCGGTATGAAGGCGGGGATTGCGGTTGCCCATATGGTGGACTTTTAGCTTTTGGATTGGCTCGATAACCTCAGGGGAAATGAGCAGCGCGTCTTTATCTATGCCACCTAGCCTTTTCAGGGCGTTCAGCAGACAGGCGGAGGAGGCTCCCAGCAGAGAGCTTGTCTTGCCCGACACTATCTGGCCGTCCGGAAGCTGCATGGCCATGGCAGGGCCGCCGGTTTCCTTTGCCCGGCGCAGGGCCGACTCCACCACGGGCCTGTCCTTGGGGGAGGTGCCGGCCTTGTTCATGAGCAGCTCCACCTTATAGACCTCGGACATTTCCGACATTCCCTGGCGATGGGAACAGGCGGTGGCATAATATCGTCTAATTATCTCCTGCTTTGCCGCCTGGGAACAGACGTTGTCGTCCGTTATGCAATAGCCGGCCATGTTAACGCCCATATCCGTGGGGCTTTTATAAGGGGATTTACCCCATATCTGCTCCAAAGTCCTGTTGAGAATCGGGAAGATTTCAATGTCCCTGTTGTAGTTTACCGTTGTTACCCCGTAGGCCTCCAGATGGTAGGGGTCTATCATGTTCACGTCGTCCAGGTCGGCGGTGGCGGCCTCATAAGCCAGGTTAATGGGGTGGGTCAGGGGAAGGTTCCATATGGGGAAAGTCTCAAATTTCGCATAGCCCGCCGCAATACCCCTTTTATGCTCGTGATAGAGCTGGGACAGGCAGGTGGC
Source organism: Clostridiales bacterium (assembly GCA_012838665.1). Lineage (GTDB taxonomy): Bacteria > Bacillota > Clostridia > Oscillospirales > Oscillospiraceae > DUOX01. The sequence continues at coordinate 863 of DUOX01000044.1, forward strand.
CATCTTGCCGCTTCCGGGGCCGGGGGCGGTTACCACCACAAGGCTCCTGCTGGTTTCAATGTATTCGTTCTTTCCAAAGCCGTCCTCGCTGACAATGAAGGAAATGTTTGAGGGGTAATCGGGAATCACATAATGCCGGAAGACCTTTACACCCAGATGTTCCAGGCGCTTTTGAAACTGGTCGGCGGCGGGCTGGCCCTGATAATGGGTCAGTACAACGCTGCCCACATAAAGTCCGCAGTCCCGAAAGGCGTCTATGAGCCGCAGGGTATCGGCATCATATGTAATGCCCAGGTCACCCCTTCGTTTATTGCGCTCAATGTCGTTTGCGCTGATAACTATGACAATTTCGGCGGAATCCTTTATTTCCATGAGCATGCACACCTTGCTGTCGGGTTTAAAGCCCGGAAGGACGCGCGAGGCGTGGTAGTCGTCAAAGAGCTTGCCGCCGAATTCCAGATAAAGCTTGCCGCCGAAGCTGGAGATGCGCTCCATAATCTTGCTGGACTGCAATTTTACATATTTTTCGTTATCAAAGCCGATTTTCATTTCTTCCTCCGGTTAACGTTAAAAATAAACATCATAAGTATTAAAAAATATATAAAACACAGACCAAGGGTAACAAAGCACATTAGGTCGGATTTGGGGGCAAGGCCTATGAATATAAGCATGGGCGCGCCGAAAACTATGGCGAAACTGCTGCCCACAACCAGATTGTTTGCCGCCGGGGTCTCGTAGTTGGGGTCAATCTCCCGGAGCAGAAGAATTCCGGAGGAGATGGTGCCCGTCATCATTCCGTACATGGACATGAGGCCTTCATAAAAGTAGCCCTTATAGACATGCTTGCATACCCAAACCAGATAAAACCAGGTGACGGCGCCGCCCGCAATTGACATGAGTATAAAGGGCACCCAGAGCCCCGTGAGCTCGCGAAGTTCAATGGAGGCAATGCCCGCCACTATCATAAGGTCAAAGGCCAGCCCGGAAATCCGACTCAGAAGGTAGTTGTTTTGATACTGCCTTGTCATGACCTTCGACCTCCTCAGTTTTTGGAGGAGAATCCGGGTTAGTATGGCCAGAACGGAGCCTATAATGAAGTTAAAGCCCCAGAGCAGGGAGTTTATGGTATCCGCCAAAGCCGGGGACAGGAAACTGAAAAGGTCTGTCAGTCCCTTGGTAGCCAGATATGTGAACAGATATACGATAATTACCAGGGCCGCCTGGATAGAGAACTTATCTATGGATTCGGAAATGGGGATTTCACCCTCGTCCTGAAAAGTGTCGACAGTTGCGGAGCCGGACAAATCCTCGTGGGCGACTTTTTTCAGTTTACCCCGGCGGATAAGTATGTTTAATGCAATTATGCCAACAATACAGGCGCAGAGGTAGCCGGAGGCGGCTATGGACAGTCCGAAGGAGCGGCCACCCACAAAGCCCAGGGCCTCATACGTGCCGCCCACGTTGTTTGCCTGGCCCGGCCCCTGGCCATAGCCCATGGGCAACAGTATGCCCGCGGCCTTGAAAAGGCCGGGCATTACGGTGTAGGCAAGACCCAGGGAAATAATCAGACCAAATACTGCCTGAATAAGGTAGGAGCCCACAATGATGGCGCCGCTTTTGGCCCCCACAAGGTATCCCTTATTTCCCTCCGTCTTGTTGTTCACCCTCAGGGACATGGCGATAAATCCAAGGGCTATGCCGTGGTAGGTAGTCATCTCCAGCATGGCTGCGTCCATTTTCAGGGCGCCAATGCTGCGAAGGATTAATAGGATAAAGCCTGCCAGGGCCGAGGTGGGCAGAAGGCTGTCCCGAATGAGGGAAACCTTGCGCCTCAGCAGGTTCCCCACAAGGATTGACGACGCTATGATGCCAAGCTGGACAACTATGTTCCACAGGCCGGTGTTTGCGGCAGAATAGTCCATGGCTACCTCCAGTATAATTAAGTTTTGATTAGGCTCCGGTGTGAAGGATTTGGCGTTTCAAGGCTTCGTAGGCCATCATATACTTCCTGCCGCAGAAGCGGGAGCGGCAGTTGAGCTCAAAGTTGCGGCTGCCTACGCCCAAATTTATTGCCTGAGCGCCATGGATGGAGATGCCAGTAATCTCTCTCAAATGGAAGGTCTGGCCGGCAAATTCCAGACGGTCCCGCCACAGCTTTAACTGGCCCCTGCCCAGCCTGATAGATTTGTGTTTACCCAGTATTTCTATAATATCAATGTTGTTATCCGTGAAAAGAGGCTCATTTCCGGTATTCTGAACCAGCTGGTAAAGCTGCTGCGTCTGCCATTTGTCCCAGTCGGTTATATTGTCAAAAGGCAGATAGTCCCCCTCAAAGAATCCGTATTCCGTAAAGCGCAGGTCAAGGCCGCAACCGCAGAAAATGCGGTCGCCCCGGCTTTTCAGGCTGCCTACGCTCCTGCATTTGGGGCATATGAAAAGGGTGGTCTCCAGGGCTTCCACAATTCTTTTGCCCTTAAAGGGGACGGGGTTTTCCCGCTGGCGGGCATAGGCGTCCTCGAAAAGATCCCTTTTAATCAGAGCGTTGATTTCCTCAACCGTCATTTTGGACAGCACTTCCGGGGGATAGACGCCTACAGCGTAGCCTCGCATCCTGCCCCGGCGGAGGCTGACACCCCAGCGGGGACTGGTGAAATAGCCGCCCTCCAGTTTATAGGTGACAAGGGTTGCCCTGCAGGAGCGGGCCAGTTTGCCGGTGGATGGAAGGATGTCACAGGTCAGGCCGTTCCAGGACCTGTTTCCCTCGGCAAAAAGGCACACGTTGAAGGACCTTCGCAGCCGCCGCATTACGGCCAGAACTGTATTCGTTGCAAGGGTTCCCTTAAGGCGGGAAATGGGGTCGAAAAGCCAGCGTATGAGCCACGACAGCAGTCCCCAGCGGAAAATATGCTCGCTGGCAACAAAGTACATGTGCTGTTTAAAGCTCAACCCCACCAGAAAGGGGTCCCAATCGGTGTTATGGTTGGCAAGTATCAGACAGGGGCCGTCAATATCGGCGGGGACCGGCTCAAAATTGAATTTGCGCCTGAGCCAGGGCGAAGCCGCACATCTGAACAGCTTCCATACAATCAGGTGGCGCCTTCTACCTTTCATAACTACAGACTCCTTGTTAAAAATCAGATTTTATTATACACCAGCTTTTAGCGGACTTCAAATATTTTAATAAATTATTATAGAGAATATTTAAACTTTTATTATCAACAGTTGTGTGCTATAATAGTTTGCTATAATAAAACGTTTGCAGATTGTAATTACTGAAAGGCAGAACGTATAATGGGTTTATTCACAAAAATGTTCGGCACCTACAGCGAAAGGGAACTGAAGAAGATTACCCCGATAGTTGATAAAATAGAGGCCATGTCGGCGAGATTTGAGGCCATGTCCAACGAGGAACTCCGGGCAAAGACCAGAGAATTCAAAGACCGTCTGGCAGCGGGGGAGACCCTGGACGACATCCTCCCCGAGGCTTTTGCCACGGTGCGGGAGGCCTCCTGGCGCGTTCTTGGGATGAGGCCCTATCGGGTGCAGCTTATCGGCGGCGTTGTCCTCCATCAGGGGCGCATTGCCGAGATGAAAACCGGAGAAGGCAAAACTCTTGTTGCCGTGCTGCCTGCCTATCTAAATGCCCTGGCGGGCAAGGGCGTTCATATTGTCACGGTGAACGATTACCTGGCAAAGCGTGACAGCGAGTGGATGGGAAAGGTCTACAGATTCCTCGGTCTTAAGGTGGGGCTGATAGTCCACGGACTTAACAGCGACCAGCGCAGGGAGGCTTATGCCGCCGATGTCACCTATGGCACCAACAACGAGATGGGCTTTGATTATCTCCGGGATAACATGGCCATCTATAAACAACAAATGGTGCAGAGGGGGCATGCCTTTGCCATAGTGGACGAGGTGGACTCCATACTCATAGACGAGGCCAGGACTCCACTTATCATATCGGGACAGGGGGACCAGTCCACGGACCTTTACCGTCAGGTGAATGATTTCGTTCGGGGGCTGAAACGGGTTGTTTACGCCTCTATTGACGAGAAATCCCAGGAGGACGAGGGCCTGGACGCGGATTATGTGGTGGACGAAAAGGCCCGTACCGCGACCCTTACCGCCCGGGGAATAGCCAAGGCGGAGAAGCACTTTGGTCTTGAAAACCTGGCGGACCTTGAGAACTCCACCCTCTCGCACCATATTAACCAGGCTGTTAAAGCCCATGGAGTTATGAAAAGGGACATCGATTATGTGGTACGGGACGGCCAGGTAATCATTGTGGACGAATTTACCGGCCGGCTCATGCTAGGCAGACGCTACTCCGAAGGACTCCACCAGGCGATAGAGGCCAAGGAGAAGGTGACAGTGGAGCGGGAGAGCAAGACCCTTGCCACCATCACCTTCCAGAACTATTTCCGGCTCTATTCCAAGCTCTCGGGCATGACGGGCACCGCCCTTACCGAGGAGGAGGAATTTGCCGCCATATACAATCTGGATGTTGTGGAGATTCCCACCAACAAGCCTTTAAAGCGCATAGACCATCAGGACGTTGTATATAAAAATGAAAACGGAAAATACCGGGCCATAATCGCCCAGATTGAGGACTGCCACAAAAAGGGGCAGCCCGTTCTGGTGGGCACCGTGTCCATCGAAAAAAGCGAACTTCTCTCCTCCCTGCTGAAAAAACGGGGTATACCCCACAATGTGCTGAACGCCAAGCACCACGAGCGGGAAGCGGAGATTGTTGCCCAGGCGGGCAAATTCGGGGCCGTTACCATAGCCACTAATATGGCCGGGCGCGGCACCGACATCATGCTGGGCGGAAATCCGGAATACATGGCCAAAAACGATTTGAGAAAAGCGGGGTTTTCCGAGGAAGTCATTTCCGAGGCGACCGGCTACGCCGACACCCGGGACGAGGAAGTGCTGAAAGCGCGGTCCATGTTTGCGGAGAGGCTGGCGGAGCACAAAAAGGTGACGGAGGCTGAGGCGGAGCAGGTCAGGGCCGCGGGCGGCCTGTTCATCCTGGGCACGGAGCGCCATGAATCCCGGCGCATAGACAACCAGCTCCGGGGCCGTGCCGGACGTCAGGGCGACCCGGGAGAGAGCCGGTTTTTCATCTCCATGACCGACGATATTATGCGCCTGTTCGGCTCCGAGCGGGTTATGAACATGATGGACTCCCTGGGCATGGACGAGGACACGCCCATAGACCATAAAATGCTCTCCAACGCCATTGAACAGGCCCAAAAGACCGTGGAGAGCAGGAACTTCCAGGTCCGCAAGAGCGTATTGGAATACGACGACGTGATAAATGTCCAGAGAAACATAATCTACGAGCAGCGCCGCAAGGTGCTGGACGGGGAAGATATCAAGTCCTACGTGCGGACAATGATAAACGACGTTATTAGAAGCAGCGTGACTGCTGCCATGGCGGAATACGAGCGCATAACTGACAGGCGGCAGCTGGAAGAGATACTCTCTCCTTTCGAAAAACTTTTCCTGCCTAAGGGGGCCATCAAACCCGCAGGCGATGAACTTAATGCTTTGACGGCGGAGAGCCTTTCCGATTTAATACTGGAAAGGGCCGAGGCCGCGTACGAGGCCAAGGAAAAGCACATGGGCAATCTCCCCGACGGCACGCCCCTTATGCGCGAGCTGGAGAGGGTCATCATGCTCCGTGTGGTTGACGAATACTGGATGGACCACATTGACGCAATGCATGAGCTACGGCGTGGAATCGGCCTGAGGGCGTACGGAAATACCAAGCCCGTTGACGCCTACAAGCAGGAGGGCTTCGACATGTTTGAGGCCATGGTTAACGGCATCAAGGAGGAAGTCGTCCGGCGCATATTCACCGTACAGGTGAGGAAGGAACAGCCTTTGGAGCGCAAGAGTGTGGCCAGAGGCGCCGTAGGCAGTGTGGGCGGGGATGCCACTGTCAAGAAGCAGCCCGTAAGAAAGGAAAAAAAGCCGGGGCGGAACGACCCCTGCCCCTGCGGGAAGATGAAACCCGACGGCAGCCGCCGGTTAAAATACAAGGAGTGCTGCGGCAGAAACGTTTAGCCGGAAATCTACAGGCTTCGGGAGGTGGAAAACCGCATGTCCTTTGCCGAACGGAATCTTAACGGTGTTATCTGCATGATTGCCGGCAATATCGCCGCCAGGCATGGCTTTACCACCCGTTTCGGGGGAGTCAGCACCGGCGTCTTTGAAAGCCTGAATCTGGGAGAAAACCGGGGAGACGACCCGGAGCTTGTACGGGAGAACTTCCGCCGCATGGGGCAGGCCCTGGGCATAGACCCGGAGGCCATGGCCTTTTCACGGCAGGTGCACGGAAATCAGGTCAGGGTAGTCGCGGAAGGTGACCGTCGGAGCCTGTTTCAGCCCGTTGAATACGAGGCAGACGGCCTTGTAACCAATGTAAAGGGCCTGCCCATTATTATATTCACGGCCGACTGTGTGCCGGTTTTGCTCCATGACCCCATGGCCGGGGTAATCGGGGCCATCCACTGCGGCTGGCGCAGTTCCGTCATGGATATTCTAGGCGCCGCAGTAGAGAAAATGGTCTCTCTGGGGGCGGAGCCCGGACATATTCGGGCGGCAATCGGCCCTGCCATTGACAAATGCTGTTTTGAAACCGGTCCTGAGGTTCCCGGGGCTGTCGAGAAATATTTAAACGGCGATACGGAGGGGCTGTATTGGCCCAGGCCCGGGGTTCAGGGAAAGTTTTTTGTGGACCTTAAGGGCGCCAACCGCCGCAGGCTCATACAGCTGGGGCTCAAACCCGAAAGCATCTCGGTATCCCAGGAATGCACCGTATGCCGGGCCGATAAGTACTGGTCCCATAGGGCCACGAAGGGTCGGCGCGGCAGTCAGGCAGCCGTAATTTGCCTGGACTAGACAGGAGTTGAAGCCCAATCATGGTAAACAAACTGAAGAAACAATATCTATCCCTGCTGTTGGCTTTTATAATGCTGCTACCCCTGGCTGGCTGCACTCTTCCCGGCAGCGGGGAAACCGAGGAAGGGGATATCCTCGAGGGAAGCAGCGCGGGTGAGCCCTTGCCGGAACGAAAAGCCGCGGATAACGTGATGACCTTAAACTACAACAGGGAGAGCAGCCTAAACCCGCTGAGCACCGACAGCGAACTGAACCTCGAGTTTGCGCCACTGGTGTTCGAGACGCTTTTTGAAGTGGACGAGAATTTTGTCTGCAGTCCGAAGCTGGTGGAGAGCTATAGTTCGGAAGACGGCAAGTGCTGGTATTTCTATGTGGACACCTCTGTAAAGTTTCATGACGGCACCACCCTTACTGCCAAGGATGCCGCCTATTCCATACAGAGGGCCATGAATCACAAGTACTACAGGTTGCGTCTTTCAAATATTCTGGGCATATCCGCAATTGATGAAGAACTTTTTGTCATCAACCTGATTACCCCCAATACCCAGTTTCCGTCGCTGCTGAATATCCCGGTTATCAAATCCGGTGCAATAGGGGACGACGCCCCTGCCGGTACCGGGCCCTATAAATTCGGCGAGGATTTGAAAAGCCTGGTGGTTTTCAGGGAGCATCCGGATGCGGATGAGCTCCCTATTGACGTTATATATCTAAAGGATTTTTCCACGGCGGAGGAGACCATAATGGCCTTTGAGGACGCGGAACTTGATTTGGTCGTCAATGACCCCACGGGCATATCAAATCTCGGTTTCGGCAACGCTAACCAGACCAGGTATTTTAATACCACATCCATGCATTACCTGAGCTTTAATATGAACAGCAGTTTCCTCAAGTATACCGCTCCCCGCTATGCCCTTAACTTTGCGGTGGACAGGAGCTATATAGTGTCGGAACTCATGGAGGGCTGCGCGGTGGAATCCACCCTGCCCGCAAATCCCGCCAGTTATCTCTATAATACAGAATACGCTGAAAACTATCTGTACGATTTGGAAAAATGCCTGAGGATTCTTGAAAACGCGGACGTCAAGGATCATGACGATGACGGCAAGCTGGAATACCTGGTTACCGGCATCCCCATCGAGATAGATTTAACCTTTATAGTTAACAACGACAGTATCGTCAAGGTTCAGGCCGCCAGAAGGATTACGGAGACGCTGAAAAACATGGGCATAACGGTAAAACTCAGGGAGCTGAGCTGGGATGACTATATAACCGCGCTTGAGGATGGCGACTTTGACATCTATTACGGGGAGGTAAAGCTGACGGCGGATTTCGACCTGTCCAGCCTGCTGCTGGAGGAGGGGAGCCTCAATTATTGCAACATCAAGGACCCCTCTTATGAAAAGTTTATCTCCGACTATCTGTGCGCCTCCGAGGAAGACAGGCAGAAATGCGCGGACCTGATGTGGCATTATGTTTTGGAAACAGCGCCTATTGTGACAATCTGCTTTGAAAAGCAGGAGGTTTTGACGCACAGGGGTTGCGTTTCGGGGCTTAAGCCCACACAATATAATATATTTAACAAGTTCACGGAGTGGACAATCAATTTGGGAGAAGATTAAGGCATGGTATTTCGCTGTTATACAGAGAAAAGGCAGGGATTCGACGTAGAAGCCCGGATGCTCATGGACGAGCTGCGGAACGCTCTTGGCATATCAGAGATAGAAAGGCTGAGGGTGATAAATCGCTACGATGTTGAGGGGATTTCCCGTCAGGTTTATGAAGCCGCAAGGAATATGGTATTTTCCGAGCCGCAGGTTGACCTGTGTTTCGACGAGGAAATGCCGGACACGGGAGAGGACTGGGTGCTGGCTGTGGAGGCCCTGCCGGGCCAGTACGACCAGCGGGCCGATTCCTGTGCCCAGTGCATACAGATGCTGGCGGGGGGCAATCGTCCCGAAGTGGCTACGGCCCAAATATACGTAATCGGCGGCGGACTATCCGAAAGTCAGAAAGAAGCGGTGCGAAAACACCTTATAAACCCGGTGGAATGCAGGGAGGCTTCGCTGGAAAAGCCGCCTACTCTTGCCAAAACTTATGAATCCCCCCCGCCGGTGAAAACTATAGAGGGTTTTTGCTCTGCCGGGGATGACCGGCTGGAAAAGATATTGGAGGAATACGGCTTGGCCATGGACATAGCGGACCTGCGCTTTATGCGGGACTGGTTCCGCGACAGGGATGGCCGCGATCCCACGGAGGCGGAGCTGAAGATAACGGACACATACTGGTCCGACCATTGCCGGCACACTACCTTCAATACCCGGCTGGACAGGGTGGAAATTGAGGATAAGGCCGTGGCCGCAGCCTATGAAGAATACTTGAAAGTCCGCCGGGAAGTCTATGGAGAGCAGGAAAAGGCGCGGCCCCAAACCCTGATGGACATGGGGACTCTGGCCGCAAAAGCCCTGCAAAAGCGGGGCAAGCTGCCGGAGTTGGATAAGAGCGAGGAAATTAACGCCTGCTCCATACGCATACAGGCCAATGTAGACGGGGAAAAACAGGACTGGCTCCTGATGTTTAAAAACGAGACCCACAACCACCCCACCGAAATCGAACCCTTCGGAGGGGCGGCCACCTGTATAGGCGGGGCCATAAGAGACCCCCTCTCGGGCCGGGCATATGTATATCAATCCATGCGCATCACCGGAGCGGGGGACCCCACCGTTCCCATTGAGGATACCCTGCCCGGCAAGCTGCCCCAAAGGAGGCTGACCACTACCGCGGCGGCGGGCTATTCCTCCTACGGCAACCAGATAGGCCTGGCCACGGGCCTTGTCCATGAGTTTTACCATCCCGGCTACGTGGCAAAGCGCCTGGAGGCGGGGGCCGTGGTTGGCGCCGCTCCCGCGGAAAACGTGGTGCGGCAGGCTCCCCGGCCGGGGGATGTGGTCCTGCTTGTGGGCGGGCGCACCGGCAGGGACGGCATCGGCGGCGCGACGGGCTCATCCAAGACCCACGATTTAGGGTCCCTGTCCAACATGGCCTCCGAGGTGCAAAAGGGCAACGCGCCGGAGGAGCGAAAGATTCAAAGGCTGTTCCGCAAGGCCCATGTGGCCAGGATGATTAAACGCTGCAACGACTTCGGAGCCGGAGGAGTGTCGGTGGCCGTAGGCGAGCTGGCCGACGGGATGGATATTGACCTTGGCCGGGTTAGGAAAAAATACGAGGGTCTCAGCGGCACGGAGATTGCCCTTTCCGAATCCCAGGAGCGCATGGCCGTTGTCGTGGCGGCCTCCGACGCGGAAAGGTTTATTGCTGAGGCTGAGGAGGAAAACCTTGAGGCCTATGAAATAGCAAAAATTACCGATAAGGGCAGAATGACCATGTGGCATGAGGGAGCTGTTATCGCGGACCTGAGCCGCCAGTTTCTGTCCTCCAACGGCGCGCCGAAACATGCCGAAGCCGTAGTGCCTCCCCTAGGCATATATCCGGGGCCGGAGTATTCGGGCACATACATGGAGCGGCTGGAAGCACTGCTTTCCGACCTGCGCTTTTGCTCCCGCAGGGGGCTTTCCCAGCGCTTTGACAGCACGGTAGGCGCAGGCACGGTACTCATACCCTACGGAGGGCGGAACCAGGCGACTCCTGCCCAGGTTATGGCCGCCCTGCTGCCTGTGGAAAAGGGGGAAACCTCCACCTGTTCGGTAATGTCCTTTGGCTTTGACCCCTACGCTCTAGAGGCAAACCCATATGAAGGGGCCAGGAAGGCGGTGGTATCTTCCGTGGCGAAACTGGTGGCCGCAGGCTGCGACCCGCAAAAGGCCTACCTGTCCTTCCAGGAATATTTCGAACGTCTGGGGCGTGACCCCCTCCGCTGGGGCAAGCCCGTAAGCGCCCTGCTGGGCGCCTTTACCGCCCAGATGGAGTTGGAAGTTGCCGCCATCGGCGGTAAAGACTCCATGTCCGGCAGCTTTTTGGATATGGATGTGCCTCCCACACTTATTTCCTTTGCCATTGCCCCCTGCGAGGCGGAGAATATAATCTCCCCCGAATTTAAGGCCCAGGGCAGTTTCGTGTACCTTTTCCCACCGGGAGTAAGTATTGCGGAAACCCGCCGCGCCTGGCAGAATTTCAGAAACGCGGCGAAAAAGGATGCCATCCTCTCCGCCTGGGCAGTCACCGAGGGAGGATGCGCCGAGGGCCTGTTCAAAATGGCCGCGGGTAACCAGATTGGCTTTAAAGCCCCCGATGAGCTGGACCCGGAGATTCTGTTTAAGCCCTGCATAGGCGGAATAATTGCAGAGAGCACCCGCCCCCTGCCGGGGGCCATACTCCTTGGAGAGACAACCGGTGAGCCGGTTATTGCCATTGGAGACGAAAAGGCCGCCATCTCTGACCTGCGGCAGGCCTGGGAGGCCACTCTTGAGGGGGTTTTCCCCACAAAGGCCGGTGAGGATGTGGACGTGCCTGCCATAACTTACACAAAGCCCTGTGTGCTTGTAGCAAAAAACAGTTTTGCAAAGCCCCGGGCGGTGATACCCGTTTTCCCCGGCACCAACTGTGAGTACGATACTGCCCGGGCGATAGAGCGGGCCGGAGGCCGGGCGGAAATTGTGGTAATAAATAATCTAAGCCAGGAGCGTTTGGCCGATTCCGTCAAACGTCTGGAGAAAGCCATAAGGGACGCCCAGATGCTGATACTGCCAGGCGGTTTTTCCGGCGGAGACGAGCCCAGCGGTTCAGGGAAATTTATCGCCAGCTTTTTTCGAAACAGCGCTCTTACGGATGCGATGCACGAGCTGCTGAAAAACCGTGACGGTCTTATCCTTGGCATATGTAACGGTTTTCAGGCTCTTATAAAGCTGGGGCTGGTGCCTTACGGGGAGATTCGGCCCATGGACGGAAGCGGCCCCACCCTGACATTTAATCTTATCGGCCGCCATCAGTCCGGCTATGTGACTACCCGTGTATCTTCGGTTATGTCGCCATGGCTCTCCCTGTGCAAGGTGGGAGAGATTTATACCATCCCCGTCTCCCACGGCGAGGGACGCTTTGTGGCATCACGGGAAATGCTGGACAGGCTTATCCAAAACGGTCAGATTGCCACCCAATATACTGACCATGATGGGAATCCTACCACGGACATCGAATTTAACCCCAACGGCTCAATGCTGGCTGTGGAGGGCATTACAAGCCCTGACGGGCGGGTGCTGGGCAAGATGGGCCATACGGAGCGCTGCGGCTACTACGTGGGCATTAACGTCCCCGGCAACAAGTGGCAGCCTATCTTCGAATCCGGTGTAGAATACTATAAATAATTATATATTCTGGCAAGGGTGGTAGGTTGGGTGAAAAACCAATGATTAAATTCCTCTTTCAGAAGTTCAAACGCTTCCTTACCTTTGGAATGGTGGGCTGTATTAACACACTGGTAGATTTTCTGGCCTTCACCTTTTGCCACAGCCTTATAAAGCTATCTCCGGAATTCAGCCAGGCGGTGGGGTATGCCACCGGGATAACCTGCAGTTTTCTCCTCAACCGCAACCTTACCTTCAGGGATGGCCGAGGCCGCCCCTTGGAGCAGTTTATACGCTTCCTGTTTGTAAATGGCAGTTTTCTTACCCTGAGCGTAATTCTTATATCCATTTTGACGGATATAGGGGTAAACGCATATTTTGCAAAGATAGGAATAACGGTGACTTTAGGAGTTCTTAACTATTTCGGGAATAAGCTCATCGTATTTAAAGTGAGGAAAGGAAGGGAAAACCATGAATGACAGAGAACTTCTGAACCTGGCCAGAGATGCGGCAAAGAATGCCTATACGCCCTATTCTAATTTTCCGGTGGGCGCGGCCCTGGAATGTGAGGACGGCTCCGTATTTGTCGGCTGTAACGTGGAAAACGCAGCCATTGGAAATACCATTTGCGCGGAACGGGTGGCCATTACCAAGGCCGTCAGCGAAGGATACAGGAATTTTAAACGCATTGCAATTTACGGGGATGGACAAAACTATTGCATGCCCTGTGGGACATGCCGACAGTTTATGATAGAGTTTTCTGACGAAATTGAGGTACTCAGCGCAAAAACAGGAGGGCGCTATGTGAGCTATAAGCTTAAGGATCTGTTGCCCCGCGCCTTTCGCTTTTAACTGGAGTGTGTTATGAATCTGGAACAGCTAAAAATATTTATATCTGTTGTGGAGTACCGCAGTTTTACAAAAGCCGCAGAAAGTCTCTACATAAGCCATTCAACCACCAGCAGGAATGTAGCCGCCCTGGAGGAGTCTTTGGGCGTTCAGCTTCTGCTCCGGGACAACCGCTCCGTAAGGTTGACTCCCGCCGGGGAAATACTGTATAATGAGGGAATCAAGCTCCTGAAAAAGATTGAGTCCATAGAAAGCGCAGTAAAAAATGCAGGCTTGGGGATTGTCGGCAAGCTCTCCGTGGCTACCGTTGATTTGTATTTTCAGGAGCTATGGAACGGCTACGACGACTTTTGCCGGGAATACCCGGAGGTGGTGCTGGGAATGTATACCCGGGATATCACCGAAATCTGCCCCCAAGTGAACGGGGGCGAAGTGGACGTGGGCGTGACCTTTTCATATGCCCTCCCTGATGATTTAAGTGAATTTGACATTAGGGCAGTAGCTCGGGAGAGTTTTTGCGTGGTGGCAGCGCCGGACCATCCCCTAGCAGAGAAAAAGAGCTTAGAGCTGTCGGACCTGCAGAGCACCAACTATATATCCCTGCCCTTTGAGAATTACAATTTCATTAAAGACCCGGAACAGCAGGCAAGGTTTGCAATGGCCGTCAGGGAGGAGTCCGTTGTGCCGACCCTGGAGTCCCTTTTTCTTCAGGTCAGGTCAGGAAACGGCGTATCCCTGGTACCCCAGCCTGTGGCAAGGGGGCTTGGAGAGGGCTGTGCGATATTGGAGATTGAGGACATAGACACCTCTTTTGACGTGGTTTTAATCTGGCGTCTGGACAACCTGAACCCCACCTTGCCTCTGTTTGTGGACACCGTGATGAAGCGGGTGGAGGAAAAGGCAAAGGAAGGGAAAGCATAGCAGATATACGAAATAGCAGAGGATAAGGATATGAGAAGAATTAAGACAATAAAGATTTCTGCGCTGGTATTGGCGCTGGCGATTATATTACAGCTTCCTGCGGCTGCCCTGGCGGGTTCCAGCACGAAATTTTCCGATGTGCCTTCCGGCGCGTGGTACGAAGATTATATGCAAAAGCTGCTGTGGCTTGAAATTATCAAGGGTTACCCTGACGGGACGTTTAAGCCCGAGGCAAGGGTTACCAGGGGCGAGTTCTTAAAAATGATTACCATAGCGGCGGAGCTGTATACCGTGACGAAACCCAAGGAAAAGCACTGGGCGGCGGAATACTGGCAGATGGCCTATGAAAACGAGCTTCTCAGCATCCAGACTGCGGATGCCAGGGGTAATATGGTTGTTACCACGCTGTTTCCCTGCACCAAAGCCGCTCTGGATACTTACATTACCCGTTATGAAATGGCTTTCCTCATATACAATACCATTTATAATATATATTGCGAAAACATGATGGTCCTTATGGATGCGGAGAAAAACATAACGGACTATGAAACTATGGATAAAAACTTCAGGAATGTTGTCGCCCAGACCTACGCCAAGGGCATCATTACCGGCTATGGCAACTCCGAGGGAATTAAAGACGGAGCTTTCGCCGGAGACAGAACAATGACGCGCGCGGAAGCCTGCGCGGCTATAGTACGCCTGCTTTGGGGCTCCGAGCGCAAGAAAGTGGATTTTGCGAAGGAAAGTGAACAGACGAAGCCCATCGGTGATTTTGTCTCATTTGCCTTTAAATATAGAAACATGAGTGTTCAGGAGCGCCGTCTGGCTCTATTTGGCAACGCCAACAAGACCCACTTTACGAGTGCTAAAGACGCCGGCAGCTATATTGTACCTGTTGAGATAAGAACCTGGTGGCTCAACGGCGACGGCACAAAAACAACAAAGTATAGAACCGTCTATGTACATAAGCTGGTGGCTCAGGAAGTCAAGCTGATTTTTGAAGAAATCTACAACGACCCTGAACGCTTCCCTATTAAGGATATTGGCGGAGCCAGGTACTCGGACGCCCTGCGTCACAGCTGGGGCTGTGCCATTGACATAAACCCCAACGAGAATTATTACTTGCAGTACGCCACTGGGTATAAGGTTGGAACGCTTTGGGAACCCGGCGTGAACCCCTATTCGATAACCTCCAACGGCAGCGTTGTCAGGGCCTTTGCCAAGTACGGCTGGGGCTGGGGCGGTCAGGGCTGGTCCTCCGGCGTTGACTACATGCACTTTAGCATACTCTCTTCCGGCGGCTGATAATAGCCCTCATAAAGGGCCTAATTTCCAAAAATATTGCATATTTCCGTTAAACACAAAAATTAGAATAAAAAAATATCTGAAAAAGATAAATTCCCCCTTGACACCAAGGGGGAATTTTGTTATTCTACTAGAGCGCTTATTGGAGAAGTGTACCTAAGAAGCGAAAAAATGCGATGAAACAGGAGATTGCTCGTCTAACGAGGTAACTTCTGTGGAGTATGTCCGCCGCCGGCTGACGGCCGGTGGGAAATCGGGCGGCTGAGATTTCTCTGTGCAGGCGTATATCGTCTGACTGGGTGAACCGGCCAAGTGAGCCGGTTTGTTTTTCGGTTAGAGTTTGATACGCACGGTTGAGTGTACAGTAAATTCTCATCCGTACGAAATAGCAGTGCCCAATGCTGCAATAACGTACGTTTAGGAGGAAAAGATATGGCAACAAGCAACAAGAAAATGATCCGCATCAGACTTAAGGCTTACGATCATCAACTTATCGATAAGGCCGCAGAGACCATCGTGGCAACCGCAAAGCGCACGGACGCAAAGGTTTCCGGCCCCATTCCCCTGCCCACCAGGAAGGAAGTAATCACGATTCTCAGGGCCGTCCACAAATATAAGGATAGCCGTGAGCAGTTCGAGCGCAGGACACATAAGCGCCTGATTGACATCGTAAACCCCACTCAGAAGACTGTTGAGGCCCTGATGTCTCTGGAACTGCCCGCCGGCGTAGAGATTGAGATTAAGCTGTAAATTATTGTTTTCTTTATTATTGTTAGTGATTATTTAGGTACACCAATAAAACGTAAATTACCCGAGGGCCTGCAACTTGAGAGCAGGCAGGGTCATGTTAGCAGCCTCTGTCGGATGCCCATCGAAAGCCAGCAAAGCGGGTGTTGATGGGAGAGGAGCGGTAGCGCAAACCCGCAGTCTCCGTGATGGCGGAACCAGAGACCGGGCCGCTGCTTGCACGATACGCGAGCTAACCAATAACCTGAAGGAGGAAATAGACATGAAAAAAGCTATCATCGGCAAAAAGGTCGGCATGACGCAGATCTTCGATGAGGCGGGCAAGGTTGTTCCAGTAACCGTCATTGAGGCTGGCCCCTGCGTCGTTGTCCAGAAGAAGACAAACGAAAAAGAGGGTTATACTGCAGTCCAATTGGGATTTGAAGATGTGCCGGAACGCAAGCTCACCAAGCCCGAAAAGGGACATCTGGATAAGGCTAGCGTAGGCTATAAGAAATACCTGAAGGAGTTTAGGTTAGAAGACTGTGATGCCCTGAATGTTGGCGACGAAATAAGGGCTGATGTTTTCGCCGAGGGCGACAGAGTTGACGTCACAGGCATTTCCAAAGGTAAGGGCTACGCAGGCGTTATTAAGCGCCATGGCGCCCACCGCACCGCCACCAGCCACGGCGGCGGCCCTGTCCACCGTCACGCCGGTTCCATGGGCGCAGCCGCCACTCCGTCCCGTATTTTCCCCGGCAAGATGGGCGCGGGACAGATGGGTGCAGAGCAGGTTACCGTCCAGAATCTGGACGTTGTGAAGGTGGACCCTGAACTCAATATGATCGTTGTCCGCGGTGCAATTCCCGGCCCCAAGGACGGAATTGTCTACATTAAAGACACGGTCAAGAACGGCTAAGGAAAGGAGAGAGTGAAATGCCTAAAGCTTTAGTATATAACATGGCCGGCGAGCAGGTCGGCGAGGTCCAGCTCTCCGAAGCCATTTTCGGCATCGAGCCCAACGAACACATTCTTCATGATGCCGTAAGGAGTTACCTGGCCAATCAGAGACAGGGTACACAGAGCGCCCTGACCCGCGCGGAGGTTTCCGGCGGCGGCAGAAAGCCCTGGCGTCAGAAGGGCACAGGCCGTGCCCGGGCAGGCTCCATCAGGGCACCCCACTGGACTCACGGCGGTGTCGCCTTTGCCCCCAAGCCCCGCGATTACAGTTACTCACTTAACAAAAAGGAAAAGCGCCTGGCCCTTAAGAGCGCCTTGTCCTCCAAGGCGGCGGAGGGAAACATTATTGTCATTGACGAGCTGAAGGTTGACGAGATTAAGACCAAGGCCTTCAAAAACTTCCTTGACAAGATTCAGGTCACCGGCAAAGCGCTGGTCATTACCCGCGAGGCGGACGAAAAGGTAGTTAAAAGCGCCCGGAATATACCCGGCGTCAGCACCACCATTGCGACCATCCTCTCGCCCTACGAGATACTGAACAGCCGCAAGCTTGTTGTTGACAAGGCTGCGCTGGAGAAAATCGAGGAGGTGTACTCCTAATGAAATCACCTTATGATATCATCATCCGGCCCATCATCACTGAGCAATCCATGGAGGATCTGGACATCAAGAAGTATGTGTTTGAAGTAGCCAAGGATGCGAACAAAATAGAGATAAAGAAGGCCATCGAGGAGATTTTCGGTGTAACCGTAATTAAGGTCACCACCACCAATGTCCCGGGTAAACAGAAGCGCACCGGCGCTTACCCCAAGGGCTACACAGCTTCTTGGAAAAAGGCCGTGGTTAAGCTCAGCGAAGATTCCAAGAACATTGAAATCTTCGAAGGTATGGCGTAAGGGAGGAAATAAGATATGTCAATAAAAACTTACAGGCCTACCACTCCGGCCCGCAGAAATATGTCAGTATTGGGTTTTGAAGGCGTCGATAAGCAGGCCAAACCCGAAAAGAAACTGACGGAGGTTCTGAAAAAGAAGTCCGGTCGAAACAATTATGGACACATTACAGTACGCCATCATGGCGGCGGAAACAAGCGCAAGTACCGCATCATAGATTTCAAGCGCAACAAGTTTGATGTTCCCGGTACGGTTCTGCGCCTTGAATACGACCCCAACCGCAGCGCCAACATTGCGCTGGTTGAATATACCGACGGCGAGCGCCGCTACATTCTCGCCCCCGTGGGTCTGAAAGCAGGGGACACTGTTCTGGCTTCCGCCTCTGCCGACATTAAGCCCGGAAACGCCCTGCCTATACAGAACATCCCCGTGGGCACCTTTATCCACAATATCGAACTGTATCCCGGCAAGGGCGGCCAGCTTGTCCGCAGCGCCGGCACCGCCGCCCAGCTCATGGCTAAAGAGGGCGACATGGCCCAGCTTAGACTCCCTTCCGGAGAATACCGCAAGGTGCGCATTAACTGCATGGCCACCATTGGCCAGGTGGGGAACATTGACCATGCAAACATCTCCATCGGCAAAGCGGGCCGTAAGCGCCACATGGGTTGGAGACCCTCTGTCCGCGGTTCCGCGATGAACCCCGTTGACCACCCCCACGGCGGTGGTGAGGGCAAGGCGCCCATCGGACGGCCCAGCCCCGTTACTCCCTGGGGTAAGCCCACTCTGGGATACAAGACCCGCAAGGCTAATCACCCCAGCGATCAATTTATAGTTAAACGCCGCAGTTCCAAGCAAGGAGGGAGATGAGTAAATGAGCAGAAGTGTTAAGAAAGGCCCCTTCGCAGCTCCCTATCTGTTGAAGAAGGTCGAAGAATTGAACAAAACTGGCGAAAAGAAAGTCATCAAGACTTGGAGCCGCGCTTCAACCATTTTCCCGTCCTTTGTTGGCCACACCATCGCGGTACACGATGGGCGCAGGCATGTGCCTGTATATATTACGGAGGACATGGTCGGTCACAAGCTGGGCGAGTTTGCCCCCACCAGGACCTTCCGTGGCCATGCCGGAAGCAAAACCGGAAGATAAGGAGGAGATAAAATGGAAGCAAGAGCAAATCTGAAATATGCCCGCATATCTCCCCGGAAGGTCAAGATAGTTTGTGATCTCATCCGCGGCAAGGATACAAAGACCGCAGAGGCTATTTTGATGCAGACGCCTAAAGCGGCCAGTGAGCTTATGCTTAAGCTGCTCCGCAGCGCAGTGGCAAACGCAGAAAATAATCACCAAATGGATCCCGACAAACTCTATGTCTCCGAGACCTATGTCAGCCCCGGCCCCATCCTCAAGAGGGGAAGACCCAGGGCACAAGGCCGGTTTTACAGGATTAACAAGAGAACCAGCCACATCACCATCGTTGTGGCCGAGAGAGAATAGGGAGGAGGCGTAGTATGGGACAAAAAGTTCATCCTCACGGTCTGCGTGTGGGCGTCATTAAAGACTGGGATTCCCGCTGGTATGCCCGCGACGATAAGGTGGGCGACCTTATAGTAGAGGACTTTAAAATCCGTAAATATTTGAAGGAGACCCTGTATTCCGCAGGTGTTCCCAGAATAGAAATTGAACGCGACAGCGCCAAGGTTCGCATATTTATTCACTGCTCCCGCCCCGGCGTGGTTATCGGCAAGGGCGGCGCGGAGATAGAGCGCCTGAGGCAGACTGTTGATAAAATGATTGGCAAGCCCGTTGCCATTTCAATTGTGGAAGTCCGCACACCGGACACCAATGCCCAACTGGTGGCTGAAAACATCGCACAGCAGCTGGAGAAGCGCATCGGCTTCAGAAGAGCCATGAAGAACGCCATGGGCCGCGCAATGCGTATGGGCGCCAAGGGCATAAAGATCATGGTTTCCGGCCGTCTCGGCGGCGCCGAAATTGCTCGCAGTGAAAGCTATCATGAGGGCACCATTCCCCTGCAGACCATCAGAGCTGACATTGATTACGGCTTTGCCGAAGCCGCCACAACCTATGGCCGCATCGGAGTAAAGGTTTGGATTTACAAGGGCGAGGTGCTCAGCCAGACCCTGCGCACAACCCCCCGCACACTTGATTTGAATCGCCGGAGCGATCGTCGCCGCAGCGACAGGCGTGATAGGAGGGGCGGACAGGGCAGCACCCGCAGCCGTCAGGGCGGTCAATACACCCGTCCGGCAGCATCTGCCGACACTCCCACGGAAGGAGGCAATGCATAATGCTTTTGCCTAAGAGAGTTAAATACCGCAAGGTCCAGCGAGGCCGTATGAAGGGTAAAGCTACCCGGGGTAATATGATTTCATATGGCGAGTACGGCCTGGTGGCAATGGAGCCAAGCTGGATAACATCTAATCAGATAGAAGCCGCACGTATTGCCATGACCCGCTATACAAAGCGCGGCGGTAAAGTTTGGATAAAAATATTCCCCGACAAGCCGGTAACCGCGAAACCCGCCGAGACCCGCATGGGTTCCGGTAAGGGTTCTCCCGAATACTGGGTAGCAGTGGTAAAACCCGGCCGTATCATGTTTGAGATTGCCGGAGTAAGCGAGGAAGTAGCCCGGGAGGCCCTGCGTCTTGCCAGCCACAAGCTGCCTTGCAAGACTAAGTTTGTAAAGCG
The DNA here is from genome assembly GCA_012838665.1 of Clostridiales bacterium. Taxonomy (GTDB): domain Bacteria; phylum Bacillota; class Clostridia; order Oscillospirales; family Oscillospiraceae; genus DUOX01. The sequence goes on from DUOX01000044.1 coordinate 21,427, forward strand.
TGAAGTCCAGGCTGAGTCAGAGACAGGTGGTGAATAAGATGAAGGCAAGTGAAATGCGCGGCATGTCCGCGGCTGAGCTTCAGGAAAAACTCAGAGAGCTCAAAAAGGATCTGTTTATGCTCCGCATGCAGCATGCGACCAATCATCTTGACAATCCCGTCAAGATCTCCGCTGTGCGGCGTGATATTGCCCGAGTCAAGACCGTAATCCGCGAAAAGCAGCTCGAGCAGTTGAGGAGGTAAGTGAAAATGAGTGAAGTAAGAACAACTTCCCGCAAGACCCGCGTAGGCAAGGTCGTGTCCGACAAAATGGACAAGACAGTTGTCGTCACAGTGGAGACACGTGTTGCCCATCCCCTTTACAAAAAGATTATAAACAGGACCTACCGCCTGAAAGCTCATGACGAAAACAATGAGTGCAGAATTGGTGATATAGTAAGAGTTATGGAGACCCGCCCCTTGTCCCGTGACAAGAGATGGCGCGTGGTCAAAATTATAGAGAAGGCAAAGTAAGGAGGCGCCGAAATGATACAACAGGAATCTTATCTGAAGGTCGCCGACAATACCGGCGCCAAAGAAATAAAGTGCATCAGAGTTCTGGGCGGCTCCAGGCGCAGATACGCCAATATCGGCGATGTTATCGTGGCTTCCGTTCGTAAGGCAGCCCCCGGCGGCTCTGTTAAGAAGGGCGATGTCGTTCGTGCGGTTGTGGTACGTTCGGCAAAGGGAGTGCGCCGCCCCGACGGCACATATGTCCGTTTCGACGAGAATGCGGCCGTCCTCATCCGTGAGGACAAAAACCCCTGCGGCACCCGTATCTTTGGCCCCGTCGCCCGTGAGCTCCGCGACAAGGATTTCATGAAAATCCTGTCCCTGGCTCCTGAAGTCATATAGGAGGGCTTGAAGATGAATATTAGGAAAGACGATATGGTTATTGTCCTGTCCGGTAAGGACAAGGGAAAGAAAGGCAAAGTCCTCTCCGCGTTCCCCAAGAGCGGCAAGGTTATAGTGGAAGGCGTTAACGTGGCCTCCAAGCACCAGAAGCCCCGTAAGCAAGGTGAAGAGGGCGGCATAATCAAGAAGGAAACTCCCATTTACGCCTGCAAAGTCATGCGCGTCTGCCCCAAGTGCGATAAGCCCACCAGAGTGGGTCACAAGTTCCTTGAGGACGGCACAAAGGTCAGAGTATGCAAAAAATGCGGCGAGGCCATATAGGAGAGGAGAGAGACTTAAATGGCAAGAATGAAGAAAAAATACCTTGAGGAAGTCGCTCCCGCTCTTATGCAGAAATTTGGCTACAAGAACTCCATGCAGATTCCCAAACTGGAGAAGATAGTCATCAGCGTAGGCTGCGGCGACTGCAAGGACAACGCCAAGGCGCTTGACGCCGTTGTACGTGATATTAGCACCATTGCCGGGCAGAAGGCCGTGGTTACAACCGCTAAAAAATCCGTGGCCAACTTCAAGCTCCGTACCGGAATGAAGATTGGCGTTAAGGTTACTCTGCGTAAAGACCGCATGTGGGAGTTCCTTGACAGGCTGTTCAACGTTGCGTTGCCCCGTGTACGTGACTTCCGCGGCATCTCCCCGGATGCCTTCGACGGGCGCGGCAACTACAACTTGGGCGTCAAGGAGCAGATAATTTTCCCCGAAATTGATTACGACAAGATCGAGAAGCTGCGTGGTATGAACATTGCGATTTGCACCACTGCCAAGACAGATGAAGAGGCCAGAGAGCTCTTAAAGCTTCTGGGTGCCCCCTTTATCCACGCTTAGGAGGTAAAATATGGCGAAAAAATCTTTGATTCTCAAGCAGCAGGCCCCTGCAAAGTTCTCCACCAGAAGGTATAATCGTTGCAAAATCTGCGGTCGGCCTCACGCGTACCTGCGCAACTACGGTGTCTGCCGTATTTGCTTCCGGGAACTGGCCTACAAGGGACAGATCCCCGGCGTGAGAAAGGCATCCTGGTAAGAGGCTGTCTGGGCATGCCCTGGATTAAGCCGGCGGCTTGCGGGATTTGACCTCAATCCTCGGTTTTTTGCCGGTGCTGCCCCAGCCGCCCCATATGCAGGGCAAAGCTAAAATCTCTAAGGACGGCGAAAGGCCGAGCTGTATATTGCTCCGGAACCTCGCCGCCTGAACAGACAAATTGTCTGTAACTCTAATAAGGAGGAAAATCAATGCAAATTACTGATCCCATTGCCGATATGCTGACTCGCATCCGCAATGCTGCTAACGCCAAGCATGCTACAGTGGATATTCCCGCCTCCAAGATGAAAAAGGCAATAGCCGAAATATTGCTGGAAGAGGGATATATTAAAAACTATCAGCTAATTGACGACGGCACTCAGGGAATTATCCGCATTACACTGAAATATCTTCCCGGCAAGGAAAATGCCATTACCGGCCTCCGCAGGGTGTCAAAACCCGGCCTGCGTGTATATGCCGGTGCCGATGAGTTGCCCCGCGTGCTCCGGGGCCTGGGCATTGCCATAATCTCTACTTCCAGGGGCATCATGACCGACAAAAAGGCTCGTCAGGAGCACGTCGGCGGCGAAGTCCTGGCGTTTGTCTGGTAAGGGAGGGTACGAATATGTCAAGAATAGGAAGAGCACCCATTACCCTGCCCGCCGGTGTGGAAGTAACGGTGGACAGTTCAAATCATATTACTGTAAAGGGACCCAAAGGTACTCTTGAGCGCGATTTGGTCCCTCAGATAAAAGTCGAAGTTGAAGGGAACGTAGTAAAAGTTTCTCGTCCCAACGACGAAAAAAAGAACAGGTCCCTTCACGGGCTTACAAGAACACTGATAGCCAACATGGTAGAAGGCGTAACCAACGGTTTCTCCAAGACCCTTGAGATTCACGGAGTTGGCTTCAGAGTTACCAAGGAAGGCAAAAAGCTGGTTATGAACCTCGGATTTTCGCATCAGGTTATTGTTGAAGAAGTGCCTGGTATTACTGTTGAGGTTCCCAGCGCAAACCAGATTATCATTAAAGGTATTGACAAACAGTTGGTCGGTCAGTTTGCGGCAGACGTCAGGAGCAAGAGGCCTCCGGAGCCTTACCAGGGCAAAGGTATCAGGTACTCCAACGAGTATGTACGCCGCAAAGAAGGCAAGACCGGTGCTAAATAAAGGGAGGTGTGCCTAAATGATTAATAGACCTGATACAAGAGCTCAGCGCCAAAAGCGCCATAAGAGAGTCCGTGCGAAGATATCCGGCACGCCCGAAAAACCCAGGCTCTGCGTTTTTAGAAGCCTTAACCACATTTACGCTCAAGTAATTGACGATGTAAACGGATGCACCCTTGTGTCCGCCTCTAGCGTCGAGAAGGATTTTGAAGGATCCGGCGGAAACTGCGAAGTTGCCAGGAAAGTCGGCAATCTTATTGCCCAGCGGGCCGTGGAAAAAGGTATCGAGAACGTGGTCTTTGACCGCGGCGGCTATATATATCACGGCCGTGTCAAGGAATTGGCCGAAGGCGCCCGCGAGGGCGGCCTGAAGTTTTAGCCGGGGAGGAGGAAACAAATATGGCTTATAATACTAATAGAGACAATAGACGTGGAGATGAGTCCCAGCCTGAGTTCACCGAAAAGGTAGTTTCCTTAAACCGTGTATCAAAGACCGTCAAGGGCGGCCGTATCTTCAAGTTTGCCGCACTGTGTGTGGTGGGCGACGGCAAGGGCCGCGTAGGCTTTGGTCTTGGCAAGGCAGGAGAGGTGTCCGAGGCTATCCGCAAGGGCATCGAGGACGCCAAGAAAAATGTCACAACCATCACCATGTCAGGAACTACCATTCCCCATGAGGTGCTGGGTGTCTTTGGAGCCGGAAAAGTGCTCCTAAAGCCTGCGGCACCCGGTACCGGCGTTATCGCTGGCGGCCCAGTCCGTGCAATTGTTGAGGCGGCCGGAATTAAGGACGTCAGGGCTAAGAGCCTGCGTTCCAATAACCCCCAGAACGTTGTTGCGGCAACAATGGTAGCTCTCCGCTCTCTGCGGGATGTCCATCAGGTTGCAGCTGTCAGGGGTAAATCACCTGAAGAGATCCTAGGTTAGGAGGGAAAGCAATGGCAAATCTCAGAATAAAGCTCGTAAAGAGCTTAACAGGCAGATTGGATAGACATATTGCCACTGCCCACTCTCTCGGACTATCCAAAATCGGAGACGAGACCATCCAGCCCGACAATCCCCAGACCAGAGGCAAGATAGCTCAAATCGGCTATTTGCTAGACGTCACAAAAGAATAAGGAGGTGCACATCATGAATATACATGAGCTTTCTCCCGCTGCTGGCTCCACCCAGGTGGCCAAGCGCAAGGGCAGAGGACATGGCACCGGCAACGGAAAAACCGCAGGACGTGGCCACAAGGGCCAGAAGGCCCGCAGCGGCGGCGGAGTGCGCCCCGGCTTTGAAGGCGGACAGATGCCTTTGGCTCGCCGTGTCCCCAAAAGAGGCTTCAATAACATTTTTGCAAAGCCTCTGGAGACGGTAAATGTCTCCCGGTTGGAGATATTTGAAGACGGAGCGGTAGTTGGAGTACAGGAGCTACTTGATGCTAGGGTACTCTCCAAGTGCGTCTACGGCGTGAAGATTCTGGGCAACGGTGAGCTAACCAAAAAGCTAACTGTTAGAGCTTTTGCCTTCTCCGAAACTGCGAAACAAAAAATTGAGGCGGCAGGCGGAAAGGCAGAGGTGGTGTAAAGTGCTCCAAACTATTCGTAACGCATGGAAGATTGAAGAGCTGCGTAGAAAGATGCTTTTTACGCTGTTCATATTGTTGCTTTACCGTATCGGTAACTCCGTGCCCGTACCTTATGTTGATGTGGCCCTTTTGAGATCATATTTTGCATCTTTGCAGAATACCGTATTGGGCCTGTACAATATAATGTCGGGAGGAGCTTTCTCCACTGCGACGATTTTTGCACTTTCCATCCAACCATATATTAACGCTTCCATTATAATGCAGCTTCTATGCATTGCTATTCCCGCCCTGGAGCGTTTGCAGAAGGAAGGCGGGGAGGAAGGCAAAAAGAAGATTGCCAGCATTACCCGTTATGCCACGGTGGGCATAGGCCTGCTTCAGGGCCTGGCCTATTACCTGCTGATAAAAAACAACAATCTGTTGTCCGAGAGCGGCGTATGGCAGGGCATAGTTATAGTCTTGACCTTTACGGCAGGCAGCGCCCTTCTCATGTGGATGGGCGAGCAAATCACTGAATTTGGAATTGGAAACGGTATCTCCATTATCCTTTTTGCCAGCATAGTTTCGCGTTTCCCCAGGTCTCTCATCACCATGTTTTCCAACCTTGCCGCCGGCGCCCTAAGCTGGTATATACTTGTTCTGATACTGCTGGGCGCTTTGGCGATAATTGTGTTAATAGTCGTGGTGACCAATGCTGAAAGGCGGATACCTATCCAATACTCCAAACGTGTGGTTGGGCGGAAGATGTACGGCGGCCAGAGCACCCATCTTCCCATGAAGGTGAATATGTCCGGCGTCATGCCCGTCATCTTTGCTCAATCCATAGCTTCGCTGCCCGCCACTATTGGGGCATTTTTCGCAACGCCGCAGGAGGGCACCTTCTGGTACTCCTTACTGAAGGCCGTTGATACCAACTCCGGACTTTACGCATTATTCTATTTCCTGCTGATACTGTTTTTCAGCTATTTCTATGCAACCGTCCAGTTTAATCCTATTGAGATAGCCAACAACTTAAAGAAGAACGGCGGATTTATCCCCGGCTTCAGGGCAGGAAAGCCCACCAGCGAATTCATTCAGAAAGTGCTAAACAAGATCACTCTTTTCGGAGCCATCTATCTTGGCATTATTGCAGTGGCGCCCATCCTTATAGGCATCTTCAGCACACAGGCCAGCAATAGCGGCATCTCCCTGGGCGGAACATCCATCATAATAGTTGTCGGTGTTGCTCTGGAGACTGTAACTGCCCTCGAGTCTCAGATGCTTATGCGTCACTATAAGGGATTCCTTGAATAGGACGGAGGGTGTTAAATGAAGCTTATACTGTTAGGCGCCCCCGGTGCTGGAAAGGGCACTCAGGCCGAGATACTCAGCCGTATGTGCTCGATACCCACTATATCTACAGGGAACATCCTCAGGGCAGCCATGAAAAACGGAACTCCCATAGGCCTTAAGGCCAAAGAATATGTGGAAAGCGGCAAGCTTGTCCCCGACGATGTCATCATAGGCATCGTCCGGGAACGGCTGGCTGAGCCTGACTGCGAAAAGGGCTACATCCTTGACGGCGTGCCTCGGACCATACCCCAGGCCCAGGCGCTGGAGGATGAGGGCGTTGAAATTGACACGGCCCTGTCCATTGAAATAAGCGATGAGGAGATAATCCGGCGCATGTCAGGCAGGCGCACCTGTTCTTCCTGCAGTGCAACCTTCCATGTCGTGTCCAATCCACCTAAAGTCCAGGGTATCTGTGATGTCTGCGGCGGCGAGCTTATAATACGAAAGGACGACGCGCCGGAAACCGTTAAGGCCAGGCTGGAGGTGTATCATGCCGAGACTGAACCCCTAAAGGATTTTTATAAAAGTCGAGGCAAATTAATCTCCGTGGAAAACCAGCCTACAATTGAGGCCACCACGGAAGTCATAATGAAAGCTCTGGGACTATGAGCGCAATACGCATCAAGTCTCCAAGGGAAATAGAGCTGATGCGCCAGGCGGGTAAAATTGCCGCGGCTGCCCGAAGCTTAGCAAGGGAATTGGCTACCCCCGGCGTAACAACCCAAGAGATTAATAAGAAAGTTCACGAATTCATCACCAAATCAGGGGCTGTCCCGTCCTTTTTAAACTACGGGGGATTTCCCGCCAGCATCTGCATTTCGGTGAACGACGAGGTTATCCACGGTATCCCCGGTAAGCGCCGCATACAAAATGGAGACATTGTCAGTCTGGACGTTGGGGCTCGATACAAAGGCTTCCACGGGGACTGTGCAGGTTCCTTCATTGCGGGCGAAGGCTCTCAGGAGGCAAAACGCCTGATTGAAGTTACTCGCCAAAGCTTTTTCGAGGGTATCAAATATGCGCGTCAAGGTTATCGTGTATCCGACATTTCCCAGGCCATCCAGGAATATGTGGAATCACAGGGATTTTCTCTGGTCAGGGATTTTGTTGGACACGGTATAGGAGAGAAGCTCCATGAAGCTCCCGAAGTTCCCAACTTTGTCACTCCCGGCCGTCGTGGGCCGAGGTTGGTACAGGGAATGACGCTGGCTATAGAACCTATGGTAAATGCCGGCGGTGTAGCAGTCAGAATTTTGGGAGATAATTGGACAGTAGTCACAACCGACGGAAGTCTTTCAGCTCACTACGAGAATACTGTGTTAATAACAGACGGTGAGCCGGAAATACTGACCATGGCAGAGGACTTGTGATGGACGAAATCCGTTTATCCGACATTGTTGTATCTCAAGCAGGGCGTGACAGCGGCAAGCTGTATATTGTCCTGGCTGTCGAAGGCAATTACGCTCTTCTGGCCGACGGCAAGAACAGAAGGCTCCAAAAGCCGAAGAGGAAGAATATTAAACATCTAAAACTTTGTGCAAGGGGCAGTTCTCCGGTGGCGGAGAAAATAGTCGGCGGACAGATTACCGACAGTGCAATAAGAAGATTGCTTGCTATCCATCGCAGTGAGACCAAATTAACCGAGGAGGGAAGAGAGCGTGTCTAAAGATGACGTAATCGAACTTGAAGGTACGGTTGTTGAGGCCCTACCCAACACCATGTTTCATGTTGACATTGGCAATGGCCATACCATCTTGGCTCATATTTCCGGCAAGCTCCGGATGAACTTTATCAGGATCCTCCCCGGAGATAAGGTCACGGTACAGATGTCACCCTATGACCTGACGCGTGGCAGGATCACTTGGAGAAGCAAATGATTATTTATAGTGGTTGCGGAAACCCGGCACCACCTTTATACCAAACTGATTACGCAAGAACCCCCATATCCCGGCGTGTTCGCCGCCGGAGCATATCATATATTTATATTTCTTGCAGCGAAATGAAAGGAAGGTTCTAAATGAAAGTGAGACCGTCCGTAAAGCCCATGTGCGAGAAGTGCAAGGTTATCAAGCGCAAGGGCAAGGTAAGGGTAATTTGTGAAAACCCCAAGCACAAGCAGAGACAAGGCTAATACGAAAGGAATGATTGACAAATATGGCACGTATCGCCGGCGTTGACCTGCCAAAGGACAAGAGGATAGAGATTGGCCTCACCTATATCTTTGGTATAGGCAGATCCAGCGCAAAAAAGATTCTCGAACAGACCGGAATCAATCCTAACACCAGAGTAAAGGACCTCACCGATGAAGAGGAAGCCAAGCTCCGTGAGTGCATAGAGCATCAATACATTGTGGAGGGCGATCTGCGGCGCAGAGTGGCTCTCGATATTAAGCGCATCACCGAGATCGGCAGCTATCGCGGTCTGCGCCACCGTCGTGGCTTACCTGTCAGAGGCCAGAGAACAAAAACCAATGCTCGGACCCGCAAGGGGCCTAAGCGTACTATTGCCAATAAGAAGAAGTAAGGGAGGAAAAGTTAATGGCAGCACCCAAGGGTAAAAGAACCAGAACCCGCCGCAGGGAGCGGAAGAACATTGAAAAGGGAGCCGTGCACATAAGCTCTTCCTTCAATAACACTATGGTAACCATAACCGACCCGCAAGGTAACACTATCAGCTGGGCCTCCTCAGGCGGTATGGGATTCAGAGGCAGCAGGAAGTCCACTCCTTTTGCCGCGCAGACCGCCGCAGAAGCAGCTGCAAAAGTAGCTATGGAGCATGGGCTTAAGACTGTTGAGGTCTTTGTCAAGGGTCCGGGAAGCGGGCGCGAAGCCGCAATCCGCGCGCTCCAGACCGCCGGCCTCGAGGTTACGATGATCAAGGACGTGACGCCCATACCTCACAACGGATGCCGTCCGCCAAAGAGACGTCGTGTCTAATGAATAGGAGGTTTTATAAGCAATATGGCAAGATATACTAATGCAGTGTGCCGCCTTTGCCGCAGAGAGGGTCAAAAGCTCTTTCTGAAGGGTGACAGATGCTACACCGACAAGTGCGCTGTAGCAGTAAGGTCTTATCCTCCCGGACAGCATGGCCAAGGAAGAAGAAGCAAGAATTCTGAATACGGCCTACAGCTCCGTGAGAAACAGAAGGCTAAGAGATACTACGGACTTCTGGAGAGCCAGTTTAGGAAATATTTTTTAATGGCTGAAAAGAGAAGCGGACAGACCGGTGAAAACCTGCTGTCCATCCTGGAGTCCCGCTTGGATAATGTTGTATACAGGCTTGGCTTTGCCATGAGCCGCGCTGAGGCCAGACAGCTTGTTAATCACGGCCATTTTACCGTAAACGGCCGCAAGGTCAACATCCCCAGTTTTCTGGTTAAGCCCGGCATGGTTATAGCTCTGAAGGAGTCCAGCCGCAATCTGGAGAAGATAAAGGCGAACGTGGAAGCCAACGCTTTCCGTCAGCCCCCCAGGTGGCTGGAATATGATCCCAACAATCTTATAGCTAAGGTTGTAGCTCTGCCAACAAGAGAAGATATAGATCTGCCCATTCAGGAACACCTCATAGTCGAGCTGTATTCTAAATAATAGATAGACCCTCATAATTGGTAAGCTGATAATTATTAGGCGCTACTGGGGCGCTTCAACTTAGAAGGAGGGTATAACACATGATTGAAATAGAAAAGCCGCGCATAGAGTGCATTGAATCTCCCAACGACGAATCGTATGGCAAGTTTATTGTCGAGCCACTAGAGCGCGGCTACGGCACGACCTTGGGCAACTCGCTTCGCAGAGTTCTTTTATCCTCTCTTCCCGGTACAGCCGTAACGAGCATAAAAATTGCCGGTATACAGCATGAATTTTCCACCATTCTAGGCGTTAAAGAAGACGTCACGGAGATTGTGCTGAACATCAAGGGCATAATTGCCAAACTCCACAGCGAAGGGCCGAAGAGCGTATATATTGAAGCTACCGGGGAGTGCGAAGTCACTGCCGGCGACATCAAGCCCGACGCTGAGGTTGAGATATTAAACCCCGAACTGCACATAGCAACTTTGGAACCCAATGCATCCCTGAGCATGGAATTAACCTTAAATCACGGTCGCGGCTATGTCCCCGCCGAGAAAAATAAGCCTGCTCAGGCTATCATTGGCACCATTCCCATCGATTCCATCTATTCACCAGTTTTAAAGGTGAACTATACGGTGGAGAACACTCGTGTGGGCAACCGGACGGATTTTGATAAGCTTACTCTAGAAGTATGGACAGACAAGACCATCACCCCCAGAGACGCTGTTTCCCTGGGCGCGAAAATTCTCTGTGACCACTTTACGCTCTTCACCGACCTGAGCGAAACAATCGGCAGCAAGTCAACGGTTGTTGAGAAAGTGGAGACTCAGAGGGATAAGGTGCTGGAGATGACCATCGAGGAGCTGGACCTCTCCGTCAGGAGTTTCAACTGTCTCAAGCGTGCAAATATTAACACTGTTGAGGACCTCATCAGCAAGACTCAGGAGGAGATGATGAGGGTCAGGAACCTCGGGCGGAAATCCCTTGAAGAGGTTGAGTACAAGCTCGCCATGATGGGGCTGTCTCTGGCCAAAGAGGAAAATAGCTAGTCTCTTAAAAGGAGGAAAACCGAAATGCCCGGAACAAGAAAACTCGGCAGGCCCACGGATGCGCGAATGGCTATGCTCCGCCAGCAGGTTACAGCTCTGCTGGAAAACGGGCGCATAGAGACCACCGTTACTCGCGCCAAGGAAGTTGGGCCCCTGGCCGAGAAGATGATAACCCTTGGGAAAAAGAAGACCCTTGCCAGCTACAGGCAGGCTCTCTCCTTTATTACCAAGGAGGATGTGGCAAAAAAGCTGTTTGATGAAATTGCTCCAAAGTATGCAGATCGTAACGGCGGCTACACCCGTATTACCCGTATTGGGCCCCGCCGCGGCGATGCCGCTGAGATGGCAGTCGTCGAGCTTGTGTGAGTTATCCAAGTTACACGGCGACATTGTCATCGTGAGAAAACCGCCCGTGGCATCTGCTATGGGCGGTTTTAACTTATTTTAGTATCCCAGTAGCACTAACAGCAGCCCGTACACCACCGAGGCCGTAATGCCCGACACTATTACGGGGCCGGCCACAATGAACATCTTGGCACACAGGCCGGTGATTATCCCTTCGCTCCTGAACTCAAGGGCCTGGGACACCACAGAGTTTGCAAAGCCGGTAATGGGTACCAGAGTGCCTGCCCCGGCAAACCTTGCCATATCGTCGTATACTCCCAGGCCTGTCAGGAAAGCGCCCAAAAACACAAGGCTGATTGAGGTGGCGGCGGCCGCGTCTTCCTGGGGCAGGCCGGCTCCTTCGTAGAGCTGCAACAGCCCCTGTCCAAGGCAGCATATGAGCCCCCCTACCACAAAGGCCTTCAGTATGTTGGGCCACATGGGGGATTTGTCCGCTTTTTTCTTTATATATTCGCTATATTCTTTATTTGTCATTTTCATAGGAAAACCTCCTGCCACTGGATAGTTTTCCGTCACAGGAGGTTTTTATTCTTGCAGACAATTCTGTTTTTCGAGATTTAATAGGAATTCCTTTTTATCCAGTCCCCCGCCGTAGCCTATAAGTTTCCCCGTTGAGCCTATAACCCTGTGACAGGGTATGATGATGGAGATGGGGTTGCGGTTGTTGGCCATGCCTACCGCCCGGCATGCTTTCGGGTTGCCAATGGTTTCGACAATCTCACCATAGCTACGGGTTTCACCATATGGTATGGCAAGGAGAGCCGCCCAGACCTTCTGCTGAAATTCCGTGCCCCTCGGGGCAAGGGGAAGCTGAAATTCCCGGCGTGTGCCGGAAAAATATTCTTCAAGCTGGCCCTTTGCCATAAGCAAAAGCGGAGTAGGCTCGCTGTCCCGGGAGGCGCCAAATACCAACGAGGTAATATGGCCGTCCTCCTCGGTGATGGTTATGGGGCCAAGCTGTGCATCAAAAGTAAAGCTTTTCATGGCACTCGCTTCCCTATACTAATAATTAAGTGAAATGTTTTCTATGCCGTTTTGTTCAAATTCGGAGATGTATTCCTCCATCCTGGCCAAAAGCTCCGGAATATCGTCAGGGCCCAGTTCCTCGTAGTTCATATCCCGGCGCGCCAACTCTTCCGCCAGAATATCGAAGAAGACAGCGTCTTCATAGTCAGCAATGGCATCGTGTATGCCGCCCTCCTGATAGGCCCGGGACGGGTAAACGTGGCCGTCCCAGTACTGCACCAGGGAGTCCATACCTTGTTGGGGGCAGTAGGAGAACAGTTTTTCTTGAACGTGGTCGTAGTCCCCGAAACGGTCCTCGCCGCGAGTGGAATTGAGAATCCAGTTGCCGATATAGACCAAATCCAGGAGCCTACGAAATTCTTTGTCCGTAAGTTCAATTTTCATACACAAGTTCCCCTTCCGATAGAAAACTATTTACAATTATTATATCAAATAGATATAGTAAATTCCACATAATTTTTGGTCTTGTAATCTGGCATGAAATGGCATATTATTACCTGGAGCAGCATACAAAGGTTTCAGGCTGCACCCCAAGCGTAAGATATAATATATTATAATATGAGGATAATAATATATGGACAACAGACCCATTGGCATTTTAGACACAGGCGTAGGAGGGCTGACGGCCCTGGATGCGCTCGTAAAAGGCATGCCCAACGAGAGCTTTATCTATTTCGGGGACTCCGGCCGTATGCCCTATGGGGATAAAAGCCCGGACGAGATAGTTTCTATGACCCGCCAAATCACGGATTTTCTCCGGAATTTTGATGTCAAGCTTATCCTGTATGCCTGCGGCACGATTAGCATCACCGCCTTGCCTGTACTCAGGAAGGAGCTGGACATTCCCGTTTTGGGAGTTGTGGAGCCGGCGGCCACGGCTGCTGTTCAGGCAACAAAAAACCGCAGGGTGGGAGTCATTGCTACTGCTGCCTCCATAGCCGGTGGGGCTTTTGAAAAAGCCATATCGGAAATCGACCCCCGAACAGAAGTCATTTCAATGGCATGTCCGAAATTTGCGCCAATGGTGGAAAACGGCCGCTTTGCAAAAGAGGATGAGCTTGTCAGGCGGACGGTCTCTAACCAGTTGGAGGAGTTTAAAGGGCGGGGGATTGATACCCTGCTCCTGGGTTGTACACATTATCTCCTTTTGGCTCCTGCAATAAACGAGTTTTTTGATGGGAAAGTTTCCCTTGTCAGCAGCGGCCACGCCGCGGCCAAGGCCGTCATCAGCTATCTGGAGGAAAAGGGGTTGACAGCCGCCGAGGGCAGGACGGGAAGCGAAGTATACTACACCTCCGGCGAGCCTGAGGTATTTGCCGGAATTGCCAGGCAGTTTTTGGGGCGAAATATAGACGGCGCGCTGCGATATGTTCCGCCTTTTGAATACTAGAAAAAGATACATGAATATTCAGTAATTAACCTTTGACATTATAGCAAAAATAGGTTATAATTCCCCGACGTATAATTATATATAACCTTGAATTAAAATAAAGGAATAATGCCATGAAAATGAAAGATGTAATTATATCCATCACCGGTATTCAGCACGGCGAGGGCGGTCAAAAAAACACCATTGAACTTGTGACCGATGGGGAATACAGTTTTTCCAACGGGGAGAGCGCGTTTTCCTACATGGAAAGTGAGCTGACCGGACTGGAGGGTACCCGCACCTCCTTCATAGTCGGACCTATGGGTGTAATTATGAACCGTGAGGGAAATATGAATACCCGCATGGTATTTGAAGAGGGGAAAAAGCACCACTTCCTTTATGACACCCCCTATGGGTCTGCCACTATGGGAGTGAACACCCATAAGATAACAGCGCAGATGGGCGAGCACGGCGGCGAAATGGAAATAGACTACGTTATTGATTTCGAGAACGCCGTGGTGGGCAGGAACAAGTTTATTATCAACGTACGAGAGAACAAAAAGGATGATGTAAGATGCTAAATCTGATTGAAAGCGCAAAGCAGGAGATAAATGCCCTGCTGTCTGCGGCCTATGAGAAGGCGGCGGCGGAAGGGCAGCTTCCTTCAGGCGCCGATATTCAGGGCATCGTAGAGATACCCAAGGATGTGAAAAACGGCGACTATGCCGCAAACCACGCCTTGGCGGGGGCTAAACAAATGAAAATGCCCCCCAGAAAAATAGCCGAGATTTTGTTGGAAAATATTGACCTTCAAGGGTCTTTTTTCAGCTCCGTTGATGTGGCCGGTCCGGGCTTTATTAATTTCTGGCTCTCCCCCAAATGGTATGCCCAGGTCCTGGCGGCAGTGGAGACTCAAGGGGAGGACTATGGCCGGGTCAATATAGGCGACGGAGAAAGGGTCATGGTGGAGTTTGTTTCCGCGAATCCCACCGGTCCTATGACCATCGGCAACGCCCGCGGAGGCGTTCTGGGGGACTCCCTGGCGGCGGTGCTGGAGCGGGCCGGATACAATGTCTGGCGGGAGTTCTACGTCAACGATGCGGGCAATCAGGTTGACCTGTTTGGAAAGTCCATAGAGGCAAGGTATCTGCAGCTTATTCTGGGAGAGGATGCCGTCCAGTTCCCTGAAAACGGCTATCACGGCGACGACATCAGGGAGCTTGCAAGGCTAATCTATGAAAAAGACGGGGACATTTACCTTCACAGACCCAGTGAGGAGAGATGCGTCGCCTTTATCGACTTCGGTCTGTGCCATAACATAGAGCTTATGAAAAAGCACCTGGAGAGGTACCGTATCCATTACGACCAGTGGTTTTTTGAAAGTAGCCTTCACGAGAGCGGATATGTAGAGGAAACGGTGCAGCTTCTAACCGATGCGGGGTATACCTACGAAAAAGACGGCGCAATCTGGCTGCGCAATACCGATTTTGGCGCCGATAAGGACGAGGTGCTGCGCAGGGCTAACGGTTTTTATACCTACTACGCCGTGGATATCGCCTACCACCGCAACAAGTTTGTTGTCAGGGGCTTTGACCGTTGCATTGATGTGTGGGGGGCCGACCACCACGGCCACGCCATCCGCTTTAAGCGCACCATGTCCGCCCCCGCCCTGGGGATAGACGGGGACAAGCTGGACTTTCTCATCATGCAGATGGTTCGTCTGACTCGGAACGGAGAGACTGTCAAGGTCTCAAAGCGGACAGGCAAGGCTCTTACCCTCAACGACCTGCTGGACGAGATTGGAGCGGACGCCTGCCGCTTCTTCTTCAATGCGAAGCCCGACACTCATCTGGATTTTGACCTGGACCTGGCCGTCCGCCAGGACAGCGAAAACCCTGTTTATTACGTGCAATATGCCCATGCCAGGATTTGCAGCCTGCTGAACACCATGGCTGAAGAGGGATACGCTGTCCCCAAGGTATCGGAAATTGACGTTTCCCTGCTTGACACCGAACAGGAGCGGGAGCTTACAAAGCAGATTTCCGCGCTGCCCGAGGAAATTAAGCTGGCTGCCCGGGACTATGACCCCTCCCGGATAAACCGTTACGTAATAGAGCTGGCCGCCAGATTTCACAGGTTCTACAACAGCTGCCGCATAAAGGGCGCCGAGCCGGGGCTTTTGGAGGCCAGGCTCAAGCTGGCGGGAACCGTCAAGTCGGTATTGGCCACCAGCCTGTCCATACTTGGTGTGTCCGCTCCGGAAAAAATGTGATGGTTCTTAGCACGGCAACAGAAGGGCATTCTAGACTGTGAGGTCTGATGGCCCTTAGAATAAAGGTGATGCTCATGAAGGACTTTTTTGCACCCCTGCCTCTGATACTGGATGGCGCAACCGGCACGCAGCTGCAGAAGTTTGGCATGCCCGCAGGGGGGTGCACTGAGTGCTGGGTTCTGGAAAATCCGGAGGCCATTATAAAGATTCAGCGGGCCTACGTGGACGCTGGCTCAGGGGCTGTTTATGCCCCCACCTTTGGGGCAAACAGGGTCTCTCTTGGTAAATACGGACTGGAGGATAAAGTCAGGGAATACTGCCTCAGGCTGGTGGAACTGAGCCGCAGGGCTGTAGCTGGGCGGGCCCTGGTGGGAGGGGATATGGCTCCCACGGGTCTGATGCCGGAGCCCTACGGAACCTCAAATCCGGAGGAACTGGAAGGCATATTCCGGGAACAAGCCGCCGCCCTAGAGGAGGCCGGAGTTGACTTTTTCGGCCTGGAAACCCAAATGTATCTGGAGGAAACCAAGGCGGCTGTGGCCGCCGTAAAATCCGTGTCCAAAAAGCCCATACTTGTGAGTTTTACCTGCACGCCTGCGGGCAAAAGCCTTTGGGGCGAGGATTTTGTCAGCATTTTGGAGTGTCTGCAAGGCATGGGGATTGACGCTTTCGGAATCAACTGCTGCGGGGACCTTGGCTTGCTGACAGATATATTGCGGCGTTTGAAAACCCATGCCAGGCTTCCCCTTATAGCCAAGCCAAACGCCGGAATGCCGGACATGAGCAGCGGCGAAGCCGTATATCATATGAGCCCCGAGGATTTAGCGACATATATACTGGACTTTGTGGCAAATGGCGCCATAATCCTGGGCGGTTGCTGCGGAACACATGAGGGCCATATAGCCGCTATCCGACAGGCGCTGAAAAAATAGCTTTTCAGCCCCAAAGCCACCGGACAGTGGCTGCCGCCGCCACAAAACCCACTATATCTGCAACTAAAGCTGCGGGTATTGCATGGCGGCTTTTCCTAATGCCCGCAGCGCCGAAATAGACCGCTATGACATAGAAAGTTGTTTCCGTGGAGCCCAGCATTACCGCTGCAGTGCGGCCGATAAGAGAGTCGGGGCCATATTTGTTTATGAGCTCCGAACCTATGCCTAGGGTTCCGCTGCCGCTGACAGGGCGGAGGAAAATCAGCGGCGCCGTCTCCGGTGGAATGCCAAAAAGGCTCAGCAGGGGTGTACAAAGCCGGGTCAGGGCGTCCAGGGCGCCGCTGGCCCTAAGCATATAAACCGCAGACAGCAGGGCCACCAGAGCGGGGAAAATGCGCACCACGGTGCGCAGACCATCCGCCGCCCCTTCTGTCATGGCGGAGAACACGTCCACATTTTTCAGAAGCCCGAACAGGGCTACGGAACTGATTATCAGAGGGGCCACAAGGGCAAGTATGGTACTGCTCATGGCTTAAAAAACCTGGACAGCAGTTTGGCGCATATCATGCCCGAAGCAACGGATGCGGCCGAGCTTATCCACACTGCCGGCAAAATGTCAAAGGGTACCGCAGCCCCTGCCGCCGCCCGCACCGTGGCGATCGTGGTGGGCAAAAGCTGGATTGAGGCGGTGTTCATCACAACCAGCAGACAGAGCTCGTCCGTAGCCGTATTGCCGCCAGAGAGGCGCAACATGCCCGTAGCCGCCTTTAAACCCGCCGGCGTAGCCGCGTTGCCCAGTCCTAAAAGGTTTGCACTAACATTGGCGCTGAGGGCGTCCATCACCTCACTGTGCCTGGCTGCGGTTGGATACAGCTTTCCCAACACCGGGCGTAACAGCCTGGAAAGGCCCCCGGAAAGGCCGCTGCGCTTCATCACTTCCATCACTCCGGACCAAAGGCAAATCATGCCCCCGATGGAAATACAGAGATTTACGGCGGCGCTGCAGCCCTCCATGGCAGCATTGCTCACAGCCGCGCCCCGGCCTGTGGCTGCCCCCCAGATAAGGGATACGGCCACCATTGCAACCCATATTGCCGTCATTGCCATCTGATGTCTCACCCCTTCACAAAAAATGTTATATGTAACCAGTTTTTTCTAAAAAAGTTACAATATTGTAAATAATTAATTGACTATAAGAATAATTATGATATAATTATTACAGAATATAGAAATGTATTCTAAACTTATACAGAATTGTAACAATCTTTCACTGTTTATTGTTGAAAAAATTTAACACATGGAGGAAAAGAGTATGAAATCAACAGGTATTGTGAGAAAAGTAGATGAGCTTGGGAGGATTGTCCTGCCTATAGAGCTGAGACGTACGCTGGATATTGCGGAAAAGGATTCTTTGGAAATCTATGTGGAAGAGGATTCAATTATTCTCCGTAAATATCAGGCTTCCTGTATTTTCTGCGATAATGCGAAGGACGTTGTCAACTTTAAAGGCAAAAACGTATGCTCAGACTGCATAAAAACTATGACTGAAAAGTTTTAAGAATCAAAAAATTGAAATAAAAAAGCTGTAATTATTTGTTTTTCGATAAATTACTACAGCTTTTTTTATGTCCCTGACAGCATCCAAACACTAAGATTTTTTGTTGTAATTGCTATTTTCCTATGTTATAATGACGGCAAAATGCATAAAACTGTAAGTAGTACCTTTTGAAAGGAAGGAACGTTCAGAACATGAAATACGTCTATTTGTTTTCCGAGGGCAACGGCGGCATGAGAGAGCTGCTAGGCGGCAAGGGCGCCAATTTGGCTGAAATGGTGAATCTCGGCATGCCCGTGCCCATGGGTTTTACTGTCACTACTGAAGCTTGCACCAAATACTACGAAGACGGCGAGACAATCGCCCCTGAAGTAGAAGCTCAGATATTTGAGTATATGTCCAAGCTTGAGGAGATTTGCGGCAAAAAGTTTGGGGACAAGAACAATCCTTTGCTTGTTTCCGTCCGTTCTGGGGCAAGAGCGTCCATGCCCGGCATGATGGACACTATTCTGAACCTTGGCCTCAACGATACCGTTGCCCAAGGCATGGTTAAGCTCACCGGAAATCCCCGTTTTGTATATGACAGTTACCGCCGCTTCATCCAGATGTTCTCCGATGTGGTTATGGAGCTGCCTAAGAGCAGTTTTGAGGGCTTCATCGATGAAATAAAAGAGCGCAAGGGCGTTCAATACGACTCCGAGCTTACAACTGAGGACTTTCAGGAACTTGTTGGGACTTTCAAGAAGTTCTATAAAGAGAAGATGGGCAGCGATTTCCCCAGCGATCCCAGGGTTCAGCTTATGGAAGCCGTTAAGGCTGTCTTCCGTAGCTGGAACAACCCCCGTGCAATCGCATATCGCCGCTTGAATGATATTCCCGGCTCCTGGGGAACTGCGGTTAACGTCCAGAGCATGGTTTTCGGAAACATGGGCGATGATTCCGGAACCGGTGTTGCGTTTACAAGAGACCCCTCCACCGGTGAAAAGAAACTCTACGGTGAGTTCCTGATGAATGCACAGGGCGAGGACGTTGTTGCCGGTATCAGGACTCCTCAGTCAATCAACCAGCTGAAGGAAACCAATCCCAAGGTTTACGAAGAGTTTGTTGCCATTGCAAACAAGCTGGAGAAGCATTACAAGGACATGCAGGATATGGAGTTTACCATTGAAAAGGGCAAACTCTACATGCTACAGACACGAAACGGAAAACGCACGGCCTTCGCCGCATTAAGGGTTGCCGTTGATATGGTTAACGAAGGCATGTGCACCAAGGAAGAGGCCATCCTGAAGATTGACCCCAAGCAGCTTGACAGTCTGCTGCATCCCCAGTTTGATGCCGAAGCGCTGAAGAAAGTCAAACCTGTTGCCAGCGGGCTTGCCGCGTCTCCCGGCGCTGCCTGCGGTGCCGTTTACTTTACGGCTGAGGATGCCAAACAGGCCGCCGCAAGAGGTCCCGTCCTTCTTGTCCGAAATGAGACTAGCCCCGAGGATATAGAGGGAATGGCCGCTGCGCAGGGCATTCTTACTGCCACCGGCGGAAGAACCTCCCACGCCGCCGTTGTCGCCCGTGGCATGGGAACCTGCTGTGTTGCCGGCTGCGGAGCCATTAAGATTAACGAGGAAGGGAAATATCTCACCGTTAACGGCGTCCGTGTCAATGAGGGCGAGATTATGTCCATTGACGGCACGACGGGTAACGTATATGTCGGCGCCATACCCACTGTTGAAGCTTCCGTCAGCGGCGATTTTGCCACGGTTATGTCCTGGACTGACGAAATCCGCACATTGAAGGTCCGTACCAATGCCGACACTCCCGCAGATGCCGCCGCCGCCGTTAAGCTGGGCGCAGAGGGCATTGGCCTGACCCGTACAGAGCATATGTTCTTTGAAGCAGACCGTATTCCCGCGGTTCGCGAGATGATTATCTCCGAAAACGAGGAGCAGCGCAGAAAGGCGCTGGATAAGCTCCTGCCCATGCAGAGAAACGACTTTGAAGGCATCTTCAAGGCCATGGGCGAGCTGCCAGTTACCATTCGGCTGCTGGATCCTCCTCTCCACGAGTTCCTGCCCACGGATGATGAGGATATTGCCGAGCTGGCAGAGAACATGGGTGTAAGTTTTGAGTACCTGAAGGCCACTATTCGCGGTCTCCATGAAACCAACCCCATGATGGGGCATCGCGGCTGCCGCCTGGCCGTCACCTACCCTGAAATTGCCGAGATGCAGGCCCGTGCTATTGTTGAGGCAGCTATCAACGTCAAAAAGGAAACCGGTTATAATATCGTGCCTGAAATCATGATTCCCCTGCCCGGCGAGGCCAAGGAATTCGGGTTTGTAAAGAACGTTGTCAAGAAGACTGCCGATGCAATCATTGCGGAAAGCGGCGTTGAGCTTAAGTATATGGTTGGAACAATGGTGGAGATTCCCCGGGCCTGCCTTACCGCCGATGAGATTGCCAGGGAAGCGGAATTTTTCAGCTTCGGTACAAACGACCTGACTCAGATGACCTTCGGCTTCAGCCGCGACGACGCCGGCAAATTCCTGGATGCTTACTTTGAAAAGCAGATTTTTGAGAACGATCCCTTCGAGCGCCTTGACCAGACAGGTGTCGGCAAGCTGGTCGAAACTGCCTGCAAGCTGGGCAGAAGCGCCCGGCCCAATATCAAACTTGGTGTTTGCGGTGAGCACGGCGGAGAGCCTTCTTCCGTGGAGTTCTTCCACCGTGTAGGTCTGGACTATGTCTCCTGCTCCCCCTTCAGGGTGCCTATCGCAAGGCTTGCCGCGGCACAGGCACAGCTGAAATATCCGAGACAATAAGTAGGATAAAATATGGGTATTGCTCTTTAGTAACCCTGGGAGCAATACCCTGTTTTAAAAAGGGTGAGATATGATGGAAAACAATAACAAGCAAGATAAATTAGCGGTTTTATGGACCAGTGCCGACAGGGAAGTGGCCCTTAAGATGGTTTTTATGTATACATGCAATTCCAAACTAAAAGGCTGGTGGGAAGATATTACTCTAATCGTATGGGGGCCTTCGTCTAAACTTCTCAGCGTGGATACGGAACTTCAGGAATATATAAAGAAAGCGCAGGGGATAGGCGTCAAAGTCCAGGCATGCAAACTATGTTCAGACATGTATGGAGTGACTGAAAAGTTAGAGGCTCTTGATATAGAAGTAATATATATGGGAGAGCCTCTTACGCATTATTTAAAAAACGGCTGGAGTGTAATTACTTTTTGAAATTTTTATTTAAGGCGGCCTAAGGCTAAGTCAAAACAAGGGTACTGTCCTAATAAGCGACAGTACCCATTTTTATGTGTTAAATTCCCAGAGCGCCCAAAACTGCCTCCGGATGATGTGACTATAGGAGCAGGAAGCGTAGTTACCAAAGATATTCCTGACAATGTAATAGCAGCCGGCAACCCGTGCGGGGTTATTGGAAGTATTTAATTTATGGTAATTAAGCTGTATAATTATAGTAGGGCATTTTTATAAAACTAAGAGAATGTGGGGTGCTAATATGAAAAGCAGGATTGCCGAAGCCATAAAACTAAAAACAGAACCTGTAGCCGTATACCGCACTGACGAAAAGCCGGAGGGGGCGCTGCAGTTTACCGAGGGGAAATGGGGCTGTGTCATTTTAATGTTAAATGTGGCATCTAAGGGTCGTACAGCCGTATTTGAAGAAAAGACGACCCAATGCAGGGGCGGCAGAGTCGGATTGGGTTTTGACCGGTTCCAGCTGGGCTATATTGAGCATTTCCTGTCAACGGGCGTGCCCAACGGCAGGGAAGGGGAGTTTTATAAGAAAAGCCCGGAGCTGGCGGCAAGATTTGCGACTGAGATATCTGAGATTTGCACCGAGAAATATATGGTTTTTACGCCCCTGTCCGAAGTTGTGGAAGGCTCTCAGCCGGAAATCATAATATTTCTTGCCAACGCAGACCAGATTTCCGCCTTAACAGTGCTTGCCAATTACGACAGGCCGACTCAGGATAACGTAAAAATTGAGTTTGGCGCAGGCTGTCACCAGTCCATACTTTACGCTCTTGCCCAGGTGGAGAGTGAGGAGCAAAAGTGCGTTATCGGGCTGACCGACCCTTCAGCAAGGAAGTATGTTGAAAAGGATGTCCTGTCCTTCAGCATACCCTATAAACGCTTCTTGGAAATGGAAGCGCAGGTGGAAGAAAGCTTTTTGACAAAAGAAACATGGCGGCAGATTGCCGAGAGAATATAGCTGTATTGAAGAACCAAACGGCATGGATCGGCAAAACAAAACTCCCGGTATTGAGGTAAACGCAATACAGGGAGTTTATTTATTAGGTTAATTTTTACAGCCTGCGATAATCCGGGCGGCGCATTCTGGAGGTATCCTCTTTTGTAATGATTTCGTCCAGCAGGGCCACCAGTTTTTCCCTGTCCTCCTTAAGCGTGCCCTTGACAGGCACGTAGTTGGAGGCGTGATTGCTGGTAAAATGCAGGCCGGAGAGCTCGATTTTTTCAATTAGCATTTTTGTCTCCAACAGCGATTCATGTGGTGTCTGCACTATGAATTCGCCCCTCTGGATTTCATCGTACATCAACGTGCCGGGGACGGGCATATAGGTCATGGCAGACAGGTGATGGGGCGCCATCTTGTTGGTGATGTCTGCCGTCATAGTGGCGTTTCTGATGTAGGCGTCTCCGCCTCCCGCAAGGCCGATAAGTACAATGCTCCACAGGTCAAAACCTGCCTCCCGGAGGGCAAGGCCCGCTTCCAGCATCTGCTCGGCGTTGACGCCCTTGCCGCACTTTTTAAGCAGCTCGCCGTCGCCGGTTTCAACGCCCAGGTATGCCCTGTTCAGGCCGGCTTCCCGGATTATCTTCAGCTCCTCCGGGGTTTTGCGCAGGGTGCTTCTGGGGCCGGCATAGGTGGTCACCCGGCGCAGCCTGGGGAAAGCCCTATAAAGATGTTCCAGGACAGTCAGAAGATAGTCCGTGGGCAGGTCTATGGCGTCTCCGTCGCACAGGAAGACAGTTTCCACGGTTCCGTATGCCATTCGGGCCATGTTTATGTCCTCGAGCACTTCCTCAAGAGGCCGGACGCGATATTTCTTATCCTTGTACATGCCGCAGAAAGTGCAGGCATTATGACTGCAGCCAATGGTGCATTGGAGCAGATAGCTCTTCCACTCGCCGGGGGGACGGTATATGTTTCCCTCATATCTCATAAAGGCTGCCTCCTAATTCAAGAAAATCGACGGGTGTTTCTGTCCGGAACATGCCAATATTAAACTAGTTTTCTCTCTCTATGGTTTTAACATTCTTTTCAAATTTGCTTCGGGGTCCCATTACCTCCCGGCCGCAACCCAGACAGCGAAGCTTAAAGTCCATTCCTATGCGCAGCACCTGCCAGCGCTTACTGCCGCAGGGGTGCTGCTTTTTCATTGTGAGTATATCGCCGACTCGGATATCCACGGGCCACCTCCTATAATTAAAGAAATTACCGGGCAAAATAGACGTATTAGATTATTCGGAGGTTAATTATGAAAATTCAGCTTACAGCAAGGTTTGACAGCAGGGACTGGGCGGATCTTGCGCTAATGCGTCTGAGGCGGAATGGAATAGAGCTTGCCATGGTAAGGGTATCCGTGCCCCGGCAAAGACAAAACACCGACTCCCCGGGGGACGGGGAACGGGTGCTGTATCCATATAATTTAAGCTCCATGAATCTGGATGGCAGCGGAGCCTTGCCGTATTTCCCACTGATAGGAGCCCAGGCGGTATTGAATAAGGGAACTCCCGGAAATACGGAGGAAGCCGTATTGCAAATCAAGGTCAGCTTAGACCAGCTCCCCCGGGCCCGGGAGATATTAATCAATGCCCACGGCCGGGATATCAATATAAAATAAGACTTATTTAATATCTTCCCAGTACCGTTTGGCGGCTTGCTCCGTCTTATTGTCCCCGTACTCGTAATACCTGACGTTTTTCAGCTCGTCGGGCAGATACTGCTGGGGCACATAGTGATTGGGATAGTCATGGGGGTATTCATAACCCTGTTTGCGCTCAAGGCCGGTAGAGTCCGCATGGACGTTTTGCAGGTGTCTTGGGATGTCGCCGGTTTTCCCAGCCCTCACGTCGGCCATGGCCTGGTTTATTGCCTTATAGGCGCTGTTG
Source organism: Clostridiales bacterium (assembly GCA_012838665.1). Taxonomy (GTDB): domain Bacteria; phylum Bacillota; class Clostridia; order Oscillospirales; family Oscillospiraceae; genus DUOX01. The sequence continues at coordinate 45,804 of DUOX01000044.1, forward strand.
GACTTGGGGGTGGTGGCAAGAAGAATAACCGCCTGCGCCAGAGGGATTCGGGCCTCCGGCAGGCCCAGCTGCATGGCGCTGTCCACGCATGCTTTGACTATGGAAATTGCCTGGGGGTAAGCCAGGCCAATGTCCTCGGAGGCAATTACAAGAAGCCGTCGGCAGGGGGAAATAATGTCCCCGGCCTCCAAAAGCCTGGCCAGATAGTGAAGTCCGGCATCGGGATCGGAGCCCCTTATGGATTTTTGGAGCGCGGAGAGAATGTCATAATGGGCATCGCCGTCCCTGTCGTAGCGCATTGCGCTGCGCTGGGCCACACTTTCCGCATCCTCTGCCGTGAGATGGATGGTTTTTCCCTCCCGCTTCCCGGCTGAAAACAGAAGCTCCACGGCGTTTATGGCCTTACGGAGGTCACCGCCGCAACCATAGGCAATGCGGTCTATCACCTCCGGCTCTATCCTGGCCTCCAAGCCCTCCCGTTTTTCCATATAGTTTATGGCCCGGCGTATGGCGGGTATCGCCTCTCGTGCCGTTATCTGCTTAAACTCGAAAATTGTGGAGCGGCTGAGGATAGCGTTGAAAACATAAAAATACGGGTTTTCCGTAGTAGAGGCTATAAGGGTGATTTTACCGTTTTCAATGAATTCCAGCAGAGATTGCTGCTGCTTTTTATTGAAATATTGGATTTCGTCCAGATAAAGCAGTACACCCTCCGGCGTCATAAGGGTGTCCAGCTCATCAATAATGGCTTTTATGTCCGATATACCGGCAGTAGTGGCGTTAAGCCGCCGGAGTGTGCGCTTGGTCTGCTGGGCTATAATCCGGGCCACCGTTGTTTTGCCGGTGCCGGAAGGGCCGTAAAAAATCATGTTGGGGATACGGCCGCTCTCAATAATACGCCGGAGCAGGCCGTTTTTCCCCAAAATATGTTCTTGTCCGACAATTTCGTCAAGGGAGATTGGTCTAATCTCGTCAGCAAGGGGCCTGTACATAACAGCAACCTCCCGTAAAAAGATTGGCTGAAAGCCCATGCCGGGCAAACGGAGTTTATTGATAAATCGGGAACCTTTCGCACAGTGCGGCAACCCGGGCTTCGATGGCGCTCCTGTTGCCCTCAAAGTCTTTTATAGCCAGGCATATGAGCTCTGCCACCTCTTCCATTTCCGCCTCTTTAAAGCCACGGGTGGTAACTGCTGGGCTTCCCAGGCGCAGTCCGCTGGTCTCCAGCGCGGAGGCGGGGTCGCCGGGAATCTTGTTTTTGTTGGTGGTTATGCGTACCTGATCCAGGCGCTCCTCCAACTCCCTGCCGGAGAGCCCCGTATTGCGGAGGTCCAAAAGTACCAGGTGGTTGTCGGTTCCTCCCGAGACTACATTCAGGCCACGGGAAATGAAAGCGTCGGCCAGGGCACGGGCGTTTTTAACCACCTGGGCCTGGTATTCCGCAAATTCAGGTTCCATGGCCTCCTTAAAGGCTATGGCCTTGGCGGCAATTATGTGCATTAGGGGGCCGCCCTGGCTGCCCGGGAAAATGGCGCTGTTTATCTTCTTGGCAATGGCCTCGTCCTTGGTTAGTATGAGACCGCCCCTGGGGCCGCGGAGAGTTTTGTGGGTGGTGCTGGTTACCACATCGGCATGGGGGATGGGGCTGGGGTGAACTCCCGCCGCCACAAGCCCGGCAATGTGAGCCATGTCCACCATCAGGTATGCGCCGCATTCCCGGGCGATGGCCCCGAATTTCTCAAAATCTATGATACGGGGATACGAGGAGGCTCCCGCAACTATCATTTTGGGCTTATGGCTGAGAGCAAGCTGCCGGACCTTGTCGTAATCAGGCAGTCCTGTTTCCGGATTTACGCCGTAGGAAACTATGTTATACAGCTTACCGGAAAAGTTGGCCGGGCTGCCGTGGGTAAGATGGCCGCCATGGTCCAGATTCATGCCGAGAACAGTGTCGCCGGGCTTGCACAGGGCCAGATATACCGCAAAGTTGGCCTGGGCGCCGCTGTGGGGCTGGACGTTGGCAAATTCAGCGCCGAACAGCCTTTTTGCCCTCTCTATAGCAATGCTTTCTATAATGTCTACGTACTGGCAGCCGCCATAGTAGCGTCTTCCGGGATAACCTTCAGCATATTTGTTTGTCAATACGCTGCCCGCAGCCGCAAGCACAGCCCGGCTAACAATGTTTTCCGAAGCAATGAGTTCGATATTATCCCGCTGGCGCCCAAGCTCTTTTTGGATGGCGTCAGCGGCTTCGCTGTCCTGGGATGCAATTATGTTTATAAGCTCGCTTATCATATGGGGTCCTCCACTTATATCTTTCTTAATTGTTAGAATATGAACATTATACCTAAATTATCAAGGCTTTACAACAGTGTAAATCACGAAAATATTTGGTTTTGGGAATGGTTTGTGTTAGAATATCAATAAGAAATAAGAGGTGATTAAGTGCGCTCAAAAGAACAGATAGATGAAATAATCCGGTTGCTTGAGCTGAAATATCCCCTGGCAGAATGTTCTCTAAACTATGAGAAAGACTATGAGCTGCTTTTTTCCACCAGGCTGGCGGCCCAGTGTACCGATGAACGGGTTAATGTGATAACTCCGGCACTGTTTGAGCGTTTTCCCTCCCTGGAGGCGTTTGCCGGAGCCGATGTTTCCGAGGTGGAGAAGTACGTGCATTCCTGCGGGTTTTACAGGTCAAAGGCCCGAGATATAGTAAGGTGCGCTCAGATACTTTTGGAAAAGCACAATGGACGCGTGCCGGACACCATGGAGGAGCTTTTGGAGCTGCCGGGGGTAGGGCGCAAGACGGCAAACCTCATCCTGGGCGATGTATTCGGGAAACCCGCCGTCGTGGTTGACACCCATTGTAAGCGTCTCAGCAACCGAATCGGATTGGCAGACAACTTGAATGATCCCACAAAAATTGAGATGGAGCTGCGGAAGATACTGCCTGCGGAAAAATCCTCGGATTTCTGCCACCGGTTGGTGCTCCACGGCAGAGCGGTCTGCAATGCCAGGAAACCCCGCTGCGAGGACTGCTGCATAAAGCATCTGTGCCAAACGTTTAGCGGCTAGAAGCTGCATTGAGGGGAGGTAGCGTATGGAATACAGGGAATTTAAAAATACGGGGCTGAAGACATCTCTGCTGGGAATGGGATGTATGCGGCTGCCCCGCATCCCCGGCCGGGGCGAGACAATCGATTTTGAAAATGCTGAGGAGATAATTGACTATGCCTTTAATAACGGCATCAACTACTTTGATACGGCCTATATTTACCATGAGGGCGAATCGGAAAAGCTTGTAGGCCGCATACTTAAAAAATACCCCCGGGATAGCTATTTTTTGGTTACGTAATGCCCGGCACCCTTTGTGAAAACGAAGATGATGTCCGTCGGATTTTCCAGGAGCAATTGGAGCGCTGCGGAGTTGACTATTTTGACTTCTACCTGTGCCATAATATTAATGAGCACAGTGTGGACAAGTTTATGGCTGGGTATATTATTCCCGTATTTGAGGAGTATCAGGCCCGGGGCAAGATTCGTTACCTGAGATTTTCCTCCCACGGCAGTCCGGAACTGCTGGAGATGTTTTCAAAGCTCCGGGATTGGGATTTTGCTCAAATTCAGCTTAATTATTTTGACTGGGAGTTTCAGGAGGCGGAGAGGCAGTATGAAATACTTACCGATTTGGGTATCCCGGTAATTGTAATGGAGCCGGCTCGGGGCGGAAGGCCGGCCTCCCTGTGCCCCGAGGCGGATAAGCTGATGCTGGACTACGCACCGGATAAAAGTATTGCTTCCTGGGCCCTGCGCTTTGCAGCCGGGCTGCCCAATGTACAGGTGGTGCTCAGCGGTATGAGCACTATGGAACAGATTATTGACAATGTGAATACCTTTTCCAACTTCCAGCCTTTGAATGAGGAAGAACATAGGATAATCCATCAGGCCGTGGAGATATTGAAGGCGAGAACCTTGCTGCCATGCACAGGCTGCCGGTACTGCATAGAATGTCCCATGGAATTGGAAATACCCGAGCTGTTGAATGTTTATAATGAGTATAATTTTAGCCCCAGTCCTTTTGCATTGATGGATGTTTATGGTTTAGAGGAAAAAAAAGCGGCCGGAGAATTGCATAGAGTGCAGACAGTGCGTGTCTCGCTGCCCTCAGGGTATTGATATCCCGGAAGTTCTTGGTTTACTGGCAAAAATCGTCCGCGAGACACCGCCCCCGCCCAGATAGCATTTCCTAACGGTAACCAGTATTTCTCCTTGTGCCGGTTATTGAATATGTATAGCGCTCTAACCCGTTCAAAAAATTGATGTTGACAAGTACCCATGTTTCTGTTAAAATACCCTTTACAGTCGAAAAATAAAAAATATTGTGGGGGTATAGCTCAG
>DUOX01000045.1 GCA_012838665.1 Clostridiales bacterium
CGGTAAATACATTTTGCGCCAGGCGCATGGCCTTGGGCGGAGAGTACTTTTTACCGTTTTTATCTACAATGACCCATGGTCTGGGAAAATCTTCTTCGGGCACCTGAAGAGGGCGGATGCGGGTTATCCGACCGTCCTTGACGTATACCGAGATCGGCCCGCCGGTTGTTAGATTAGTGTAGACCTTCTCCAAAGCAGTTGCTCCTTTCCTATGCAAGTATTGCCAGTTAACTCGTTTGTTAATTTAGTATCCATATAATAATAAACCTTAGAACAATACCAAAGTCAAGGGCTGTATTCCAAGAAACTTTACATTTAAGATATAAAATGTTATATTGTAATTAATAAAAAAAACACCCATTTCCCCCGCAGGACTATATCCTTAAGACAAGGGCTTGTTTTTAATGTGTTTTTGTTTTATTAACGGATTAAGGAGGCTTAATATGTCCATAGAATATGACCGTGTAGAAAGAACCACCGTATGGTCTCCCGGTCCTGGCTGCCATGGCGGATGCGGAGCCTTAGTCTATTTCAAGGGCGATAAGGTGGTCAAGGTGGAGGGGGACCCCTGCCATCCATGGTCGCAGGGGAGGGCATGTCCGCGGCTATTGGCGTATACCCAGTTTGTCAACCACCCGGAACGCATACTTTACCCCCTCAAGCGCGTGGGGGAACGGGGCGAGGGGAAATTCCAGAGGATTAGCTGGGATGAGGCCCTCGACACCATTGAATACAAGTTTAAGGAGTTCAAAGACAAGTACGGGCCCGAGTCCGTTATTTTTGTCCAGGGCACTGGAAGGGACATAAACGCGCCGCTTACTTTCCTGGCCTACGCGTACGGGAGCCCCAACCTTTCGCAGCTTGGGCTTTCCGGGCAGAGCTGCTACACGCCCCGCATTACCGGTTCCTGCATGACTGACGGCACCCTGACCGTGGCGGACTGCAGCCAGTTTTTTGAGGACAGGTATGACGACCCCCGCTGGGCCTGCCCCAAATACATAATAGTGTGGGCTCAGAATCCAACCACCGGCTGTCCCGACGGTTTTTACGGCCACTGGATAGTGGACTGCATGAAGCGGGGCAGCAAGCTCATTGTCATAGACCCAAGAGCCACATGGCTGTCCAGCCGCGCCGAGTATTTCCTCCAGTGCCGTCCGGGGAGCGACGGGGCCATAGCCCTGGGCATGATAAACCTTATCATCCAGAACGAGTGGTACGACAAGGAAATTGTGGAGAAGTGGTGCTACGGATTTGACAAGCTGAAGGAACGGGCCGCAGAGTATACTCCCGAGCGTGTGGAACAGCTGACGTGGGTTCCCAGGGAAATCCTGTACCAGGCCACAAAGGCCTACGCCACCAGCAGGCCCTCGGCCATCCACTGGGGCATGCCCATAGACATGAACCCAGAGGCAACCTACACCGCCCAGGCCATATCCGCCCTTTGGTGCATCACTGGCAACTTCGACGTTCCGGGCGGCAACGTGGCGGCCAGAGGAGCCTTCGGCATCGCCATGTGGCCCATAAACGCCTCTCAGGTGCTGGAAACGTACGGAGAGGAGTTTGTCAAGAAGATAAACGAGAAGCGCATCGGTGCAAAGGAATACCCCTACATAGCCAACACCAGGCTGTACATCCAGCCAGACCTGGCGGTGGAGCAGATGCTCACCGGCGAGCCCTATCCCATTAAGGGCACGTACATCCAGACCTCCAACCTGCTGGGAGGCAACGCCGCCGACCTGAACAAGCACCACAGGGCGCTGATGAACATGGAATTCAACGTGGTGGTGGACGTGTTCCACAACCCCACCACGATGGCCATCGCGGATATTGTGCTGCCCGCCGCCTGCTTTACGGAGCGCAACAGCATACGCGTCTGGCACACTCCCGCCCAGGCCATCCGCAAGCTGTCGGAGCCTCTGGGAGAGGCAAGGAACGACTGGGAAATCAACTTCGAGCTGGCGCTGCGCTTCAATTCCGAGCTGCGCAAGAAATACTCTAAGGTGGAGGATTTCTTCGACGAGAAGCTGAAGCCCACAGGCTACACCTTTGAGGAGCTCATCGAGCACGGCGGCTGGGTCTTTGAGAAGGAAGGAGTCTCCGTACCCTATTACCGCCACGAGAAGGGGCTTCTCCGTACCGACGGCAAGCCCGGTTTTGCCACCCCCACCGGGAAGGTGGAGCTCTATTCCACCCAGCAGGAGGCCTGGGGCCTCGACCCGCTGCCTTACTACGCCGAGCCGCCCGAGAGCGAAAACGCCACGCCGGAACTCATGAAAAAGTACCCGCTCGTTATGATTTCCGGACGCCGCAGCCCCCTCTACTTCCATTCCGAGCACCGGAACATACCCTGGCTGCGTGAAAACGACCCGGACCCCATTATGGAAATTAACCCCAAGGTGGCGAAAGGGCTGGGGCTGAAAAACGGCGACTGGTGCGTAATCGAAAACGACAGGGGCAAGTGCATGCGCAAGGTGAAATACAATCTCGCCATGAACGAAAAATGCGTTTCCGTGCCTCACGGATGGTGGCCTCCGGAAGAGGAGGGGAAAGGCCCCAGCTATTTCGGCGCATGGAAGTACAACTGCAACAAGCTGGTGCTTTCCCAGCCGGGCAGCAGCAGCGGTTACGGCGGAGGGGCGTATAAGACCGTGCCGGTCCGCATCCGCAAGCTGGAGCCGGGCGAGGATTTGGGCGGTCCCGAGGTGGGTTACGGAGCCGGCCAGCCCCTTACGGTTTAGAAAGGAATGATTTGATGGCTAAGAAGGGTTTACTCATTGACATAGAATACTGCACGGGCTGCTTTACCTGCACGGTCGCCTGCAAGCAGGAAAACGGCTATCCGGAGGGCGTGTTCGGTATCAAGGTTACGGAGCATGTTTACCCCGGCCGCAAGGACAGGGTCCAAGTGGATTTTGTGCCTTTCCCCACCACCATGTGCAATCTCTGTGCCGAGCGCATAGCCAAAGGCGAGGACACCGTTCCCGCCTGCGTGCGCCACTGCCAGGCCAGGTGCATGGAATACGGCACCATGGAGGAGCTTGTGGAAAAGGCAAAAACCATGAAGCGGCCAATGATATGCTTTCCCGTCTAAAAACCGATAAAAAAACATTGAACCGGGGTAGAGCGCCAGCTTTCCCCCGGTTGATGTTTCACGCGAAACACCAATGTTTCACGTGAAAAAAGGAATCCCGGAAAAAACCGGGATTCCTTTTTCTTCTGCCAGACAAATATGTTCAGCTTATTGTAATGGTGCTGCCGGTGGGAACAATACAGATATATGTCTTGCCAACGCCCAGCAGGAGCTCGGACCCGTCGGAAAGGGAATATCTGAATTTTTCACCGTCCCCATCCCGGCTCCAGGTAATGTCCGCAGCCTTA
>DUOX01000046.1 GCA_012838665.1 Clostridiales bacterium
CAGATATCGTATGCCGGACTGCAAATCCTCAAATACAAGCTTGCGGCCCTGGTCATCCATGCTCTGGCAGACATAGCCTATTTTGGAAAACAGCTCATATACTTCCGAGCCCAGCCTGCCCTTCGGCAGTGCAATATTTAGCATCGGGAACAGCCTCCATTTCTCCAGCCGGATTAATTGTCAGCACCTGACGGGCACGGACCCCCCGCGGGGCGATTTTTTCCGCCCTGACCCTGAACCCCTGGGAAATCAGGGAACGAACCACACCGGCAACCAGCGGCCCCGGTGTGTTCCCGTATAAAAGGAGCACATCCGTGTCATATTCCGGAGACTCATGGAAGGCCCTGTCCAAATCGCTGAGATAAAGGGCAAAGCCAATGGCAGGCTGAGGCTTTCCAAAACGGCGCAGCAGATTGTCATATCTCCCTCCGGCAAGCACCGCCCGGGGCGCTTCCCGAACATAACCCCGGAATACAATTCCATTATAATAATCCAAGTCGTTTATTACGGAAAAATCCAAGTAGGCTTTTCCCGAGCTTTCCGATATACTGAGTATCTTCTCCAGCTCTTTCAGTTCCTCAATAGCCTCTGACATCTCCTTGTCGAGGCAGAGACAAGCCGTCTCCCTTAGAGTCCTGCCTAGGGGGCCCCGGATTTTCACTACTGACTTTAAAGTTTCACGCTCACTCTCGCCAATAGGCAGGCTGTCGGCAATTGCCGACAGTTCAGTCCTGTTTTTGTTCCGTAATGCCTCCAGAACTTTTTTCGTGCTCTCATCATCCAATCCAAGAACCCTTATCAATCCGGCAATAAAGCCCATATGGCTTATATCCAGTGTATATTCCTGGCTTATAACCTCAAGACTGGCCAGGGCCAGCCCCACCACCTCCGCCTGGGCGTATCCGCCCCCGGCCCCTATGTATTCCAGTCCCATCTGGCGGATTTCCCTGTACTCTTCCCCCCTGTGCTCAATCCGGAATACGTTTTCATTGTAATAAAACTTCTGGGTATCAACGTCGGCACCGGTGTTTTTCACAATGCTTATCGTCACGTCCGGCTTGAGAGCCATAAGCCGCCCGGCAGCGTCCGTAAAAGTGATTATTCCCTCACTCTTGAGAAAATGCTTGTTTTCCATATACAGGTCATAGGGTTCAAAACTCCCCATACGATATCTGGAATATCCGTAACTTTCATAAAGCGCTCGCAGTTTCAGAGGCACCTGCTCGGCTTTATGCAAAAGCTTTTTTAGTCGTTCCAATCATGCCCTCCCCTTTTCCAGATTTGGATATTTTACTTTAGACTATCACACTTTAGCGCATTAGTCAAGTATCATCTTAAAGATTTCTTATGGGCGCTATTTTCTGGGTAAAAAACAACCGGGAATGTATCACACCAGATACATTCCCGGTTGTTTTTTAATTTAACTCAGCCGTTAAGTGCGGCTTTGGCCTTCTCGGTAAGAACTGTAAAAGCTTCGGGGTCGTGAATTGCGGTCTCGGAGAGCATTTTGCGGTTCATATCAATACCGGCAAGCTTGAGTCCATGAATAAAAGTGGAATAGTTCATGCCATTCATCTTGCAGGCGGCGTTTATGCGGGTAATCCACAGTTTGCGGAAGTTTCTCTTGTTTTGCTTTCTGCTCACATAGGCATATCTAAGAGATTTCATCACCGCCTGGTTGGCCATCTTAAAGTGCTTGGATTTTGCACCCCAGTAGCCTTTTGCCATACCGAGGATCTTTTTCCTTCTCTTGCGCGTCGCCATTGTGCCTTTAACTCTAGCCATTTCTTAAATCCTCCTTACTTGTATGGAATCATGCGCTTGATAGCAGATACGTTGGTGGCATCTGCATAGGCGCCCTGGCGGAGGCCTCTTTTGCGCTTTGATGTCTTTTTGGTTAGAATGTGGCTTTTATTAGCGCGAGAACGCTTAACCTTTCCGTGCTTTGTGAGTTTGAACCTCTTCTTGGCACCGGAGTGAGTTTTGAGTTTAGGCATGTCGTTGATTACTCCTTTCCTTGTTCTTTCTTAGGGTTAGGTATGGCCTTGGGTGAAAGGAACATGATCATATTGCGACCTTCCAGCTTCGGGAGTTTATCCACAGTCGCAATATCTGCACATGCAGCCGCAAAATTCTTAAGCAACTCCTCACCAAGGTTGGTATGGGCCATTTCCCTGCCCCTGAAGCGAACCGTTACTTTAAGACGATCGCCCTCACGCAGAAACTTCTGCCCATTACGAAGCTTGAAGTTGAAATCGTTTGCTCCGATACTGGGCGACATGCGGATTTCCTTTACCTCAATGATGTGTTGTCTCTTTTTAGCTTCCTTTTCCCTCTTGCTTTGCTCAAAACGGTATTTGCCGTAGTCCATGACCTTGCAGACCGGCGGATTGGAGCCGGGTGCGATTTTTACCAGGTCAAGGTCGTCTTCATAAGCAATCTTCAGCGCGGCCTCACTGCTCATTATTCCAAGCTGTTCGCCCGTCTCACTGATAAGCCGTACCTCTTTATCTCGGATTTCTTCATTAACTTGATAAGTCAAGTTTGCGATACTTAAACACCTCCATATAATTTCCCAGAGCCATGCCCCAGATGTAAAAATGCGGACGCACAAGGCATCCGCACACAAAACATATTAACTCCATAAGGAGATAACTAGTCTTATTAACCGCGGTCATCTTTATATGACCGGGTGAGGACGGACACCAACCGTGCCTACTTTATTATAGCGCAAATAATTGTAGCAGTATTTTCACAGTATGTCAAGTGTTTCGACTTTATTTTTTACACGTTTGGCCGGGTTTAGTCATGCTGTCTCCTTACTGCCGCTTATTTTCCTCCTGACAATCTTTTGGATGACTAAATTTGTTAATTTGGGCAATGCTAAATCAGGGGTTTTTAGTATGCTGTTTTTTGAAATGGTAACCGTATATGCATTAGGAGCTATGAGCTACGGAGCAATTGAACTAATCTGGCGCGGGTTTACACACTGGACAATGCCCCTCACCGGCGGCTTATGCTTCTTATTTTTATATTTAATAGCAACCAGGTTCCATGTCCCGCTTTGGAAAAAATGGGTTTTGAGCGCTGCCGTTATAACAACGGTGGAGTTTTTGGTGGGCCTGATTGTAAACATAAAACTCGGCTGGCGGGTGTGGGACTATTCCGATAGAGCCTTTAATCTGATGGGGCAGATTTGCCTGCTGTTTACTTTTTACTGGTTTCTGCTGGCCATTCCGGGAGTAGGGGTGTGCGGTCAGCTTAGAAAACGCCTGTTCGCAAACAGGGGCAGCCGCCGTGAGCAGTCGTGATATTTTTAATATCCTTCCTCCATAACCAGCTTTACTATGCGGCTGGTGCCAAGCCTGTCCGCTCCCAGTTCAATAAATTCCCGGGCATCCTCCAATGTGGAGATGCCCCCTGCGGCCTTTATCTTAACCTGGGGGGAGCAGAACCGGCGCATGAGAACAATATCCTCCCTGGTGGCTCCTCCCGCGGAAAAGCCCGTTGAAGTTTTAATGTAGTCCGCTCCGGAGTTAGAGACAATCTCGCAGAGAATCTGTTTTTCTTCCTGGGTCAGCAGGCAGGTTTCAATAATCACCTTCAGAATATGGCCCTTACAGCAGGAGCGCACGGATTTTATTTCATCCAATATATCTGAAAAACATCCATCCTTCACCATTGCCAGATTGATAACCATATCAATCTCATCAGCGCCGTTTTTTATTGCATCCACAGTCTCCATCGCCTTTATTCGGGCGGTACTGTATCCATTGGGAAAGCCTATGACCGTACAAATCCGAAGGCTGCCGCCTGCGTAATTTTTTGCTCCGGCTACGTGGCAGGGCGGAATACACACGGAGGCCACCTTGTATTTTATTCCCTGGTCGCAAAGTTCCATTATCTCTCCTGAAGTTGCGTCCGGCCTGAGCAGCGTGTGGTCACAGCGGCTTAGTATTTCCTGAATATCCATTACGTCCGTCCTTTCAAACATAATATGGAGATTATACTCCGATTATAAAAATACTACAAGTGGGGTGAAAAATTGGTCAGCCTGGCAGTGTTGGATGCAATAGGCAGGGAAGATATTTTGACAATAATTACAGAGGAACTGGTTAAACTGCCTAACCCGGGCGTAACCTTTGTCGGGCAAAGCTCCATTGATGCGGGAGCCGTGCCGGACATTATTGTCATTTCCCAGCGGGTCTGGGACAGGCCGCCGGCAAATCTAAAAGGCAGCTGCAAAATACTGCTCGTGCCGGGAACCGCCATAAGCCTGACCTCGTTAATAAAAGCAGACTGTGTTATAAGCTATGGGATGTCAAAAAAGGACAGCGTTACCATGTCAAGCATCGGTGAGGGTGAAAGCGTCCTAACCCTGCAAAGAGAGATGCCAACCCTTAACGGAAAAGTGCTGGAGAGGCAGGATATACCCGTGCGCAGCAAAAGAAACTATTCCCCAGAGGACATTATGGCCGGCGCCGCGGCCTTATTGCTCCTCGGACTGGACCCTGAAGATTTGATGTAGCATACTGAGCCCCGTCCATGAATAGGATTTTATATCAAATGATACGAGGTGTAGACATGGACGAGATGAATTCAGTAAACAAGGTCCGTCTCAGGGGCGTTCTGGCGGAAAAACCGCATTTATCCCACGAGAGCAGGGGCGAACGTTTCTATCAATTCCCCCTTGATATCCAGCGGCTGTCCGGGGTGACAGACAGGATAAACATTATTGTGAGAGAGCAGCTTCTCGAATCCCTAGAAGTGGAGGAAACTTCAAAAATCTCAGTGGTAGGCGAGCTTCGATCATTTAACAATCGAAGCGGCGTTGGTCCAAAACTGGTAATAACGGTTTTCGCCCGGGAGCTGTATTTTGATGAAGGGGAAGACATAAACACCGTTCGCTTGAAGGGTACATTATGCAAGGCCCCGAACCACCGCATAACTCCCATGGGCAGAGAAATAAGCGACCTGATGCTTGCGGTAAACCGGCGCTACGGCCGCTCCGACTATTTGCCCTGTATTGTATGGGGAATGCGGGCAAGAGAGGCAGGGCAATGGAGTGTCGGCACGGTTGTAAGCCTTGAGGGTCGGATACAAAGTAGAAAATACATAAAAAACATTGACGGAAAGCCTGTGGAAAAGACCGCCTTTGAGGTTTCTGTAATCGTTATCGAGGAGGTTGTGTAAGGCATTTTGGCGGCGCTCCTCCCCCCTTCTTTCGGCAATGTTTAAGTCCGGGCACCATTAAGTGCCCGGACTCTTTGCTGTCAATCAAAAATAAGGGTTGAAAAATAGTCCTCGGGGGTTTCGGCACGTCTTATAAGCTTAGTGCTGCCGTCCTCACGGAGCAGGACCTCCGCTGAACGCAACTTGCCATTATAATTATAACCCATGGAATGGCCGTGGGCCCCTGTGTCATGGATTACCAGATAATCGCCGATGTCTATTTGTGGAAGCCAGCGGTCAATGGCAAATTTATCATTGTTTTCGCAAAGGCCGCCGACCACATCGTAAAGGTGGTCTTCCGGGGAATTTTCCTTACCCATAACCGTAATGTGGTGGTAAGCGCCATACATGGCCGGGCGCAGAAGATTGCAGGCACAGGCGTCAACGCCAACGTAGTCCTTGTAAATATTCTTCTTATGGATTGCCCGGGTGACAAGGCAGCCGTAGGGCCCAAGCATGTAGCGGCCGAGCTCCGTAAAGATTTTTACGTCACCCATGCCAGCCGGCACCAGTATCTGCTCATAGACGCGCCGCATTTTTTCGCCAACGGCCATGATATCCACAGGCTGCTGATCGGGGCGGTAAGGTATACCTATGCCCCCGGAAAGGTTTATAAAGCCTATGTGCACGCCTATATCCTGCTTAAGCTCCGTCGCAAGGCGGAAAAGCTGGAAGGCAAGAGTCGGGTAATAGTCGTTTGAGGTGGTATTGCTGGCGAGAAATGCATGGATGCCGAATTCCTTTACACCTTTTTCTTTCAAAATTCGAAAGGCCTGGAACATTTGAGGCTTTGTAAGCCCATACTTGGCCTCGCTGGGGGTGTCCATAATCATATTGCTGATTTCAAAATTTCCGCCGGGATTATAACGGAGGGAAATTACCTCCGGAATGCAGCCGATGGCTTTCTCCAGAAAATCTATATGGGTAATATCGTCAAGGTTTATTATGCCGCCCAGTTTATGGCACAGCTGGAAATCCTCCGGAGGAGTTACATTGGACGAGAACATTATCTCGCTGCCGGCAATGCCCAGCTTTTCGCAGAGCATTAGCTCCGTCAGGGATGAACAATCCATGCCGCAGCCTTCCTCATGAAGAATTTTCATTATTGTGGGATTAGGCGTGGCCTTTACGGCAAAGTACTCTTTAAATCCAGGGTTCCATGAAAAAGCCTCCATAAGTTTTCGGGCATTTTCTCTAATCCCCCGCTCGTCATACAGATGATAGGGCGTGGGATAATATTTAGACATTTCTTTCAGCTGTTCAAGCGTTACGAATGGTTTTTTCATATGAACCCAATCCTTCCTGTGTATTGACTATAAAATTACCATTAAAATTATCATTTCTGGCGCAACAAATCAATTGACGACGAAAACAAACAACAACATTAAGTCTAACCAAATTTTGTATAAGCTCTACTAGGCTTACCCGTAATTTGTTTTTAAAACAAAAAAGCTGCCGCTGTTTTCGGCAGCTTTTACTAGATGATTAATGCTCAGTCGTTCTCCCAGTTGTACCAGACATCCTTAACATCGTCGTTGTCTTCAAACATATCCAGCATCTTCTGCATATTCTTTATATCTTCTTCATTTTCAAGCTTGACGTAGGTCTGGGGAATCATCTCAACCTGGGCAGACAAAAAGCTATATCCGGACTTATCTAAAGCGTCAACCACTGATTGGAAATCCTCGGGCTCGGTATAAACCTCAAAGCACTCCTCGTCAATTTCCATATCTGTGGCTCCGGCTTCCAAAACGTCCATCATTACGGTATCCTCATCCAAACTTCCATCTTCGTTTCCTATTATAATAACACCCTTTTTGTCGAAGGACCAGGATACACAACCCGTTGTGCCCATTTTGCCGCCGTATTTGTCAAAGTAGTGCCGCATCTCACTGGCGGTGCGATTCCGGTTGTCGGTCATTGTCTCCACGATAACCGCTACGCCGCAGGGGCCGTAACCCTCATAGGTTATGTTCTCGAAATTGGAGCTGTCTCCGGAACCAAGGGCCTTTTCAATGGTGCGCTTGATGTTGTCGTTTGGCATGTTGGCAGCCCTGGCCTTGGTGATAACAGCAGCCAAGCGGGAATTATTATCAGGGTCAGCCCCGCCCTCCTTTACAGCGACAATAATTTCGCGAGCAATCTTGCTGAAGATTTTTGCCCGCTTTGCGTCCTGGGCACCTTTGGTTTTCTGTATGTTATGCCATTTGGAATGGCCAGCCATAGTAACAACTCCTCTTATAAACAGCATTCAGCTTATGTGAGACATAACTTATCTCCAAAATAATCTATGATATTTTAGCATATTTACAAGAGGGTGACAAGCCTTTTTACCTGGCCTTGGGGATAAGTAGCGTTCGGCTGGACTGGCCTTCCGTTTCCTTCAGGGAGTTTGCGGAGGATATGAGTTCCGGTGTTGAGTTATATTTCTTCGCCAGTGCCCATATGTCGGGCTTTCCGTCCGTGCATATGACAATAAGTGAGGGCCTGTTCTGAGTGTCAATTGGGCTGTCCTCAAGGACGGAAATTTCCGTAATTGGCATGATATTGACTTTTCTGGTTATTAGAATGTCAAAGTCCACCGGCAGCCTTAATTCCAGCCCCCCTGCCGCGGCGGAGGCGTAGACTTCCCCGCAGTGCACTTCAAGGACCTGGGCCTCCATGCCGGGTTCCATCTGCTCCATGTGAGCTTCCACCGTAAAACGCCGCGTGACGGCGCACAGGTTCCCCGAATCGCTGCGATAGATAATACTCACGGTCACAGGACATTTTACATTTTTGTCTTCAACCGTAGCCACACCCGCAACGGGGTAAATGTTTATTATTTCCCTTACAGGCTCCTCAGTCTCCATAAGCTCCCGGATTGTCTCCCGCAATTCCATGCGGCGAATGACTGAAGGCAGTGCCAAATCCTCGCTCTTAAGGCTAAGGGCATAGTCGTTGCTGTAGGCATCCGCGATGTAGTCCACATTCTTGTTGTCGGAACACACAGCCTGTGCCACAAGGTGTATCTCCGCGCTTAAAACCCGCCCTTCCTGGGCTGTAGGAACAGGCTCAAAATAAGCCCCGGTGAGCATGAGCGTCATTCTTGCCTGAGGCTGGTCCCCTATCCCCTCCATCTCCATTATCTGGGAGAATGGCGTGTTGTATTCCGCCACCACGGGCTGGCCGTCGGTGCTGCTGGAATAAAGCAGCCATACCCTGGCGCTTCCCTTGAAAATCAGTTTGTTGCCCACGGACTTCACGTCGTCCACCATGAGTTCAACTCTAGGACTAAGCAGCTCGCCCATGGGGGGCTTGGATGACGGGATTTGGTATTCATCGGAGAGAACAAAGGTCTTTTCCCCCACCTGAGTTACGGGGCTTACTTCTTTTGTTGAGGTAAGTATCTGAATGCCGGCGCTGTTGTCATCTGCAAGGCGGTCGCAAATGACCATGTCACCTTCACAGTAGGCATGCAGCTGGGTCATTACATCTGCCCTGACCAGTATCTTTCTTGGATTGAGCATTCGAGCGTCAATGGAACAAAGGCGCAGGCATACCACAACCGGGCAATCCTCATCCACTTCCGGCGCCTCCACGGAGGCGGAAAAAGGCATGGTCAAGTTCAGCTTCCGTACGCCGTCTTGCCCCTCAGGGAGATAAATGACGGTGGCGCTGATATTTCCCGTTACACTAATTTTCCCGGGGTCTACCTCCTTGCTGCGCAGTGTAATCATTCCATCCGCGCTGAGAATTTCCCTTATGTCCGGCATTGTATCGGGGACAACTGACTCAGCCGTTTCTTCTCTTGTAAAACGTGAGCTGTAAACTTCTTTAAAACAGTTTATATTGACCTTATTAAGCGATGCCTCCATAGTATCCACCCCTTGCTTTTATTCTCTAAAGCCTATGAGGACAAAGCCCGATATATGACATGCTAATAACAGATAGAACCGAAAGAATCTCAATGCTTAAAGCAGTTCCGGCGAAACTTATTTGAGCAAAACGATTCCGGGAGGGCTAAACTACCCTCCCGGACACAGCTTTATGTATTTGACCAGCCTTAATAACGCCCATCCTTTCTCCGATCTCCCCGATCACGATCCGACATAAACAATGCGGCCAATAAGCGACTTAAAAATCTCGGCACTCTTATTACTCTAATCCTCATATAACGCCCCCTAACACGAACGTAATGCCAGTATCCCTCCCACGATGAGGGCGATTGCCAGCACAATCCACCAAAAACCGGAAGGCAGTAATATGGCAAGTAGAATCAAAATCCCCAACGCTATGGAAATTATGCCGATAATGTTTAGACCTCTCCTCCCTTTCCAATGCATGATTAGACCGCCTTCCACACATGTACTCAATACATAATATGCAGCAGGCGGTCAAAATGTGAATATTATTGCAATTCCCACTCTTTTATTTGCGTTGCCAGCTCAAAAAGGCGAATATAACTGCTGTGCCGGCTGGGATGGATTTTTCCCTCCGCTAAAGCCTGAAGCACGGAGCAGTCGGGTTCTTTGATATGAGAACAGTCCTTAAAGCGGCAGCCCCAAAGCCAGGGTTCAAACTCCGGAAAAGCATACTGCAGCTCTTCCTTTCTTATGGGCTCCATTTTTTCGGGGTCAAAGGAGGAAAAGCCCGGCGTATCGGCAATAAACGTGTTGTCATCCATGGAAAACAGTTCCACATGACGGGTGGTATGCCGGCCGCGCCCAAGCTTTTGGCTGACCTCCGCTACCCTGATGTTAAAGCCCGGATAAAGGGCGTTCAGAAGGCTTGATTTTCCGACACCGGAATTCCCGGTAAAGGCGGAGGTGGTGCCTTTTAGCACTTCGCGCAGCTCCTCTATCCCCTGCCCCGTCACCGCGCTGGTTCTAATGACCTTATAGCCGGTGGTGGAATAGATTTCAAAAAGGCTGTCTCCAGGGTCCAGGTCCACCTTGTTTATGCAGATAAGCACCTTGCACCCTCTGTGTTCGGCAATGGCGGAGGCCCTGTCGATGAGATAAGGGTCCGTGACGGGAATAGCCGCAGGGGCAATAATAACAAGGTAGTCTACATTTGCCACTGCCGGGCGGATAAAGTAGTTTTTCCGCCCGTAAATCTTTTCTATTGTGCCCTTTCCCTGCCCGGTTATGGAGAACTCCACCCTGTCTCCCACAAGGGGCGAGGTCCCTTTCAGCCTGAACAGGCCCCTAGCCCTGCACTCCACTGTTTCGGCTCCGGCGGCGACGTAGTAAAAACCGCTGAGGGCTTTTATTATAATGCCTTCCATATTCTATCTACCTGCCGGCGGGCCCCACTGGCTCCAGAGGCTCGGTGGGCGGCGGAGCGGTTACCGCCGGAGGCGACACTTCGTCGTCATCCGCTGGAGGGGCAGTCTCCTCCGGGGTGGGTGCCGGAGTTTCCTTAGGCCCTATTGACACCTGGAGATAGATCTTTGTGTGCTCCTTCACCTGAGAATAGGCGGGAGTACTCTGCCAGATTATAGTTCCTTCCGGCATTTCGCTTTCCACAGGACTAATGGTACCCACAGTGAGATTGGCCCTTTCAAGGGCTGAAACAGCCGCGCTCTGTGTCAATCCAACAAGATTAGGCACGGTTACGGTAACAACCTCCGGCCCGCCGCTGATAATGACATAAATCGTTGAACCGGCAGAAAGCAGCTGCCCTGGAGCGGGATTGGTGCTCACCACATAGTCTTTGGTGATTTCGTTGGACGCCTTTATTTCGGTCTCTACAAGGAAACCGCTTTCCTCAAGCATTTGTATGGCAACACGGTAATCCTTGTTAATGACATCGGGCACCTGCACCATTTGGGCCCCCGTGCTGACTTTAAGCTCGATATCTATACCTTCAGGCACCAGCATCATGCTCCTGTAGGCCTCGGGGCTTTGCCCGATTATCATGCCTTGAGGACTGTTTGGGTCGACGGCATAGACCACGGTAAAGTTAAACACACCCGCAAATTCCTCGTTTTCGATAATATCCTCGTAAGGGCTGCCCACAAAGTTGGGAATATTGATACGCTCGGCTTCCGTAAAAATATCCTTCAGCCAGGAATTCCACAGATAAACAAAAATGGCCAATATAAAAACCAGCACGACAAACAGGCCGGAAAGCAGACTGACCTTTCTTGAACGGCCCCTCCTGCGTTTATAGCCCTCCCGGCTCAGTTCTCTGGGGCTTTTTATGGGTTCTACATTTTTGCTTATGATGTATTGCCGTTCTCCATCATGAGCTGTCATATACCCTCCTGTTTCCGCAGCGGCCATCCCCAAAGCCCCGGCTCCTACGTTGGCGGGGATTGAGGCCTGGGACTTGCGGAATTCCTCCAGATCCGCCAACAGTTCTTCCGCCGACTGATAGCGTTCTTCATGATTGGGGTTCATAGCCTTCATGGTTATGGCTTCAATACCCGCAGGAATCTCGGGATTAACTTCACGGGGTGCTGCTGGGGTTGAGCTTATGTGCTGAATTGCCACGGAAACAGGGCTGTCCCCCTCAAAAGGAAGCCGGCCTGTCAGCATCTCGTAGAGCACAACGCCCAGCGAATAAATGTCGCTGCGGGCATCCACGTCTTCTCCCTTTGCCTGCTCGGGAGAAATATAGTGAACGGAACCTACAGTCTCCTGGCCTGCCGTATTTTGAGCATTCTGAAGGCAGGCAATGCCAAAATCCGCCACTTTAATAGTGCCGTCCTTCACTATCATGATATTGTGGGGCTTAATATCGCGATGAATAATGCCGCGGCTGTGGGCGTGGTTTAATGCCTTGGCGATTTGTGTGGCAAAGTGAAGGGCCTCTTTCCAGCTCAACGGCCCCTTCTTCTTCATGTACTGTTTAAGGGTAATGCCTTCAATAAGTTCCATGACGATGTATTCCATGTCACTGGAACGGCTGAAGTCGTAGACGGCAACAATGTTTGGATGGGACAGCATGGCTACCGCCTGGGATTCCGTGTGAAAACGGTGGCGAAATTCTTCGTCCAGAGCCAGATCTTCCTTGAGCATTTTAACAGCCACATAGCGGTTGAGCCTGTGACATAAGGCTTTATATACTACTGCCATGCCGCCGGTTCCGATAACTTCGATGATCTCGTATCGGTTATCCAAAAGCTGGCCCAGATATTTATCCATACTGTTGTCCATTTGGGGGCCTCCCTGTAGGTTGAAGGTTATGTTTAGGATTAAATGCTAAGTAAAAATGTGATTATCCAATATATCGGAGCTAAAATACAAGCACCGCAATGGTCACATTGTCCGGTGCGCCCCTGTCCAGGGCCGTATCCAAGAGGCTTTGACATATCTCCTGCGGATTATTAGTTTTGCCAACATGGTCCAATATCTCATTATCGCTGACCATATTGCTGAGCCCGTCGGAGCAGAGCAGCAATCGATCGCCGGCGGAAAACTCCAGTTTGAAAATATCGCAGTTCACCTTTGATTCCACGCCCAAGGCCCTGGTAATAAGGTTTTTTTGGGGGTGGTTTTGCGCCTGCTCCGGGGTCAGGGCACCTCTATCCAAAAGCTCCGCAACGAAAGAATGGTCCTTTGTAATACGGCTGATTTCACAGTCGGATACAAGGTATGCCCTGCTGTCCCCCACGTTAACAACGGCGCCCTCGCCGGATTTTACCAAAGCTCCAACCAGAGTTGTGCCCATCCCGAGACAGCTAAAATCCATATAAGAGCGGTCAAACACCCTAATATTAGCATAGTCCGTGGCCTCTTTTAAGATTTCATCAAGGCCTCTTTTCGAGTTTTTTTCCGCCAGGCAGGCCATGACATGAGACATAAAGGTTTCGGAGGCCATACTGCTGGCAACGCTTCCGGCCTGGGCTCCACCCATACCGTCGCAGAGCACAAGCACGGCGCCCCTGCCCTTGTCAAATATCTCCATCAGGAAACTGTCCTGATTTTCTTTTCTGACTTTACCGCGGTGGGTAATCCCAAAGCCTTCCATAAATCCTCCAACATGCAAACAAATCAGTCCTTTGCCGCCTTCCTGCGAAGCTGGCCGCAGGAGGCGTCCACATCGCTGCCGAGACGGCGGCGAACGGTGACATTAACGCCCTTTTTCCGAAGTATCTTTATAAATGCCCGCATGTTTTCCTCCGATGAGGGGGCAAATTCCCGCTCCTCCACATGATTGAGGGGAATCAGGTTAACGTGGCCGCCGGTTTTCTTAATCTTGTCCGCCAAAAGCCTGGCGTGGTATTCTGTGTCGTTGACCCCGTCAATCATCGCGTATTCAAAGGAAACACGGCGGCCCGTGCGCCTGTAGTATTCGTCACAGGCATCAAGCAGCCGGTCCACTCCCCTGCCCCGGTTCACCGACATCAGCCTGGAACGGGTTTCATCGTCCGGGGCATGCAGGGACACCGACAGTGTTAATTGTAAATTAAGCTCCCCCAGCTTGTCAAATACTTCTGTAAGCCCGCAAGTGGACAGAGAAATATGGCGCATGCCTATATTCCTGCCCTCCGGATGGTTAACCAGCTCCAGAAAGCGCATTACGTTGTCATAATTATCCAGGGGCTCGCCTATGCCCATTAAGACAATGTTTGAAATTTTAAGGCCGCTTTCAGACTCAGAGTAAAGCACCTGGTCCAGCATTTCCGAGGGCTTTAGATTCCGCACAAGGCCGCCGATGGTGGAAGCACAGAAGGCGCAGCCCATCCGGCAGCCCACCTGAGAGGAAATGCAGACGGTGTTGCCGTGTTTATATTTCATGACCACTGTCTCAACGGCGTTTCCGTCCTCAAGCTCCCACAGGTACTTTATAGTGCCGTCTATTTTGGAAACCTGTTTTTTCAGGGGCTTAAGTGAGCTTATATAATACTGCTGCTCCAGCTTTTCCCTCAGGGATTTTGACAGGTCGGTCATTTCCTGGAAGGAAACAGCCCCCCTGCCCAGCCAACGGAAAATCTGTTTTGCCCTAAATGGGGGTTCACCCAATCGGGATAAGTCCTCTTCAATCTCCTGGGGAAGCATGGACTTGATGTCTTTTTTCATGGTTTCTTCCTTAGCTTGCATATGAAAAATCCGTCTGTTTCATGAATATGGGGCCACAGGGTAATATGCCCAGATTCAGCCAATCCTGCCGGCCCGGGGAGCTTGAAGGCCTCCGGCTTAAATTCCGTGTTGATGTTAAGAAATTGCTCTATAACACCTTCGTTTTCCTGCCGCCTGACGGTGCAGGTTGAATATATCAGGGTACCTCCGGGCTTCACGCATGGGGTGAGGCCCTTTAAAATATCAAGCTGAATATCCGGCAGCCCCGCCAGCTCCCGGGGGTTCTTATATCGAATATCCGGCTTTTTGCGGATTACTCCCAGGCCGGAGCAGGGCACGTCGGCAATAACAATATCCGCGCTGCCATGCAAATCCTCATCCGGCCTCCTGGCATCACAGGCTCTTGTATAAATTATATCTATTTCCAAGCGCCGGGCCGCGTTTTCAATGCGGGAAAGCTTCGATTTGTGAATATCACAGGCTATGATTTCGCCGGAATTTTCCATAAGAATCGCGGCGGCAAAACTCTTGCCGCCGGGAGCGGCGCAGGCGTCCAGCACCCTTTGACCCGGCTTTGGGTCCGCGGCCACCACTGCCAGCCGTGCGGCGGCGTCCTGTATATAAAACTCACCGCGCTTAAAGGAAGAAAGCTCCGTCAAATCCCCGGTGCCCGATAAAAGGACGCAGTTTTCAAGCCAGGGATGGGCCGAAACGGCGACACCTTCAGCTTCGAGGTTCTTAATCAGGCTTGGAGTGTCAATCTTTAACGTGTTTGCCTGGGCAGTCATGGGCGCCTCGTCGTTATTGGCCCGGAAAAAGTTCTCGGTAAACTCAGGGCCATGCTCCCTTAGCAGCTCCTCGGTCAGCCATTTAGGGTGGCTGTATCTAAGGGAGAGATAATCTGCGGGGTCATTATTTGGAATTTCCGGCAAGTTGTCACGATTTTCGGACAACCGGCGCAAAACGGCATTTACAAGGCCGGAGGCCCTTCCAAACCCCAGGCTTTTGCACAGCTTGACGCCCTCGTTTACCGCGGCACGGGAGGGTATTTTATCCAAAAACAGGATTTGATAGGCGGATATGCGCAGTATATCCAAAACCTTGGGCTCCATCTTTTTGGGAGGGACGCTGGAATATGAGCCGATGTAAAAATCACAAAGGGCCATGTTTTGCAGCACCCCGTAACACAGGCGGCTGGCCAGGGCAGCCTCCCGCCTGTCCATACCGCACTTTTGAACTATGCCATCAAGGACCGCGTCAGACCAGGAACCGCTTCTCCTGAAGCGCTCCAGCGCCATCAGGGCGGCCCGCCGGCCGGTCACGGCTTATCTTCCCCCACCGGTATTGGATGGCCTCTCAGGTAATCTGCGGCGCTCATACGCTTGCCGCCGGGGGCCTGCAATTCCGTTATGAGCAGGGTCTGACCCCCGCTGCAGGCAACTTCCAGCCCCCTGTTGTCTGCGGCAACGATTTCTCCGGGGGATTTCTCCGTGCGGTTCCGGGTATATTCCGCAGAAAATATGCGTAACAACCTTCCATTAAACTCCGCCGTGGCCACCGGCCAGGGGTTAAGGCCGCAGATCCATTTGACGATTTCCCTGGGGGATTTGTTCCATTCAATGGGGCTCATGGATTTGTCCAGAGGGGTAACATAGGTAGCCTGAGAGTGGTTCTGAGGAGTTCTGGGGGCTACGCCTTTCTCAATGTCGGCAACGGTTTTACACAAAAGCTCGGCGCCCATGTCGCGGAGCCGGTTAAGCAGCTGGCCGCTTGTCTCAAATTCGCCAATCTCGGTTTCGGCAGTATAGATAATGTCGCCGGAGTCAAGCTTGCTGCTGACATACATGGTAGTAACCCCGGTGGTTTTGTCTCCATTGAGAATGGCCCACTGGATGGGGGCCGCCCCCCGGTATTTAGGCAGCAGTGACGCGTGGAGATTGATGCAGCCTCTGGGAGGTACGGCCAGTATGTCATCCGGCAGAATCCGCCCGTAAGCCACTACCACGATAAGGTCCGCGGCGAGAGCGCGAAGCTGCTCGGTGGCTTTGCCGTCCTTAAGCGTGGTTGGCTGGAATACGGGCAAACCGGCTGACAGGGCAACCTCCTTCACCGGGCTGTATGAAAGCCTCATACCCCGGTTTCTGGGCTTGTCCGGTTGGCTGAATACGCCAACAACGTTAAAGCCCCTGTCAATAAGCTTTTTCAGTGAGGCGGCCGCAAAATCCGGCGTACCCATGAAAACTATGCGCATAGATTAATCTTCCTCACTCTCACTGTCTGTTTCGGACTCATCCTCGGAAAGAGAGGCCAGTTCCTCCGGGCTCAGCAGGCGGTCTGCCAGGGAGAGAAACAGCTTCCCCTCCAGGTGGTCTATCTCATGGCAAAAAGCCCTGGCAGTAAGGCCCTCACCCTCAATCTCAAAAAAGTTGCCATACCTGTCCTGAGCCTTGACCTTGACGCGTTCGGGACGTTTCACCATGCCGAAAACACCGGGGACGCTGAGGCAACCCTCAGGGCCGTATTGCTCCCCATCAACTTCTACAATCTCGGGATTGATGAGTTCAATTATAAACTCCTCCTCCCCCTCCGCCACGTTGGTTTCCAATACAAGGACCGCGCGGCGCAGTACGCCCACCTGGGGCGCGGCAAGGCCCACCCCGCCTGCGTTTTCGAGAGTTTCACGCATATCGTCGAGCAGGATGTGGAGCCTTTCGTTGAATTCGGTTATAGGCCGGGAACGCTTTTCCAGGGATGGTTCTCCCTCAGTAAGTATATTTCTAAGAGCCATATCTTCACCTCTTATATCTATTCGGTCGGATTAATATCCGCAAATACGGAAACACCTCTAAATTCTTTTTTTGTATTGCAATGGATCAGCACCGACGAAACAAGCTGTCTGATTATTTTATCACCTTTACAGCTTAATGTCACCCTATAACGGTAGCGGTTATTAACCCGAACCACAGGCAGGGGCGCCGGGCCGAGTATACGTACATCTTTCCTGCTGCCCAGCTCTCTTTGAAATATTGTTCTTATTTCCGCACAGCATTTCAGAACTAGGGATTCGTCAAGCCCCGAGGCGGTAACCACAAACAAATCCGCAAAGGGCGGGCAGTTCTGCAGCCGGCGCAGCTGAATTTCGGAGGCGTAAAAGCTGTCGTAATCCTGGCTGGCCGCCTGCAGAATTGTCTGATTGGATGGGGTAAAAGTCTGTATTACCGCCCGCCCGGGCCTCTCTCCCCTGCCGCTGCGGCCAACAACCTGAGTAATAAGGGAAAAGGTGCGCTCCCCGGAACGGTAATCACCGGAATACAGAGACTGGTCGGCGGATATCACCCCAACCAGAGTCACATTTTCAAAGTTAAGCCCTTTTGTCACCATCTGGGTTCCTACCATGATGGGGATTTTTTTCTCGCGAAACCGGGTAAGAAGGGCCTCGTGGGAGCCCGCCGGAGAGACGGTATCCGTGTCCATGCGCAAAACCACTACCCCGGGAAAAAGCTCTTTCAGCTCTTCCTCCACCTTTTGAGTGCCGGCGCCGATAAAGCTCAGTTTGCCGCCGCAGTCAGGGCAGTATTCGTCCGCCCGAAGGGAAAGGCCGCAGTAATGGCACATCAGCCTCCTGTTGGCGCTGTGGTAGGTGAGATTGACGCTGCAACGGCTGCATTTATAAGTATAGCCGCATTCCACACAGGTGATGAGTTTTGATGCGCCCCGGCGATTTATAAAGAGAATGCTCTGCTCACCGCGGGCTATGTTCTCCTCCAACTCATCCCTGAGCAGCAAGCTGATGCTACCCCCGTTGCCCCGACGAAGTTCTCTCTTCATATCCACAATACGCACCTGGGGCAGTTCCATGAGATTATAGCGGGCGGGAAGGGAAAAAAATTTGTATGTTCCAATTTCGGCGTGGTAACGGCTGACCACATCGGGGGTGGCGGAGCCCAGAAGCAGTAGCCCGCCTGCATGATAGCATCTATATTTTGCCACATCCCTGGCGTGGTATCTGGGTGAATTCTCGGATTTGTAGGTGTCTTCCTGCTCCTCGTCAATAATAATTATGCCCAACTCACTTACCGGGGCAAACACGGCGCTGCGAGTGCCGATAACCACCTTCGCCAAACCGGATTTTATACGCTTCCACTCGTCATAGCGCTCCCCAATGGCAAGGGAACTGTGAAGCACGGCAATGTTGTCTCCGAAATAAGAAGAAAAGGTCTGAAGCATCTGGGGCGTAAGGGATATTTCCGGCACGAGCAGGATGGAGGATTTGCCTCTGCGGAGCATTTCTTCAATAAGCCTGATATATACGGCGGTCTTACCGCTGCCCGTAACCCCGAACAGCAACGACACATTAGGCTGCCCCGACGAACTTAGTTCAAGTATGCCCTGAAACGCTTTCTGCTGCTCCTCGTTCAGTTCAGGCAGCGGGGCCTCCGCGCCCATCTTATACGAAGGGCGCCTGAATACCTCGTCCGCCTCAATGGTCACAAGGCCGGCCTCGGCGAGCCTCCTGACGGTGGCCGCACTTGTGCCGGTAAAATAGCAGATCTCCTTTACCGCGGCCCTTTCTATGGAGGAGAGCAGTTCCAATACGGCGGCCTGTTGGGGTGAGCGGCGTTTCTTTTGATTTGCTATAATCAAGGCTTCCTCCGCGGAAACGTTGAGGCTGGCGGTGTTTACGGTTTTGTCCCTGACACGCCGGGTCTCCCTGCTGTCGGTTTGAAGAACGCCCTTTTTCACAAGACTGGAGAGAGCCGGGCCGGGGTCCTGGTCGCCAAAGGCAATCTCAATGGATTTTAGGGGGCAGCTTCCTCCGTGGGCAAAAACCACCTCAAGGACCTGCTGCTCCCTTTTGGAGCGGCCTGCGGCCTCATAGGCCGTTTCCCTGTCGCAACCCTCTGCAATCCTGTATTCGGAAGTGATGCTGTACCACAGTCCGGCGGGCAGTATGGCTTTTACAGCCTCGTAAACAGTGCAGAAAAACCGCTCCCGCATCCACAGGGCCAGCTTAATCTGTTCCCGGGAAAGAACGGGGGAATCGTCTAAAACGGACTCAATGCTCTTTAGCTTTTCATAATCGCTTTGGGAGCTCAAAGCCAACACTATACCTTCGGTTCTGCGGTTGCCCCGGGAAAAGGGGACCATAACCCGTACCCCGGGCACAACTTTTTCTGCAAGCCGGCCGGGTATGATATAGTCATAGGGGCGGTCTACCCAATAGGTAGCAGCCGATACGGCAATTCTTGCAATTGTCTTATTGCCCAAGGCAGTCCCCCCTTTCAATCGGAAAAATCCTGCAAGAGCGGGCAAAAGGCACACCCCTGCAACGCAGTATAAATATCGCAGGGGCGAGCCTTGTGCCCGCCCGGATAGATTATTTATCGTTGTTATTTATAGAAAGCTTGCCGGTATAAACCTCCTCGATGGCAGTGGAAACAGGCTTTCTTTCGAGAGTGTTTTCGCTTGCTTCCGCCTCGGAGGCAATATCCCTGGCACGGCGAGCCACAAGATTTACCAATAAATATCTGCTTCCTACTTTGTCAACTAAATCTGCAACTGGTGGATATAACATTTTGCATCATACCTCTAGATACTTTATTCTTTCTACCGTTCTGCAAAGCTCGGCGGTAATAATTGAATTCAATTCATTAGCGGCAACATCAGGGTCGTCATTTATGACGATATAATCATAGCTTTCCGCCGCCCTGTATTCAGACTTCGCGCGCTCCAAGCGGCTTTGAATCATCTCCTCGCTGTCCTGATGCCGGTTACGCAGCCGCTGCTCCAAATCTGTAAAGCTTGCAGGCGTAAGGAAGATAGTGACGGCTTCGGGCATGCGTTCCCGGACCTGGGCGGCGCCCTGCACCTCGATATCCAGTAATACATTCATGCCGCTGGCGAGTTTATCCATAACAGCCTGCCTAGGTGTGCCGTAAAAATTTGTCACATACTCGGCATACTCCAAAAATTCATCATTGGCTATCATTTCATCAAAACACTTATGGTCAATAAAGAAATAATTTATACCATGAATTTCACCATCCCGGGGTCCTCGCGTGGTAGCCGAGACAGAAAAGGCCAAATCATCCCTGGCAGCCATGACACGGGCTATGACCGTGCTTTTTCCGGCGCCGGAAGGGCCGGAAACCACAAAGAGCTTGCCTCGTTCAGTCCTCATCATCAGCTCCCCCGTCGTAATGTTCATGTTCAGTTTTACCGGTAATGCGACCGGCTACTGTCTCCGGTTGAATTGCGGAGAGAATCACATGACCGCTGTTCATAATAAGGACTGCCCGGGTGCGGCGTCCATAAGTGGCGTCTATTAACTGGCCACGCTCCTTCACGTCCTGAATTATGCGCTTAATAGGCGCGGAATCGGGACTGACAATCGCCACGAGACGTGAAGCAGAAACCATATTTCCGAATCCAATATTGATAAGTTTCAAAGTCTCTCCCCTATTCTATATTTTGAATCTGCTCTCGGATTTTTTCAATTTCGGCTTTAAGGTCAACCACAGTGCGGGCAATGGCGCCGTCGCAGCACTTTGAGCCGATAGTATTGACCTCCCTGTTGAATTCCTGAATCAGGAAGTCCAGCTTTCGCCCAACCGGGGACTCGCCCATGATTAGCTCACGGAACTGTGAAATATGACTGCGGAGTCTCACGGTTTCCTCGTCAACGGCAACCCTGTCGGCAAATATGGCTGCCTCCGTGATGATGCGGGACTCGTCAAATTCCTTATTCTCCAAAAATTCGCGCATGCGGTGTTTAAGCTTTTCGGTATACTCCGCAATGGTTTGAGGGGAGCGCTCCTCCACAAAGGATAGCATGGACTCGATAACCGACAGGCGGTTTATAATGTCCTCCCGGAGCTTTGCCCCCTCCCGGAGGCGCATGCCGTCAAACTCAGCGAGGGCCTCCTCCAGAATCATGCAAATTCCGGAGACAATGGTATCTTTGTCCGCCTCCTGCTTTTCTATCGTCAGCACGTCCTGAAAACGCGCCAGATTAACGGCGGTAAGGTCGTCCTGCAATCCATATCTTTCGGATATTTGCCGCAGGGCGGCGAGGTATCCCTCCAAAAGCGGTTCATTAACGCTGACCACCACATTGCCGGCCCTGGAGCTGTCAACGGATATAAAGACGTCAATCTTTCCTCTTGATATATGCTTATGAACTATGGCTTTTATCGCTTCTTCGGCAAACATGAAGGCCCTGGGTACCCGTACCGTAGTGTCCAGGTAGCGATTGTTGACGCTTTTCAGCTCAATGGACAACTCCAGTCCTTCTACAGAGCCCTTGGCTTCGCCGTATCCGGTCATGCTTTTTATCATTATTTAGTCCGTCCTGTCAATCAATATGTTTGGATATGCGGATAATGTAAAAGGATATTAACTTGGAAATACCCAGGTCATACACTATAAAAACAAGGTTCATGAGAATATAGGCAAGGATAATATATTTCTCAAAAAAACCAGGTACTTCGCCGGGAAGAAAAACGCTTCGCCCCAATATCCACAGGCATGTCAAAGCCCCGTTGAACAGGGCTAGCTTGCACACCCACTCGAGGACACGGCTTTTCAGCCGTTCAAAAAGGCTTTTGGCAATGGGATAATAACCCAAAAACACTGCATAAAGCACCGCGCAGCTTTTCAGCGGTATTATAGCAGCGCTAAGGACTGCGGTGGTTGCAAATACTGCAATACTGTGGAAAATGCCGCAGTGGATAAGAGCCGCCGCCGTAAGAAGTCCGGAAACGGCCACAAGGGCTATTCTTCCCGACGGTATCACGGCGGAAATATATAAGAGGGCGCAGCCCAGGGCTGCAAGCAGGGCAGAACGGGTCAGGCGTCTTGTAGGCCTATTCATATCAGCAGCAGGAAATCAGGTCTCCTCCCATGCACTCGCAGCAGCAGTCTGCGAGTATCAGGGACGAGCAGCAGTCACAGGTGCTGACGCCTGCCACAGGCCCCCCGGTATACCAGTAGGCCTGTCCGCCCGAACGCATATAAGTGAGGGCCTGCCTGTATTCCAGGTTGCCGGGGTCCATGTTGACGGCGATTTGAAAATACCGGTTAGCCTCATCCATCCAGCCCTTGCGGTAATACAGACTGCCCATGAGGAAATGCCATTCCGCGCCCCGGTCGGTAACGGAGTTAAGAAGTTGCTCTGCCAAAACGAGGTTACCGGCGTTGATTGCCGTTCTGATTCTTGCGTAAATCCCCGTAGAGGTGCCGGATGAATATCCCCCTGACGCCCCTCTGCTGTACTGGCCCGAATTCCCGGCGGCGCCGCCGGAGCGAGACTTCATAATGGCATCATAGGCCTCGTTTATCTCCTTCATTTTCTCCTGGGCCAAATCCGACAGGGGATTGTCGTGATAGTTGTCAGGATGATATTTTCTTGCAAGATCCCTATATGCTTTCTTTATTTCATCATCCGTAGCGCTTGGCGAAACACCAAGCACGCTATATGGGTCGTTCATATCTCTGCTCCGATCTGTGGATTATTATTTGATTAAACCATGCCGCGTTCCCCTTTTTTTATATCCTTCCACTTTCCCGAAAAGACCATCTGTGTAACCCACGGAACCCCGAAATATATGATATTAGCCAGTATCTCCGCCCAGGGCCCCGGCTCCAGCAACTGATAGGCCGAGATGATTTGGTTCTGGGAGTGACGGATTGTGAGAAGCAGCTCTTCTCTATCTTCTTCCGTCAGGCTGCCTCCCACCAGCGCGAATCTGTATCGCAGCGAGTTATAATTGTCGTTTTCAATGTCCTCCGGGAGGTCATCCATGGCGTCCAGCAGGTAAATAATGCGTCCGGTGTGGTAAAAAAGCTGATCGAGTATGCGCCGCTGTTTTTCGTCTTCCTGCCCGGAAGCCACAGCCGACAAAACCCTTGCAAATTTGTCCGCCGTCATATCTATGGAGGGACAGCGTGCATTTTCCAGCCGGGCCAAAGAATCGAGATTTTCCCGGACGCAGGCGTCAAAATCCTTTGCCCGGCGGGAGGCCATACGGTAGGAGCGGTATAAAAACAGGGAAACAAACCTCGCGGCCAGAGCCTTTAAAAAGCCTTCGTCCGCCGCGGTATCCCTGAGCTTCCAGTAGGCCAGGATAACGCTGTAGTCTGCCGCAGTATCCAAAGCTTCACCGCCGCAATGGCAGAGTTTCTTCCTGTGTGGGCTTGCCGGACATCTTTTATATTCCAAACAGGGCTCCTCATTGCCCAACAGCAGCATGGCCATAAAGGTGAAGTCGTAATTCACCACGAATCTGGCGGCAAAACCGTATCTCCGGCGGAGTGTGTGGCAAAGGCCGCAATAAACGGCCCGAAAGCTCTCGTATTCTTTTACTCTAAGTTCCCCCTTTAGGGGTCGTATATATCCAAACATCAGTCAATGGAAATTATTTCAAAGCTTATGCCTCTTTTTTTGCCGAAAAAGCGCTGATAGAGCGCCACAATTACCCCCCCGAGAAACAAGGAGCCTAAACTGAGGGCGACGGAAGCCTCTTCGGACAGATTAAGTGCCCTTGAAAGTGCATATCCGGCAAAAAACATGACCAGGGGGAAAATATATACAAGCAACGCAGCCGAGATTATGCGGGAACTGTGTGTAGACAGTGTAACCCTGTCGCCAACCTTTGCGTATACCCTGTTTATGGCAATGGCGGTAACCTGCTTATTGTAGGCGCACCCCGCGCCGCAGGAGGCGCAGTTTGCGCCGCAGGCCGAGGCCCTTTCAACAGTCACTTCCGCCTTATCATTGCCTATAATTTTTGTTACTATTGCGCTTTGGGTCAATTATGATCCTCCTTAATGGTATCAATGCCGCTCAATTAAGACGACTACGTTATAGTCACCGACTACTCCCGCCTCATTCTCGCTGAAGCCGTCAACGTATATCTTGGCGGGCATGGTGAATCTGCCAATGGTATTCCCAATATCCTTAAGGTCAACTACAGCCCGGAGATTGTTGGGGGCTACCAAATCCAGCATAGCCTGAGTAGAGCGGACAGTAACCTCTATGCTTTGAGTGATTATTTCGGCTTTATATCCTTCGGTAACATTTTTGACTTCTATATTCGTAACATTCATCTTCTTGGTGGCAAGGCCGCGGATTTCCACTTTTACCGTGACTTCCGTTTCACCTGTCAGATTCTCAACGTTGTTGGGCATTACAATGGGATAGGTTTCCGTAAAGGAGGAGGCTATATTCGACAAATCTATGGTACCGACAACTATTTTGTTGATACCGTCCAATATCTCCGAGTCGCCTGCAAGGGTAACCGTGGCAGGCGAGAAGGTGCAGATGACGTTTGAGGATGTGGCGCCGCCGCCGTCAATAATATCCATTGCCAGGCTGACTTCCTTTGTTGCTTTAACTGGCAGAGAAACGCTTACAGTGTCCGTTTCCAATACTATCATGTCATCTTCTATGGGGTTTCCTTCTTCGTCCATAAGGACATAGCTGCTGTCAAAGATGAGTGTTTTGTCAACGTCTGTACGCTCAACCACGACTAATGCGTGGTCTACCTTTTCAAGGGACTTAACCGGGCCGCTTATTTTAACCGTCGCGGGATTAAACTCCATGGCCTCCGCCACATAGCCCTCGGCTACGCTGCCCTCAAAGATGCCCCGCACTTCCACTGTCTTGCTGTTCAACTTGTCAACCGTGAAAGTGATTACGGAGGGCGACAGGCTAACCGGTGTAATCGATCTGCTGTCAATTCCTTCAGGATATTTGATGGTGTAGGAAAACCTGTTGACGCCGGAGCTGTTAATGCTGCTCAGGTCGATAACGGCGGACAGGCTGCCGGAACGCAGTTTTGATATTTCGCGCCTGCTGCCGCTTAAAACCACCGTAACAGAAGTTGTATCTACCTCGGTTATTATAAGCCCTCTGCCTTCCCGAAGAGCCCCCTCACCCTGGAACTCAACCTTAACTCCTTGAAAGGTTTCACTAAAATCCTCACCCTGGGAGGCGGTAACATACATCCAGAGAATAAGGGATACTATTACGGAAATTATTGCCCAAAACAGCCTGCTGTCAGCTATTCTATTTATCGCTGCTCCTCTTTTCATTATTCCTCACCTTAAAAATGTTGGTCAACCATCTTCCGCTGCGTTTATTCTTGCCTTCCGACTCTGGGATTAACTCGTTGCGAAGCAGCTTTTCAAAGGTATCTGTGGCGAGGTGGCGTTTCAGCATGCCATCGACGGCCACTGAGATAGAGCCAGTCTCTTCGGAGACGATAACCACCACTGCGTCTGACCGCTCGCTCATTCCTATACCGGCTCTATGCCGCATGCCTAAATCCCGGCTCAGGTTTGTGTTTGTAGACAGGGGTAGCATGCATCCGGCGGCGGCCACACGGCCGCCTCTAATTATCACTGCACCATCATGCAGGGGCGCTTTCGGGAAAAATACATTTTTAAGCAGTACAGCCGTAGTGCCTGCATCTATAATTGTGCCTGTTCTGATAGGGTCGCTAAGCGGATTGTCACGCTCGAAAACTATCAAGGCACCTATTCTGTTTTTGGACATCTCGGTGGAGGCAATAACCACTTGAGTGATTGCCATGTCCAAATTTACTGCCTGTGTATCCCTGCCGAACAAGGCGGAGAAACTGCCGCTGCCCATTTTCTCAAGGACACGCCGGAGCTCCGGCTGAAAGAGTATTACCAGCGCCAGCAGCCCCAGCTCCACTGTCCTACGAAGAAGGAAATTGATTACAGCTAGTTTCAGTTCCCCGGATAGCCACAGCGCCAGAAGAATTACCACTACGCCCTTGGCCACTTTTGAGGAGCTTGTCCGCCTGATAAAGCCGATAAGCCTGTAAATCAGGTAAGCCACAATAAGCATATCCAAAATATCGGGTATGCCGGCAGTGTATATGTAATTGAAGGAATCAATCAATTTATTCCTAATAGAATCCATAGACAATATCCCCGGATTTATTCGGCCGCCTGAAGATTATTCCGCAGGCGGCCCCACGTTTCTATTCATAACATTATATAATATAGATTATAAAATGGCAATAAACAATACTCTAATTTACAAGTTTTTAATTACCGAGCCAAAGATTTTAGCCGCCTTTTCCACATCGGCGATGGTGTTAAAAGGCGAGAAGCTAAAGCGCACCGTTCCGGTTTCCAGGGTCCCGGCGGTTCTGTGGGCAGTGGGCGAACAGTGCAGTCCTGCCCTTACAGCCACGTCTCTTGCCCCCAGAGCCTCGGCAATGGCTTCACAGCTTATGCCGTCTACAGTTACAGACAAAACCCCTGTCTGATGCTCCGGATTGACCGCGCGATATACCCTGACGCCAGGTATTCTCTCCAGCCTGTCGGCCATCAACCCGCACAGGCGCCTTTCATGCTCCAATATAGCAGCAGGGGTTTGTCGCATAACAAACCGCACTCCCGCCAAAAGTCCGGCAATTCCCGTTATGTTGTGTGTCCCTGCCTCCAACCTATCGGGCAGAAAATCGGGCATGTCGGGTATGGCGCTGTTGGAGCCGGTTCCGCCGTGAAGTATGGGCTCGGCGCTGTTGCGGCAGAGCAGAATCCCCGTTCCCTGGGGTCCGAGAAGGCCCTTATGTCCGGGCATCGCCATAAACTCAGCGCCCAACCCGGAAAAATCAATGTCCAGCACTCCGGCGGACTGAGATGCGTCTACAATAAGGGGAACGCCGTAATAACGGCACAGTCCGGCAATCTCCTCCAGGGGCAGAATGTAACCAAACACATTGGAAACATGGCAGCAGATAGCGGCTTTTGCCCCTAGAAGCCTGCTCTCAAAGGCCTCTAAAGCCGCGACGGGGTCGAAAAGCGGCGAGGAGGCCACCGCTACCCTGGCGCCAATAGCGTGGAGCGGCTTTGTAACCGCGTTGTGCTCATACCCGGAAATGACAACCCTGTCCCTGTTTTTTACCAGGCTGTATATGGCGATGTTTAACGCATGAGTGGCATTGAGTGTAAAAATAACTTTTTCAGGGTCGCTCATGCCGAAAAGTCTGGACACGGCTTGCCGGCAATCCAGCGCGGTGTCCGCTGCCAGCATGGCGGGCTTGTGTCCTCCCCTCCCCGGACTTGCCATGGTTGCCATGGCGCGCATCATGGCAGCCTCAATACTTTTCGGCTTAAGTAGGCTCGTGGCAGCGTTATCAAGGTAGATCATCTTTTTACCTCCGTAAGGCTGCCTTCTGGTCCCTTAACATATATTCTGCTGGAATTGAATCCGGCTTTTTTTAAAGCTCTCAGAGCCTCGGATAGCCTTTTTTCCGAGACCTTAATACAATATAAACAGCCCTCATAAGATATGCTCCTGGGGGCTCTGGTTAATATGGCTGTTATGCCGGAGCGCTCCAGCACCCGAGCCGCCCTTTGAGCGTAAGTGAGAGATCTGCACATGATATAGTAGTGTAGCATCCATATGCTCCTTCCGGCATGTATAGTTTCCTGCGTTGGACCGGGTCATATGGCATTCTATGCGGAAGGACATGTGATTGTTTAATGAATAATGCGGCCAGAGAAAGACGGCAGAGCCTTTAACCGTCCGACGATTCATGGAGCAGCACCACGGCATGGGCGGCCATGCCTTCCCCCGCTCCCGTAAAGCCCAGGCGCTCCTCGGTGGTGGCCTTGATGTTCACCCTATCCGCGGGCATATGAAGTACTTCCATGATTTTTTCCTTCATATCGGGGATATGCGGCGACAAAATTGGAGCCTGGGCTACTATTGTACAGTCAAGGTTCCACACCTTAAGCCCAAGCTCCGATATTCTTATGTAGACTCGGCTGAGAAGCTCCAGGCTGGAAATCCCCTTGTATTGGGGGTCGCTGTCCGGAAATATGCCTCCTATATCCCCGAGGGCAGCGGCCCCCAGGAGGGCGTCCATAAGGGCATGTATAAGAACGTCGGCATCAGAATGACCGTCAAGCCCCTTTTCAAAAGGCACTTCCACACCGCCCAGAATAAGGGGGCGGCCGGGACAAAGCCTGTGAACGTCATAACCATATCCAATTCTCAAGCCATTTTCCTCCTACGACTGTTAATAATAGCTTCCGCCAGGTCAACATCCAGTGGCGTGGTCAGCTTGATGTTTTCCTCGGAGCCGGGGGAAAGGTGAACCTGCACCCCCAGGGCCTCCACGGCAGAGCAATCGTCAGTGACCTCCAGCTCATTTTGCAGAGCGTAGGTCAAAGCCCCCTTAATAAGTTCAGGCGCAAACACCTGGGGCGTCTGTACGGCCATTGTAATGCGCCTGTCAGGCGTTTCCGTTACCACGCCGGACTCCGCCAGCTTCACGGTGTCTTTCACCGGTACCGCCGGTGCTACCGCCTTATACAGCTTTGCCGCTTTCACAGCGTCCTCGATAACCTTTTGAGTCACAAGGGGCCTGGCGCCGTCGTGCACGGCCGCCAACTTCGCCTTGGGACTAATCTCAGACAACCCCGCCAGAGAGGATTCAAGGCGGGTGGAGCCGCCGCAGAGCACCTTTGTGACCTTTGCAACGCCGTACTCCCGGCAAAGTCTGGCCACGTCGACTATCTTCTCCGATTTTGTTACCACTATAATCTCATGGATGCAGGGAGACCGGTTCAGGGCCTGAAGGGTGTGGACAATTGCCGGCACGCCGTCCAAGGGAACAAAGAGCTTATCCTCCCCCATGCGCTGCGAGGAGCCCGCCGCAAGCACAACGGCGGAACAAAACGGATGCGCTTTCCTGGCGCAAAAGCGTAACCTTTTGAACATACAAGCGCTCCTTTACTAGGCTGAATCTGCGACAAACCGGTTTGAATATAATTAACGGGCGCGCAAAACAGATGAAAAGTCATCAACAATTGACACGCCCCGCCTTATTAAGACGTAGTTGCATATGAGTATGAAATAGCATTATTTATCCGCTCTTCAACTTCCTCATAACTGGTACTCTGGGATAGCACGATTTCAGAAATGAGAATTTGCTTTGCGGAGTGGAGCATTTTGCGCTCACCGGTAGACAGGCTGTGGTTCAGGTCCCGGGTCATAAGCCCCTTAACCACCTCAGCCACTTCCATAAGATCTCCGCTTTTAATTTTCGTCATGTTTTCACGATAGCGCTTATTCCAGTTCTGGTTCATATTAATTTCAATTTCCGGGATAGCGTTGAGAATTTCCTCGGCTTCCTCGGGCTTTACGATGGGACGCACACCAATCTCGCTGCAGTTTCCAGTAGGTATCATAACCACCATATCCCCAACCGGCAGCTTTAATACATAATACTCCCGTTCCGTACCATTTATTTTTCTGCTTTCGATGCAGTCGATTGTACCAGCGCCGTGCATAGGGTGAGCGATGCGATCGCCTACTTTAAAAGTCATTTTTTCCCTCCTGAATTCCCGCTAGGCCTACACATAAAGTATACATTATAATATTATTATAAACGTTTTTACAACAATTAGCAAGCAAAAATGAAAAAAATGTTTAATATAATAAAACCCGCCGAACATTTCGGCGGGTTTTGAAAAATTATGAAACACTTATTTGTCGTCAGGCTCGATACCGGTTGCCTCCCCGGTGGTGGAGACTTCGTAAATCAGAGCGTCCTCCTGAGGGCTGGGCTCGGATTCGGATTCCGGCTTGGCTTCAGCTTTGGCGGGAGGGGCCTCCGGCTCTAACAGGGCGCGGATACTGAGGGAGACCTTCTGCTTTTCGTGATTGATGTCAGTGATTTTAGCGTCAACCCGGTCGCCCACGGTAAGTACGTCATCGGGCTTGCCTATCCTGCGGTTGGCAATCTGAGAGATATGGATAAGCCCGTCAACTCCTGGCAGAATCTCGGCGAAGGCGCCAAAAGGCATGAGCTTCACTATCTTGACATTTACTACATCGCCAACATTGTAGGCGTTTGTAAATTTAAGCCAGGGATTCTCGTTGGGGTCCTTATATCCAAGGGAAATCCTCTTGGCTTCCTTGTCAAAACTTATCACATATACCTGGATATTGTCGCCTACGGAGAGGACATCGGAAGGCTGCTTAATGCGCGTCCAGCTCAGCTCGGAAACATGGACCATGCCGTCTATTCCGCCGATATCCACAAAGGCGCCGTATGAAGTCAGGGATTTGACGACACCGTCGTAGCGCTTGTCGACCTCAATCTCATTCCAAATCTTTTCGGCGCGCTCTCTCCGCTCTTTAGCCTGGATGGCACGTATGGACCCAACAACACGGCGGCGAGACCGGTTGACCTCCGTAATCTTCAGGCGGACCTTCTGCTTAACAAGCTCGGACATGGGGACATCCCTGCCAAGCCCGGTCTGAGAAGCGGGGACAAAAACTCTGACTCCCTTAACGGAGACAACAACTCCGCCCTTATTATCCTCGGTAACAACACCTTCTACGGCTGTGCCGTCCTTGTATGCCTGCTCAATATCGCTCCAGTTATTAATGGCGTCAAGGCGCTTTTTGGAGAGCATAATTGTGCCTTCCATATCGTTTACCCGCACCACGTAGGCTTCAATCTTGTCGCCTACTTTAAGGATGTCATCGATTTTTACACTCGGGTCATCAGTAAAATCTTCGATGGGAATATAGCCGGAATGCTTTGTGCCCAAATCAACACTAATCTCGGTAGGGGTTATGGCTGCAACTATGCCCGATACTGTATCTCCGTTATATATAGTCTTGATTGAGTCCTCCAGCAGCTGGTCGAATGACATTTCAGCCTCAGGAATTACTTCCTCCTGAACAGCTTCGGCTTCTTCATTCGTGACCTGTTCAGTCTGCTCTATAGACGCGTTTTCCGCTTCTGCAGTCGCAACGGCCTCCTCCGCTGGCACCTCATCAATCTTGATCTCATCAATCATTCTCTGTTTTACCTCCTTTATAATCCACGCAGGAGCCGAGGCGCCTGCGGTGATACCAATTGTGTCCGCAGAATTAAATACGCTGGTATCAAGCTCGTCAGCAGACTCGATAAACCGGACTGTATCGCAATATTCACCGCATATTTCCGCTAAATGAACGCTGTTAGCGCTGTGCTTACTGCCAATTACCACCATGGCGTCACATATTTTAGCCAAAGTCCGGGCTTCTTCCTGCCTTATATACGTAGCTCCACATATTGTATCAAATATCTCACAGTTTGTACACAGTTTTTTTATTATTTTTTTACAGTTTTCTAACTCTGTGGTTGTTTGGGTGGTTTGAAAAACCAATGCAAGAGGCAAATTGCAGCGGTCCGGGGATTCCAAAAGCCACTTTTCAAGGCTTTCCGCACTGGAAAACACATAGGAATCCTTGCACCAACCCCGGATGGCAATCACCTCCGGATGCTTCTCGGAGCCGATAATAACGGGGATGCGCCCCTCATCGGAGGCCCTGGATACAATTTTGTGGATTTGAGACACCTTGGGGCAGGTGACGTCAATAATCTCCGCATTTAATTTCCGGAGCTCTTCATATTGCTGCCGTCCTATTCCGTGGGAGCGTATGATGACCCTTGCTCCTTCGGGCAGCTCATCCACGAAATTGACCGTCTTCAGCCCTTTTTTTGAAAGCATGCCCACCACGGAATCGTTATGGATAAGCTGACCCAGGCAATAGCAGTCCTCGGGGCTTTCCAGGGCCTTTTCGGCCATTTCCACGGATCTCCTTACGCCGAAGCAAAAGCCGGCATTTTTTGAAACAATAAGCTTTTTCATACTGTCTCCGGCTTAAGCTCATAAATCTTGCTCATGAGTTTCTCCGCAAGTTCTGAGTAATTAGTGTTGGCTTTATCGGCGGCGTCTATCCTAAAGGGCTCACCTATACGGATATGAACCCTGGAAAAAACCTTCTTGTTTCTCGGAAGGTATACGGGAACAATGGGCACTCCAAGTTTTGAAGCAAGCCTTACGGCTCCGCTCTTGGCGGCTACGGCGTCGTCGGAAGCCACTCTCGTGCCTTCCGGAAAAATCATTATCTTCTCACCGTTCTTCAAATACTTTATGGCGGTGCGGATCGCATTGATATCGGAGCTGCCCCTGTTCACGCCGAAGGCGCCGCATTTGCGCATCACCCAGCCTATTACGGGCACCGAAAACAGCTCCGCCTTAGCCATAAAGCGCAGAATATGCTTTTTCCCCAGGGCAAGGGCCAGCAAAACCGCGTCCACATAACTGGAGTGCGGTGCGCAGACTATGGCGGCCCCTTCCGGTACCAACTCCCGGCCCGTCACCTTCAGGGGATACAGCAGCGCGGCAATGGGGCGCAAAATATTATAGAGTATCAAATATGCTCTAGTCATAAGTTAAGCTTCTCCCGTATAACCGAGCAGATAAGGTCAAGACTTTCATGGAGAGTATTCCCCGTGGTATCCATAATAACTGCGTCCGGAGCCGGCTTTAATGGCGCCGTCTCCCTGCTGCTGTCGTTTTTGTCCCTGTATTGAATATCCCGCAGTACTTCCTCGTAGCTGCTGGTATCTCCCCTCCCCTGCAGTTCCAGAAAACGGCGCATTGCCCTGTCCTCAGGGGTGGCAGTGAGAAAAATTTTCAGGTCGGCGTCCGGCAAAACCACCGTTCCGATATCCCGACCGTCCATAATTACGTTCATGGTCTTGGCCATATTACGCTGCATATCCAGGAGGAACTCCCGCACCGGCGGCATGGCGGAGACATCGGATGCGTAAATGGATATTATCTGAGTGCGTATTTTATCCGAAACGTCCATTCCGTTCAGATACATGCGCTGAACTCCGTTATCATCATAGCGAAGCTGGATATCAAGTTCGGGAAGAAGAGCCGTAACCCCGGCTTCGTCTTTCGAGTCAATCCCTGCCATATGGGCGGCTAGCCCTATAGTACGGTATAAGGCCCCGGTATCTACATAAATGAACCCAAAAATATCGGCTGCCAGCCGGGAAAGAGTACTCTTTCCCGCCCCTGAGGGCCCGTCAATGGCAATAGAATAATTTGTGCCGTTCATATTTTCCTCCCGCATTTTATTGCATAACAGAATTTCCGGCCGTATAACCGGTAGACCAGGCTATCTGAAGATTAAACCCGCCGGTATAGGCATCCACATCCATGATTTCCCCGGCAAAATGCAGACCCTTTACCAGCTTGGACTCCATGGTTTTGGGGCATACCTGCCTGACATCAACGCCACCTCTGGTGATGATGGCCTCCTCCACCGGACGGGGACCGGCAACGGTAACGGGGAATCCCTTGAGCAGTTTCACAAGATTTCGCCGCCACTCCCGGGTAATAGTGTTCACCTTTGTGTCACCCGGTATGCCGGAAAGGCGGATAAGCACAGGAATCATCAGTCGCCCGGCCAGATTTTCAAGGGCGTTCTTAAAGTCCCTGTTTCGGTGCTTATCGAATTCCGACAAAACCAGCTCGTCCAGCTTGCTTTCATCAAGTTCCGGCTTTAAATCAATAAATACCCAATATCCTTCGTTTTTATAATCCTCCATCCGGGCACTGGCGGCGAGCGCCAATGGGCCGGAAATACCGAAATGGGTAAAAATCATTTCCCCCAGTTCCTGAAAAATTATCCTCCCCTTGCCGTCATGGGCGGTAAGTTTCACGTTTTTCAAGGAGGCTCCCTGCATTTCCCTGCAGTAATCCTCCTGGGAGACCAATGGGACCAGAGAGGGCCCCAGAGGGGTAATGGCATGTCCAAGCTCCTGGGCCATAAGGTATCCGTCCCCCTTGGAGCCCGTGCCCGGATAGGAAAGGCCGCCGGTACAGAGGATGACGGCGCGGCATTTCATCTCGCCATCTGAGGTGCCAACAGCGCTGACAGCCCCGTCCTCCGCGAGGATTCTTCTGGCTGCCGTTCGCTCAACCTTAACACCGGAGCGGAGCATATAATCCGACAGCACTTGGACAACCTCCCCGCTGCTGTCGGATGCCGGAAAAACTCTATTGCCGCTCTCTGTTTTTAATCGCAGGCCCAAACCTTCAAACAGGGCCATGGTATCCGATGGTGACAGTCTGTTCAGGGCGCTGTGCAAAAAACGCCCGTTCCTGACCACATTATCCAAAAAAGTATTAATATCGCAGTTGTTAGTAAGATTGCAGCGTCCGTTTCCCGTAATGCGGAGCTTTTTGCCCAGTTGCCTATTGGGTTCCAGCAAGACAGTGGAAAGCCCGCGTTCCGCCGCGACGGCCGAGGCCAACATCCCCGCCGCGCCCCCGCCGACTACTACTAAATCAGTTTCAATATCTTTCATAGACTCCGTATTTGATCCAAATCTTCTCCAGCCGGTTGAAAGTGTCCGAAAGCGAATCCTTAGATTTCATGCCTATTGATACGATGAGGGCGTTTATAAGGCTCAGAGGAGCCACCAGGGAATCCAGAAAAGAGACCATGTCGCTTTTGGCAAAAAGACATATATCGGAAATATCCGTCAAGGGCGAGTTTTTCCCGTCGGTAATGCCGATTACCTTTGCTCCGGCGGATTTGGCAAACTCCATTGCCTTTACCGTCCGGCTGGAATAACGGGGATAGCTGATGCCTATGAAAACGTCGCCCTCCCTGATACGGAGAATCTGTTCATACACTTCGCTAATGGAAGTATCATGTATTTCGCGGACATTTTCCAGCAGAAGGTTAAGATAATAACCCATAAAGCTGGCCAGGCAGGCGGAGGAACGCATGCCCATAACATATGTGTGATTCGCGGAGAAAATGGCTTCAACAGCGGCATCAAAGCTATCCTTACAGACCAGGTCGAGGGTAGCCTGCAGCTTATCCAAATCCGAGCTTAGTACCGCTTCAAGCACATTTGCATCGTCTATTAACTCTTTGGCTACCTCAATACGCTGAACCGAGGTAAGACGGTTGCGTATCATTTCCTGAAGAGCCTTTCTCATGCCGGGATAGCCGTCATATCCCAGTTCAGCCGCAAAGCGGACCACTGTGGATTCGCTTACTCCCACAGTCTTTCCCAGCTTTCCGGCTGTCATAAAAGCGGCCTTGTCATAGTTTTCTAAAATGTAGTTTGAAATCC
This sequence comes from Clostridiales bacterium, assembly GCA_012838665.1. Classification (GTDB taxonomy): domain Bacteria; phylum Bacillota; class Clostridia; order Oscillospirales; family Oscillospiraceae; genus DUOX01. The sequence continues at coordinate 35,240 of DUOX01000046.1, forward strand.
GGCGCTGGCCTTTTGAAAACCCCGGGCTTTTCTGCATGATTAGTGTTAAAATGTCCTTTTCCATATCTAAATCCCTTTCACTAGGCAATCTTATTACATTATGACATTCCAAAAGGTGAATGGCAATAATAATATATACTTTTGAGAAAGTGAAAATCAAGCTATTTTATAATTAATCTGCCAAAGTGCTACAATAAACAAAGACATTAATTTGGAAATTATTTTATGGAATTCAAATACTCTATCTCGTCTTCTGATAGAAACCTCCACTTTCCCAGGGGCAGGTCGCCCAGAGAAAGCTCACCCTGGCTAATTCTCTGCAGGCGCTTTACCGTCAGTCCTGCCTGGGAACACATTTTACGAACCTGACGGTTTCTGCCCTCCCCTATCGTAACGGAGAACACGGCGGAGTTTTTGCCCTTGCTTGCTATCTTCACCTTGGCAGGACTTATCTTATAGCCGTCAATGACCATTTCCCCGCTCATGAGCCGGACGGCACCATCAATATCCCCACCCGTCACCGTAACAAGGTAGGTCTTTTTAACTTTGTGAGAGGGATGCATAAGCGCGTTTGCGGTTTCGCCGTCGTTTGTCATGATAAGCAAACCCTCTGAATCCATGTCAAGACGGCCGACGGGGTATAATCTGGTACCCGCGTCGGAAACAAGGTCGGCAACAGTTTTGCGCTCTTTTTCATCCCTTAGGGTTGTCACGTAACCACGAGGCTTATTAAGCATTATGTACACCAGGCGGGCCGGGGCAGGCAGAGTAGATCCGTCTACGGTGATGATATCCGTAGACGGGTCGGCGCGCTGTCCTAAAACCGCGGTTACGCCGTTTACCTTTACTCTGCCGTCTATAATCATTTTTTCAGCGGCGCGCCGGGAAGCCAGCCCGGCAGCCGAGATTAATTTCTGAATACGCTCTCCCACACAACCGCCTCTCCTAAAAATGCCCGTAATACGTATATCCGTATTTATTTGCCATAAACCAGGCTCGCTTAAATCTCTCCCAGGGAGTCAGCCGGATAGTCTCATCCAGGTCTACGCTGTCCAAAAACCGTAAATCCACTATGGCGGCGGGAGAGCCGTCAACGCTTACAGTTACGCACCCGGCCTTCTCCCCTTCCCTTACCTCTGCGTAGACAAAACGCGGCAATTCCACGGCCAGAGAGATTTCGCTGTCGTTCTTCACCAGTATCCCCGGCACCTGCCAGGGGGCCACACCAACGCTGTCATCAAGGCCGGAAATCACCGGCAGGCGGGCAAACTCGCCGTAGGGCAGCGCATTTTTATAGGTGTATTCGTTGAAGGCCCAGTCGTACAGCGCCATATGGTCCCGCCAGTCATCCGGGTCGTTTAGCGTGACGCATATAAGCCTCATGCCGTTTCGCTCTGCCGCGGACACCAGGCTACGGCCCGCCTTCATTGTATAGCCTGTCTTAACTCCTATGGCCCCCTCATAATCCCGCAGCAGCTTGTTGTTATTATAGTAGGTCAATTCGCCCACGGTATATGAGCGGGTGGAGACAATCTTGCAGAAAGTTTCGTCTTCCATTGCCGCCGCGGTAATTATAGCCAAATCCCTTGCGCTGGAATAGTGGTTTTTTCCATCCAGGCCGTGCGGATTTTCAAAAGAGGAGTTTTGAAGGCCCAGTTCCTCCGCCTTTTGATTCATAAGCCTTGCAAAACCCTCCACGGAGCCGCCAACATGGCAGGCCAAGGCAAGGGCGGCATCGTTGCCGGATGCCAGCATAAGACCATGGAGCAGGTCGCAAACGGTATACTCCTCCCCGGCCTTAAGATACATTGAGGAGCCTTCAACCAGCGTATGTTCAGGTTCCACCGTCACCTTTTCCCCCAGATCACAGTGCTCCAGCACCAAAAGAGCGGTCATAATCTTCGTTGTGCTGGCAACAAGAGACCTTTCATCCGCGTTTTGTTCATACAGCACGGTTTCCGAATCCGGGTGAAAAAGTATAACAGACGAAGCAGAGTTGGCAGGTACGGCCGCAGCTGTGGTATAGGGGAAAAACCCTGAGACCATAACCAAAAATAATAATGTTGCTATCAGCTTTTTCATAAATAAGCACCACCCTCCATAAAATTGGGCAGTGCTTATTATTGACAAGGATGGGTAAATTTATGCTTTTTGGATATTATTCTCGCTCTGCCTTGCGCTTTTTCAGGTAGTCATCAACCCTGTCGATAACTTCGGGAATCAGTTCCACAAGTCTGTCCACAGTGGTGCTTGCGGGAGGAGCTACATTTAGCATGCGCACGCTGTCTCCCCTGATGACGATGAAGCTGACAGGCTCGATTTTAATACCGGCGCCGTTACCACCACCGAAGCCGCCCTTTTCCTTTAAAGGTAAATCACTGCCGCCAGAGGCAAAGCCAAAGGTGACCTTGGAGACCGGCACAAGGGTAATGCCGTCAGGCGTTGTTATGGGCTCCCCTACGATGGTGTTTACGTCCACCATCTCCCTGATTTTGGCCATGGTAACTTCCATTAAGTCGCTGATCGGATGCTTGTCCATTCTCAGTCTTCCTTTCTGTCTCCCGAATTTCTCGGCGTATTTTGTACTTCATAATAAGGTACTCTGCCCCAAAGGCAAGCCCTATATACAGTATTTCCCAAATCTGCAGAGTGGCTATCAGATGCAGGTAAGCTTCCGGCCTTTCCTGCTTAAAACTGACATTAATATCGACGTCCCGCTCCCTGATATTTACGGCCTCCTCTAAAAGAGGCAATAAAGTGCCGACGGCAGCCGAGACCTTGCCGTACTGCAGAGCAGCCTTAAAGGGATCGGAAGCTGCGGCAGTATAGTGCAGCGCAAAAAAGTCTATGCTCAACCTGCGCCGGAACCTTTTCAGGGCCTTAACCCCCAGCTTCACCAGTGAAAGGATTTCGTCCCAGCTGGGAGGCTTTTTCTCAACATCGGGCTCTTCTTCTGCGGGAATTTTCTTCCTGCGGGCCTTTTTGGGCTTTTCCGTTTTGGGAAGAATCCGCAGCCTGAAAGGTCCAAATCCGGCGGACAGTTCAAAACTGTTCTGTTCATATCCCCCATCCACACCCACAGGTATAAGGAGGATGACAGCAAGCACTATCACAATGATTAAGAATATGAGCAAATCATCTCCCCCTTCCCTGCAACGTGTATTACTCCGTTATGGACATTTGGGCATTTTCTTCGTTTTTTAGAGCCTCAATAGCCGCCTGGAGCTGCCTGATCCCCTCTTCCGTAGTCAAATCCGGCAGAGGGGGCAGCTCGCTAAGGCTGGAAATCCCCATAGTCCGGAGAAAAGCATCGCTTGTCCTATAAATGGTGGGCCTGCCGGGAGCGTCAAGCCGTCCGCAGGGTTCAATGAGCCCGCGCTCCAAAAGAACGCTCACTGTGTAGGAACTGTCGACTCCCCTGACCTGATCTATGTATGCCCGAGTTACCGGCTGAAAATACGCAACGGTGGCGAGAACTTCCAGCGCGGGCTGTGAGAGCTTCGGGGGATTGCGCTGCTCCATTACCCTGGTTATTTTTTGTGCATGCTCCGGGGCGCTGCAAAGCTGAAGGGAGTCCCCCAGGCGCACCAGCCGTATCCCGCGTCCCCCGGAACTGTAATAGTCGGCAAGGCTGCCGGCGCATTCCAAGACGGTTTCCTTTTCTATACCGAGGACAAGCGCAATTCTCTCGGCAGGAACCGGGTCCCCCGCCGCAAAGAGGATGGCTTCCAGGGCGGATTCTGTTTCGCAGAAACTCATTAATTATCCTCCATCCGATATAGACTCAAGAATGCTTTCCGTGTCGCCGCCCACGAAGCTGACAATCAGCTTGTCGCCGTCGCCGCCGATTCGGAGGTTGCCCATGCTGCAGAGCTCCAGCACGGAAATAACAGTGGCCACAAGCTCCGAACGGCTTTTGCTCATTTGAAAGATTTCACTAAGGGGAATGGGGCCGCTGCGGAGCATTTCCAGAAGCTGAGCGCTCCTACGGCGCACGCCGTATATAATAGGGCGGGGTATAATCCTGTCCGATATTACCGGCTCAGGCATATGGTAGTGCCTGGCGGAAACGGCGGCCATGGCCATGAGCAGCTCAATGCAGTCGTGCCTGTAGCTGTACTCCCCATAACGGGGCATGGGCTCAGGCCGCTTGGAAAAGAGCAGAAGGCCATGTTCGGCCGCGCGGGCAAATTCAGGAATAACCGCCCTGATGCCGGCGTAGGCGTCCCTGCATTTGAGTTGCTCCAAAGAGGATATGAGCAGCTCCAGTTCCGACGATTCCTCCTCCCCGGTCAGGAGAGAGCGGGTTTTAATATATACCAGATGGGAAGCCATCTGCACAAACTCGCTTGCCACTTCAAGATCCATCTCCTGCATTTTGGAGATGTAGTCAAGATACTGATCCAAAATGTCGGAAATACGGATATCTCTTATTTCGATTTTATTTTTTGCGAGCAGCATCAAAATCAGACTGAGAGGTCCTTCAAAGTCCTCCATCTCGTTCTTTGATTTTATGATGCCTTCCAAATGAAATGTGGGATTTTCCATTTTTTCCGCCTTAAAAGAGTTTTAAAGCCAGCTCATATGACCACTGAGCGATATAAAACAGTTTATTATAGACAAAGCCCACTGCTTTTGACAGAGGTAAGCTAAGAACTCCTGAAACCAGCACTATCACTATGATTATCATGCCGTATCTTTCAAGGTGCATCAGCCTATAGTAGGAGCGGTCCGGCAGCAAGGCAAACAATACCTTGGAGCCATCCAGGGGCGGGATGGGAACCAGATTGAAAACGGCCAGCCGAATGCTCAGAGAAGCGGTAATCTCAATCAATTCCAAGAGAACCCGGCCGGCGGTTCCCGCTCTGTTTAAGGGTATAAACCCAAAACCGAGAATTAAAAGCATGAAAGCGGCCAGGATGATGTTTGAAACAGGGCCCGCGAGAGCGGTTATAGCCATACCTCTCTTGGGATTCTTAAAACGCCACATATCAACCGGGACAGGCTTTGCCCACCCGAATCTAAACACCGCCATCATAAACAGGCCGAAAACATCCAAATGCTTGAGGGGATTCAGGGTCAAACGCCCCGCATCCTTTGCGGTGGGGTCGCCAAGCATGTAGGCCACAAAACCGTGGGATACCTCGTGAAAGGTGATGCAAATAAGGGCGGGGATTATGGAAATAAGGATGTTTGTAAGAACAGACCAGTCCAGTCCGTTCCAGATTGTTCTCCAGATATTCAAATCCTCACCCCCGGGTTAGATTAGTATACCAAAATATATAAAATATTACAATAATGCAAGAAGCAATAGTCAAAATTTTAATGGCGGCCACACAGGCCGCCATCGCAAATATACCCACCGTAAGTGTAGCTACATAGACAACAAATGCCATCTCTCTTATTTGACGTATTCAAGTATTCTGCCCATGAGAGCGTCTCTGCCGGTTCCCTTCACTGCGGAAAAGAGGACGATTTCAGTATCAGGCGGCAGTTCCAGGGTTTCGCGTATCTGGGCAACGCTGGCCTCATGTTCGCTTTTTTTCAGCTTGTCGCACTTGTTGGCCACCACTACCAGAGGACAGCCGGTGGACTTGAACCAGCCGGCCATCGTGCGGTCGTCTTCCGTGGGCTTATGGCGTGAATCCACAATCATTACCCCAAGGGTAATTCTGTCTGGGGCAGCAAAAAATTCCTCCATCAGCCGTCCCCAGCGCTCTTTTTCGGATTTCGGTACCTTGGCATACCCGTAGCCCGGCAGGTCTATAAAGTAGGCCCTGTCGTCAATCAGGAAATAGTTTATGTGGACCGTCTTGCCGGGAGTATTGCCGACTCTGGCAAAGTTCTTGCGGTTGAGAAGGCAGTTTATCACAGAAGATTTGCCCACATTGGATTTCCCGGAAAAAACTATTCCGGGAAGTGGGGTACGGATAAAGTCCGTCGGTTTCGCCGCGGATTTTATAAATTTTGCGTTGTGTATATTCATATGCAACCCTACTGACGTATTGAAACAGAGCTGCCGCTTTCCCGATTGTCCGAATGAGGCACCATTATAGCTGAGCCTACATTTTCGGGTTCGGTGGATTTAAAGCCGGTATTCAGGGCAACATCAAGAATTTTATCCACATGGTCTGCGGTGACAAAATTCAGGGCAGACCTTACGCTCTGGTCAATTTCCTCAAGATCCTTCTCGTTATCGGCGGGAATTATAACCGAGTTAACCCCGCTGCGGAGCGCGGCCATGGTTTTTTCCTTAAGACCGCCAACGGGCAGAATACGTCCTCTGAGAGTAATCTCCCCCGTCATGGCCAAATCGCGGCGCACAGGCCTTCCCGTCAGGGCGGATATGACCCCGATACAAATGGTTATACCTGCCGAGGGGCCGTCCTTGGGCACTGCGCCTTCAGGGAAATGGATGTGGATGTCCCGGTTCTTGTGAAAGTCCGGGTCAATCCCCAGTTTTCCGGAGCGGCTACGGATATAGGTAATGGCCGCCTTGGCGGATTCCTTCATTACATCGCCAAGGTTGCCGGTCAGTTCCAGTTTTCCGCTGCCTTCAACAACACCGACTTCAACTTCAAGGACCTCTCCTCCGACGCTGGTCCAGGCAAGGCCCCGCACCAAGCCAACCTCATCCGCGGGGTGGATAAGGTCGGGTTTGTATTTGGGCACTCCCAGGAAGTTTTCAAGCATCCCGGATTTGATGTTCAGGGTTTTATATTCGCCCTGAGCAATGCCTCTGGCGGCTTTACGGCACACCGTTGCAAGCTGCCGCTCCAATACTCGGACCCCGGATTCCCTGGTGTATAGGGAAATAATCTCCCTGATTGCATCGTCGCTGATTTTAAGCTGGCTTGCCTTGAGCCCGTGCTTTTTCCTCTGCTTCTTTAGCAGATGGTTTTTTGCAATCTGCAGTTTTTCCTCATCGGTATAGCTGGACAGCTCAATAACCTCCATCCGGTCCAAAAGGGCCCGGGGAATGGTGTCCGTGGTGTTGGCGGTGCATATGAAAAACACATTGGACAGGTCATATGGCAGCTCCAGATAGTGGTCCCGGAAAGCATGGTTCTGCTCCGTATCCAGGGCCTCCAACAGGGCCGCAGAGGGGTCTCCCCTGTAATCGCTGCCCAGCTTGTCTATCTCGTCCAAAACCATAAGGGGGTTGGAGCTTTTAGCCTGGAGAATGCCGCTGATAATCCTTCCAGGCATGGCGCCTACATATGTCTTCCTGTGTCCCCTGATTTCAGCCTCATCATGGACACCACCAAGGGAGATGCGGCTCATCCTCCTGTTGGTTGCCTTTGCAATGCTGATGGCTATGCTGGTTTTTCCCGTACCGGGAGGCCCAACCAAGCACAGCACCCCGCCCTTAACATCCGGGGCAAGCTGCTGAACGGCCAGAAATTCAAGAATCCTCTCCTTGACTTTTCCAAGTCCATAATGATCGGCGTCAAGAATTTTTCTGGCTTTTTCAATATCTACTATTTCTTTGGTGGTCTTTTTCCAGGGCAATTCAAGGCAAATGTCAAGATAATTGCGCAGAACGGCGGCCTCGGAGGAGCCGTACGGCTGCTTGGACAGCCTTGAGACTTCCTTCAGCAGCTTTTCTTCGATTTCCTTATCAAAACCTATTTTAAGTATTCTTTCTCGGTATTCGTCAATCTCGGAGTCGGAATCCTCGCCCAGTTCCGCCTGGATAACTTTGAGCTGTTCGCGGAGGAAGTATTCCCTTTGGCTCCTGTTAAGCTGCTCCTGAGTGCTTTCCTGGAGGCTTTGCTCCATGGAAAGGATTTTTATCTCACGATCCAGAAACTTATTCAGCAGCATAAGGCGCCGGAGGGGCCTGGTTTCCTCCAGAAGCATCTGCTTTGAGGTGGGTTTAAGATATATGTTCTGGGCAATATAGTCAGCCGCATAACCCGGATCTTCGCTGGCTATCAGATTAAGGAGCAGCTCCGGCATCAATGCCCCGGAAAGCTGGGAATACTGCTCAAAAAGGCCGCAACACTGCCGAAGCAGGGCTTCTGCCTTAATTGAGCCCTTTTGCTCGGCCTTGTCCATTATTGGCTGCACCTCTGCATAAAAGCAGGGGTTTTCCGAAGTAATCTTGATAAGCTTTGCCCGGCAAATGCCCTCCACCATTACTCTGGCCACGGAGGAGCCGGGAATGCGCAGTAGCTGCTTAAGGCGGCAGATGGTTCCCACCTTATATATATCCGACTCCCCGGGCTGGTCTTTGGTAATATCCTTTTGCGCAACCAGGAATATCAGCTGGTCGGCAGCCAGAGCCGCGTTCAGCGCGGCTACAGACATAGGGCGCTCAACGTCGAAATTCAGCAGCATACCGGGAAATACAGATATACCCCTGAGGGGAAGCATGGGCAGGGTTTGTGGTTCAGGGGATATTAAGATTTTGTCGCTCATTTGGTGTACCTCCTGCTGTCTGAACAATGCGATCAAAGGGCGGGGCTTCGCCCCGCCCTACTAATATGTTTATGATGCACTTTGCTTTTTTGCGCTCTCATGGAAAATTAGGGGCGAGGTTCCGTTCTTTACGGAATCGGCCGTTACAATTACCTTTTCTATTGTGCTGTCTGAGGGAACTGTAAACATGATGTCCGTCATGATCCTCTCCATGACGCTTCTCAGACCCCGGGCCCCGATTTCCATTTCTATGGCCTTGTCGGCAATGGCGGTCAACGCTTCCCCTTCAAACTCCAGCTCCACATTATCGTATCCCATAAGAGCCTTGTACTGGCGGGTCAAAGCGTTTTTGGGCTCAGTGAGGATGCGCACAAGATCATCCCGCGACAGGGAGTGCAGGGGCGTGATTACCGGCAACCGGCCTATCAGCTCAGGTATTATGCCGTATTTCAGCAGGTCATGGGACTGGATATGGCTGAGGACCTCGCTTATATTCTTTTCCTTGGCGCTTTGTATGTCGGCTTCAAAACCAATTGTCTTCCTGTCCAGACGGTTTTCAATAATTTTGTCAATGCCGTCAAAGGCCCCGCCACAGATAAACAGGATGTTGGCAGTATTCAACTGGATAAACTCCTGATGGGGATGCTTGCGGCCGCCCTGGGGAGGCACATTTGCAACGGTACCCTCCAGGATTTTCAGGAGAGCCTGCTGCACACCCTCGCCTGAAACATCTCTTGTGATTGAGGTATTTTCGCTCTTGCGAGAGATTTTATCCAGTTCGTCAATGTAGATTATTCCATGTTCCGCCCTCTCCACGTCGAAATCGGCAGCCTGAAGAAGGCGCAGGAGTATGTTCTCCACATCCTCGCCCACATAACCGGCCTCGGTGAGGGTTGTGGCATCAGCAATGGCGAAGGGAACATTGAGAATCTTAGCCAGAGTTTGGGCAAAGAGGGTCTTTCCGCTACCGGTGGGGCCAATCAAAAGAATGTTGCTCTTTTGAATCTCAACATCGTTACCGGCGGCGAAAAGTATTCGTTTATAGTGGTTATATACAGCCACGGACAGGGAGACTTTTGCCCTTTCCTGGCCGATTATATAGTCATCAAGCACCGCCTTAATCTCAGCAGGCGTAGGCAGGGTATCAAGGCTCAGTTGCCCAGCGATGCCCTGTCTGCTACGTTCCTCTCCGGGTATATATCCCTCATCCACGATGCTCATGCAAAGTCGGACGCACTCATCACAGATGTATGAGCCGTTGCCGGCAATCATCCTTTCAACCTGTGCCTGAGACTTGCCACAAAATGAACATCTTATGCTTCTTTTTTCGTCATTTTTTGCCATAGCGGATACCTCAATTTAAATCACTTTAGAACTTAATATAAATATAAAATAAATTAGCGCTTAAAGATAATCTTATCAATAACACCATATTCCTTTGCTTCCTCAGCGGTCATAAAGTAGTCACGCTCGCAGTCCACTTCAATTCGCTCCAAGGGCTGGCCGGTATTCTCGGCAAGAATTTTGTTCAGCCTCTTTTTCATCCTGATAAGCCGCTCTGCCTGAATCTGGATGTCCGTAGCCTGGCCGCGGCTGCCGCCGGAAGGCTGGTGAATCATAATCTCTGCATTAGGCAAAGCTATGCGTTTGCCTTTGGCGCCAGCGCTAAGCAGGAATGCGCCCATGGAGGCGGCCATGCCTATGCATATGGTGGAAACGTCAGGCTTGATATACTGCATGGTGTCATAAATGGCCAGACCGGCAGAGACGCTGCCGCCGGGACTGTTTATATAAAACTGAATGTCCTTATCCGGGTCCTGAGCTTCAAGATAAAGCATCTGGGCGACAATCAAACTGGCCGTTGTATCGTTTACTTCTTCGGATAGCATGACTATGCGATCATTAAGGAGACGTGAAAAAATGTCATATGAACGCTCTCCCCTGGAGGTCTGTTCCACTACATAAGGTACTAGACTCATTAATTATCGCTCCTTTGTAAAATAGTTTTGGCGGATTCTCATTCAAGAGAGCATATCCAAATTAAACCTGAATTATTCAGCTTTTTCTGTCGTATCTTCTTCTTTCTCAGCCTCGGTTTTGGCCTTGGTTGCTTTTTTAGCCCTGGTCTTTTTCGCGGGCTTAGTCTCTTCTTCAGCCTCTTCCTTTGTCTCTTTCTCTTCAGTGGGCTCCTCAGCGGGCTCCGTGGGTATTCCCGAATCATAGATAATCTCTGCGGCCTTCCTCAAGCGCAGGTCTCTTGCCAGGCTTTCAGTAGGCACGGACATTTTCACGTTCTCAAGGTCAATTTTATAAAGCTCGGACAGCCTTACAAGCTCTGCTTCGACTTCCTCGTCGGTGCACTCCAGTTTTTCTTCCTCGGAAATTTTGGTTAAAAGCAGCTCAACCTTGATTTGACGGAGAGCGGCGGGTCTCATATTGTTGCGGAAGCTGTTGAAGTCCATACCCAGCATGCCAAGATATTGCTGAAAGTCGTATCCCTGCATGGCCAGATTCTGAGCATATTCGTTTACTATGCCGTCCAACTGCTCTTCAGCCATTGCGTCGGGGATTTGGACGGTCATGTTCTCCGCGGCCTTATCAATAAGGGCATCCTTAAATGCTCTTTCAGCGGCCTCTTCACGTTTTTTCAGAAGATTTTCCCGGATGCTGTTTCTATACTCCTCCAGAGTATCGAATTCGGAGATATCCTTGGCAAATTCATCGTCCAGCTTAGGGAGGATTGTCTCCTTGACTTCGTTAAGCTTAACATGAAAAACAACATCTTTTCCGGCAAGATCTCTATGATAATCTTCCGGGAAAGTGAGATTTATGTCTTTTTCCTCTCCTGCGGACATGCCCATCACTTGTTCTTCAAAGCCGGGGATAAACTGCCCTGAGCCGAGGAGCAAATCATAGTTTTCGCCCTTGCCGTCCTCAAAAGCCGCACCGTCGATGAAGCCTTCAAAGTCGATTACAGCGGTGTCGCCATCCGCCGCGGGCCGGTCCACTGTCTGTATGCGGGCATTTCTCATGCGGAGGAGCTCCAGTTCTGCATCCACATCGGATTCTTCCACTTTTACCGCGGCCTTGGGCGCTTCAAGGCCCTTGTACTGGCCAAGAGTTGCAACGGGATAAAGGGCAGTCTCAAAGGTGAGAGTAAGCTCTTTTTCCTCGGAGATATTCATGTCGGTTATGGCGGGCCGTCCAACAGTTTCCAATGCCTCCTGGTCTACTCCGAATTGAAAGGCAACGGGAGACAGGTCATTAATCGCGTCTTCATAAAAAACATCGGAGCCGTACATACCCTCAATGACCATTCTAGGAGCTTTCCCCTTCCTGAATCCGGGTACCATAATGTTCTTTTTGTTTTTCATATACGCTCTATTAACAGCGGCCTCAAATTCGTTTTTGTCAATTTTAACTTGGAAGGTAGCGGTGTTGTTCTCTCTTTTTTCAATGCTCTTAACGATCATGGGGTTTATTCCTCCTAAGCTTTTATCAGCATGTAATAATTATAAAAATCGCATAAGTTATATTATATCAGACTGAAATTGGAATTGCAAACAAAGAATCTTATTAATTCAAGATTTTATAAGGCCTGAAGCGGAGATGGTCCGCTGAAACCAGCACGTGACGGACTCCCTGATAATATCCCTCGAATGCCAGCTGCCGGCCCTTGCTGTGTATATGGCCGTAGCAGCAGAGCGTAACACGGTATTTTTCCAGAAGGTCCAGAATCTCTCTGCACTCGTAGTCCCCGTATTTTGGCGGATAATGGAGAAAAACGAGCTTTTCCTTATTCCCTGCCGCCTTCAGGGACGTTTCCAGGCGGCCCAGTTCCCTGAGCATAATCTTTTTATCGCGCTCAGTGGCTTTTTCTTCCTCATAAAACCAGCCCCGGGTTCCGCAGATGGCCGTATCACCGTAAAAAAAACAGTTATTATGCAGGATTTCTATATTCTTTATGCCTATTTCCCGAAAAAACTTATAGGCTTTCGTGGCAGTTGACCACCAGTAGTCGTGGTTGCCCTTTAAAATTATTTTCTTTCCCGGAAGCCTGCTGATGAACAGAAAATCCTCAGCCGCCTCTTTAAGGTTCATGCCCCAGCTGATGTCTCCGCATATAACGCAGACATCATGCTCCGATATATCGCTAAACCCTTCTATAATCTTTTCAACATAATTTTCCCATTCCCCGCCGAAAACATCCATGGGCTTATCCGTGCCCAGAGACAGATGCAGGTCGCCGATGGCATAAAGAGACATTTGTTCCCTCCCGTCCAAGGATTTCCCTCCTGCCGGCTCCGGCGAATATGATTTATTGCCTGGGAAATAATATAAACACCGGTTAGATTATTGCCGGAAAACAAAGGAGGAATTAAGATGAGCCACACAAAGGATAATATACCATACAGCCCCGGCGTAGGATGCGATGTTAAAAGCTGCAAATACCACTCCAAAGACAATTTATGCACGGCAAATAGGATCAACGTGGCAAGCGAAAATGCCATGCGGAAGGCCGAGACCTTCTGCGCCACCTTTACACCCAGGGCTACGACTTAATACAGACAGGCGAACTCGTTTCGCCTTTACATATTTCAGGAGAGAAAACTATCCACAAGGCCAAGCATTTCGGATTTTTCCACGCACTCGGAAAAACGCACAGGCCTCTTTTCAAGCCCATCCAGGGGCACGGGGGATGTTACGCCCGTAGCCTCGGTCAGGGCCTTCAAAGGCGATTCATAACCGGTCTTTGCCCCTAGGGCGTCAAGCACGTCCTCGGCGAACTTAAAGGGGCTGGCAGTAGAGACAACGACGGAAGCCGTCATGTCCCCCGAAGCCTGGCGGTAATCCCGCAACACTTTATACGCCACGGCGGTGTGGGTATCCATAAGATAGTTATATTCCTTAAAAACCCGTTTTATTTCAGCCTTTGTATCCTCATCAGAACAATGCCCGGCGGCAAAATCAGAATTTACGGCCTCTTTAATCTCGTTGCTCACGGCATATTTGCCGGTTTCATTAAGCTGTGACATATAATTGGAAACATCGACATCGCTGCTAAGGGCATAAAGCAGGCGCTCAAGATTGCTTGATATGAGTATGTCCATGGAGGGGGATATTGTGGTATGGAATTCCCGGTTACGGTCATAGACTCCGGTATTGATAAAATCCGTTAGAATATTGTTTCGGTTGGAGGCGCATATCAGTTTATTGACCGGCAGCCCCATTTCTTTGGCGTACCAGGCCGCCAAAATGTTCCCAAAATTACCCGTAGGAACGCAGAAATTTACCTTTTCCCCCACTTTTATTCTGTTTGCCTTCAAAAGCTCGCAATAGGCGGATATATAGTAAACTATCTGAGGCAGGAGACGGCCCCAGTTTATGGAGTTGGCGGAAGAGAGGAAAAATCCCCGCCCGTCAAGCATTTTTTCAAATTCGCGGTCCCGGAAAATGGCCTTTACCCCGGTCTGGGCATCGTCAAAATTGCCGGCAACGGCACTGACCAAAACATTATTACCAGCCTGGGTTGTCATCTGAAGCTTCTGGATATCGGAGACCCCGTCCCGGGGATAAAACACTATGATTCTGGTGCCCTCCACGTCCTTAAAGCCCTCCAGGGCGGCCTTGCCGGTGTCCCCGGAGGTGGCCACCAGTATGCATACCTCGCGCCTTTCGCCGTTTTTCCTGAGGGACGCGGTGAGAAGGTGGGGCAGCATTTGCAAAGCCATGTCCTTAAACGCGCAGGTGGGGCCATGCCACAGCTCCAACATGGCGGTGCCTTCCCCTAAAAAGCGAAGGGGCGCCACGTCCGGGTGGTAAAAGTTTTCCCCATATGCGGCGTTGACGAAGGATTCCAGTTCCTCCTTCTCAAACTCGTAGAGAAACTTGGCCATAATGTACAGGGCACGGCCCCGGTAGTGTAAGTTACAAAGGGAACTAAGCTCCGATTGGGTAAGGGCCGGCATTACTTCTGGCACAAAAAGACCGCCGTCCGGCGCAAGCCCTCTGGCAATGGCCTGGGAGGCCGTAACTTTCAAGCAGTTATTCCGGGTGCTGAAATACTTCATTTTGGGGCTCCTTACATGAATGCATTTTCAATATGGTTAATCTTTATTTCTTTGCTGGCACTGCCCTCCGGCGCATATATTTCGATGACATCGAAACGGGGTTGTAGCTCCGTAGGGTTTTCAGAAAGCCAATGCCGGGCTGCGGTAATAATCTTCTTTTGCTTGGACAGGGTTACGTATTCCATGGCCTGAGCAAAACTGTCGTTTTTCCTCAGCTTGACCTCGACAAAAACCAAAAACTCCTTATTTTTTGCAATAATGTCAATCTCGCCATGACGGCAGCTATAGTTCATGCCGATTACCTTATATCGGCGCTTTTTCAGATATTCCGCCGCCTTAATCTCGCCCCAGCGGCCGGTCAGTTTTTTATGCATAAACGGCTCCTAGTACAGTTTTTTCAGGAAAGAGAGTCTATGTACGGGGGATGGGCCATATACCCTAAGGGCTTCGTAATGCAGTTTTGTGCCGTACCCCATATGCCGCTCAAAACCGTAATTGGAGTATTTCTCAGCCAGTTGGCACATAAGCCTGTCCCGGCTCACCTTGGCAAGAATGGAGGCTGCGGCAATGGAGGCGCATTTGCCGTCTCCCCCCACAACACAGCGGCTGGGGTATTTGATTCCGGAATTGCGGTTCCCGTCAATCAATGCCAGAGCGGGCCGAAGGCTCAAGCCCTGAATGGCCCGGTTCATGGCAAGGTAGGTAGCCCCTAAGATGTTGAGCTCCTCTATCTCCTCCACGGACGCAAACGCAATCCCGTAGGCGCAGGCCCTGGCGCATATTTCGTCAAAAAGGGCTTCCCTTCGCTTCGGCGACAGCGTTTTGGAGTCGGCAAGCCCCGGAATCTCCAGTCCCCGGGGCAGGATTACCGCAGCGGCGCACACCGGCCCCGCCAGCGGCCCCCGCCCGGCCTCATCCACCCCGCAGACGGGTGAAATCCCGGCGTCCAGTATTTCATTTTCTATTGACCACAAATCCACAGGACTTTCCTCTTCAGCTCAAGAATTGGGAGATGCAGGAGGGGATTCAAGGGTTATCCGCCCCAGCTTTCCGCCCCTGAATTCGTCCAAAAGCACTGCGGCCATGCGTTCGGTGTCGTATTCACCGCCGGAAATGAGAAATCCCCTCTTTTTTGCCGCCGTTTCAAGCAATTCAAAGCCGGAGGCCTCCGGGTCCGGGGTAAATTTGTACCTTTTTTCAATGCACTCCGGGTAGGTTTCCCGCAGCTTCAGCAGCAGGTTAGCCGCCAGGCTCTCCGTGTCTACAATCGCATCACGGATAGCTCCGGTGACGGCAAGGGCTTCCCCCACTTCCTGACTGTCAAAACGGGGCCAAAGGATACCCGGTGTGTCCAGCAACTCAAGCTGCTTGTCCACGGTTATCCACTGCTTTCCCCGGGTAACGCCGGGCCTGTCGGAGGCGGCCGCGGCCTTGCGCCCTGCGATTTTATTGATAAAAGTAGATTTTCCTACATTTGGAATACCCAGAACCATGACCCGCAGAGGCCGGCCAACAAGGCCCTTGGCGGCATATTCCTCCAGTTTATCTTTAAGAATGGTACGCACCGCGTTTGAAAAGCCGGCTACGCCCTTGCCGCTGCGAGAGTCGGTTTCAAGAACATGCATTCCACAGGCTTTGAAGTATTCTCTCCAGCGGGCGGTCATGTTGAGGTCGGCCTGGTCAATGCGGTTTAAAATGATAAGCCTGGGCTTTGCGCCCGCCAGGCGGTCAATATCGGGATTTCTGCTGGAATACGGTATCCTCGCGTCAATTATCTCGCATACCACGTCCACCAGTTTCATGTTGCTTTCTATCATCCTGCGGGCCTTTGTCATATGCCCGGGGAACCACTGTATATTCAGCTTTTCTCTCTCGTTCATATTCAGCTCCGTTTCAATAGACCGAGCCAAACTTTTTCAGAGGAAACACCGTCCAATACACTTTACCCATTATATATCGCTCATCAATGAACCCGATACGGTCATCCCGGCTGTCGGTAGAATTGTTTCGGTTGTCGCCCATGACAAAAACTTTCCCATCGGGCACCGTAACCGGCCCATAAAAGTCAAGGCGGGTAAAAGTTGCCTCGGCGGTGTAGTCCTCTTCAAGTGCTTGGCCGTCCACATAAACTATGCCTTTTTCAAAATTTATATCCACAGTCTGACCCTCTGTGGCGATAATGCGCTTTACGATAGGCTCCTTGCGGAAACTCTCCAAGCGCAAAATCACAATGTCCCCTGACTTTGGGGTATAAAACAAGTCAGAGATTATGACCTTATCCCTGTTATTAAGTGTGGGTTCCATGGAATGTCCCACCACATCTATCATACGCACAAAGAAGACAAATACAAGCACACAGATGAGGAGGGCCGATACCAGACACTGTATCCAATCATAGATCTCACTGAGCAGCTTCGATGAACTTTTCGCGCTCTGAAGTTCGTTTTCCGGACTCATTTCCTTTTCATCCATAACATTGCTTTCATTGTTTATGTCCATAGCGTTACCTTCCAAACGGATTATTAGATGGCTGCAAAGCTTAGGGAATACTTATCTAAATTATTATACACCAGATTATTTCACATAAGCAACAAATAAGCAACAAAAAAAGAGGCTACCGCCCCTTTTTTTGAGTAAGTTAAATACGCTCCTTGACCTTGGCCTTTTTTCCAACACGGTCACGGAGGTAATACAGCTTAGCCCTACGGACCTTTCCGCGCCTCAGGATCTCCACTGATACAATGGTTGGAGAGTGGACGGGGAAAACCTTTTCGCAGCCTACATTGTAGGAGACACGACGGACGGTAATGGTCTGATTTATACCGCCGTGCTTTTTAGCAATTATAATGCCCTCGAACGCCTGATTACGTACACGGTTACCTTCCTTTACCCGGACGGTGACCCGGACGGTATCGCCTACGTTCATCTCAGGAAGTTCAGGCTTCATGTATTGCTGGGTAAGCGCATTAATTAAATCCATGTGTATATCCTCCCTTCACTGCAGGCGTTCTTACCAGGAATATACCGGCAGCGGACCGCCCCTGATGGGCGAAAAACTGGGTTTTTCGCATAGACTATGACATATTAACACAGGTTATTATAAAATGCAAGAGCTTTTTACCTGAACATTTCCATATTTTCATCATAAAATTCCAGCCTTGTAAATCGGGCAAATTCCGGGGCCAATGCCGGCGCCAAATGGTTTAGGGCCTGCACTAATAGCTCGGGATTTAAAGTGGGTTCCTGGACAGAAACCACCGCTTCAAGGCCGTCATCAGAGAAGCTGATGGACCGGATAGCGGGCTTGATATCCATATCGATTACGCCCCTTTTGGTTTTCTTGGGGACAACAATGCTGCCAGCGGCAAAGAAGCGCTCAAGTTGTTCCTTCTTTTTATTGTCACTCTCAAAGTCACCTCTTACCCGGAGCCATTTCAATTCCCTGAATTTGCGGACTGCCCGATAGGCTTCAAGTATTTCTATCCCCTCAGGCATTACGGCATCTAGCCTTACGGGTATATCCGAAAGCTCCACATCCTTATCCAGGCGAAAATCCATGAGTTCGCACAGGCTGGCGGTTCCCACCGACAGGGGCATGGCTATGGAAATCTGGGCGTGGGGGTTGAAACCCTCTGAGTATTTAAGGGGTAGTTCCGCCCGGAAAAAGGCCCGCTGCATGGTGCGCATCAGGTCGAGATGGGAGATATAAATCCCGCGCCCGGTCTTTGTAAATCTCAATCTCAGCTTATCCACAGCAGAGCCCCCCTTTCATAAGGGTGCTGGCACCGCAGTCGGTACAGTGGGCGGCGCAGTCCGGGGTGAGCACGCAGCTATAGGCGCGCTCCCGCTCCCTCCACAAATGCTCCGGCCTTACCCTCATGTTTATCCGGTACCAGGGCATCAGCTCCTCCCTGCTGCGCGCGCGGTTGGCGTAAAAAGCCGGGTCCAGGCCGCAAGCCTCAAAGGCGGCCAGCCAGCGCTCAAGGGAGAAGTTCTCGCTCCAGGCCTCCATCCTGCCGCCGGATTGCCAAACCAGCTCTATGACTGCTCCAAGCCTCCTGTCGCCCCTGGAGAGCACCGCTTCTATAAAGCTGGTCTCCGGGTCGTGCCAGTTGTAATTAATGGCCTTGGACCGCAGGTTGTCGGCCAGCAGCTTTACCCGGCGCCTGTACTCCTCCATTGTAATCCGAGGCTCCCACTGGAAGGGGCTGTGGGGCTTGGGCACAAAACAGGATGTGCTGACGGTTATCTTCACGCCCCGGCTTTTGGACTTGGCATGGCTTTTCCAGGTCTGCAGCACTTTGTGTGCCAGGTCTGCTATGCCCAGGACGTCCTCGTCCGTTTCCGTAGGCAGTCCCAGCATGAAATAAAGCTTGACGCCGTTCCAGCCTCCCTCAAAAGCCACCCGGCAGGATTCCAGCAGGTCCTCCTCGGTCACATTTTTGTTAATGGCGTCTCGCAGGCGCTGGGTTCCTGCCTCCGGGGCAAAGGTCAGCCCTCCCTTTCGGACCCGCTGCACCCTCTTCATAATGTCCATGGATAAGTTATCCGCCCTCAGGGATGGTAGCGAGAGGTTAATATTGCGGGGCTCACACCAGTCCAGAAGCCCGTCGCAAAGCTCTTTTAGCCCCGGATAATCGCTGCTGCTTAGGGAGGACAGGCTTATCTCCTGATAACCGGTATTCCTAAGGCTTTCTATGCCCTGCTGCACCAGCTTTTCCACGCTTCTGATCCGCACCGGCCTGTAGGCAAAGCCCGCCTGGCAGAAGCGGCAGCCCCGGATACAGCCACGAAACAGCTCCAGGGTAACCCTGTCATGCACTATCTCCGTGGAGGGCACTACGGACTTTGTGGGAAAATAGCTGTTTTCAAAGTCTTCAACTATCCGCTTTGTGACTACCTCTGGCGCTCCGTCTTTGGGCTCAATAGCCGCTATGGTGTCGTCGTTATTATATTTCACATCATATAGGGAGGGCACATACACGCCCCCTATATTGGCAGCCCTGCGCAGGAACTCTTTCTTCGACCAGCCCTCTTTTTTTGCCCGGCGGAAAAGTTCCAGCACTTCCCTGCCCATATCCTCTCCCTCGCCTATGGCAAACAGGTCGATATAATCCGCCAGAGGTTCCGGGTTGCAGCAGCTTGTCCCGCCTGCAAAAACCAGGGGTACAAGTCCGGGCCTATCGGCGCTTTTCAGGGGTATGCTGGCAAGGTCCAGCATATTCAGTACATTGGTATAGGCCATTTCATATCCCAGTGAAAAGGCTACCGCATCGAAATCGGAGACGGGGTCGCCGCTCTCTAAAGCCCAGAGAGGTATCCCCTCCTGCCGCATTTCCTCTTCCATGTCTATCCAGGGAGCAAATACCCGTTCACACCACACTCCGGGCATTTCATTTATTATGCCGTAGAGAATCCGCATCCCTAGGTTAGACATGCCTATCTCATAGGTGTCGGGAAAACAAAAGGCCACGCGAAGGTCCACTTCGGATTTATCCTTAATTATTTGATTGTATTCGCCGCCGGTGTAGCGTGCCGGCTTCTGCACGCGGCGCAAAACCTTCTCAAGTTTCTTATCCATAACACACGTCCAATACCAGATATAAAATATAAAGTTTGATTGATAATGCCTATGTATTGTATAATAAGAGAGCGCCAAAAACAAGCATGCAGCCTATGTATCCGATACGTATTCCGTCAGCACATGCCAAAAAAGCCACAGTCCCACCGGTATTAAAGCAATCCCGTATCCCCGGTAGAAGTACCACAAGCCAGCCAGCATCAGGCCTATGGCCGTCAAAAGGGTGGTTAAGAACATTACTGTTTCAGCCACCTCATATTCCAAAAAACTGGAAAGCGCCAAATCCAGAACCCTCCCACCGTCAAGAGGGCTGGCCGGCAGCAGGTTGAAAATAGTCAGAACAAGGCTTATTCCAGCGCTGCAAAGGAGAAATTCACTGCCCAGCTTCCTGCCTGCAAAAGAGGCGGCAATGGCGTAGATGAGGCCAAACAAAGGCCCCAGGGCAGCGGCCAGCAGCTCTCCGCCTAAACCCATTCTTCCCCGGTAATCCATGCGTATTCCCGAGAGGCTAAAATGCAGGCCGGTTATTTTCACCCCTTTAAGCCATAAAGCCAGGGCGTGCCCGGCTTCATGGGCCACAACCGCCGGCACAAAGGAAGAAAGCAGTCCCGTATCGTCAAAAAAATACAGCGCCGCAAACAGGAGCAGAAAACCGGCGCTGACCGTGATGAACTTCTTTTGTCCCTCCAAAGGGGCGTTTCTTTTCACATATATCTTATTCATGGCCAAAAATCACAACACGCTCAGGTAGAATTCCGGATTTAGATATACTCCGTCCTTTATCAGCTCAAAATGCAGATGGGGTCCGGTGACCTCGCCTGTTTGCCCTACATAGGCAATCTTCTGGCCTTTTTTTACGCTGTCGCCGCTGGACACCAATATTTCGCTGCAGTGCGCGTAAAGAGTTTCATATCCTTCCCCGTGTCCGATAATCAGATAATGCCCATAGGTGTCGTTCTCCCCGGACGCAAGAACGACACCGTTGGCAAAAGCGAGAATGTCATCCCCTGAATTGGCAGCAAAGTCCGTACCGTAATGGAACTTAACGGAGCCGGCAATGGGGTGGAGCCTGAAGCCAAACCCTGAAGAAGTGTGACCCTGGATGGGGCTGGTATATTCAAAGGGCAGGGGCGGCATTGTATAGCTTACATTTTCAGGCACTTCATAGTCCGAATACTCCGCCTGTGTTTCGAGAAAAGCCGCTATTGCCTCCGGCATTTTCTCCTCATCCTGTTGTTCCGGCTCCTCCGCTGGGATTTCAGCCATCGCCTCCTGGGCCGGCTCTATTTCTTCCTCTTCACTGTCTGCAATATCACCGGCTCTTTCCCCTTTGGGAACGACAATGGAAAAGCCTTCCCGCAACTCTCCAATTGTCGCTGGGGAATAACCGGTGGGGGCCCATTTTTCATGGCCCTTTATTGAGTCAGGCCCTGTATCTTCCGCAGCCTCTTCTTTATACAAGCTGTTTAAAACAGAAACAAACCCCTTATCGTCAGACAGCCTCTCCCCCAGGGCGAGCATGGCCGCTTTATAATCGGTATTCTCGTCAATGGCCGGCAGAATCTTATATTTAAGTTCCTGGGCAATGGTGGGGGACATCAGCTTTACTGCCGTGATAAGTATAAAAATCACGGCGGATATGTAAAACTTCACCCTGGACATGTGAGCACACCTCCCTAGAAGATAATATGCCGCGTCGTACAAGCATATGACCTTTCATGAAGCGTTGCCCGTTTATTCAAGACTTATACCGGCTTTAAAGGCAGGGTATATATGCAAAAAAGAAGACGGAGGCTTAAAACCCCGTCTTCACTATTATGCTCGTGCAACTTGTCACCAAACCATGCGCCGCAGGTTAACTGTATTTGTAGAACCCTTCTCCGGTGGATACGCCCAGCTTTCCTTCGTCTATGTACTTTTTCAGCATCTGCTTGATTCCCTCAAAATTATAGGGGAACATCATCTTTTTTAACAGCGGCTTTACAAGTCCCGGGACTTTCTGGTACTGCTCGGCAATGTTATATGCGGTGTTAAGGCCAACGATGTCGATTATCTGGAAAGGGCCCCTCGGGGCGCCTGTGCCGAGAGTCCAGGCCTTGTCGACGCTTTCAGGGTCGGATATGCCGTTTGCCACCAGGTCCATACCGCTGAAAAGGAATGGAACCAGCATGGAGTTCAGAAGATAACCGGCTTTCTCCTTCCTTACGGGAAGGGAAATCATGCGGATTTCTTCGGCGAATTCCATAACCTGGTCAAAATACTGCTCATGCGTTCCGGGATGCGGCATAATTTCTGCGATGTTGTTTTTCCAGATGGAGTTTGCAAAATGCAGAGAAAGGTATTTTTCCGGTCTTCCAGTGTATTTGGCAAATTGGGACGGAAGGAATGTGGAGGAGTTGGTAACCAACACCGCTTTCTCCGGAGGGCATGTGGCAAGCTGCTTATAGAAGGCTGTTTTTTCCGCCTCGTTTTCTGCCACAGATTCGATTACCAGGTCGGCAACAACGACATTTTTAAAAGAACCCATTTAATCTCTCCTTTCTTCCGCCGCTCTCCCATTGTAAAAGGAGGGCAAGGCTGAATTGTTTATTTTGTCAACCTAAGTATAGCTACTTATTGAGCTTTTTCAATCTGATTAATTCAAGGTTTCTTGACCATTGCAACAATCCATGCACCAAAGCAATATCAGGCTGTTGACAATACCGGAAAAAACGTGGTAATATAATTATCACGCGACGCTGGAGTGCCTAAATAATTGGCCGCTTAAAACGCACTGTTGTCGTCATACTTGCGCAACCGCTTTGGCGGAGGCTAAAGTACCGCCCGCCACAATAAGACTATATTAGGTCACGAGGATTACAGTACAACATTGATATATACCCACATCAGTCTCAACGAGATGCTGGAGGGAATTAATAAGCAATACGTGCCGAGTGGTAACGCGAGTAGTAACGGCGAGTGGTAACGCAGGTGGTAACAAACAATAGGACACATAAGGACGAAAAAAGACACCAATCCCGCAAAGCATTGAAATGTCTAGCTTTGTCCACTATCGGGGTGTAGCGCAGATGGTAGCGTGCATGGTTCGGGACCATGAGGCCGTGGGTTCAAGTCCCACCACTCCGACCATTAAAAATCCCTGTATTCTCAACGGATACAGGGATTTTTATTTTAACCGGGCACACGCCATATTACATACTTTTTTTGAAAAATTCTACACTATCATTCGGGATTCTCACAGCTTCAAAAAGAAAAAGACCGACGGTATGGCACGGTTCAATAGGGAAACTTGTTGAACCATACCCAAACCGATACGGAAAAAGCAATAAGAGAGGCATTATCACAATGATAATGTCTCGTTCTTCATATCAGCATAGCCCCGGCCGACAGATCATCTGAATGGCATTCAGGAAGTCGAAAGCTCGAGCCCTCGTCTCCGCAGTTCACATTCCATCTATATTCCATATTTCATTTCATTAACTGTTTATAACCTTTGTAAGCTGCATTCACTTTTTAATATCTTGCTTTCAACATCCGTTTTTTTATCAGATGTACAAGTAAGAGCAAAAGAGGCAGAATCAATCCGTGCGTGGTAATATAGGGCAGCCAAACATTAACCCAGCTTGCTTGATATATGACATCCGGGAAAACAACGCCTGACATTACCAATGTAATAAGTCCCAGCGGCATGACAATCCTTTTATGGTCTTTTAGCCCGATAAGCTGCGATAGTCCTGTTGCGCCTGCATAGAAAAACAAAAAACCTATCATAAATTGCGTTATGGTCCAGGTATAGGCAACAATAGATTCAAGCCTTGTGAATATGGGGCCGAGTCTTATTTCTTTGGCAAGCAGGTATGTCGGATACTGCGAACTGGCGGTAATCTTGCTTCCAAGTATCAGTGTGGACATGAGGGTTGTTATGAAAGTGATGAAACCGGCCCATAAAAAACCTTTAAATAACGATTTCTTAGCTTCTGAAACATTATCCGTATTCGCCGGATATATCATCATTATGGTTATTATAGGAAATACAATAAAGCATGACAAAACGTATGAACCTTTAAAGATTGGAATCATACCGTTTTCTAAAACCGGCTGCAGGTTCTCGAACTTTATATTCGGGGAAACAAGAAGCGCTGCCAAAACAGCCAGAAATAGGACAAAACGGATGTATATCTCGGAAGCGCGCGCAATTGTTTCTATTCCGTATAATACGGCTATTACGACCGCTGTGACAAACATAAAGCTTATGGCATACGGCGGTGTTTCAGGCAAGGCTTGCGTTGTCAAAAAATTGCTGACATACCATGGCAGTTGACATGCCATATTCAGACATAAAAATACATAACTGGCCGCGGCAACCGTGCCAATCCATCTTCCAAAAATCTTTTTCATGATCTCAACAAATGTTAACTCTGGATACTGGCTGCCCAAATACCAATAAATCCATACCACCGGCATGCCGATTACAGGAGTCAGCAATGCCGAAATCCATGCGTCCTGTTTTGCTATAACCGCCATTGCGGAGGCAATAACGATAACCGAACCTCCGAATGCGCCGTTGGCAGTTAATGAATAAAGCTGATGATTTGTAATTTTTGTTCTTTGCATATCCCAAACCTCATTTTGTTATATTCTTCATAGTTTC
>DUOX01000047.1 GCA_012838665.1 Clostridiales bacterium
CCTCCGGGCGGGCCTCCCGGTGGCGCACCAGGCGGGGGCCCGTTCGCCAAAACACCTGAGACAAGCAATAGGGTAAATACAAGGGTAAGAGCAAGGATGCGCTTTAGCTTTTTTGCTAAATACATAAAAACACCCCTTTCAAAATTATGAATCTTTATAATGCCATTTATATATTAACATAAATAATTTGTTGAAAAATACAAAAACACCGGGTGGAACAGTCACCCGGTGTTTTTTAACTTTATCTGCTGTAATCTTGAGTTTGCACAAAAGCCTCATGTTCCGCCAAGCTTCTGAAGAATTTATGTGTGCCGGTAGCCGTATCGAGGGCGTAGTAATAATACTGTGTGGATGCCGGCTTAAGTGCCGCATTGATGGAAGCCATGCCCGGGTTGGCAATAGGCCCGGGAGGCAGCCCGGTATATAAATAGGTGTTGTAAGGGCTGTCAATGGCCAGGTCGGCCTCCGTCAGCACCGCCTTGCGCTCGGGCAGGGCATACTGGACGGTGGCATCTATCTGCAGCAGCATACCGGCCTTAAGCCTGTTATAAATTACCGAGGCTATGACTGGCCGCTCCTCGTCGTTTGCCGCTTCCTTTTCAATCATAGATGCGACCGCAAGAACTTCATTCAGGCTCAGGCCCAGATTTTCAGCTTGAATGTACATGTCCGCGGTGAGCTTATAGTGGAAGTTTTCAAGGAACTTATTGATGGCGCTGCTGGCCTGCATTCCCTGATAGAATTCGTAGGTATCCGGGAAGAGATAGCCTTCCAGCCGGCTGGCTTCCCCGGGTTCCATGCCCTCCAGGAAACTGTAGCTGTAATTATAGTTGGCGGCGGCCTCGTAGAGATCCTCCACCGGGCAGATATCGTTTTCTTCCAGCTTTTCAAATATCTGCGCCATGGTATAGCCCTCGGGGAAGGTGATGGTGGTTCCAACCTGGGAGCCGCTACCCACCTGCATTTTTTTAACCAGCGCCCTGTAGTCATACTGAGCGCTCAGCTCATAGGTGCCCGGGTCGATTTTTTCCGCGGCATTTGAGATTCTTGAGTACAGCTTAAATAAGAACTTGTATTCGATTATTCCGGAATCTTTAAGCTGATTCGCCACATAATCGATATCTACGGCGTTAATCTTCTTTCCTTCCTCGTTGACCTTTGTTGTCAACACTTCTTTAGGGATGGAAATAGTGGCCGTATGCTCAGGCTTGTTCAGGGCCAATACATCACTGGCGGACATCCAGGCAAAGCAGGCCAGAATTACGCTGACGCTTATTACAAAAATGGCGTACATTATGCCGCCCAGACAGCCCGTGCGGCCGTCACGGCGGAAACGGATGGGATAATAGTCTCTCTCATCCAGCCCGTCGTCATAATCTTCGTTGTCCAATTCGGACTCGCTCATCAGCACCTCCCCGGGTCTGAGCACGTATGGAGGCTCAGAATCCTCCTTATCCAGAGCTTCCGGGAGATTTTGACCCGAGCGAAATCTGGATTTAACCCAATCCAAGGGGCCGGGATTATTTTTCCCGCCATCCTCATCGGCATCTCCCCTAGAGTAAAAATCTTTCCAATAGTCATTTCTTTCGGACATTGCTATACTCCTTAATCTAAGTCTGAGTATTGTAACGACATAAAGCCGTTGAGCATATTATGGCACAGACGGGTTGGTAAGGCGCCTTATCACCATATTAAACACCAATATGATAATAAAGTGTTATGGTCACCCACCGCGCGGGGTGAGAGACTGCGACATAACTACATTTGCGCGGAGAAAGGGAATAGAAAATGTTCTGCAATAACAACAACGGTAACAGCTGCCTCTGGATCATACTCATCCTCATTATTCTGTGCTGCTGCGGAGGATGCGGATTTAACTCCAGAGACTGCTGCTAATCGGTTGCATTAGTCATAGCTGTTATAATTAGAAAGACGTAGCCTTACTCCTCTTCTCTTTGAGGCTCCTGCGGGAGCCTCATTATTCTTTTTTCTGTCACAAGACATTTTACGGGTATGTCATGCTTTTCATGGGGCAGGCGGTGGGACAACATTGCCTCGCGGCATAGGCCTACGGTAAAGGCCTGACAACCTGCGAGGAAACGGTCATAATATCCGCCCCCCTGCCCCAGGCGGTATCCCTTCTGGTCAAAGCTGAGGGCCGGCACCAGAATAATGTCCCCCGCTTCGGGAAAAAGCTTTTCCGAATGCTGGCCGGGCTGGGGGATATTCAAGGAGCCCGGGACAAGCTCAGTGTCGTCATATAGCGCGTATTCCATAATGCCGCCGCCCAGCACCACCGGCAGGGCCACAGGCTTTCCCATGGCCCTGCAGAGCCGGATAATCTCGTGGGTGTCCACTTCCCTGCCCACGCTGTAATAAGGGAAGACTCTATTTGCCGACAGCAGCTCCGGCAGGGAAACTATCCTGCTGCAAATCTCCCGGTTACTATAGGAAAGATAAGCCGCCTCTAGCTCCGTCAGCCGCCGGCGGAAAGCAGCCCGGAGTGCCGTCTTGTCAACCATAGACAAGTTCAGAGCGCACTTCTGCGGCAATCTGGCTGCCCTTTATGGCCTCCAGCAGGGCAAGGCCGAAATCAATGGCAGCGCCTGGAGAACGGCCAGTAATTATGCCGTTGTCGGATACCGCTCCCTTGTCGCCCAGGTATCTGCCGCCGCTGATCTGGTCCTCCATTCCCGGATAGCAGGTAAAGTCGCGGCCCTCCAGGAGGCCAAGTCTGGACAATACCCTCGGGCCCGCGCAGATGGCGGCAAACCTCGCTCCCGCTTCCGCGGCGTTTTTCAAAACCTCTATGGCCATGCTGCTGTTTTCGATGGTTTCAACCCCGCCGAGGCCGCCGGGAATTACAACAAGGTCCTCGCGGGTAAATTTAAGAGAAGGCTCCATGACAATATCAGCGGAAACTATGATGTCATGGGCTCCGCGGACTTGCGGGCCGTTGACGCCCACATAGCTAACCCGGACTCCGCCCCTCCGCAGAATATCGCCGGGGGCAACAGCCTCTATTTCCTCAAAACCGTCGCCAAGGATAATGTATACCATTTACAGCACCTCCATAATCGTCTTAAATATTTCCTCGTGTATATCCTCCGCTTGGCGCATGCCGCTGCCGGAAATGCAGCTTATGCGCTTCCATCCGTAGTAATCGGCAGCAAACGAGCCGGCCAAAAGGCAGTTTTTCAGGTAATTGATATCGGTTTCGTGAATATCGCTCTTGGTTTTAGTCTCGTGTTGACGAAGGGCCATCATGGCAACGGCGGTTTCAATATCCACATCCATATAAATGACGAGATCCGGCTTGGGAAGTTCCAGAAGGCGGAATTCAAAATCATACAGCCAGTCCAGGAAGGGCTGAAGTTCGCCGGGCGGGACCTTGGACCCCTGGTGCACCGCATTGGAGGTGGTATACCGGTCAGACAGTATAAGACCGCCCTCGTTATAATAGCTTCCCCAGTCGGTTTTGTAGGATGCGTACCTGTCCACGGCAAAAAAGGTTGAAGAGGCATAAGCGCTGACATCCGAAGGCTTTTCTCCGAATTCCCCTTTAAGATACATGCGCAGCAGCGCGGAAGATTCTTTATCGTATCTGGGGAAAATTATATTACGAAACTCGATTTTTTCCCTGAGAAGCCTGTCGCAAAGAAGCCTGTACTGAGTGGATTTTCCGCTACCGTCAATACCCTCCAAAACGATTAACTTACCTTGCATATTTTTTCCGTCCTATTCTCTGCGCAACCACAGCAAAAATGAAAAGGGGCAGCTTTATCATACGTTTTATTCTCCGGGGTTCCCGAATAAGCCGGTAGAGCCATTCAAGGCCAAGCTTTTGCCAGACAACGGGGGCGCGCCTGACCTTGCCGGCGAATACATCCAAGCTGCCCCCCAGACCTGCCATGAGGCCTACATTTAACTTATCCGCATTGTTTTTCATCCAGTATTCCTGTTTTGGCGCCCCCAGACAGACCAGAAGCAAATCGGGCTTTGCCTCGTTTATGATTTTAATTATAGGCTCGTCCTCCGAAAAAAAACCGTGGTGGGTCCCGGCCAGCACCAGGCCGGGAAAACGCTCCCCGAGCCTTTCAGCCGCCTTCTGAGCCACTCCATCCTCTGCTCCGAGAAGGAATACCGACATGCCTTCGGAGGCCATACGGCTCATCAAAGCCTGGGCAAAATCTATGCCCGGTATTTTTTCTCTCAGCGGAGTGCCCAGAATTCTGGCGCCGTGGATTATTCCGATTCCGTCGGGAAGAACTATGCAGGCTCCGGCAATGGCGCTTTTTAGTTCCGGCTCGGACCGGCAGAGCCAGACAATTTCGGGGTTGGGGGTTACCACATAGGCTGCGCTGCCTTCTTTTATCAGGGAAAGGGCCTTGTTTACCGCCTCTTCCATCGTCAGGTTGTCGAAACCGATGCCCAATACTTCAGTTCGCATGAAAAACCATCCTTGAAGCGAAGTTTACACTCTAGAAAAAACCTCGCCAATTTTATCCCGTATCACGAGACGTGCATAACTGTCGTGACTGGTTGCGTCACGATTTATAAGCACCAGCTTATCCCCATTGTAGTAATTGATTAAGCCGGCCGCAGGATAGACCACAAGAGATGTGCCCCCGACAATGAGCATGTCCGCGTTGCGTATATAGTTTATGGCTTTCATCAACACATCGGAATCTAGGCTCTCCTCATAAAGCACAACGTCCGGCCTTACAACGCCACCGCAGCCGCATCTGGGCACACCGGAACCGGTATTGATATAGTCCTCGTCATATTCCTTCTTGCATTTTGCGCAGTAGCAGCGGTGGATAGAGCCGTGGAGCTCCAGAACATTTTTGCTGCCTGCCATCTGGTGCAGTCCGTCAATGTTTTGGGTGATAACCGCCTTGAGCTTACCCTCCCTCTCCAGTTCCGCCAGGCGTATATGCGCCTGATTGGGCTTTACGCCTTTAATGACAAGTTTGTCCCTGTGGAATTTATAAAATTCTTCGGGATACGCCTCAAAAAAGCTGTGGCTGAGTATGGTTTCCGGCGGGTAGTCGTACTTTTGGTGGTAAAGTCCGTCCACGCTGCGGAAATCGGGTATGCCGCTCTCCGTAGAGACGCCCGCGCCGCCGAAAAAGACTATATTATCGCTTTCGGCTATCATTTGCCTGAGCATTTCAATTTTATCCATCACTTCAGCACTTCCTTTCCGGGCTTACTAATAGATTAACATTATACACTTTTTTCTAGAGATACGCAAGCCGAAGGCCCGTCCCACGCCGATATTTTTGCAGGAGTACGGCACATTAAAATTTTTCATGTGGTGGAATATTTTTCATATTCCGGAGCAGAATATGTTTGTACCATATTTTACTACGGAGGTATTTACATGAAACTGCGCACCAAATTGATTACTATGGTATTAGCCGCAATGTTTTGTCTTTCTCTGGCATTTTCAGGTGTTGCCACGGAAAACTCTGCTCCGGTTGCGGAAAACCTTGAACTTGTTACCTACAGGGATATTTCCGTTGGCGGCAGGCTCAGCGCCGTCGATCCCGATGGAGACACGATTTCTTTTGAAATTACCACCAAGCCTACAAAGGGAAAGGTTGAGCTCCAGGAAGACGGCCGCTTTGTCTACACTCCCAACAGCGGGAAGAAGGGCAGGGACTACTTTGGTTACAAGGCCGTGGACAGCGCCGGTAACTATTCTCAGGAAGCTACGGTAATAATTAAAATTGAAAAGCAGAAGTCGAAAGTTATCTATTCGGACATGAGCAATAACCCAGCCCATTACGCCGCTCTGTATCTGGCGGAAAAAAACGTTTTCGTAGGCGAATGCCTGGGAGGCGAGTATATCTTCCATCCGGAAAGAGAGGTCACCCGAGGGGAGTTTTTGGCCATGTGCATGAAACTGGCCGACTATGATGTGCTCTCGGGGGTCCGCAGCACCGGCTTTATGGATGACAACGAGATGCCCGGCTGGGTGAAGCCTTATGTGTCCACCGCTTTAATGGCGGGAGTGGTCACCGGCTATACGGACATTGAAAGGGGCGCCGTCTTTAACGCCAACAACTCTATCAACTACACGGAGGCGGCAGTAATTCTTAACAATGTGCTGGGTATTTCCGATGTCGCAAATGTAGAGAGATACAGCCAGGCGGCCGTGCCCGTTTGGGCTCATCAGGCAACCGCCAACCTGACTGCCTGCAATATTCTCCCCTACGGCATGAAAACCATGGAGGATACGCTTACCAGGGCACAGGTGGCCGAGATGCTTTTAGGCGCGGCCAGAGTGCTTGAAAACAGATAAAAAACGACAATTTAAAAAAACAGAGGGATAGCAAATCATCCCTCTGTTTTTTTGTTTATTTAACCCTCAGGCGCCGGGCGAGTTCCTCATCCGGCTGGGCCATTATGGTTTTGCAATCCGTATATATCACCATGCCCGGCAGGGCGCCTTTTGTTTTTTTGACATATTTCACCTGGGTATAGTCCACCGGAACCTTAGCCCCGTCCCTGCCCTGGGAGAAATATGCCGCCAGAGAAGCGGCCTCCTCCAGGGTCTGGGGGTCCACCTCCCTGCCGCCGCAGCGGATAATCACATGGGAGCCATGGATTTTTTGGGCATGGAGCCATATATCCGCCTTGTGGGCCAGTTTGGTTGTAAGCAGGTCATTTTGCAGGTTGTTTCTGCCCACCAGAATTTCCACGCCTGCATGAGACATAAACCGCATGGGGCCGGCGTCCCTGCTTTTCCTGTCCTTGGCGGATTTCCGGGGTTTGATATAGCCGGTATCCACAAGTTCGCGGCGTATCTCAATTAGGTCACTCTCCCCTTCGGCCCGCTCTATGGCGTCCAGTACGCTGCTTAGGTAGTCAAGCTCGCTTTCACCCCTGGTAATCAGTTCCGTCAGATGCGCCTCCGCGGCCTTGGCCTTATTGTAGCTCTTATAGTAGGCGGCGGCGTTTTGCTGGGGCGTTTTCAACGGGTCAAGCGGAATGGAAACCTCCGGGCAGTCTTCCACATAGAAGTCCGTTGCGGTAAGCAAGCTGTCGCCTTTTTTCAGCCTGTAGATGTTGGCGGTTATCAGGTCGCCGAATTTTCTATAGGTGTCCCTTTCCCCTGTTTTCAACAGCTCCTGCTTCTGCAAGGCAAGCTTGCGCCGGATTCTGTCCCGCGCGGTTTTTACCGTTCTGGTCAAGCCGGACGACCGGCGCCTCATTAACTCGGCTTTTTCCCGGTCCGAATAAAAGGCCTCCAGAAGCTGAGAAAAACTGGGGTAAGCCTGCGTATTTAAGCTATTTCCGTACTGCTTTATGTTCATAAAGCTGAAATCACGGGGCTCTTTTCCGTCCAAAAGCATGGTGGGCTGAAATTCGTTCTTTGAGACGGAATCGGCCAGGACATCCATGATTGCGGGAAAGGAGGCCTTCTGCTCCGCCGTGAGACCGGAAATCCTCGGCCCGGTATCACCGAAACAGCGATAGCAAAGTTCGCGGCAGATAAGGGGGGAAAGACCGGAAAAGCTTTCTAAAAGCCACTTGTCGGCCTGTTTTTCGCCGTCGGCAGCCCGCCACATTTCAGCCTTTTCATTAGACGGCACATCAAAAAAAAGCGGCCTGTCCTGGGCCGGAGGAAGCCTGTACAAAAGCCCCGGCAATACCTGACGCTTACTGCCGTTCATATCCGAATCAATCCGCCTGAGGCAGTCGATAATATGCCCCTGGGGGCCGGTGAGAATAACGTTTGAACTGCGGCCGATAAACTCGGCAATCAGCCGCTTTTTTACGGGGGAACCCATTTCGTCAAAGGCGTCCAGCTCAAGTATAACAAGCCTTTCCATTTTTGGCTGGGTGACGGAGGCTATGCGGGCGCCCAGAAGATGTTTCCTCAGGAGCATGCAGAACATGGGCGGAGACTGGGGGTTTTCAAATTCCCCGGAAGTCAGGTGCAGTCTTGCGGTGCCTGAACGGGCGGATATCAACAGCCGGAGGTTCTCCCCCATGTTCCGGAGGGTAAAAAGCAGCACATCCCTTTCGGGCTGCTGTATTTTGTCAATTCGCGCCCCGGTTATTTTGGGGGAGAGTTCCCTTACCAGGGCAGTCATGGTAATGGCGTCAAGAGGCATCTACTCGCCCTCCATTATTAGCTGGAACAGCCTGTTCAGCCTGTCTTTATTGCCCCTGAGATATAGCCAGCCAAACAGGGCTTCCAGACCTGTCGCTGCATGGTAATCCGAGATGTCGGCATTCTGGGGCACGGAATGTACTTTTGTGTTTCGTGCCCGTCGGAATACGTTCTTTTCGGCATCCGTCAGCTCCGGGCCAATGCGCCGGGCCGCCTGGGCCTGGGCCTGGGCGCTGACGTATTTTATTGCTTCCCGGTGCAGAGCACCGGAGCTTGCTCCCCCACGGCAGCAAAGCCAGGAGCGTACCATCAGCTCAAACACCGCGTCCCCCAGATATGCCAGGCCGAGGCTTGATATTGAATTGATTTCTCCCTCCGGGAGGTTTAAGGAAAAATAATCTGTCATAGTTTAGCACCAATATTATGGAATCAGATAAAAGGAGATGGGTTAACCCTCCCACTCGTCCTCCGGGACGTCCTGGTAGGAGGCAAAATCCATCTGTTCGTTAACGGAACCCACAGGTGCGGTACCGCTTACAAACTGCATTTCTTGCCACTGTTCAAAGGTTATGAGAATCTGGCGGGGTTTGCTGCCCTCAAAGGGGCCTACTACGCCAATTTCTTCCAACTGGTCAATAAGCCTGGCGGCCCTTGAATACCCGAGTTTCAGCCGGCGCTGGAGCATGGATACGGAGGCCTGCTTTGTCTCAAAAATGACCTCCACAGCTTGGGGCAACAGCTCATCGTATGTGCTTGCCGGGTCGGAGGCTCCGGGTTTTCCTTCTCCGTTGCCCTTTTCTTCCGCGGCCTTTTCGATATGGGACATGATTTCCTCGTTATACTGAGCGTCGGAACTGGTTTTAATAAAGTTGATCACCCGCTCCCGCTCCTCGTCGGAGACGAAGGCGCCCTGTATCCTGATGGGCTTGCCGGCGCCCAGGGGGAAGTAGAGCATGTCCCCGCTGCCGATGAGCTTTTCAGCGCCCTGGGTATCAAGTATAATCCGGCTTTCCATGGCGGAGGACACTGCAAAGGCGATGCGTGATGGGATATTCGCCTTCATAAGGCCGGTAATCACATCCGCAGAGGGCCTCTGCGTGGCGATGACAAGGTGCATGCCGGAGGCTCGTCCCATCTGGGCAACGCGGCAAACGCTTTCTTCAACTTCTTTGGAGGCCACCAGCATAAGGTCGGCAAGCTCATCAATTACTATAACCACCTGGGGCAGGATTTTTTCGCCTATACTTTTCTGATAGGCGTTATAGCCGAAAATATCACGGACACCCACCTCGGAAAAAAGGCGGTATCTCTTGAGCATTTCAACCACAGCCCACTGAAGTGCGCCCGAAGCCTTTTTGGAGTCCGTGACAACCGGCACATACAGGTGGGGAATACCGTTATATATGCCCAGCTCCACCATTTTCGGGTCTATCATAATAAGACGAACCTCATCGGGGGCGGACTTATACAGCAGACTTAGAATAAGGGAATTCATGCAGACGGATTTGCCGCTGCCCGTGGTGCCGGCTATAAGCAAATGGGGCAGCTTTGCAATATTTCCTACTATGTTTTTGCCGCCGATATCCTTGCCGATGGCAAAGGTCAGCTTTGACGGGGCGTTTTTGAATTCCGGCGAGCCGATAATATCGTGAAGATAAACTGTACTTACGATTTTATTTGGGACCTCGATGCCCACGGTAGATATTTTATCGGGTATGGGAGCGATTCTAACGCTGGGCACGCCGAGAGACAGGGCCAGGTCGCCGGCCAGATTGGTAAGCTTATTCAGCTTTACCCCGGCATCAAGCTCCAAATCATACCGCGTTACGGTAGGCCCCCGGATTACGCCCACTATGGAAGCCGATACTCCGAAGCTCTTTAGTGTGGTTTCCAGTCTTTCCCTGTTAAAGGCCACCTCTTCCCTGCCGTCAACACGAGTTGCAGCCCCCCGCTTCAACAGCGATACCGGGGGATATTCGTATTCGCCGTTTTCCTGAGCCTTGGCTTTTTCTATGGAGCTTGCAATGTCCTCGGCGTCCTTCTTCTCCGGGGTAGCCTGCGCCTGGGAGGCGCGCTTTTCCTCCCTTGGAGGGACATTGATTTCCTGTACGGTGGGTGCTATATATACGCCGGCAACGGCAGCGGCCTCCTCCATGGTAAGAGGTTCAACATTTTCCGTATGGGGCGAAATGACCTGATCCGGGGTTTTAACCCGGGGCCTGGTATTGAAAAACCCCACCTTTTCCTCTACATATTCCTGCTGCACTATGGGTTCCTCATCCAAAGGGATGTCAATGGCGCGGGAGGGAAAAAGCCAGCCTCTCTTTTTGGGGGCGGCCTTGACGGAAGCGGGCCGGGGCTCCGGTTCCGTTTCCGGTTCCGGCGCTGGCTCATATTCAAGCCTGGGTCTGCTTTTGACTTTTTCAATTACCTTGCTCAGAGTAAGATTTACAGAGCTCATGGCGAAGAACACAAAACCGAAGAAAAACACCGGAATAGCGCCATAAATACTGAACATGGCTTCAAAACCAATGGACAGTAGCCCGGATACGACTCCTCCGCTGGTCATGTTCTTGCCGCTTAGATATAATTCTTTCAGCAGGTTTGCGAGGTTTGCAGATTCTGCAAAATCAATCTTACAGAACAGCAAGTGGACCAGCGAGCCAAAAAAAAGGGGCAACAGCAGCGCGGAGACAGTCCGGAACATGACGGGTCTGCCCCTGTGGAACCCCAATATTATGGCCGACAAAAAAAGTACCGGGGGAAAAATGAAATAACCCCAGCCTATCAGTCCTTTAATTAAGCCGCAAAAGAAGGTGATAAATACAGCGTCAACCTTGAAATATCCAATAAAGGAGAACAGGCCCAAAAAAACGCATACGATTGCGCCAACCTCCCGGCGTACGGGACGTTGGGACGAGGCGGCCTGTGTTGACTTTTTAGTACTTGTTTTTCTGCCGGTTCCGTTTTTGGTCCCGGCATTTTTTTTGGACTGCGCCATATGTAAACCTCCTCAGACTAGCAGAGAAAGAATGATGGTTATAAGACCCACGGCCCAGCAATAGTATGAAAACCTCCCAAATTTGCCTTTATTGGACAGGAACCGCACAAGCCCGATGGCGAAATAACCTGATACCATGGCCGCTGCCATACCTGTCAGATAGGCGGGCAGCAAAGATACATCAAAGCCCTCCTTCAATGCATCGAACAGGCTTATAAGGTTAGCGCCCAGTATTGCGGGGAGAGATATTAAAAAGGAAAATTTAACTGCAAATTCCCGGTTAAGTCCTGTGGCCATGCCGGCGGTTATGGTGGTTCCGGAGCGGGAAAGTCCGGGTATAACCGCTATGGCCTGGCACAGGCCGATGACCAGGGCGTTGCCAACCGTGATGTTTTTTTCGTTTTTCCTGCCGGTGACAATCTTATCGGATATGTAAAGAATAAACCCGGTGGCTATGAGGGCAAATCCGATGAAAAAGGTGCTGTAATACAGTTTCTCCACCTGGCCCTTGATGGGCAGCACCAACAAAAGCGGCAGAGTTGCCAGAACAATCATCAATGCAAGACGCAGGGGATAGTTTATTTCTTTCCTTTCCATGTCGGAGAGGGTTACTTCCTTCCTCTTGAAAAGGTCTAAGATCTCTCTAATCATAGCCAAAATGTCTTTTCTGTAAACAACGCAAACCGAAATAAGCGTTGCAAGATGAAGAAGCACATCGAAAAGCAGATGTCCCTCCTCGGGAGATTGCATTCCGAAAAAATTCTGAAGTATAGAGAGATGACCCGAGCTAGAGATAGGTAAAAACTCTGTTATACCCTGAATAAGCCCGAGAAAAATCGCCACCCATATAGACATGACTAACCCCCTGAATACCCGTTAGGTTTAGGTATTATGTTTACTTAACGAACCATGATATCATAATTTACACCGAAGTACAAGATGAAGTTTCCAGGGTGAAAGCCCAGCCTTCAATCGACAGAAAGGATTATTAGCAACAGGCAGAAAAAATGATAGCCTCTCAATGAGGCTATCATATCATATATTCCGGTCGAATTATATTAGAATAAAAAACAGAAAAGTAGTGTTCCGGCAGTTGTTATGACCGCTATTTCAGAGCCTCCGATTGCATTTTCTCTTTCTCCCGGCGTCTTTTTTGGATTTCCTCGTGTAAAAAGGCCAGGGCGTCCGACAGCCCCCCGAGGCAGTCAATCAGGCCGCACTCAACGGCTTCCTGACCGTAAATTACACTACCCACGTCATTTGCCAGTTCGCCGGTGCGCATCATATATTCTATAAATTTTACCCGTGAAATCTTGGAATTCTGCGTAACGAACTGCACAATGCGCTCCTGGATTTTAGCAAAGTAATTGAAGGTCTGGGGCACCCCGATAACCAATCCCGTAAGACGCACCGGGTGTATTGTCATTGCGGCGGAGGGCGCTATAAATGACCTGTCCGCAGCCACAGCCAAAGGTACGCCGATTGAGTGCCCGCCGCCAAGCACCAGTGAAGCGGTGGGCTTGGACATACTGGAAATAAGTTCGGCTATGCCCAGACCAGCCTCTATATCGCCTCCCACCGTGTTCAGCAATATAAGCAGACCTTCGATTTCCTCACTTTCCTCCACTGCGGCAAGAAGGGGCATAACATGCTCATATTTGGTGCTTTTGGAGTTTTCGGGCAGAAGCTGATGCCCTTCCACCTGTCCGATAATGGTTAGACAGTGTATCACGCCCTTCTCCGACTGCATGGTAGAGCTTCCAATATCTATTATTTCATCCTTTTTATCCTTCCTGTAGATTCCTTTGTCTTCCGTCAATAAATAACCCCCTTATCTGCACTCTAGTCTGTGCAGTCAGGGGGATTATTATTTCTTGCAGGCGATACGAAAGCGAATGTAAAAATTGTAAAACAATATTGATTTTTATTTTTCCTTAAAAACCGAGAGCATGCCTTTATAAGTCATGTAGCAGTCCAGCTTTGCAACGGTCTCAAAGGGGGAATGCATTGACAAAACGGGCACTCCGGCGTCTATAGTCTCGATGTTCCGCTGGGCCATAAACATGGCTACGGTTCCGCCGCCGCCCTGGTCAACTTTGCCCAGTTCCGCCATCTGCCAGATTACGCCGTTTTCTTCAAATATGCGGCGCAGGCGGCCTACAAATTCGGCGCTGGCATCGTTTGAACCGGATTTCCCCCTGGAGCCGGTGTATTTGCAGATTGCCATTCCGTAATTTATCTTTGCTGCGTTGCGTTTTTCAGATACATCGGGATAATTGGGGTCAAATCCGTTGCAGACGTCGGCGGAGATGCACAGGCTGTTTTCAAAGCAGTGGCGCAGGGCAACGCCCTGGCTGTCGCACAGGTCCTCAATAAAGCAGTCAAATGCCTCGCTCTTCATGCCGGAAACGCCCTCGGAGCCGATTTCCTCTTTGTCCGCCAGGACGCATACGGCAGTGCGGGAGGGCTTTTTAAGGGCCAGAATTGCCTTTAATGCGGCAAAACAGCAGACCCTGTCGTCGTGGCCGTATCCGCCGATGAGGCTGCGGTCTATGCCCAAGTCCCTGGTGTCCAGGGCAGGCACCGCCGACAGCTCTGCGGAGAGAAAATCCTCCTCGGTGATGCCGTATTTTTCATTGAGAAGGCTCATAACAGCCAGTTTTACCCGGTCCGAGCCCTCCTCAGGGTCGGGGACGCTACCGATAAGGAGGTTCAGCCCCTCCCCTGTTATGGCCTCGGACAGTGGTTTTTTATTCTGTTCGGAGGCCAGATGGGGCAAAAGGTCGGTTATTACAAAGACCGGGTCGTTTTTGTCCTTTCCTATGACAATGTCAACCACAGTGCCGTTTTTAAGCGCCACAACCCCGTGAAGCGCCAGAGGGATGGCAACCCACTGGTATTTTCTTATGCCGCCGTAATAATGGGTTTTAAAATAGCACAGCTCCGTATCCTCGTACATAGGAACCTGCTTTAAATCAAGACGGGGCACGTCCACATGGGCGGCGGCAATGTTTATTCCCTCGTCCAAAGGCTTGCTGCCTATAACCGCTAAAATCAGGGCCTTGCCCCTGTTTGCCTTATAAATTTTTGTTCCTGGCCTTAATTCCATGCCCCGGACGTAAGGCACAAAGCCCCTCTTCTCCGCCAGCTTTATGGCATAATTTATTGTCTCCCGCTCTGTGCGTGAATTGTCCAGAAAATCCTTATATTCCTCTGCATACTCATAACAGAGCTTTTTTTCCTTTTCATCTATGAGGTCGTAGCCGTTTTTCTGGCTATAAAACAGTGCTTCCCGGCGCTCTGACTTTTTTTCTGACATTTTTTTACCTCCTAAAGAGACTTGCGTCTGCCGCCGCTACGATATAATCTTTTTAAATAATTCTTCACATATTTTGCGAAACTCATCCAGACTTCCGTCATTTACCAATATATAATCGCATTTTTTATAATAAAAATCATCGCTTTTTTGCGCATCAATGCGCTTTTCCGCATATTCCCGGCTTATTCCCTCTCTGGCCATCAGGCGCTCAATACGCATGTCCCGGGGCGCGGTAACGCCCACCACGGCAAAACACCGCCGAGCCATGCCGCCCTCAATCAGGGCAATGGCGTCAATGGCGGCAAATCTGCCCCCCATTTTTGCCCAATGGGTAAGCCGCCTGTCAACTTCTGCGCTGACATAGCGGTGGGTGATGGCATTAAGGTCTATGAGAGCCGAACTGTCGGAAAAGACTAACTCGCCAAGAGCCTTCCGTTGGAGCGTACCGTCTTTGAGGGCGCCGGGGAACCGGGCCTCCAGCTCGGA
Organism: Clostridiales bacterium; assembly: GCA_012838665.1. Classification (GTDB taxonomy): domain Bacteria; phylum Bacillota; class Clostridia; order Oscillospirales; family Oscillospiraceae; genus DUOX01. The sequence goes on from DUOX01000047.1 coordinate 14,935, forward strand.
GAGCATGTCCGAGCTGGAGGCTGCCAAATCGTGATATACATCATCGCAGTCTATGGTAAGCACGCCCATTTCAGCCAAAACATTCAGAGCGGTGGTTTTGCCGCTCCCAGACCCGCCGGTTATGCCGATTTTTTTCACATTATCCATCAGGGCGGAAAATATTTCATCCTCCGGCAGAGCCCCCCGCCTGAGAATCCGGTAAGGCGTGGAGCTGAGGTCGATTATTGTGGATTCCTTTCCAATGCCGCACTCGCCGCCGTCTATTACGGCATCAACGGAGCCGTCAAAATACGAGATTACCTCCTGCGCCGTCTTGGGGCTGGGAAAACCGGAAGGATTCGCAGAAGGAGCCGCCAGAGGCAGACCCACCCTTTTCAGAAGGGCCAGGGTTGCCTTATGGTCAGGGCAGCGAAGGGCAACGGTGTCTCCTCCGGCCCGCACAATTGGCGGAATAGCCTCGGAGGCCTTCAGAACAATGGTCAAAGGCCCGGGCCAGAAGCGCTCTGCAAGGAAATAGGCGGCCCGGGGTATATCAACGCAGTATTGGGCAAAGACCTCGGGACCGGAGACCATAAGGCTCAAGGGTTTGACCTCCGGGCGGCCCTTAACCTCATATACCTGCCGCACGGCCCTTTCATCCAGGCCGTTACAGGCCAGGCCATATACGGTTTCAGTAGGGACGGCCACAAGGCCGCCCCTACTGATTATATCCGCAGCGGCGTCAATATCCTCTGTGATAATTCTTGTCTTCATAATGTGACCTCATCAGGCGGCTTGGAAGTAATACCCAGAATATTTAGATTATTCCACACCCGTCTTGAGCTTTTCCGCCTGATCGGCGGTAACCAGCGCGTCAATCAGCTCATCCAAGTCGCCGTTCATAATCTCGTCAATTTTGTAAAGGGTAAGGCCTATGCGATGGTCGGTAACCCTTCCCTGGGGAAAGTTGTACGTGCGTATGCGCTCCGAGCGGTCACCGGTGCCAACCTGGCTTTTGCGCTCCGCCGCCAAGGCTTCAGACTGCTTTCGCCGCTCCTCCTCGTAAAGGCGGGAGGCCAGAATTTTCATGGCCCTTTCGCGGTTTTTGTGCTGGCTGCGTTCGTCCTGACATTCAACCACCATGCCTGTGGGCAGATGGGTTATGCGGATGGCGCTCTCCGCCTTGTTAACATGCTGGCCGCCCGCGCCGGACGCGCGGAATGTGTCTATCTGCAAATCCGCAGGGTTAATTTCAACATCCACTGGGTCTATCTCCGGCAGCACCGCCACAGTCACCGTGGAAGTGTGAATCCGGCCGGAGGCCTCCGTCTCCGGCACTCTCTGCACCCTGTGCACACCGCTTTCAAATTTCAGGCGTGAATAGGCGCCTTCACCCTGAATGATGAAGCTGACTTCCTTTATACCGCCGATTTCCGTTTCGTTAATGTTGGCAGTCTCGATTTTCCAGCGCTTAGATTCGGCATACATGCAGTACATGCGGAAAAGGTTATAGGCAAAGAGAGCGGCCTCGTCGCCGCCAGCCCCGCCTCTGATTTCAACAATAACGTTTTTGCTGTCATTGGGGTCCCTGGGCAGGAGCAGGATTTTCAGTTCCTGCTGTATTTCCTCCATCCTGGCCCGGGCGTTCTCGTATTCCTCCTGCAGCATTTCTTTAAAATCGGCGTCGTCCACGCCGGCTTTAAGAAGCTTCCACGCTTCCCCGGCGGTATTCATGTACCCAACGTAGCGCCTGTACGCCTCCACCACGGGGCGGAGTTCTTTTTGTTCCTTTGCCAGCTTGGCATAGGCATTGACGTCGGTGTATACCTCCGGCAGAGCCATACGCCGCTCTATTTCAGAATATTTTTTATCAATTTCCTTTAGCTTATCAAGCATTTTTTCCATTCCTTACTATAGATTACGTATTGGATATTATCACATTTTTGGGAGTATGTAAACAGATTATATCCTACCCCGACAAAACATATATAGCTTGCCCAAAATGTTTTCTTTGGCCGCGGCGGCGAAAAGACAAAGAATCGGCGCAGGTTTCCCCGCGCCGATTTCCTGTAAGTCAGGTTATGAACCTAGATATGCTTCCTTCACGGCAGGATTGCTCAGAAGTTCGGAGCCTGTGCCCGACATGGTTATTCTGCCGGTTTCCAGAACATAGCCTATATCCGCTGTCTGAAGGGCCATATTGGCGTTTTGCTCTATGAGAAGGATGGTAACCCCTTCTTCATTAATCCTCTTGATAATCCTGAATATGTCCCTGACTACGAGAGGGGCGAGCCCCAAAGAGGGTTCGTCCATCATCAGCAGTTTGGGGCGGCTCATAAGGGCGCGTCCAACCGCCAGCATTTGCTGTTCGCCGCCGGAAAGGGTGCCGCCAAGCTGCCATTGTCTTTCTTTAAGGCGGGGGAACAAATCGAAAATCCAGTTTAAGTCGCTGTCTATGTTGTCCTTGCGCAGGTACGCGCCCAGACGCAGGTTTTCCAGCACTGTCAGGTCGGGGAATATGCGACGCCCCTCCGGCACCAGGGTAATGCCCTTGGACACGATGGTCGGGACATCCATGCCCGTTATATCTTCGCCCAGAAATTCAATTTTCCCGCTTGCAGGGCGAACCAAACCTGAAATTGTACGAAGCGTGGTGCTCTTTCCGGCACCGTTTGCGCCTATAAGGGTGACTATGCTCTTTCCAGGCACCTCAAAGCTAATGCCTTTTACGGCCTCGATTCCGCCGTAATTGACCTTCAGGTCAGTTATTTTAAGCATCTTCAGCCACCCCCAGATATGCGTCGATAACGCGCTGATTTCTTTGTATCTCGGCGGGCGTACCTGTTGCGATGAGCCTGCCAAAATCCAGCACATATATGCGCTCTGATATTTTCATTACCAAATCCATGTGATGCTCAATTAAAAACACGGTGAGGTCATATTTTTCCTTAATCTGCACTATGAAATCCGCCAGTTCCTGTGTCTCCTGGGGGTTCATGCCCGCCGCCGGCTCGTCCAAAAGCAGGAGCCTGGGCTCAGTTGCCAGGGCACGGGCTATCTCCAGGCGGCGCTGAAGGCCGTAGGGCAGGCTGGTGGCCAGATCATCCTTGTATTGTACAAGGTTCTGCTCCTCTAGCAGATTTAGGGTTTCCTCCCTCATGCGTTTTTCCTCGACATGGCTTATGCGGAAAGTCGCAGAAAACACGTTATGCTTGGCCCGCATATGCTTTGCGGTCAGCACATTATCAAAGACCGTCATGCTGTTCCAAAGACGTATATTCTGGAATGTGCGGGCTATACCCATCCTGGTTATAATGTCCGGGGTGTGCTTTACCACCTTTGTGTACTTGCCCATATTTTGGCTGGCATACATTTTTTTCATCTTGCCCTGAGGATAGTTGGAGGCAATGACCTGCCCGTTAAAGCTGATTTGGCCGTTTGTGGGCTCGTAAATACCGGTTATACAGTTGAAAGCTGTGGTTTTACCGGCGCCGTTGGGGCCGATAAGGGCGACGATTTCACCCTCATTTACCTCCATGGAGAAGTTGTCCACGGCAAGCACGCCGCCAAACTGCACCGTGACGTCTTCAAGTTTAAGCAAGGTATCAGCCATCGATATGTACCCCCTCAGTTTTTTTCTTTCTCCTGCTTACCAGTCCGAAGGGGTCCTTAATAAACCCGGATATCCCCTGAAAGGATATCTCCTTGTCGCCCATTAATCCTTTGCTATAGAACAGAACCACTGCCATGATAACGATGGAGAATACTACTTTTCTAAATCCGGAGCGAAGCAGCGGCACTTTGAATGCGCCGATATAGGTCTCGGCGTCCAGGAAACGGAGCCACCATTCGCTGCAGGCAATAAACAGGAAAGAGGCTATGCAGCTTCCGGAAATCGAGCCGATGCCGCCGATAACCACAATGAGGAGTATCTCATAGGTCATGGCCGATTTAAAGGCGTTGGCCTGGATAGTGGTTTGGTACATGGCCAGCAGGGCCCCGCCGACTCCGGCAAAAAATGAGCTGATTACAAAGGCCATTTGCTTATGTTTGAACAGGTTTATGCCCATGGCTTCCGCCGCCACCTCATCGTCACGTATGGCCTTAAAGGCACGGCCATAAGAGGAGTTTATAAGCAGCACAATTATAGCTATGCATATGCCGGCAACGATAAAGGGAAACAGTGTTGAAGAAAATAAGGGGTATCTCCTTAAAACGTTGGATGCGTTGGTCAAGGGGCCCAGGGCATCCCACTGGAAAATTGCCCTGATTATCTCCGCAAAACCCAGTGTGGCTATTGCCAGGTAGTCGCTCTTCAGGCGCAGTACGGGAAGCCCTATAAGGGCGGCAAATATTGCGGCGGCCAGGCCCGCCATAATAAGGGCCACAACCACCGGAACGGTGAACTGTATAAGCCCGCCGTCAAAGTATTGGTACACGGCATCCCTGTGCTGAACCGGGATGGTAAAAATGGCGTAGCAGTATGCTCCAATAAGCATGAAACCTGCCTGCCCCAGGGAAAACAGCCCGGTAAAGCCGTTCAGTAGATTCATGGATGCCGCCACCAAAGCGTAAATAGCGCCTTTTTTCAGCACCACAAAGAGCATGGAGCCGGTGGGAAGCAACTTTTCGAGAACAAAGAGCACCAAAAAGAGAGCAGCTAACGCGCAAAAGCCGAGAATTGTATTTTTCTTATTTTTAATCATAGCACTTCACCTAAACCTTATCCGTAGATTTTTCGCCGAAAAGGCCGGTGGGCTTGGCGATGAGGATTACTATCAGCAGCGCAAAGGTGAAGGCATCGGAAAAGGTAGTCCAGCCTAAACCCTTGATTATATTCTCGCATATGCCAATAAGGAAGGCGCCGATAACTGCCCCGGGTATGGATCCAATACCGCCGAACACTGCCGCAACAAAGCATTTCAGCCCCGGCATGCTACCGGAAATCGGGGTAACCGCAGTGTAGTTTGTAAAGTAGAGCATGCTGCCCACTGCGGCTAGGAGGGAGCCGATGATAAAGGTGACGCTTATGACCGTATTTATCTTTATACCCATTAGCTGACTGGTCTCAAAATCCCTGGAAACCGCCCGCATTGCCATACCGATTTTGGTGTTGTTAATCAGGAGGACAAGGGCTACGACTAAAATTAGTGTCAGGACAGGCGTAACCAAGGTTACGACCTTAGTGGTAGCGCCAAATATGGTAACGCTGTTACTTATCCAGGGAATCGTGGGATAGGTTTTTGCCAGCCCCCCCGTAACGTACAGCGCAACATTCTGAAGAAGATAGGATACGCCAATGGCAGAAATCATTATTGACATCCTGGGCGCGTTGCGGAGAGGCTTATACGCAACCCTTTCAATCAGGAAGCCCAAAACCGCAATTATAATGAGATCCAAGGGTATCGCAATATAAAGTGGCAGCGAGGCCGTTAAATATATCATAATAAGGCCGGCAGCCATAAACAGATCGCCGTGGGCAAAGTTAATAAGCCGCAATATGCCGTAGACCATTGTATAGCCAATTGCTATCAGCGCATATTGCCCGCCCACAGATATGCCGGCCAAAATATATGGCAGATTTTGGTTGATAAAATCCATGGATTTCCTCCGTTTAAGGCCGCTTTAGAAGAAACAGATGTTTCTTCGGAGCAACCCAGTTATTCTCTAGATAAACGGGATTTGGCGGGGGCGCATAAGCCCCCGCCCGAATTATTAAAGCACTTAGACGCTATAGCTGATAAGGTTTAGTTGATGCTCGCGAGTCCAACAAAATCCCACTTGCCGGTCTCGGTGTTGACGGACTTGACGTATGCCACGTCGCGCTTGGCGTCGCCGATGTCGTTGAACTCAATGAGTCCGGTCACGCCTTCATAGCTGACGCCCCAAAGGGCCTCCATAATCTTGCCGGGGTCGGTGCTCTTTGCGGCCTTGATCGCCTCAAGGGCCACAAAGTAAGCGTCGTAACCCATGGCGGTTACAGCGGCGATTTCGTCGTTGCCGTTGTTGTTGGCCAGATACTGCTCGTTGCCTTTGGCGTTAAGCCATTCCTTGATTCCCTTGTCGAACTCGGGATTGCCGCCCTCCTGATAGAAGGTCGTCACGGCGATGCTGACGTTCTTGCCTTTGGCGGCATCAAGAATGACGTTGGAATCCCAGGTGTCGCCGGCCAGGAGAGGAATGCCGAGATTCTGAGCATGGGCCTGGTCGATGATAAGGGCGGCCGCCTCGGTGGATACGGGGGCGAAGAAGACCTCAGCGCCGGCGTTCTTGGCGTTGGCAACGTAGGATGTGAAGTCTGTGTTGCCCTCGGGGAAGGTCTCAAACACTACGGTGCCGCCAAGGTCCTCGAAGGCTTCCATGAAGTAGTTGCAGAGGCCCACGGAGTAGTCGTCGCCCAGCTTTGCCAGGCAGTAAGCCTTTTTCACGCCCAGGTCGTTAAAAGCGTAGCTGGCAAGCACGGTGCCCTGGAAGGGATCCAGGTAGCAGATGCGGAAGTAGTGCGTGTTGCCCTCGGTGACCTGGGGGTTGGTGCAGGTAATGCCTACGACGGGAATGCCGGCCTGGGCAAAGGTGTCGGAACCGGCTATTGAAACCGCGGAACCGTAGGAGCCCAGCACGATGGAGACCTTCTCGCTGACCAGCTGTGAGGCAGCGGCAACGGCCTTATCGGTGGAAGACTCGTTGTCCACGATGACAAGCTTTACATCGTAGGTCTTGCCGTCGATATCAACAGTAGGCTGTATGTAGTTAGCGTACTGGATACCGAGGGTCTCCTGCTTGCCGCCGGCACCGTTGTCGCCGGAAGCGGGTTCATATACGCCGATCTTAATAACGTTTGCGGACTTGGCGCTTCCGCCGCCGGAACAGCCGGCAAACAGAACAAGAATAAGGCACAGCGCCAGCGCAAGAGCTGCTACTCTTTTCATTTAAACTTCCTCCTCAATAATCAATTAGATTCAGTCTTATTGATGTCCTCTGCACAAGGACATCTGTTCCCCTCGATAAATACATGCAAGAATTATAAACTAAAATTCACATTATTGCAAGAACTTTTAATTGTCATTTCAAAAAATAATTTTTCTATTGTTAGCAAATTATTGGACCATTTGTCCAATCCCTGCCGCCCCTGCGCTCCTGTTTTACAGCGTATCCCAACACATACAAATCATGGGCGGCGCTGCCCAGCTCGAATAGCTCCCTGGAGGCCGCGTCCAGTTTTTTTATTGAGGCCGGCTTTGTTACGACGGGCATGAGAGATCTTTCGCCAATTTCCCGCAGCAGTTCCCGGCCCTTTTCGGTGGCGGCCAGAAGCCTGGCGTATGGCGGGATGCCGGCCGACATCTCCGCGGTTATGCCCAGGGCCACGCAAATGGTCATCCTCCGCAGGCGGGACATGGCGTAGCGCTTGGTTTTGGCCGCGGAATAAACGGCGTCCAGCGTAGGCTCCATCCTTGCGCAGCGGTACAGGCGGTTTCCAAGCCCCTCGCTGGCGTCGGGGGCCCGCTCGAAACGCTCTTTATCCGAAAACCGCAGCCTGGACAGCAGGGCGGTTTCAAGGTCCTCCATCTTTACAGGCCCCCTCCCCTGCTCAGCCTCCCTGCGGTAGATTTCGGCCGCCGCCGGGGGGATGAACTCGTCGACCTCCATGCCTGCCCTGAGCATCGCCCGGAGTTCCGAAGCGGAGCGGTAGGCGTCCCTTCCCGGCATGTCGTGGCCCGCCCCTTTTCTTGGAATGGTCATGGGCTGTATGTCCAGCCCCAAGTCGTATATGGCCTTCAAATACTCCACCGCAAGAATGTTGTTCGGGGTCTTCATGTGTTCCGCCAGCTCTCCCAGTTCCTCCTCCATAACCTTCTGCCTGGCCGCCGCATAGGGAATGCCGGTCTCAAGGTGAGGCTTTATCCTTTCGTCCACCGAAGGGTGCAGCAGAGCTTCCGCAAGCCTCTGCAAGGGCTCCAGATTGCCCGACTCGCTTCCGAAGCTGAGGTGTGTCACGACCCCAAGGGAGCCCAGAAGGCCAACGCCGCCCCTGGCAAAGCCCTCTGCGGATGACAGGGCCCAGGGCAGGGGCAGTTCAAAAACCAGGTCCGCACCGGAGCGGACTGCAGCTTCCGCCCTGACATGCTTATTAAAAATCGCCGCTTCTCCCCTCTGGACAAAATCGCCGCTCATGGCGCATACAATCACCGAATCCTCCCCTGCCAGCCTGCGGCTTTCCGCAATGTGGTAAAGATGCCCGAGATGAAAGGGATTATATTCACAAATAATGCCAATAATTTTCATAATCGATTCCTTTCGTAAAAAAACTTGCCTTTTGTGGAAATTAGGGTAAAATAGTCAGTGGCTATAGAATTGGATATGGCCAGGCATACTATGCCGGGCTTGTCCATTTTATAACAATATCATTCAACTTTATTATAAAACATTTTACAACAAGAAAGGGTTGCATCAATGAAAATTCTTGTAATCAACGCTGGTAGTTCTTCACTAAAGTATCAACTTTTTGATTTGGACACCGAGAAAGCCATTGCCAAAGGCGTTTGCGAGCGCATTGGCATCGACGGACATCTGAAACACACTCCCCTGGTCGAAGGGAAGCCGGTGTTTAATGAGGATATTAATCTGCCCACTCATGCCGAGGCTATTGCGGCAGTCATTGAAAAGCTCACAAGCAAAGAATACGGAGTGGTAACCTCAATGTCCGAAATCGGCGCTGTGGGCCATCGCGTGGTGCACGGCGGAGAAGCTTTTAAGGGTTCCGTGCTTATTGATTCCGATGTCATGGCCACCCTCGAGGAGTGTATTCCCCTGGCTCCCCTCCATAATCCCGCCAATATCGCCGGCATCAAGGCCTGCGCTTCCGTAATGGGCGATGTTCCCCAGGTGGCAGTGTTTGACACCTCTTTCCATCAAACCATGCCCCCAAAGGCGTTTATGTATGCCCTGCCCTATAAGTTTTATGAGGAACTGAAAATCCGCCGCTATGGCTTCCACGGCACCAGCCACCGCTATGTTTCCCGCCGCGTTCCCCAGATTCTCGGCATACCCGGGGAAGACCTGAAGATAATTTCCTGCCACATGGGCAACGGCAGCTCCATCTGCGCCATATCCGGAGGTAAGAGCGTGGACACCTCCATGGGCTTTACTCCTCTGGTTGGCCTGCCCATGGGTACTCGCTGTGGTGATCTTGACAACGGCGTTCTGCAATATATCATGCATAAGAATGGCTATAACATTGATGAAATGATCAATATACTTAACAAACAATCCGGTGTGCTGGGCGTCTCGGGCGTTTCTTCCGACTTCCGCGATCTGGAAGAGGCCGCCAACAAGGGAGACGAGCGCTCTGCCCTGGCTCTTGAAATGTTCTTTTACAGCGTTGCCAAAGTTGTCGGCTCATATGTGGCTGCCATGAACGGCGTCGACGTCATAGCATTTACTGCCGGCATCGGCGAAAACAGCGATACCACCAGAGCGGGCATATGCGAGTACCTCACATATCTGGGATGCCACCTGGATGTGGAAGCCAACAAAGTACGCGGCAAAGAGGCGATAATCTCCACTCCGGATTCCAAAGTAAAGATTATGGTGGTCCCCACAAACGAGGAACTGGTCATTGCCAAGGATACAATGGAGATTGTAAAGGGCCGTAAGTAATTTCCAAATCCCAGCCGAAGAAGGTGGCCTAATGATAACTTATGAGCAGGTCAAAAAGGACGAATATATACGAACGCTTATTGTCAGGGCGGACGAATCTCTCACTACCCTCGGTTATACCGAGCACAGCTTCGCCCACGTAAGCAGAGTCGCGGAGGTGGCAGGCTATATCCTCTCCACACTGGGTTATCCCGAACGTGATTGCGAACTTGCCCGCATAGCCGGATGGCTCCATGATATCGGCAACCTGGTAAACAGGGTCGATCACGCCCAGAGCGGCGCCATAATAGCTTTCAGACTGCTGGACAACATGGGCGCGGACCCCGGTGAAATCGCCACCATAGTAACTGCCATAGGCAATCACGACGAGGCCACCGCCGTGCCGGTAAACCATATTGCGGCAGCGCTGATTCTGGGCGACAAAACCGACGTCCGCAGGAGCCGGGTCCGCAACAGCGACAAGACCACCTTTGATATTCACGACCGGGTCAACTACTCCGTAAGGAAATCTCTGGTGCATATAAATGAGGATAAAACCCTTATTAAGCTGAAACTCAGCATTGATACCCGGTACTGCAGTGTTATGGATTATTTTGAGATTTTTCTGACACGCATGATTCTCTGCCGCAAAGCGTCGGAAAAGCTTGGCCTTAAGTTCAGGCTTATAATCAACGAACAGCAGATGGTATAGCAATAATTAATTGCAGCATCTGTTAAAAAATAATAGCCGTAATGTTTTGCGGCGATTATTTTTATGTATTTGCCCGGGCCTAGCTTTTCATGGCCTCCAGGGTTTTTGTCACAAGCTCGGGGACCTCCATACCCAACATTTCCGCCCCACGCCTTATGACCTCCCGGGAACAGCCGGCAGCGAAAGACGGGCTTTTAAACTTTTTCATAACGGACTTTGTGGTCATGTCGCTCATTCCCGTGGGGCGCATTAGGGCCACCGCACCTATCAGACCGGTTAGCTCGTCCACAGCATAGAGCACCTTTTCCATATAATGAACAGGCTCCACCTGGGAGCAGATGCCATAGCCATGGCTGACTACCGCGTGTATAACTTCTTCGTCAATATCCAGCTCCCGCAATATCTCCTCAGCCTTGACGCAATGCTCGTCGGGATACAGTTCAAAGTCTATATCGTGAAGTATGCCTACGGTCTTCCAGAAGTCCTCTCTGCCCGGGTCATGCTCTTTAGCAAAACACTCCAGAACTTTTGCAACTGTTTGCGCGTGCTGTATATGAAAATCTTCGGTATTGTACTTTTTTAATATCTCCAGTGCCTGCTCGTGCGTGGGTATGTAGCTCATTCTTTTTCCCTCCCGTTTTTATTAATTATCCGGATTATAAGCCATTCCAAAATAAAATGCAACAGGCCGGGGGATACCCGGCCTGCTGGCTTTGGTTTAGGGATTAGGAGAGGAAGTGGTAGCACCCTTATTGCCATTGGTAGTATCATCTTTGTTGTCTTCGATAATTCCGTCTCCGTCGTCGACAATTCCATCTTCTACATCAGGCTCCAGGGGGTCAATATCGTCCTGCCCGTCATTGGGGTCAAGGTCATTATCCGGCATTACGCCCTGGGTAGGGGATGTGCCTGGAACCGTGGGTGAAGGCGATGGCGTGGTTGTGGCGTTCCGGCAACCGCAGAGCATTGTCAACAGGATAACGGCAATAAGGATATATACTGATGACTTCTTCATTTTTTTCCTCCAAAGTATTATTTCACAATTATTATTTCATTGTTTGCAAATATTATTATTGACTTTTTAATAATTTTTATTTATTTCTTGCATTTAATTGTATTTTTGATATAATTCATGGTAGCCGTATAAAGACTTACTACTGGAGGGATTTATATGCCAGAGCTGAAAGGCAGCAAAACTTACGAAAACCTCGCCTTAGCTTATTCGGGCGAATCGCAAGCTAGTATAAAATATCTTTTCTTTGCCAGCCAGGCAAAAAAAGAAGGCTACGAGCAGATTTCCGAAATCTTTTCGTTAACTTCCGGCAATGAGAAAGAGCACGCCAAAATTTGGTACAAGCTGTTAAACGGCGGGGCTGTAGGCGACACCATGACTAACCTCCGCATTGCCGCCGAAGGTGAAAACTATGAATGGACTACAATGTACAAGGAGTTTGCCGAGGTGGCCGAGCAGGAGGGTTTCCATGACATCGCCGCAAGGTTCAGGGGCGTGGGAGCTGTTGAAAAAGAGCACGAAGAACGCTATCTGGCCCTCATAGGCAATATCGAAAAAGGCAAAGTCTTCAAGAGGGATGGCCAGGAGGTTTGGATTTGCAGAAACTGCGGCCATATCCACACCGGAAACGAGGCTCCTGAGATTTGCCCCGTATGCGACCACCCCAAAGCATATTTTGAGCTTCGAGCAATGAATTATTAATGGTAAGCACATTAAATAAAAAAACTGCCGTGTTAGGAGCGGTCAGATAGGGATTATTAATTCCTGAAAAATTCGGCATAGTCGTTGATATTCGGCTATGCCGTTTTTTCGTTTAATTTGGTAAATCAATAGCGCCAATGCAGATATAGAAAATTTGAATCCGCTGGGTTCTGCGGCCATCTACCTTTTCAGCC
>DUOX01000048.1 GCA_012838665.1 Clostridiales bacterium
CACTCGTTGGGATTTATGCAGTAATCCGCGCCGTATTCCTTGAGCAAGGGAAATTTGGAGCTGGTTGTGCCCAAAGCGATAATCTTATTTGCTCCGGCAGCCTTTAAAAACTGAATTGTGGACAGTCCAATGGGGCCGGTGCCTGAAACGACAACGTTGTCTCCCAGCTTGAATTTTGACTTTCTGATGCCATGGAGGGCAACGCATATAACGTCAAACAATACAGCGTCCTTGGGGTCGACTCCCTCGGGAATCTTAATAAGCATTGTATGCCCAACGTCTCTGACCAGGAAATACTCGGCATAGCCGCCATCGGGGCCGCCTATGCCGGCGGTTTTGGGGAAGCCGTAGATGCAGATATTGGTCTCGCCCCGCTTGCAGGAGGGACACATTTCCTCGCAGGCGGAAGGCGGGCCGCAAAGGAGCCTGTCCCCCACCTTGAATTCCGTGACGCCCTCGCCTACGGCGTACACAGTGCCCATATTCTCATGCCCCAGGACAATGGGGTCCTTTAGGAAGGGGTGGCCGTCTTTATAGAATTCCACATCCGTGCCGCAAATGCCCACGTAATCGATTTTGACAACCAGCTGATTGGGTCCGGGGACGGGAATGGGGCGGTCTTCTATTTTGATATCCTGCTTTCCATATAATACGGCTGCTTTCATTTTATAATCTCCTTATATAACTTTTCTGGGATTGTAGGCCTTATATTTGGCCATCTTTTTCCTGGCTTCTCCAATGTTTTCGAAAAAGGTGCGCTGAACCATTCCGATTTCCACGCCATGGTTCTCACGGCCCTCGGTAAAGATGCGGCAGTGCTCCAGACCGTTTTCTGCAAGTACGAATACAAGCTCTCCGTCTCTCAGCTCAAAATCTCCCCCAGCGCCGCACATGGCGCATTCATATTTGAAGTAGAGACCGTCCCAGTGGGGTTTACCCTTTTTCATCAGGTTGCAATGGCATACGGGGCACCAGCCCTGCTCCTTGCCCAGGTATTTTACTTCGTCATAGGGGATGGTCAGGGAATGTGCCACGTTGAGGCCCAACTGGTGTGCCTGCTCAATGAAATTATCCTTCAGCACAACATGCCCCGGACGGGCGCAGCCTGTGGCCATCATCATGTCAACCACTTTAATTGACTGCATGAACATGGAGACGTTCAGAGAGGCCAGGGTCATGGTCATCCAGTTTTCTGTTGAACCGCCAACAGTAATAAGACCTGCCACACGGTCGGGGGCTTTTTCGACAAGTCCGGCCTGTTTCTGCAAGGCCCATTCATAGGGCAGCCAGCGGTCCGTAAAAACGCGCCAAATGCCCTGGGGCTGCATGCAGAAAGAGGGGATGGAGACTATAAGACCGTCTGCCGCAGCAAGCTCCGCCATGAGCAGGTCCATATCATCCTTGCCCTTATGTATGCATTCTGGGGGTTCGTGCTTCATGGCAACTCGCATGGTGCAGGCCTCGCAGCCCGTACAGGGAAGGATTTTGGAATCATGAAGATTAAACCATGCTGTTTCTGCATTGTGCTTTTCCTCTGCAGCCATTAGTGCTTCCTTCATTAATATTTCGGAGTTTCCTCCGGGACGCCCAGCAGTTATGCCTAAAAGTTTCATGAAAATGCCCCCTTATTTATTGTATTTCACCAAATAAGAATACTTCTTTTTTAATGGTTTGTCAAATACATTTTTTGTTTAAATTAATATCAATTTTAATATGGAAACTTCACCCTAGTTGGATTATAATAGCCCACGGAGGGATGTACCTGTGACAATTACCAGACTGCAGTGTTTTGTAGAAGCGGCAAAGTGTAAAAACTTTACTCAGGCTGCCAGAAATCTATATATAGCCCAGCCCAATCTCAGCCGCCAGATTTCACTTTTGGAGGCCGAACTGGGAGTAAAACTTTTTATCCGCGCCAACCGTTCCGTGCGCCTTACCCCCGCAGGTCGGTACTTATACAGTTGCATACGGGATTTGCCCGCCGCTATTGAAGCAGCTCTGGAGCAGACCAAGGCCATGGGAAGGGCTACAGCCGGGCGAATTTCTATAGGGGTGTTGGAAGGGCAGGAGGTTAACGACATTCTGCTTACAAGAATCAGGAAATTTGCCGAACAAAGTCCCGCTCCGGAACTGCTCCTTGAGCGCAACAGTTTCCGCAATCTGAGACAGGGCCTTTTAAATGGGCATTATGACATTATTGCAACCTTATCTTTTGAGGTAGATTCCCTGCCGGGCGTCTGTCATCGGTCCATACTCAGGCAGCCCGGGGCCATTGTAATAAACCGGAAAAACCCCAAGTCAATGCGGGAAGAGCTGTCCCTTGTGGAGATGAAGGACGAGAAATTCGTCTCCATTTCCCCGGAGGAGTCGCCAGGGGGTTATAATAGCCTCATCAAGCAGTGCGCAAACTTCGGGTTTAAGCCGAACATAGTTCGTATGACCTCCTCCCTTGAGAGTTTGCTCCTCTGTGTGGAAGCGGGAATAGGCGTGGCCCTCCTGGACCGTAATACACGCCTTGAGCGCAGCGAAAACGTGCGCATAATATCCATACCCAACAGCGACCCTGTGGACCTGAGTATCGTCTGGCGCAGTAATAGCAACAGCCCCCTGTTAAACAACCTTGTGGCAGCCCTTTCCTCGGATCGGGATGTATAGGTTTTTGAAAAGAATCTGCGTTCAGATTTATTAAATATGTTTAACAATATGTTGAAAAAAGTATAAACTTATGTTGTAGATTAAAAAAGCCAGAGGGGGAGCTGTCATGAAATTTTCGCAAATAAGGTATTTTATAACCCTTGCAAAGTGCTTAAACTTTACAGAGGCGGCAAGGCAGCTTTATATTACTCAGCCCTCCCTAAGCCGCCAGATTTCCGCCATTGAAGAAGAACTGGGCATGAAACTGTTTATCAGAAACAAGAAAGCCACCACCCTCACCCCTGCGGGGGAGCATATTTTGAGCGGCTTTATTAAACTACATGAGGACTATGACAAGCTCGTCAGGGAGGCAGGCGCCATAGACCGTTCTTATTCCCGTTCCCTCAAAATCGGACTGCTGGATTGCCATGCGGCAAATATTAAACTTGTAAAAATCATAAGGCGGCTTACGAAGGAAAACCCCACCATCTATGTGGAACTACGTTCATTTGGTTTTAAAGCCCTTATTGACGAGCTCCTCAGCGGCGGAATAGATATTGCCGTAACCACGGAGTTTGAAGTGGCGGACAACCCTCATCTCCGGTACAAGCCCCTGGCGATTCTGGGAAACTATCTGGTAGTGCCCGCCGATTCCCCCGGTGCAAAAAAAAGAAATCCCCAATTGGCGGATTTCAAGCACTTCACTTTTGGCGGATTAGTGTCCCAGGAGTCTGCCAGCTTCTCCAAACTTATGCTGCAGTCCTGCCGCGAAGCAGGTTTTGAGCCCAGGATTAGGGAGTTTCAAAACTATCGGGATTTCTCCATAGCAGTGGATACCTGTCAGGTGATTGCAGGTTTAAGCTCCCAACACCATCTATATAACAGCAAACATTTAAAATTCATTAAAGTTCCTGAAATACAGGACATTTTACAAGTTGTTGCCTGGAACCCCGCCCACAACAACCCCGCCGTTTCCGTTTTTCTGAAAATTTTGCCTGAAATAACAATAAAGATTGAGGACTAAAAATGTATATTTTATGACAGTTATACGTTTTAGCTATATAAATATAATAATTTATAATTAGCCTATTAACGAACAAAGTGGTAAAATATCGTTGTAATAATAACAAATTAATTAAAAAGACTCTCAATATATTAGAAACAGTTGTTGGTTTTTCACAAATTGATAAAGGCGTTTTATTCCTAAATGACGACTGTCCGGATGGTGTTTTATGGAGATACTGCTGATTTAGCTCTTGCTATGGTCATGCTAACCCCAACTTAAATAACACTGATCCGGATTTCTGTTATTAATCTGGTCATCGGTACCGAGGCCCCCGCATTCCATCAGCCGGCAGATTTGCAACCTGTTTGTCTCTATTAGCTGGATAGTTTTCTATTCCAAGGGTATGTACAAAGCACTACGTTTTGTAAAATAATAATAGGAGGCATGAAAATGAGAAAGTGGAACTTAGCGAAAATCCTAGCTGCTCTGCTTGTATTGGTAATGCTGTTTACTCTTACGGCATGTGGCGGTAGCGGCGATAAGGAAACTCCGCCGCAAGAGGAAAAACCCACGGATGCTCCTCCCGTCGAAGAAGCACCCGACGAGACTGATGAGGGTGGAGAGGCTAAGACCGAAACCTTGAAAATCGGCGCCCTGCTTCACCAGACCGGTTGGTTTGCTACGGTTGACATGAACAACTATTATGAGTTCAATGCAATGGTAGCATACATAAACGAGGAGCTTGGCGGATGGAAAGTTGGGGATACCACTTACATGCTGGAGGCTGTTCATGCCGACGGCCAGTCCGATCCTGAGGCCCTCCGTACCGCGGCCATTTCCCTTGCGGATGCCGGTGTCGATTTCGTAGTTACCACCAACGACTTCTGGGTAATTGCCTGCCAGGACGTCTTTGAAGAGGCCGGTGTGCTGCAAAGCTGCGCTTATCCCGTCTATGTCCCCGGTTACTTCAGTCCCGACAATCCCCTGACCTTCACGGCGTCCAACGGTGTTGTCGGCGACTACATTGCGGCCTTCCCCTTTATTGCAGAGCATTATCCCCAGGTTAAGACTGTTATCTTCTGCAATGACGATAACGGAACCAACGAAGTTATATTTAACATGATGCGGGAGATTGCTGCCGGTTACGGCATCGAAGTTCTTAAAGACTACATCATGTATGCCGGCGATACCACCGACTTCTCCTCCGTGGCTCTCCAGATAGTCGAGAGCGGCGCCGACTGCTTCATGGGCAACGGTTCCCCCGACGCTTACGGCGCCATTCTCAAGGAAGTCCGCGCTCTTGGCAGTGACCAGG
>DUOX01000049.1 GCA_012838665.1 Clostridiales bacterium
AAAGGCAAGGGGCACCCGCACCAAGATGCAGTTCACAAAACTGCTGAAAAAGGCAAACCAGGTGTGCCCGGAACCTAGGGCAAGGGTATGATAGACCATGAAGCTGGCGTAAAAAAGCTGGCCAAGAATCTCGATGCGCAGATTCATGACTGCAGCCCCAATAGTGTCGCGGTCGGAAGTAAAGAGAGAGGCCAGTTCCCCGGCAAATAGCTCCACAATAATAATCAAAACCACGGATATGGATACGGTGATTATCATTGTGGTGTACATTACCTTTCTTGCCCTGTCGTATTCCCGGGCGCCAATGCACTGGGCTATCATTGCCGTGGAACCGTTGCACACGGCGGCAATGAATAGCTGGCAGAAATTCGTGATTTTTATGGCAACTCCGTTGCCGGCGGAGGCTATAACGCCATAGCTGTTGATGATATATGTGACGGACAGCCAGGAAATGCTGGCAATACTCATCTGTATGGCACAGGGAATGCCCAGCTTTAAAATGGTTTTCAGCTTGTCAAGACGTATATACAGTTTTTTTAGGTTGAGGCCGAAGACATCGTAGCTTTTAAGCACATAGAAAAGAGAAACAACAAAGCTGATTGCCTGGGCAATTACGGTGGCAAGGGCCGCGCCGAAGGTGCCCATATCCAAAAAACCGACAAAAACAATATCCAGAACAATATTTATAACCGTAGTCGCGGCTATGCATATAAGCGGGTCCCTGGTATTTCCCGCCCCCCGGAGGGCCGCGCTGGCGGAATTGTATCCAAGGATGAAAATTATGCCAAGGGAACAGGTCTGCAGGTAAACTGTAGCCTCCTCAAGGGCCGGGGCTCCAAGCATAACCAGAATCGGCCGGGAGATGAGGAAAAATGCCACTGACAGGGCAATTCCCAATATCATGCCCATGGAAAAGAGAGTTACGGTGGACTCGTGGCAGTTTTTTCTGTCTTTTGCCCCAAAATACTGGCCGATTAATATATTTCCGCCGGTGCATATGCCGATGAGGACGTTAGTTATCATCAGCATCACCTGACTGGAGTTATTGACGGCGGAAAGGCCAGTGGCTCCTATAAAATGCCCCACGACCAACATGTCTGCCATGCCGTACAGGGATTGGAGCAGGCTGGAGAGCACCAGGGGTATGGAGTACTTAATAAGCTGGCGTATAATGCTGCCCTGGGTAAGATCCGTGTGTGCCATTTTGGGGTTTCCTTTCTATCTGTAACATTGCATAGCCATGGGCAGCGGAAACGGGGTCATGAAAGGCTGAAGCCCGCCTCCTGGGCGTCCTCCTTTATAATCATGGCCTTATAAAGGCGGTAATAGCGCCCTTTTAAAGCCATAAGCTCATCATGGCTACCCTTTTCCACAATTCCCTGGTCTTCTATAAGGAGAATAAGATCGGCGTTGCGTATGGTGGAAAGTCGATGGGCTATAATAAAGGAGGTCCGCCCCTCAAGCACATGGCTGATGGCATTCTGGATGAGGTGCTCCGTTTCGGTGTCGATGGAACTGGTGGCCTCGTCCAGTATAAAAATCGGCGGGTCGGCGATAACAGCCCGGGCAAAAGAGATAAGCTGCTTTTCCCCGGTGGAAAGGCGGTCGCCCCCCTCGCCCACTTCCGTGTCAAGCCCTTTTTCCAGTTTTGCAATCACCGTATCGGCGGATACAAGTCTTACCGCCCGCTGTATTTCCTCCTCCGTCGCGCCGGGCTTGCCGTAGAGGATATTGTCCCTGACCGTTCCCGAAAAAAGGTGCGGCGTCTGCTGAACATACCCTAAATTGCTGTGGAGCCAGTTAAGGCTGCGCTGGCGGTAATCAACGTCGTCTATTAAAATTCGGCCCCGGGTAGGCTCGAAAAAGCGGCAGACCAGGTTAACCAGGGTGCTCTTGCCGGCTCCCGTTTCCCCTACAATGGCAACGGTGGTGCCGGCGGGGATATCCAGATTTATGTACTTCAGCACATAGTCGTCTTCCTTGGCGTCGGGATAACGGAACCACACGTTTTCAAAGCGTATATCGCCTTTTATCTTCGGATAATTTTCGGGTTTGGGATTGAAAACATCCCCGTACTTTTCCTCAATCTCCGGGGTGTCGGCAATTGTAACGGGCTGCTCCAGCAGGGCGAAAACCCGCTCAATATTGACCTGCCCCGCCATGAATTCGGAGAACATGCCCGCCACCTGGGTCAAAGGCTCCATAATGGCGATTGCATAGGCAATAAAGGCGGAGAGTATGCCGAAGTCCATTATGTTTTTAATTACCATGGCTCCGCTGCGGTAAAGGACCAGGGCCACCGTTATGGAGCCGAGGAGTGTAATAATTGGAAGATACACTGCATTTAGCTGAGTGGAACGCAGGGACGCCCTGTACATATCCGAGGTGATGCCCTCAAATTCCGCACAGTTTTTCTCCTCAATTACCAGGGTTTTAGAGGTTTTAGCCCCATTAATACTCTCATGGAAGGAGCTGGTTATCTGGGAGTTTACCCTCCTCATTTCCCGGTTTGCCTGGAGGATTTTGGGCTGGAATATAGACGCTACAATGAGCATCAGCGGCACAATGCACAGCACGGTCAGTGCCATCTTAACGTTTAAGGCGAACATGGACACAAGAATGCCAAGGATATAGAAGATATTCCAGACCATATGAATGGAGCCCCAGGCTATCATTGTGCTTATCCTGTTGGTGTCGCTCATAACACGGGCCAGTATATAGCCCACGGACGTCTGGTTGTAAAAGGACAGGGGCAGCTTTTGCAGGTGAATGAAGCAGGCGTGTTTCATCAGCTTTCCGGTGTTCATTTCAATGACCATACAGTGTCGTGAGTAAAGCACGGTGGTTAGCGTCTGGAATAAAATCACAGAAATGTAGATAATGGTAAACCTGCCCAGGCCCGCGGTAGTTTGGGGCACCACAAAGTGATTTACCGCATAGCTGGTAAATAGGGGGATTGCGGCGTCCACAGCGGCGGATAAAAGCATCATTATCACCGCAAAAACAATACGGCCCCAAACCGGCTTTAAAAAGGGTAGCAGCTTTGCCCAGATTCTCAGGTCAAGGCGCTGGGAGACCCGAGTTTCTTCAAAATCACTCACGGTCTTCACCTCCATCCTTTATAAGACCTGCATCGGACTGCATCCGATATACCCTGCGGTATATGCCCTCCTGGGCTATAAGCTCCCTGTGGGTGCCGGTCTGGACTATGTGTCCCTTATCCATAACAAGTATTTTGTCAGCCTGCATAAGCGTATTTATGCGGTGGGATATGAGTATGACCGTGGCGTCACGGGTATTTTCGCGGAGCGATTCGCGAATTTTTGCGTCGGTTTCCATGTCCACTGCGGACATGGAGTCGTCAAAAACCAGAATGGGACATTCCATCATAAGAGTGCGGGCTATGGCTATGCGCTGCTTTTGGCCTCCCGAGAGGGTGACTCCCCTCTCTCCCACTATGGTGTCATAGCCCTCCCGGAAGCCGGAAATATTGTCATCCACAGCCGCTATCCCCGCCGCCCCGCGGACGCGCTCAAAGTCCGGGCGCTTTGCGGCGATTTCGATATTTTCCCGGACTGTCTTGGAGAACAAAAAGGGTTCCTGCAGAACAAGCCCGATATTACGGCGGAGATAATATCGGTCTATCTCCCGTATGTCTATGCCGCCAATGGTAATCCTGCCGCTATCCGGCTCATACAGCCGGTTCATCAGGTATGTTACCGTGGACTTGCCCGAGCCGGTGGCCCCAAGAATACCCACGGTGGCCCCCTTTTCAATGGTGAAATTCAGGTCGTGCAGAACCTTCTGCCCGCCGTACGAAAAGCTTACGTTTTTAAATCTGATGTCTCCGTGGAGGTCGGGGGTTAAGGCATCCGGCTCCTGGGGCTCGGCGGGTGCGTCCAGAATATCCCGAATCCGGTCAATAGACACGTCGGCCTTGGAAAACTCGGAAAGGGTGCGGCCCAGACTTCTCACCGGCCAGGAGAGGGTATGGCTGTAGCTGATAAAGACCAGCAGCTCCCCCAGGGTCATCCTGCCCGACGCCGCCAGATATGCTCCGGCGCAGACTACTGCCAGTATCTGGGCGCCGGTAGCAAAGTCGCCTATGCCCCAGAATAGTCCGAGAGTATAACCAAGATCTATCCACTTGTTGGTAAAAATCTCGTTTTTCTCCTTAAAAACCTGCCGTTCCCGCCGCTCGCGGCCAAAGGCCCGGACGACCCTGACCCCGGTAAGGTTTTCCTGGACAGCCACCATCAGGTCCCCTTCCGCCTCGTCGGCTTTTCGGAACTGACGCCCGATCCTGCCATAAAACACGGTGGAATACAGGATAATTGCCGGAATAAAGGCCAGGCATATAAGGGCCATTGTCACGTTCATGGAGAACATAAGGGCAAGGGCCACAACAATGAGGATAACGGTGCGGATTACCTCCAAAAGCTGGGCGGAGATAAAATTCCGCACCGTTTCAACATCGGAGGTGCAGCGCTGTATAATGTCGCCGGTCTGGTTTTCCGTATGCCAGGAAAAGGGCAGGTATTGTATATGGCGGAAAAGGGTGTCCCGCAGGTTTTTTGTAAAATTTTCTGTACCCTTGGCTATGTTCATGCGGGAAATATAATTAAATATTCCGGAAATGAGGGCACAAACAACCACACCTGAGGCACAAAAATACAGGTGAGAGCGCAAAAACTCGCGCTCTCCCAAAGCCTCCAGAATGGAGACGACAATGACTGGCAAATCGGCCTTTTCTGTTCCAATTACGGAGTCAACAGTAAAGCGGATAATCTGCGGCGTGAGGAAGCTGAAAATAATGCTCAAGGAGGAGGCAATAAGAGCAAGCACAAAGCAGTAACGCCCATTTCTGGAAAACTCAAACAACAAAGCTGCCGTAGACTGCTTTTTTACTTTCATACCATACCTCCAATCCTTTAACACTATCTCGCAGCAATAAGCGGAGCGGCGTCTCCCGAATTCATAATTTCGCAGATTCTATTTTGTCACAATCAGCATGTAAATGCAAGTCGGCAGAACTTTCAGTCCTTACAAATACCTCCGTGATTGTCTTATCACGGAGGCATTATATCTTAATGAATTCAAAATCCTATTTGGTGCCGAAAATCCTGTCGCCGGCATCTCCCAGGCCCGGTACGATGTAACCGTGTTCGTTCAATCTCTCGTCCACGGCAGCCACAAAGATCTCAACATCGGGATGCTCCGACATCATGCGCTCTATGCCCTCCGGTGCGGCAATTATACTCATCAGCTTAATGTGCTTGCATCCGTATTCCTTAATAAACTTGGCCGCAGCAGCAGCGGAACCGCCGGTAGCCAGCATAGGGTCCACTATTATGACATCACGGTCGGCAATGTCATTGGGCAGCTTGCAATAATATTTTACAGGTTCCAGAGTTTCCGGGTCACGGTAAATCCCTATATGCCCTACCTTGGCGTTTGGAACCATAGTAAGTATGCCTTCCACCATTCCAAGTCCCGCCCTTAGTATTGGTACCAGCGCCAGCTTCTTGCCGGCAATTCGCTTCACCACGGCAGGCGCCACAGGTGTGTCTACCTCCACATCTTCAACGGGCAGGTCACGGGTTGCCTCGTAGCACATCAGCATGGATATTTCCGACACTATTTCGCGGAACTCCTTTACGCTGGTGTTAACATCCCTGATTACGGACAGTTTATGAAGAATAAGCGGGTGATCCAATACGTGCAGCTTGCTCATTAAACTCTTCCTCCGTGTATATTTATTTCATTCGCTCCTGCCGCTCACGCTCAGCCTGGGAAAGCCGCAGGTATTTGGGCAACAGCTCTCCCGCGGCGCCGGGTTGCTTATCCAGCGATGCCATGGCCACGCCCCAGGCGCTTTGATAAAGCATAGGCTCGGGTGGCAAAAGGGCGGACAGTTCAAATTTTTTCAGGTAATTATAACACAGCTTTGCTCCATCGCCAATGAGAAAATTCATTTTTTCATATTTTTTTATTTCATCCACCAAATCATCCATGGAAACAGCACGATCCGCGCATAGTCTGCGGGGCTTTCCATCCACAAATTCAAACAGGGCGTTGTATACCTGATTTCTCCGGGCATCCATTACCGGACAAATCAGCGCCCCCTCGGGAGCCGCCATACCGTGCCATGCCATGGCCTCCAGAGTTGACACGCCCAGGACAGGTTTGTCCTTTGCCCAGGCCAGTCCCTTTGCTGCGGACACACCTATCCGGACGCCGGTAAAGGAACCGGGGCCAATTGCCACCGCAATCAGGTCAACCTCATCAAGGCTGACCTCGCTGTTCTTTAACATGTCCCGTACCATAGGCAACAGGGTGCGGCTGTGGGTAAGCCCGCTGTTTTGGTAATACTGGCAAATAAGCTCCCCATCCCTGCACAGGGCCACGGAAGCGGATTTGGCCGTGGATTCCAGGGCCAGCACAAACATTATCTACGCCCCCTCAATACTGATACTGCGGCGGTTTTCCGAAAGCTTTTCAATTCTAACAACCACCTCGTCGCCGTAAAAAGCGTCCGACACGTTCTCACTCCACTCAACAGCGCAGATTCCGCCCCGGCATAAGTAATCTTCCCAGCCGATGTTGAAAAGCTCGTCTGCGCCGCTCAGGCGATACATGTCGAAATGGAAAAGGTCCACTTCCCCGTGGTATTCGTTAACTATGGTAAAAGTAGGGCTGGAGACTCTGCAGTTAAGGCCCAGTCCTCTGGCCATTCCCCGGACAAATGCGGTCTTCCCCGCCCCCAGGCCGCCGTAAAGAGCCACAATGGCGCCGGGTGGCAGTCTTTTTGCCAGCTCCGCGCCGACCTGCTCGGTCTCCTCTTCGCTATTTGTTATTATGGTCATAAAGCTCCCTGCCTTACTGCAAATAAAACGATGCTATTATTTTATCATGCACCGTATGGGACAAGAATCAGACATAAAAGCGGCATTCAGGCCAATTTATTACACAATGCCGTTATTATACCACCAAAAGGGAGATTGCGTAAAGCCCATAGTTGTGATAAAATGATGTGGTTTAAAGTATTCTGGGGAGGTGATATCGAAATGAAAAAAATCTGGCAACTGGTTAGCGATTTTTTGAAGCGCGCGGACATGCTGCTTTTTTCGCTTTGCGCCATTTGCACCATTTTCGGTATCGTGCTTATCTCCAGTGCCACTCGCACCTATGATAACCCATCCAGATTTATTATTGTCCAAGTCCTGGCTTTTTTTATAGGCATCGGCCTATTTGTTATTCTCACAATAATTGACATAGATATTATTGCGGATAAATGGGCTTTTCTCTTTGTTTTCAACATTTTCTTTCTTCTGTTACTTATACCCTTCGGCGTGGGCGCCGAGGAGACGGGCAACAGGGGTTGGCTTCGCTTCCTCGGTATCGGCATCCAGCCCTCCGAGGTGGTAAAGGTCGTCTATATTGTATTGATGGCAAAGCACATCAGTTATCTCAGGGAATATAAAAACCTGAACTCACCCTTATCGTTGGTTCAGCTTGTTTTTCATTTTGCCTTCATGTTCGGCCTTATAGTCTTTGTATCCGACGACCTGGGCAGCGCCCTGGTGTTCCTTTTTATATTCGTAGTCATGCTTTTTGTAGCGGGAGTCAAACTATACTGGTTCGCCATTGGAGCCGCCGGTGTCGCCGCTCTTACTCCCTTTGTCTGGAACAATTTCCTGTCCGAAAACCAAAAGGAACGTATTCTAGCCCCCTATGTCAGCAGTATCGACCCTGCAGGGTTCGGAATCAAATGGCAGTCCAACCAGAGTAAGCTGGCCCTGGCCAGCGGTCAGCTAACCGGTACGGGCTTGTATAATGGCCCTCAAACCCAGTCAAACGCCCTTTCTCAAAAGCACACAGACTTTATTTTCTCCGTTGCCGGGGAAGAACTGGGGATGATAGCTTGCTGTTTCATCATGCTGCTCCTGCTTTTGATTGTCATTCGCTGCGTCTATATAGGCATTAAATCCAGAAACACCATGAACATGCTGGTTTGCTTCGGCGTGGCGTCGGTTGTCTTCTTTCAGACCTTTGAAAACATAGGCATGTGCATAGGCATTACCCCTGTCATAGGAATAACCCTCCCCTTTTTCAGCTACGGAGGCTCCTCCCTGTTCTCCCTGTTTGCCGCCATGGGCCTTGTCTCCGGCATAAAATTCCGGCCCAAGCCTGAACGTTTCCACAGTAACGTCTGATAATATCCCCAATACTACCCCGGTGCCGCGGTATTTGCTGCACCGGGGTTTTTTAACCTGCTGCTTTTAATCCCCGCCCTTGGCCAGCGCTTCGCAGTATACGCAGCGGTAGGAGCAGGTTTCCTCGTTCACAAGCCGGAAAATCTGGTCAATTTCCTGCTCCGTGGTTGTAATACAGCGGGGATTTTTACATTTGAGTATGTTTTTCAGCTCCCGCGGGGGCTCCAGGTTCATTTTTTTCATGACCTTTCCGTCCCTGACGATATTAACCGTTATGTGCGGGTCCAGATAGCCCAGCACGTCCAAATCCACATCAATTATCTCGTCAATCTTTATTATGTCCTTTTTCCCGTACTTGGTGCTTCTCACGTTCTTTATAATGGCGACACAGCTGTCCAGCTTCTCAAGCTTAAGATAATGATAGATTTCCATGCTCCTTCCGGCAGCGATGTGGTCGATTACTATGCCGTTTGTCACGCCATCAATATTCATTTCTGCACCTCCAAAAGCATCATGATTAGGGCCATGCGGATAAACTTGCCGTATTCCACCTGCTTGAAATAGCATGCTCTAGGGTCGTCATCCACTTTAACGGATATCTCATTCACACGGGGCAGAGGGTGAAGAATGGACAAATCAGGCTTTGTGTTTTTTAGCTTGTCCTGGTCAAGGATGAAGCTGTCTTTAAGGCGTATATAATCGGCTTCGTTGAAGAAGCGCTCTTTCTGAACCCTGGTCATATAAAGGATGTCCAGCTCCGGGAGGGCGCATTCCAAATCCCGGGTTTCCACCCACTCTACGTTTTTCCCGGCTAGCACTCCGTGGCGCACATAGCCCGGCAGTCGAAGCTCCTCCGGGGATATAAGGATGAACTTTACTCCCTCATAGCAGGACATGGCGGTTATCAGGGAGTGGACGGTGCGGCCGAATTTCAGGTCTCCGCAAAGGCCAATGGTCAGGTTCCCCAGGCGCCCTTTTTCCCGGTGTATGGTAAGCAGGTCGGCAAGAGTCTGAGTGGGGTGATTGTGGCCACCGTCCCCGGCGTTTATTACCGGCACAGAGGAGCGTTGGGAGGCCAGCAGGGGCGCGCCCTCCTTGGGGTGGCGTATGGCTATGATATCCGCATAGTAGCACACAGTGCGGATTGTGTCCGAAACGCTCTCCCCTTTTGCCACCGAGCTGGAATCGGCCTGGGAAAAGCCCAAAACAGCTCCCCCCAAATCCAGCATGGCAGCCTCAAAGCTGAGGCGGGTTCTCGTGCTTGGCTCAAAAAACAGCGTTGCAAGCTTTTTCCCCCGGCAGATTTGGGCATAGCCATCCGGGTGGCGCATAATATCCTCCGCCAGCGTAATGAGCCCTTCAATTTCCTCCTTGGTCAAATCGGCAATATCGATAAAATGTCTCATTTTATCCGTCCTTTCATCCAGCTCTCGTCCGTGGGATTATCTCTAAAGGCAATCAGCCTCTTTACATCTTCTGACTTTATATAACCCAGCTCCGCCGCAATCTCTACCAAAACGTCAAAATCCGTGAGGCTAACATATTGCAGACCAGCCCGGGCCAAACTGTCCCCGCCCTCCGCCATGCCGTATGTGAAGATGGACACTACGCCTAAAATTTCTGCCCCCGCCTCCCTTAATGCCTTTGCGGCATTTATGACACTGCCGCCTGTGGAGATAAGGTCCTCAACTAACACGGTCTTTTGGCCGGGGAGAAGCCTGCCCTCAATGCGGTTGCCCCTGCCGTGGTCCTTGGCTCCGGAGCGGACATATCCCATGGGCAGCCCCATCAGATGGGCGGCAATGGCCGCATGGGCTATGCCTGCGGTGGCTGTGCCCATAATAAGCTCACATTCCGGCCATGTGGTTGTAATAACTTCCTTCATGACCTGCTCGACTCTGTTCCGTACCGGCGGCTCTGTAAGAATAAGCCGGTTATCACAATATATGGGGCTTTTTATTCCGCTTGCCCAGGTGAAAGGCTCCTCAGGCCGCAGAAAAACCGCGCCTATGGACAACAGGTCCGCCGCAATTTGTCTTTTCATAAACTGCCTCCCAGGAATTCCTGCAGACAGCGCTCATATGCAGCCTTCGGGTCGTCGATTCTGGTTATAGGCCTTCCCACCACAATATAGTCGCCGCCGTTTTCACGGGCAAAGCCGGGGGTGGCCACACGTTTTTGGTCGTCACCGGAGGGCCCGTTAAAGCGTATGCCCGGAGTTACCGTAACAAAATGCGCACCGCAGGCCTCTTTAATCCTCTGCGCCTCCAGAGCGGAGCAGACCACGCCGTCAAGCCCCGCGGCGGCGGCATTTTTTGCGTAATGCAGCACCGTCTCCTCCATAGGTTTGGATATGAGAAGCTCCTTTTCCAACATCTCCGGACCTGTGGAGGTAAGCTGCGTTACCGCTATCAGTAGCGGCCGGCTCCCTTCGGGCCGGGTAAGCCCCTCCAGAGCGGCTTCCATCATCTCCCGGCCTCCGGCGGCGTGGAGGTTTACCATGTCTACGCCCATCTGAGAAATCTGGGCCATTGCCCCTTTAACCGTGTTTGGTATATCATGGAGCTTCATGTCAAGAAATACCCGATGCCCGCGGTTTTTCAGAATACTGACCAGCCTGGGCGACGCAAAATAAAGCTCCATACCCACCTTCACATATGGGCGCAATGGGCCAAACTTTTCAAGAAAAGCCAGGGCTTGCACCTCTCCGGGAAAATCCAATGCAATAATCACGTCTTTAGCCATTCTTCATACCTCACTCAGCAATATTAATTATGTCAACCAAATTCTCAATATTCAGCTTCTCCATAAGGTTGGGTAGTTTTTCAATAATCCGGTAGCAGGCCATTGGGTCCCGCAGGTTCTCGGAGCCAACCTGGACGGCCGTGGCCCCCGCCATCATCATCTCTATAACGTCCTCGGCCTTAGAGATTCCGCCCACTCCAATTACGGGAATATGCACCACTCGGCTGACCTCATACACCATCCGCAGGGCCACCGGGAATATGGCGCTGCCGGAAAAGCCTCCAATTTTATTTGCTAGTACAGGCGTTTTTGTCCTAATGTCTATCCTCATTCCCAGGAGCGTATTTATAAGGGTCAGGCCGTCCGCCCCTGCCTCTTGGCAGGCAATGCCAATCTCCGTGATGTCAGCAACGTTTGGGCTTAACTTAACAAACACCGGCGTTTTTGCAGTTGCCCCCTTGGCCGCCCGGGTAACCTCTGCCGCCAATTCGGGGTCCGTGCCAAAACCCATGCCTCCCCGCTCAACATTTGGGCAACTGATGTTCACCTCTATTATGTCAACCAATCCGTCTATCTTGCCGCAGCATGAGGCATATTCCTCCACCGAAAATCCGCTTATATTTGCAATAACCGGGCCGTGGTAAAACTCTCTTAAGCGCGGAAGCTCCTGAGAGATAACAGCGTCAATGCCGGGGTTTTGCAGCCCTACGGAATTGAGCATGCCGGAGGTGCATTCGGCAACCCTAGGCGTTGGGTTGCCGAAGCGGGGCCGGGCGGTGGTTCCCTTGAGCACTACGGCTCCCAGAATGTTAGGGTCGTAAAAATCCCTGTATTCCCCTCCGAAACCGTATACCCCGCTGGCGGGCATTACGGGATTTTTTAGTTTTATCCCGCACAGGGATACCTGCGTGTTCCTTACCATTTTATCTCCCCTCTTCTCAGCACCGGGCCCTCCTTGCAAAGTCGCTTGGGGCCGTATTTTGTCTCGCATGAGCAACCCATACATGCCCCAAAGCCGCAGGCCATGCGCTCTTCAAAACTGTATTGCCCGTCCACTTCGGAGAGGCCATAAACTGCCCGGAGCATAGGCTCCGGCCCGCAGGCGAATACATAGTCGTACTTTAAACCGATTCGCCCGACAGTGTCGGTAACGAGGCCCCGTGCCCCCATGCTGCCGTCCAATGTGGAGACTGTCACGGGCACTCCCAGTTGTGCCAGCTCCGCCGCCAAAAATACCTCGTCGGCGCTGTTGAAGCCTATGGCGGCCCTGGGCATTATTCCCGCCTCAATGAGTTTTTCAGCCAGCCAGAACAGGGGAGCGGCCCCTGCCCCTCCCCCTATAAGCAGGGGGTTTTCGCCGGATTCCGTTATGTCAAAGCCATTTCCCAGGCCAGTTAATATGTCCAAACCTGTCCCCGGCTTCCTCTGTGAAAGCTGGTATGTGCCGCTGCCCACCACCTTGTACACCAGGGTCATGGATTCTGTGCTGGCCCTGCATACGGAAAGGGGCCGGCGAAGATAGTGCCCCTCAAGGGCAATGTTTACAAATTGTCCAGGCCTTGTGACGGAAGAACAGTCTCCGAACAGCACGATGCTGTAGGTGTCTTTTGCCACCTGCCTGTTTTCCAAAATGTCAAATCTGCACAGTTTACTCATTTTTCACCTCCGGGCCGCCCTGTTCCAGACAGGCCTGCCCTTATAGAATGTCATTACGGTTTCGCCGCATACCTGCCACCCTGAAAAGGGGCTTGAACGGCCTTTGGACAGAAAATTTGACGTGTCTATAGTATACCGGGCGACTGGGTCGAAAACCGCTAAATCGGCATATGCGCCAGCTTTTATTTCGCCGCCGCCGAGTTTGAATCTCCTGCGAGGCGCAAGGCACATGAGCTCAATTAGTTTTTCCATGGTAATAATCCCGGGCTTGACAAGGTGGGTAAACAGCACCGGCATGGCGGTCTCCAGGCCCACAATGCCCATTAAGCTGCCCTCAAGGCCTCGGCTTTTTTCCTGCTCCGAATGAGGGGCATGGTCCGTAGCTATCATGTCTATTGTGCCGTCCGCAACGCCTTCTATCAGGGCCTGCCGGTCTGCCTTCCCCCTGATGGGAGGATTCATCTTGAAGCTGCCCTCCTCCCTCAGGTCCTCATCACAGAGAAGCAGATAATGGGGGGCAGTTTCGCAGCTAACCGGCAGGCCTTCTGCCTTTGCCCTTCGGATTAGCTCCACCCCCTCTTTGGTAGAAACATGGCAGACATGATAATGGCAGCCGGTTTCTCTGACCAGCTTTATATCCCGCTCAATCTGCCGCCATTCGCTCTCCGAGGGTATGCCCCGGTGGCCGAGTTGTTTGGCATACTCCCCGTCGTGTATGCCCCCGCCTCTCAGCAGGCTCTCGTCCTCGCAGTGGGCGGCTATGATTTTTCCCAGCCGGGCCGCCACGGTCATGGCTGACCTCATTGTTTCAGCGTCCTGCACGCCCTTGCCGTCGTCGGAAAAGCCCGCCACATATGGAGCTATGGCCTCAAGTTCCGCCAGCTCTCCCCTGCCTGAGCCTCCCCGGGTTATGCAGCCATAGGGATGAACCGCCACTCTGGCGTCAGTTGCAATAAGCTTCAGCTGCTCTTCCAAACGTTCAAGGGTATCCGGAGGCGGGTTCAGGTTCGGCATGGTACACAGGGCTGTATAGCCGCCCCTGGCGGCGGCAGCGGTGCCGGAAGAGATGGTCTCTTTATAAGAAAAACCCGGTTCTCGCAGATGAACGTGTACATCCGCAAGACCCGGGAATATAAAATACTGTGAACAGTCAATTACATTATCAAATTCAGTAAAGGCAATTCCTGAAGACAATTTCTCCACCCTGCCATCTACAATGGATATGTCCATACGGGAAAACTTACCCTCATGAAAGACAAATCCGTTTTTCAGAATCACCCTCAAGTTGGAAACCTCCTAGGTTTTTTTAATTATATAATCTTCAGCTTTTTGCGTCAATATGCAAAACAAATAATTTGCATCCTTTTCACCAGACCCTTTTGAGAACAGTTGACATACAGGCATTCAGCAAAAAACCGCTTGACCGCCTAAATCAAGCTGTTTCTGCGTTTGGTTTGCCTTAATCTCTCTCTAGAGGGCGCCTTCCGTAACCCATTTCCCTTAGCATATCCGCCAGAAGGTGCAGGCGCTCTGAAATAAGCTCGTCGTCCCTGGAAAGGGTATCGAAAAACAATTTAATATCCTCATCAATTTTCTCGTTATCCGTACAAATTTTTACCGTCATTGCATCCCCCTGGAGGCCAATCCTCTCTATATGGGGTTTGATCCCTTCATACAGTTTCGGATAACGGTATGCGTCTTCCATAAAGTAGCGCCTTGCACTGCAGATTAAAATTGCCAGGTCAATAATACGGTGCAAGGGCAGCTCTTCTGACTGCCGGGACCACTTCTCCCCCGTGTACCGCCAGACCTTGGCCGATATGTCCACCTTGCCCCGGTCGTTCCATTGGGCAAGCCCCAAAGACAGGCCCTTGGCATCGCTGTTGCCGCTGCTGCGCCCGTCAATATTCTCATAATCCTCCGCCACAACTACGGGTTTATGTTTTAAAGTTGTGGGTATCTTCATGATTATAATCCTCCCAATGTGCACCTAGTGCATTAGTAATCTAGTAAACTACTAGTATAGTACCTTATCTTTTTGTTTTTGTCAAGAGAAAAAGATTGTGGTTTTATATAGAAAATGCCGCCCGTAAGGGGCGGCATTATTGTTGCTGCTTATGCTAAAACTCGCTATCCTCGAAAGGATCCCTTCTTTGATTTTTATTTTGGTTCTGGGCATTCCTGTTCTGATTGTTCTTCTTATTCTGGTTGTTTTTGTTCTTATTTTTTGCACGTTTTTCTTGCAGGTTGTCTTTCGACATATTATCACCTCGGTCTTAGGATACCCACAATTTCACAAATAATCCTAAACACAAAAATTTTTTAATTTTTTATGTCCCGCCGATGTCAGAACACAAAAATATAAGGAGACCGCCTTAAAAACGGAGACCCCACCACCATACCCCTGGACAACGGTGGTTACCTGGATGTGGCGCCCTTTGACAAGGGGGAAAACGTCCGGCGGGAGATTTGCCTCACCCTTGAAGAAATGGGAATCGGGCCCAAAACCTCCCATCACGAGCAGGGGCCGGGACAGAACGAAATTGATTTTAAATTTTCCGACGCTTTAAGCTGTGCGGACAATTTTGTAACATTCAAAACCGCGGTCAGGACCATCGCTGCAAGAAACGGGCTGTTTGCCTCCTTTTCCCCGAAGCCGCTGCCGGACAAAAGCGTAAACGGACTGCGCATTAATTTGTCCCTGTCGCAAAACGGATACAATGTGTTCAAATTAAACGGCAGCGAGTATTCAAAGGTAGCGGAAAGCTTTATGCTGGCGTCCTTGAGAAAACGCCGGAAATGACCGCGTTTTTAAACCCAATCCCCAATTCCTATGAACGGCTTGGCGTGTTTGAAGCGCCAAGGTATGTGTCCTGGTCATACGGAAACCGTTCCCAGCTTGTCCATATCCCTGCCGCAAAAGGCGACAGGGTGCGTATGGAGCTGCGCTCCCCCGACCCTGCCGTTAACTCCTACCTTGCCTTTGCCCTTGTTATAAGCGCGGGCCTCTACGGAATGGAAAAGCCTCCCCCTGCCCGAAAGCGTGAATGTGGACCTATACAACATAGACAAAAACACTGCTGAAAAACTAGTCGCTCTGCCCGGGGATTTGGGAGACGCTTTAAAGCTTACCGAGCAATCGGATTTCGTCAGGAACACATTGCCCGGCGAAATCCTTTCCAAGTTCCTGCAATTGAAGACCGCGGAATATCAAGATTATTGCGAGGCTGTAGACAAAAGAGAACACTTCATAATTAATTATTTTAAAATAGTTTAGTTTTCATAAAAGCTCAGAAAGGTGGGATTATATGGACAGTGCGCTTATAATTTCCTATTCGGAAAAAAGTGCCGAATATTTGGAGAAAATTCTGAATGAGGCATCTGTCGCAGATATAACCACCGTTTCCAATGCGGGCGAGGCAAGGCGCCTCCTGCTTGAAAAGGATTTCGATTTATGCATCATAAACGCTCCCCTGCCCGATGAGTTCGGCGGGAACATTGCCGTAAATATTGCAGCCAATGGCATAAGCGAGGTTATCTTAATCGTAAAATCCGAATATTTTGATGAGATTTCGGAGTAAGTCGAAGATTTTGGCGTCATTACCATAGCAAAACCCATAAGTAAAACGCTGCTGTGGAACGCCATAAAACTGGCTCAGGCCACCCACAAAAGAATCAAGGCCGTGCAAAATGAAAACAAAAAGCTAGTGCAGAAAATCGAGGACATCCGTATCGTGGACAGGGCCAAGTGTATCCTGATTCCCCACCTTTCCATGTCGGAGCCGGAGGCCCACAGATATATTGAAAAACAGGCCATGGACATGCGGGTGACACGGCGGGAAATAGCGGAAAAAATATTAAGGACCTATGAAAACCAATAAAAAACGAGGTCGCACGAAAATGTATAAATGGCGGTTAAATACACATTCAGCCGTCGTTTATTTTGCGGCGTTTAGGCTGGCAGGCAAGGCGGAATCCCGAAGGACAAGCCTTCCCGGCCTAGATGGGCAGAGATTGTTATTCGGGAGTTCATGGAGTTTTTCGGGATGGAAGTGCATATATGACGAAGTTTATTTTCATAACTGGCGGTGTTGTATCGGGGCTTGGTAAGGGGATTACTGCCGCAAGTTTGGGGCGGCTTCTCAAGCAAAGAGGATTAAAGGTAGCGGCACAAAAGCTTGACCCTTATATGAATGTAGACCCCGGAACCATGAGTCCTTTGCAGCATGGCGAGGTTTTTGTCACCGATGACGGGGCCGAAACCGATTTGGACCTGGGTCATTACGAGCGGTTTATGGACGAAGACCTGACCAAGTTTTCTAATCTGACCTCCGGCAAAGTTTACTGGAATGTGTTAAACCGGGAGCGCGCGGGCGAATATTTGGGCGAAACGGTGCAGGTCATTCCCCACATAACCGGGGAGATTATCAATTTCATTTACCGCGCGGCTGAGAAAAGCATGGCGGACGTGTTGATTACCGAAATAGGCGGCACTACCGGCGACATAGAAAGCCAGCCCTTTTTGGAAGCTATCCGGCAGATTTCACTGGAGAAGGGCTACGACAACTGCCTATTTATCCACGTCACTTTGATGCCTTTCCTAAAGTGGGCCGGCGAACATAAATCAAAACCCACGCAGCATTCGGTGAAGGAACTGCGGTCAATGGGCATTTCCCCCAACGTCATCATTGCCCGTACCGACGAGCCTCTGGATGAGCAGATTAAAGAGAAGATTTCCCTGTTTTGCAACGTAAAGCCGGATTGCGTCATCGAAAACCTCACCCTTCCCTGCCTTTACGAAGCGCCGATTATGTTGCATAAAAACGGTCTGGATGAGGTGGTATGCCGGGAATTGGGGATGAAAACGGAAAAACCGGATTTGACCGAATGGGAAACCATGATACAAAAAATATACTCCAGGCGAAACCGGGTCGTTATTGCCGTTGTGGGAAAATATATTAAGCTCCACGATGCGTACCTTTCAATCATTGAAAGTCTGAATCACGCCGGATTTGACGTGGGCATAAACGTGAAAATCAAATGGGTGGACAGCGAGGAGGTTACGGAAGAAACCACTTCAGATATATTCCGCGGCGTTGACGGCATGATTTTTCCCGGCGGATTTGGCAACCGGGGAATTGAGGGGAAAATAATCGCCTGCAAGCATGCCCGGGAAAACAAAATCCCGTTTTTGGGGATTTGCCTTGGCATGCAGGTGGCGGTCATAGAATTCGCGCGAAGCGTTTGCGGGCTGAAGAAGGCCAATTCCTCTGAGTTCGACGAAAGCTCCCCCCCCACCGGGTCATTGATTTAATGGAAGAACAGATTGGCATTTCAAAGAAGGGCGGAACTATGCGTCTGGGCGCTTACCCATGCAAGATAAGGAATAATACCATACTACAAAAACTATACGGCGAGAAACAAATTAGCTAACGGCACAGGCACAGATATGAAGTGAATAACGCTTACAGAGAGATTCTTGAACAAAACGGACTGGCTTGTATAAGCTTCTTCGGAGAATAAGAAATAGTGGCGACGGCTAATCGTTCACTTTTTCATATACATCAAGGCGCATCAGGCAATACATCGCCTGGTGCGCCTTTGTTTCTGCAACCCGCTTCATTTTACTCTTTTTATAGTTTTTCTCTTGTCTGTTGACTGCTATACTTACATATAGTAATATTAATACAAGCATACAAGCGCGCAGGGTAACAAATTGGTAATTTAAATATTTATCAAAATATGTTAAAATTAAGAAATAATATAGTTCAAACGAAAAGCAGGTTAAATTATGGAGGATAATAAAAAGGCGATTTCTGTTAAAAGCGTTTTTTCTTTTATTCTTGTTTTGATTATATTATTCTAGTATATTTCACAATAATGCACGCTGGGGGTTGCCCGGGCGGAAGTGGGCCCGGACAACCCCACTATATAAAAGCGGCGGCGCGCGCAGCGCAGCTATTCAATCTTATGCCGGATGTTTCCGGGCTGTGACCTGCTCAGGGGATAGCTTGACCCGCCGTTATTTAGCCCGCAGCCCGTTAATCAACACAGCGGAGGGAAAAGCAATGACAAAAATAGCCCCATCCATACTTTCGGCTGATTTTGCAAATTTAAAAAAAGATGTAGAGGATGTCCGCCTGGCAGGCGCGGACTACCTTCATGTAGACGTAATGGACGGCCTGTTTGTTCCAAACATATCCATTGGCATACCTGTGGTCAAGTCCCTGCGCCGGGCCACGGATATGTTTCTGGACGTGCACCTGATGATAGACAGACCTCACCGCTATGTTAAGGAGTTTTGCCAGGCCGGAGCCGACCTTGTGGTTTTTCATGTGGAGGCAGACCAGCCTCAGGATATATTTGCCGCCATCTCCCTTATTAAGGAGCAGGGCAAAAAGGTCGGCCTTTCAGTCAAGCCCCGCAGCCCCGCCTCCGTGCTTGTTCCCTACATTCACCTTTTGGACCTTGTCCTGGTAATGACCGTGGAGCCGGGGTTTGGCGGCCAGAGCTTCATGCACGACCAGCTTCCGAAAATTGAGGAAATCCACAACATGCTTAAAGACCTCAATCCCTCCTGCGAGTTGGAGGTTGACGGCGGGGTGGACCCAACTACTGCGCCCCTGGTAAAGGCTGCTGGAGCTAACGTATTGGTGGCGGGCAGCGCTATTTTCGGCAAGGCCGACAGGGCTGCCGCCATTGAGGCCATAAGAAAGGCCTGATGGCCGCGGAATACTAGTATTAAGGAGAAGCAGATATGCCTTTTTTCCCTTCCTCCCTTGAAAATCTCATAGATAAATTTACAACCTTGCCCGGCATAGGCAAGAAGACCGCCCAGCGCCTGGCATTTCATATTCTCTCTCTGCCGGAGGGCGAAGCGGAGAGTTTTGCGGCCGCGATTTTAGAAGCCAGAGGCAGCGTTCACAACTGCCCCAAATGCCAGAACTTTATGGAGGGTGAGGCCGGAGTTTGCGACCTCTGTTCCAGTGACCGGCGTGACCAGTCCATCATATGCGTGGTGGCGGAACCCAGGGATGTGCTGTCTATTGAGCGCAGCAGGGAGTATAACGGGGTCTATCATGTGCTCCACGGGGTGCTGTCCCCCATGAACCATGTGGGGCCGGACGATATTAGAATCAGCGGGCTTATCAAGCGGGTCAGCACCGGGGGGATTTCCGAAGTTATCATGGCCACGAATCCCGACACTGAGGGGGACGCCACTGCCATGTATATTTCCAGGCTGCTTAAGCCTTTTAATGTTAAGGTGACCAGGCTCGCCTATGGTATACCCGTAGGCTCAAATCTTGAATATGCTGACGACGCAACCCTTCTGAGGGCTCTTCAGGGGCGGAGGGAGATGTAGTTCCCCGGTTTTCGCGAAGCCTCTACACTTATTGGCCGTATTTGACAATCCTTTCTGTTATGATGTATGATAAATAATAGCCTGTTATAATTTTCTTTTGCTGGTTATAATATTACCGATACAGGCGTTGTAAAGATTCCCGTACTATAAACGGGTATCTGAAAAAAGTTAAATAATACCGACGGAAGTTATGTACGTTTGTACTTTAAATATAACATTTTAAGGGCATAACGGATTAGGCAGACACCGGTTGAAACATCGGCGAAACAGGGTCGATGCAATACCTGGATGGTCAGCCCGGTTAGATGTGCCCGTATTAGTTACATAACAAATCTATTAAAGGAGTTTATTGAATGGCATCAAAATTGAAAATAATCCCTCTGGGAGGCCTTGGGGAGATTGGCAAGAACCTTACCGTATTTGAGTATGGAAACGATCTCCTGGTGGTTGACTGCGGTTTAGGTTTCCCGGATGAAGATATGTATGGGGTTGATATCGTTATTCCCGATATTGGCTGGCTTGTTCAGAACAAGGAAAGGCTGCGCGCCATTGTCCTTACCCATGGGCATGAAGACCATATTGGCGGGCTGCCCTATTTAGTGAAAGAGGTGAATGCTCCTATTTACGCCACCCGGCTTACCGCTGGGCTTGCGGAAATAAAACTGGAGGAGCACAAGCTGCTTGACAAAACGAAAATAATCACTTTGGAGGCGGGGGAGAAATTTAAGGCAGGCTGCTTTACCGTTGAACTGATTCACGTGAACCACAGCGTGGCCGACGCCGTTTCCCTGGCTATTCGCACCCCTATCGGAATGGTCATACACACCGGAGACTTCAAAATTGACGTTTCCCCCATACAGGGGGACATGATTGATATCGCCAGGTTCGGCAAGCTGGGCAAGGACGGCGTGTTGGCCCTGCTGTCCGACTCCACGAACGTGGAGAAGCCCGGGTATTCCGAATCCGAAAGCAAGGTTGGCGACCGGTTTGATGAGCTGTTCAAGGACTGCGAAAAGCGAATAATTGTTACCACTTTCTCCTCAAACGTTCATAGAATACAGCAGATAATCAATGTGGCCGCGAAATATGGGCGCAAGGTGGGTATTACCGGGCGCAGCATGGAAAACGTCATTAAAGTTTCCACGGAGCTGGGATACCTGGAAGTGCCCGAAGGCGTTCTGGTGGATATGAACCAGCTCAAAAACTATCCCAGAAAAAAAGTTGTGATTATTACTACCGGCAGCCAGGGCGAAAACATGTCCGCTCTTTATCGTATGGCTTTTTCCGGACACCGCCAGGTGGAAATTGACGCAGGGGACAGGGTGATTATCTCCGCCTCTGCGATTCCCGGCAATGAAACCACGGTAAGCAGGGTCATAGACGAGCTTTTCTGTAAGGGGGCCGAGGTAATTTACGACCGGCTCAGCGACCTGCACGTTTCCGGCCATGCCTGTCAGGAGGAGTTGAAGATGATTCTGGCCCTGACCAAGCCGAAATTCTTCATCCCGGTCCACGGTGAATACCGCCATCTTTTCAAGCATGCGGAACTGGCCAGGGCCATGGGCGTGGAGCCCAGAAACATTGTCATAGGCGGTAACGGCAGGGTAATAGAAATTACAAGGAATAACATTAAGCTGACTGGCACTGTCCCTGCCGGCAATGTTCTGGTTGACGGAACGGGTGTGGGCGATGTGGGCAGCGTGGTCCTGCGTGACAGGAGACATTTGGCGGACGAAGGCATTATAGTGATTGTTATGATGCTTGCCGGGGAGGACTCCAGCCTAGTTTCCGGACCGGACATCATAACCAGAGGTTTCGTCTACGTTAAGGAATCCGAGACACTCATGGAGGAGCTAAAAAGAGTGGTCATGGAAAGCCTGAACAGCTGTCAGGACCAGCGCATAACAGACTGGGCCACCATCAAATCCAAGGTTAAAGGAAACCTGTCCGGATACCTTTACAAAACCATTAAGCGCAGCCCCATGATTATTCCCGTCATTATGGAGGTATGAGGCAAGGGGGAAGCTATTCCCGCCTGATTTATTGCAGGAGGTAATATGCAGTGCCCGTTCCGCTGTTTGACGCCCACTGCGATACTATAACCGCAGCCATGAGAAAAGGTGAGGGCCTGAGAAAAAACAGCCTTCACCTGGATTTGGAGAGCCTGCGGGCGTATTCACCCTGCGCTCAGGTATTTGCGATTTTCACGCGGCCGGAGGGGGACTCCGCCGGAGCAGAGCCGGACTACGACAGGCCCGACGCCCCGGCGGAGCTTTTGTATGGCCTTTATCAAAAGGCGGTGGGATGCCTGCTTGCGGAGTTTGATGAAAACTCGGATATTTTAATGCACTGCCTCACCGCCGATGATGTGCGGCTGGCCCGACGTGAGAATAAAATTGCCGCCTTTGTTTCTGTGGAGGGAGCCGAGCTCCTGTCCTGCGACGTGGAAAGGCTTCAGGAGGCCTATGATTTGGGAGTGCGGCTGGTGAACATTACATGGAACTACCCTAACAGCCTGTCCGGCACGGCTATGAGCAGCAACAAAAGGGGCCTTACAGAAAAGGGCAGAGCCTTTGTCCGCAGAGCGCAGGAGATGGGCGTTATGCTTGACATGTCCCATATCTCCGAGGCCGCCTTTTGGGACACTCTGGAGGAAGCTGCCCGGCCGGTATTAGCAAGTCACTCAAACTCCAAAGCCCTCTGCCCCCATCCCAGAAACCTCAGCGACGACCAGTTTGTCGGCCTTGTCAGGCTGGGAGGAGCCGCGGGGCTCAATTTATGCCCGGATTTTCTGGGGATGGGCCGGGATATCGAGGCAGTGGTGGAACATGCCGAGCACTTCCTTGCCCTTGGCGGCGAAAAATCCGTCTGTCTTGGGGCCGACCTGGACGGCATTGACGAGCTGCCGAAGGGATTCGGGGGAGTAGAGGACATGGACAAAATATATGAGGCCATGCTCCGCCGAAATTACAACGAAGATTTGGTGCGGGACATCTTCTATAACAATTTGTTGGGAGTGTTTGAAAGGGCGCTATGAATATTCAGATTTTTGGAAAAAGCAAATGCTTTGAGACCAAAAAGGCGGAGCGGTATTTCAAGGAACGGAGAATAAAATATCAATACATAGATGTCATCAAATACGGCATGAGCAGGGGAGAACTGAAAAGCGTAAAATCCGCCGTGGGCCTTGATGCCCTCATAGACGAAAAATCACCAGATTATCCGCTGCTCAAATATTTGGCCTATGATGAGGACAAGCTCGAAAAACTCTTTGAGGACCCCCGTCTCATTAAAACCCCCATTGTACGCAACGGCAGGCAGGCTACCGTGGGGTATAAACCGGAGGTTTGGAAGAACTGGGAATAATGACGGCTATGATTTCCGCTAGCAGCAGGCCAGCGTTATTCCCGGCATCCGATGGGTTCCAGTCCGCAAGCGACCGGGACATTGTAGCAGACAGGGGCGACAGGCTGCAAGTCATTATTAGCAAAAAACCGCCATATGGATGGCGGTTTTTTGTATTTGTCCGCAGGTTTAACGGTTTCAGCTAAGGGGTCACGCGAGGGCCTCGCTGAGGGAATCCGGTGCGCCGGGAATCGCGCCCCTTACGGCAGCCCGTCTTTTTTGCCGCTGCTCGGGAGCCATTGCGGCCGCCTGTCTTCTCCGTGGAAGAAGCCGCCGGTATATGTGTAGACCGTCATCAACCGGGTCACCAGCCTCCAAAGGCGAAAAAGCCCCAAGAGTATACTATTGCAAGATTACCATTAGCGGCCAGACAGCCATTAGTAATACCGCCGTTGTCACGTCTTCGGTTCGCCCTTACACCGCGGAAGCTGACGAGCCCAGCCGAGCTTGGCGGAAACTATCATGAGGGCGACTCCAAATATATAATCACCATTTCTCGCAGTGGTGGCGGTGGCGGAGGCGGCAACCGAACTTATACTGTCGCAGTAGACCCCGAACCCACGATACACGATAGGGTTTCCTATCAATGGCAATCCAGGAACAACCAAAACAGTTCATGGCAGGATATCAGCGAAGGCGTCCATCCATCTTATACCTACAACCAAAATCGATATTTCGCTGTATCGTAATCATTAACGGGCTTTACTGCTACAGTTAGTGGGCAAGCCGCAATAGCTACCAGGATAATAAACCATTTGCGGAGTATAAGTACACCAAATTCAATGTCGGTGTTAATGTCACGACGGGTGATGAAGGAGCGACCCTTACCGCATACTGGGATCCTCCGGGTGGATATCCCTATAACAGTACCCGCAGAATCACTTGGTATCGTGTTAATACCTTTCCCTATGGCCCGGACTATGAGGTTGGCAATTCAAGCTCAATAACTGCCATATCCGGCACCTATTATTGTCGAGCCGTAGTCACTTATAGCGGTAGAAGCTACGATGCCTACAGCAATTGGTACACCGTCACCGGTGGCGACACTGGCGTCACCATTACTGTCAACACTGACTAAGGATCGCATATAAAAGGAACTCCCAAGTCAATTTACGTTCTTCAGCTGCTTCACAACGGCAAACTCCAAGCCGGACTTAATCTGAAAACTGATCCAACCTATCAGCGTCTTCTTAAAGAAGTTGAATCGGATTTTATTGTTGACATCACAACACTCAATGTCAGCGAACTCAGCTATCAAACCTCCGGAAAAGTAACACGCATAAATGCCAACGGCGAGGAAGAAACAATAACCTATAACAATATTGACGAATTCCTGAACACCTTCGACATGCTGATACTTGGTTTTGCCGACGCCTACAGAGAATTGGACAAAACCTCAGCCGACGCAGTGGTTCGATTTATCAATAACCCTTCGGGCAAGTCCGTACTCTTTACACACGACACAACCTCCATAGTTAACCTGCCCAAAAACAACTATCCCACGACCAATTCGCGCATTACCATAGATCAGCCCAGCGACTATTTTTGGGGCTACTACTTTAACACCGTCCTGAGGGACGCCGTCGGACTGGACCGTTACGGAGTGACCAATCCCGACTACGGAGTTACCGATTATTCACCGTTTAAAGTGCAAAGCTCCACTGGTATCAGCGTAGCAAGCGGTCCCGTAAGCCTGAGACACGTTGACGAGCTTACCGAAGCAGGATATTCTATAGCCTATGCCCCCAAATCCCTGCCAAATGCGGACAGCAACACCCCAAAATCCACAGTTGCGGAGGTTCAGGGCTACACAAGCTACACCCTCAGGCGCTATGGCGAGTGGAGTGGAGATTCATCCAGAACCACTCAAGTATCTCAGGTGAATGAAGGTCAGATTACCACCTATCCATTTGACCTGAACCTTTATGGTTTCGGCGGCAATACTAACAGCTCTCAAAAAACCATGACTATTGCCACGACCCACGAGCAGTATTACCAGCTGAACATGAATTCCGATGACATAGTGATTTGGTACTGCCTGTCCGGCGGCAGTATGATGATAACCTGCCCAACGATGTAATGAATGCGTATTATATCTACAGTGTTGGCAACGTCACATATTCCGGTGCAGGTCACAGTTTTGGCACAGTGGTAGAATCGGAGGCAAAGCTTTTCATTAACACCATGATTGCCGCCTACCAAACCGCAAGCACCCCGCCCTCTGTTAAAATTATTGACCCGTCTGACCCGACAGGTGAGCGTGAACTGACGGACAAATTTTATTTAGCCGACGACACTGGCGCTCTCGCCTCTTCCTCGGAATTTCAAGAGGACTCTGCCATCTATTTCAGCGTTTATGATCCCAGCTTGGGTTCCGGCAAAAAAATTACAGCCAAATTCATCTACGGCACAAATAAGGAAATCAAACTTCCGATTTACGTCAAAGGCGGCTCTGTCAATCCCATAAACTTCAGTTCAACCGGCGACGAAATTAATTACACTCTATCAGGCGGGGTCATCTACTATGTCTATCCCGTCGAAGAACTCCTGGCGGCCATTAATGAACACAATCGTATCGATTTGGAAATTGAGATTGCGTCAAACCTTCTTCCGAACCAGCCTGCCTCGGCGGTTATCACTCTGCACAGACTTGGTCTTTTCCCTCTGGGATGAATTATGGACCTGTCATAATTTTAAATGGGTGAGTCCCAATCGGGACTCACCCATTCTGTATGCATGTACAACAATTGCTCTTTTGCAGGCTGCGAACAATAGGGGGAAGTCTTCAGGCCTTTTCCAGGATTATTTCGCCCAGATTGACGGCGGCGTTGGTTCTGGTTTTTATCTCCGCAGTCTTATAGCCCCCGGCCTCAATAATGATTGTAAATGGCTTGTTCAGGGGGAGAAACCTGAATTCAAAGTCGCCGAAGAAATCTGTAACCGTCTCCATAACCTTGCCGCTTTCCTCGCAGATAGCGGTAACCTTTGCGCCCTTGCAGCAGGCGTCGTTGTCACCGCAGACAACCTCGCCGACAATAAAGGGTTTGGGCAAATTACGGTAATAGACATTCGGGTTTGTGCCATACTGGGGACGGAATTTCTCCAGCTCGTGGGCATGCTCTTTTATGTATATAGATATCTCGCTCGCGGGGTCATCCAGGTCTCCGAAAAGGATGGCGCCGTTGGGGCAGCACTCGCTGCAGCGGGTGGCTTTTTCCCCGGCGTCTAGCATATGGGCGCACATGGTGCATTTCTGGGGCAGGTTTGCCTCTTCGTTCCATGCGATAGCGCCGTAGGGACATATCTTGGCCAGTTCCCTGTTGTCCTTTGCCTTTTCGGGGTCAATGATGATAATACCGTCATCCCTCCTGTAGACCTGATCCGGAAAATTGTTAAGGCAGGGAGCGTCCTCGCAGTTCTGGCAGGGTATGGGGATATAGTCTACCTTTACTTTGCTACCGGTGCCGTATTCCACCTCGTTGACACGAATAAGGTTCATGCCCTCGCAGGTAGCGGCGGCGGTAGGAGGATAATCATTGCCAGTGAACTCGTCCTTGCAGGCTAAAAAGCAGGAGTAGCAGCCGTTGCAGCGTTCAATATTAAATACAAATCCATATTTAGCCATGATTTTCACCTCAACCTTCCCATTTGCGGCACTCTATCAGGCACGAATTAGGCGTCATACCAGGCGCATTTTTCGAAAGCATCCTGGAGGTTGTCAATAGATTAATGCAGCCGCCCTTGTCTGTGGCTCCGGGTACCGGCACGACGGGGTCATACTTGGCGGAGCAGCCGTAGCTGTGCATTACTCCGGGGGGGACGCGGTTTGTCACGTCAGCAATGCAGATGACACTTCCGCGGTCATTATAAATCTCAATCAGGTCGCCGCCCTTGATTCCCCGCTCCGCAGCGTCCTTGGGATTGATACGGGCAGGCCACCAGGCGTATCCGTCTTTGATAACGCGGTGGACGGGGACTTCATCCAGCCAGCTGGCATGCTTATCATAGTGGGTATGGAAGGAGAAACGGGGGTGGGGGGAGATGATTTGGAGAGGATACTTCTTGTAAAGCTCTGACCTGTGGCCCTCCCAACTGGGGATATAATGGGGTACCGGAGGCCGCTCTTCGTCATCGGGGGAGAGGGCCTTCAAACTCTCGCTGGCAAACTCGATTTTCCCGGAATAGGTGCCAAGCTCGTGAGCCCTGTCGGTGC
The DNA here is from genome assembly GCA_012838665.1 of Clostridiales bacterium. Classification (GTDB taxonomy): domain Bacteria; phylum Bacillota; class Clostridia; order Oscillospirales; family Oscillospiraceae; genus DUOX01. The sequence continues at coordinate 27,599 of DUOX01000049.1, forward strand.
CCCGCTTGGGATTAAGATAATCCTCCGTGTCGCAGGAACGATCCTCATAGTACCAGCGGAAAGCGGGAGTCTCTTTGTAATCCTCGGGCACGGGAACGATATAGTAGCCTTTTCGGTTGAACTCCTCCCAAGAGCAGCGTTTCGAAAGCTCAGACAGATTCCAAAAAGCTTCGGCCCAGTCGTCCTCCGTCTTGCCTTCAGTGTAAAGCTCCTTTTTGCCCAGCTTTTCCGCAATGAGGGAGAAGATTTCATAGTCAGACTTGGATTCGCCCAAAGGCTCAATGCATTTCTGCTGACGGACAATGACGCGCCAGTTGTTGCCGATTTGAGCGTGAGTGGTGTAGCCGCCGCCCACGGCCCATTCGCCCAGATCATTGCGCTCCAGGTTTGTGCAGGCGGGGAGGATGATATCGGCGTATCCGGTTTCGCCGCTCCACCAGCAGTCCTGGTTAACGACAAACTCAAGGCCGCCGCTCTGGTACATTCTCGCCCACTTGTTTGTGTCGGACATGGTGCCGAAGAAGCTGCCGCCGTATCGGTAGAACATCTTTACGGGGCCTTCGATGGGATACTCGTGCTTGTTAAACTGCTGCTCAATGGACTGGCCGCAGAAGCCATCACCGAGGAAAGAGTCTGACCCGTTGAGAATCGCTTCGGGAAAGGTGAGACGATAGAGGCGCTGCTTTGTGGTGACATTGGCAGCAAGCTTATATTTGGCCACGGGTGAAATGCCCATGCGGGATTCAGGCTCGGCATATCCGGGGAACCAGGTGAAATCGGAGGGGGCGCCCATGGTGGTCCCCCAGATGGAGACGCCGGGTTTGCCCAGTCCCTGCATGGCGCAGAGAGCGACAAGCATTCTGGCATGCTCTGTGCCAAAAGCTGTACGGCAGGCGCCGCCTTCGCCACCGCGTACGCCACCGGCCAGGGCAACACGCTTGCTTGCCCACTCCCTGGCCAGGGCACGGATACGGCGGGCGGGGATGCCAGTCTCCTCGGCAGCCCATTCAGGGGTCTTGGGGATGCCGTCTTCGCCGCCCATTATGTAGTTTCTGAATTCCTCAATTCCTATTGTCTTGCGCTCCACAAAATCGTGGTCATAGGTATCGTCCTCAAACCAGGTGTAGGCGATGGCCGCCGCTAGAGCGGCGTCTGTGCCCGGGCGGGGAGCAAGCCACGTGCCGTCCATAACGGCGTTGGTATAGTTGTAGAAGGGGTCGATGAAAACGCACTTCATGCCCATTTCCTTCAGCCAGACACGCCAGATGTTGGATTCCTGGCCTGAGTAGATGCCGTGGGTGCTGTCCGGGTCATTTGACCAGAACACGATCATGTCGGTGTGCTTAAAGGCGTCCTGGAGCAGGTCAAATTGCTCCGGCTGGCCCAGCCGCCAGTAGAAGCCCCACATATGGGTGGCTCCCCACATCCAGCCTTCCCAGGAGTCGGGGTTGTCCAGGATTGGGGTGTAGTTCAACATGCCCATAAAGCGGCTGAAGGGACCCATCTTATAGCCCACAATGCCCCAGTTATGGTGGGAGGAAGTTATGCCTGTGATAGCGTGGCCGCCGTAAGTCTCTGTAATGCGTTTGATTTCGCCCGCCACGATAGTGGCAGCCTCATCCCAGGATATGCGCACATATCCGCTTTTTCCGCGGTTTTGGGGGTTGCGCTCGCCATTGGGGTCGAAGTCTACCCGTTTCATTGGGTAGAGGATGCGGTCCTTGGAATAAACCCGGTTACGCTCGGTAAATACATTTTGCGCCAGGCGCATGGCCTTGGGCGGAGAGTACTTTTTACCGTTTTTATCTACAATGACCCATGGTCTGGGAAAATCTTCTTCGGGCACCTGAAGAGGGCGGATGCGGGTTAT
>DUOX01000050.1 GCA_012838665.1 Clostridiales bacterium
GCTTCAATATCTGCTGTATAATAATAAGAAGAAAGTTTCCGCGGAAACCATCTATAACGACGTTTTCTCCCTGTTGGATTCCTCGGATCCGGCCCATCTGGTACGCATGAATCTTTACAGGCTGAAAAAAATGCTCAGGGAAACATTGCTCCCCAAGAATGACTATGTACACCGGGAAGGCAGACTGTACTTCTGGACCAATGAGATACCCTGCTCCACTGATGTGGAAATGTTCACGGAAGCCGCCAATGCCGCACTTCAGGAGAATGCAAACCTTCCTGCCAGAATTGAAGCCGGCAGGAGAGCCATAAACCTCTATTCAGGAGAACTGTTGCCAAACCGCATGAATGTGCGTTGGGTCGCGGTGGAGAGGGCAAAACTCAAGGGCCTTTACATAAGATGCATTGAATTCCTCGCGTCACAGCTTAGGTCGGAAGAAGGCATTGGAGAGGTCCTGGAGTTCTGCAACCGGGCAATCCGGATATATCCCTGCGAAGAGGACCTCCACATTCTCAAAATGCGCTGCCTTTTTGAGCTCCGGAGGTTTTCTGAAGCCGTAGACGCCTTCAACGCCGCCAACGATGCAATACATAGCCAGCTTGGAGTGCCCCCCTCCAAGAAGCTTTTATCCATCTTTTCGGATTTGAGCCGGAACACCATGGCTCCCAAGGCGGATATATGGGAAATTAAAGAAAGCCTCAAGGAAAAGGACGGTGTCACCGGCACCTACCATATGAGTTTTGCCACTTTTGTGGAAGCATACCGCATTATCGCCAGAACCGTTGAGCGCACCGGGCAGTCGGTTTTCCTGATGCTGCTGGAGCTTGACATAGACGAGTCCCGATATGACGACAGATCCAGGGCCGCCATAGAAGCGCTGCACCTGGCCGTTCTCAAATCCCTGCGGAGAGGGGATATTTTCACAAGATACAGCTACCCCCAGTTTCTGCTTTTGCTCCTTGGCATAACCGAGGAAAACTGCGGGCTTGTTTTTGAGCGCATAAAGAACAACTGGAGAAAAGAATGGAACGGCAGGGGCATACAGTTAAGCTACCGGGCGGTGTCTACCGTGGATATCGATGATGACGAGCCGGGCGGAGGCACCTGGGACTGACGGAGTCTATCCCCTGTGTGAGAATAATAGTATAAAGCAAAAATAAGGCAGGTGAGAGCCTGCCTTATTTTTTATTTGAAGATTATTCACTGCATATTGCTGGAACCCGGGATCCCAAAACCATCTCCCAAATATAGAAATTGCCATCATATAGTATCCGTTCAGGATAAAAATTCAAAAAAACACGCCGCAGACCTATAAAGGCTACGGCTTTTTGTTTTGCTATCCGATGGGGACCAGGCGGCCTATCAGGACGAACCGCAGGTAGGAATAGTTGTCGGAACAGGTGGACAGGGTGAGGATTCTGTCTTCCGACGTGACGGCAACATCCGATTCAAAGAGAGACATGGCTCTGATTTCCGCCAGGTGTTGGGCGTAGTCGTCCTCGTCCTCAAATTCAAAGGTAAATGCGGAGGAACTGGTGTCGGTTTCGTAGCCGCTGAACAGCTTCACCATATAATCCTGCTCAGGCGTCAGCAGGTACATCACTGGGTGCTCGTCGTAATAGGACTGCTCCTTGTATGCGTCCAAATTGCCGAACATACTCTTATTTTTCATGTTGTGGCCGTAAATGATTGAATTCTTGCCGGAAAAATCCGAGGACACCCTGTAATCCAAAAACAGGGTTCCGCTGCTGTTAATCGTACCGTTTATAAGGCGGTTTAAGTAATAAAAGTTGTCGTCGGCCTGGGCCACGGGAAGGTTTATCTCAGTATTCTCGCAGTACAGCCAGCCTACCACGTCGGGGTTTATGGAAAGCAGCGAGTCAAAATCAACCGTGACAGGGGCGGAAATAACCACAGGCGTTTCCGCCGGAGCGGGGTCCTCCCCCACGGAGGGAGAATCAGCAGTTGGAACTTCCGTCTCTGGGCTTACGTCGGGCGTGGATACATAATTAAGATTAAGTTCTTCATATACATCAACGCCCTCTTTGTATTCCTGCATTACGAAAACCAGCTTCA
>DUOX01000051.1 GCA_012838665.1 Clostridiales bacterium
ATAGAACTGGTCTTAAGCTTAGACGCAGGAATGCCATTTTGGTGCACAAACAGTACCCGTTCATGAGCGCCAACGTAGACCGGTTGGTTGTTGGGCAAAGCGCTGGTCTTGAGTGCAAAACGGCAGGCTACTACTCGACCGATGACTGGGCTATGGGAGTGCCGGAATACTATCAAGCTCAGGTGCAGCACTATATGGCTGTAACAGGCCTTCCGGTATGGTATGTAGCGGTCCTAATCGGAGGCCAGGAATTCAGATACTATAAAATCACAAGAGACAATTCGTTTATTAAAGAACTAATCGCAGTTGAATCCGAGTTTTGGAGCATGGTTGAAACCAGAACTCCGCCACCGATTGATGGCACTAAAGCCAGCACAGAACTAATTAAAAAACTGTACCCCGAAGCGGAGAAAGGCAAAGAAATTGAATTGCCTTTCGAGGCGTTCGAACTGATCCAGCAGTATGAGCAGGCTTGTGAGGAAGAAAAACAGATACAACTGAAAAAAGATGAAGCCGCAAACAAACTCAAAAACATGCTTGGTGCTGCTGAAAAGGGCACCATTCACGGACGAACCGTGATATGGCAGAACGTATCGTCTAAGAGGTTTAATTCCAAGGCTCTGCAGAAAGAACATCCGGATATATATGAGAAATACGCTGAAGCAAGCGTATACAGAAGATTTTCAATTAAATAAAAAATAGGAGGTAATCAGAATGGCTCAAATACCTAATAACCTAGCGATTATTGATACGGTGGAGATTAGCCAAGTGCAGGCTACTATGAACAAAATCACACAGTTTCAGCAAGTAATTCAAAAGACACTACACCAAGGGCATGACTTCGGGATTATTCCCGGAACGGATAAACCGACATTGCTCAAGCCTGGAGCAGAGAAAATTCTCATGATGATGGGCCTTCAGTCGGAATTTGAGATTGTAGACTCCACCAGGGACTTCGAAAAGGGCTTCTTCCAGTACCAGGTGCGCTGTCGCCTGCTTAAAGGGGATATGGTCATCACGGAGGGTCTGGGTGCCTGTAATACCAGGGAGAAAAAATATCTAAAGATGGATCCATACACAATGGACAACACGGTCCTTAAGATGGCTAAGAAAAGGGCGTTGGTTGACGCAGCACTACTCGTGGCGTCTCTCTCAGACGTATTTACTCAGGACCTTGAAGACATGGACATCAGTGGCCGTCCCATTGATAAGCAGAAAGTATACACCGACCAGGACGGCACGATATCCAAGGCTCAGGCTAAGCGAATGTTCGCCCTGGCCAAGGGTAATCCGGATATTGTTCGCAGAGTGCTGGATGATTACGGTTACGAGAAGTCCAGCGAAGTCGAGAAAGTCAAGTATGACGAGGTCTGCAAAAAGATAGAGCTTATGACTCAGGAACTTGAACAGGCACAAGGAGATGAGGTGCAGACTCAGACAGATGGAAATTAGAGCAATGGGCGGCGGTGCTGTGTGAAAGCACAATCCATTAAATTGAACCCGTTGGCGCCCTGGGACCGATGATTTTGGGTAACGGTTGGCGTGAGGCCTGGGACAATTATTTAGTGATTATATTGCGCGAAAGGAGTGTTGATATGGAGAAAATCAAATGCGCGTATTGCGGGCAGGAAAGGCCGCAAGAGGAAATGAAGCAAGGCGAAATCATGTTCAGAGATAGAAACAGAATCACCGGCAAGGCGTTTGTTAACAGCAAAACAAACTGGTATTGCGCAGACAAGGGCTGTCACGGATATGACCAGATGGCACACGAGGGATAGGCATTTGAACCCGTTGGCGCCCTGGGACCGATGATTTTGGGTACCGGTTGGCAGGGAGGTCCGGGGCATTTGTATAGATGATGAGATGGTTAATGGCCGAGAATTGCTCGGTAGTTTAGAAATAACAGCTTTACTCAGCGGCTTGAGCCAGCCGGGGCCGCTGGGGAGGCTGAATAGGAGAGGGGGAGGTTAAAATGATAACATTAGGTAGTTTGTTTGATGGTATAGGGGGATTTCCTCTAGCCGCAAGCAGATACGGGATAAAGACATTATGGGCATCGGAAATAGAACCGTTTCCTATTAAAGTAACGAAGATAAGATTTCCAAATATGAAACATCTAGGCGACATTACGAAGATAAACGGTGCAGAGATTGAGCCGGTTGACATAATCACATTCGGTAGTCCGTGTCAGGACTTATCAGTGGCAGGCAAAAGAGCCGGATTAGCCGGGAAACGGTCAGGACTATTCATGGAAGCAGTACGAATTATTAAGGAGATGAGGAATACATATGATGGAACAAATGAACCTATTCGACCTAGATTCGCAGTTTGGGAAAACGTACCCGGAGCATTCAGCAGCAACAAAGGCGAGGACTTCCGAGCGGTCCTTGAAGAAATCTGCCGTGTTAAAGACGAAACCGTTATTATTCCTGGACCTCCAAAAGGTAAGTGGTCTACTGTCGGAGCCGTTATGGGAAACGGTTACAGTGTTGCCTGGAGAATCTTGGACGCTCAATACTGGGGAGTTCCCCAAAGACGTCGTAGAATCTTCCTTGTCGCAGATTTTGGAGGAGGAACCGCACCAGAAATACTTTTTAAGCGCAAAAGCTTGTCAAGGTATATTGCGGAGAGCGGAGAAGCGAGGGAAGAAATTACCGCCGATGTTGAAAGAAGCGTTACAACGGCAGGCGGAAACGAGGTGACATCAACCTTGTTTGCAGCCTATGGAACGAAATGGAACGGAAATAGCGGCGCTGTGACTGGTGACCATTTTGTTATGGGTAATGCTGAAAGAAGCATTAGAGCGACAGGCTTCGACACATATAATCAAGCAGAAACTGGCGATGTAACAGTTACGTTGAGAGCAGGATCAGAACATAACTATAATTTAGTTTTTGAATGTAGAGGAAACGGAGATGGAAAGATAGCAAGTACAATCACAGGTGACCATCAAAACAGGATAACTGATTATACGACTATTGCATGTAAAAAAGTATATGGCATATGTTCAGACGGTTCAAACAGTATGAAGTCAAGCAATCCTCATTCAGGCATATATGAAGCCGAAACAAGCAGAACGCTTGATTTAAACGGTGGTAGTCCAGCTTGTAATCAGGGC
>DUOX01000052.1 GCA_012838665.1 Clostridiales bacterium
AAGGAATAATTGCAATGAAACTTGGCATAGTTGGACTTCCGAATGTTGGGAAAAGCACCCTTTTCAACGCCATTACCAACGCTGGCACTGAGTCGGCCAACTATCCGTTCTGCACCATAGAGCCCAATATGGGCGTGGTGACCGTACCTGATGAACGGCTTGACTTTTTGGCACAGCTTTACTCACCCAAGAAGTATACCCCGGCAGTTATAGAATTTGTTGATATAGCGGGACTGGTGCGGGGCGCCTCCAAGGGTGAGGGGCTGGGCAACAAATTCCTCTCCAACATACGGATGACGGATGCCATCATACATGTGGTGCGCTGCTTTGATGACCAGAACATAATACATGTGGATGGGCAAACTGACCCTCTCCGGGACATTGAGACAATAAACCTTGAGCTTATAATTGCCGATATGGAGATGGTGTCCCGCCGCATAGAAAAGGCCAAAAAGGCCGGAAAAGGCGACAAAAAATATTTACATGAGGCGGAGATACTGGAAAAGCTCCTTGAGCATTTGGATTCCGGACAGCCCGCCAGAAGCTTTGCATGCGGGGAGGAGGAAAGAAAGATTATCGACGCCTCCGACCTGTTGACCTTAAAGCCTGTGATTTATGCGGCAAATATGGACGACGAGAGCTTTTTGTCCGGCCTTGAGAATAACAAATACTTTGCGGACGTGGCCCGTCTGGCCCAAAAGGAGGGCGCCCAGGTGCTGCCCATCTGCGCCAAGCTGGAGCAGGAGATAGGCGAGCTGGACCCTGAGGAAAAGGCTATGTTTTTAGAGGAGCTGGGGATTCGGGAATCCGGCCTTGACCGGCTTATAAAGTGCTCATACAGTCTTCTGGGGCTTATCTCCTTCCTCACGGCCGTCCCCGAAGAAGTGAGGGCCTGGACCATAACAAAAGGCACCAGAGCTCCCCAGGCGGCGGGAAAAATACATTCCGACATGGAAAGGGGCTTTATACGGGCGGAAATAGTTGCCTTTGATGACCTGAAGGCCTGCGGAAGCATGGCCTCAGCCAGGGAAAAAGGGCTGGTGCGCTCCGAGGGCAAGGACTACATTATGCAGGACGGGGACGTGACCCTGTTTAGATTTAACGTGTAAGCCGCTGAAAACGGCAGTACTGCGCAAATTCGGCTTTATAAGGAGCTGGGGATATGAAGCGCATATACCTGCTGGACGCCTGGCGTTCACTGGCAATATTATGCATGCTGGTATATCACTTCCTATATGATCTCACGGTTTTCGGCTTTATGGAGACGGAGAGGTTTGAATCTCCGGGGCTGGATGCCCTGCAGCTTTTTATATGCTGCAGCTTTATACTCGTTTCGGGCATCTCCTCCCGATTCTCAAGGAACAATGTACGCCGGGGACTTGTGGTTCTTTGCGCCGGACTGCTGGTCATGGCAGGAGCACATTTGGCAGGAGAGCCCATACTATTCGGAATCCTGCAGTTTTTGGGCGTGGCCATGATTATTTACGGCTTTGCCGGCAAATACTTTGAAAGGTTAAACAGATACCTTGCTGCGCCCCTGTTTTTGATTTTATTTGCCGTCACCTGGGTGTGGACGGAAAATACGCTGGTTAAAGCCACCTGGCTCTGGCCCTTGGGCTTTATGTATTCAGGATTTTACTCAGCCGACTATTTCCCTCTGATGCCATGGTTTTTCCTGTTTCTTCTGGGAACCTGGCTTGGGGGAATCATCAGGGAGCAAAAGGAAGATAGCTGGTTATACATCCCGGTGCACCCGGCCCTAACCTGGCCGGGAAGGCACAGCCTTATCATCTACTTGCTGCACCAGCCGGTGCTGTATGGAATATGCTGGGCGGCATCCAAACTCATATGATTGAGACCCGCATGCCGCTGCTGCGCGAAATAGCGGTATAACGGCCTTGACAGGCGGACACAATGGTGTTAATATGACCTCATCAAATAATGATACAGGCAATGACGGGGATTGTGTGCCCTGCGCAGTACAGAGAGGCCGGGCCATGGCTGAGAGCCCGCCCATAACGCGTTTGGCCCACTGACCACCCCCGAGCCGGCAGTCCGAAATAACAGTAAGTCTGCCCGATTCGCACCCGTTAAAGTGCCATAAAGCGGCAATCTTTGATTGCAAGCAGGGTGGAACCGTGTAAAAAATGCACCCCTGACACCAGTCAGGGGTTTTTGTTTTTTTGGGGCTTCGGCCCGTCTTACAGACATGGGAGTATGATTACAGGGAGGAAACGAAATGGACGAGAAAAAGTATACATTTGATAATCCGGAATACAAGCACAGCTACAGGCATACCACATCTCATATTCTGGCCCAGGCGGTAAAGAGGCTGTACCCCGAAACCAAGCTGGCCATCGGCCCCGCCATTGAGGACGGCTTCTATTACGACTTCGACAGCGATATCCCCTTTACCCCGGAGATGTTGGAGAAGATTGAGGCCGAAATGCGGAAAATCTGCAAGGAAAAGTTGAAGTTGGAGTATTTCGAGCTGCCCCGGGAGGAAGCCATAAAATTCATGGAGGAGCAGGGAGAGCCCTACAAGGTGGAGCTTATAGAGGATTTGCCTGAGGACGCGGTTATCAGCTTCTACAGGCAGGGTGAATTCGTGGACCTTTGCGCCGGTCCCCACCTTGATTCCACGGGCTGGGTTAAGGGCAACGCCCTGAAGCTCACAAGTTGCACGGGTGCGTACTGGCGGGGAGACTCAAAGAACAAGATGCTCCAGCGGGTATACGGCACCTGCTTCCCTACGAAGAATGAGCTGGAGGAATATCTTGCACGCCTGGAGGAGGCCAAAAAGCGGGACCATAGAAAACTGGGCCGGGAGCTGGACCTTTTTGCCATATATGAGGAAGGTCCGGGTTTCCCATTCTTCTTCCCCAAAGGCATGGTTCTGCGTACGGAGTTGGAGGCTTTCTGGAGGAAGGAGCACAAAAAAGCCGGATACGAGGAAATCCGCACCCCCCTTATCCTCAACGAGGAGCTTTGGCACCGCTCCGGCCACTGGGATCACTATAAAGACAATATGTATTTTACCAAAATTGACGATGAGAACTATGCCATAAAGCCGATGAACTGTCCCGGCGGAATGCTGGCCTATAAACGGCGCATGTGGTCCTATAAGGACCTGCCCCTGCGCATGGCGGAAATGGGTATAGTCCACCGCCACGAGCTTTCCGGCGCGCTCCACGGCCTTATGAGGGTGCGTTGCTTCACTCAGGACGATGCCCATCTCTATATGACTCCCGAGCAGGTGCCCCAGGAGATTTTGGGCGTAATCGACCTTATCGATAGAATATATAAGGTATTCGGATTTGAGTACCGCGTGGAGCTATCCACCCGGCCTGAGGATTTCATGGGCGAGATAGCCCAGTGGGATATCGCAGAAAAGGCCCTGGAGGAAGCCCTGATTACAAGAGGCATTAATTATTCAATCAACCCCGGGGACGGAGCCTTTTACGGGCCCAAGATAGATTTCCATCTGGTGGACAGCATAGGCCGGACCTGGCAGTGCGGAACCCTGCAGCTGGATTTCCAGATGCCGGAACGCTTCGAGCTGGAGTACATCAGACCCGATGGAGAAAAACACCGCCCGGTGATGATACACCGCACGGTCTTTGGCAGTATGGAAAGGTTTATCGGCATACTCACCGAGCACTATGCCGGAGCCTTCCCCACATGGCTTGCGCCCGTCCAGGTCAGAGTCATGCCCATAACGGACCGCAGCAGGGAATATGCCCGGCAGGTGGCCGACAGGCTGGAAGACTATGTCCGGGTAGAGACCGATTTCCGCAATGAAAAGATTGGTTACAAAATCAGGGAGGCTCAGGTTCAGAAAATACCCTATATGCTGATAGTGGGCGATAAAGAAGCCGCAGAAGGCACAGTATCTGTCCGCACCCTGTTCGGAGGGGACGAGGGAGTAATGGAGCTTGACACGTTTATCGCAAAAGTAACTGAAGAAATAGAAAACCTCAGCGACTGAATTGCGAGAAAACAAAGGCAATTTAGCAAAAAATTAGCAGAATATCATATACAACCCTTTCGTAGACTATTATTAGTTCTCTATAGTATTACTCTACGAAGGGGTTTTTCTAATGGCAAACAAAAAAAGGTTATGTCTTGCGCTTGCAGTCATTTTTGTTATTAACATCTTTATCATCTGCATAACCCAAAGTGCCGGAGCCGTCACATATAAACGCGGTTCCACAGGCAGCGGTGTTAGAGAAATCCAGACTAAACTGAGAAATTGGGGTTATTATCATGGGAATGTAGACGGTATTTACGGTAGCAAAACCGAAGAAGCAGTTAAGTACTTTCAAAGGAAGAACGGACTTACTGTGGACGGAAAAGCGGGGCCGGCGACCCTGGCTGCCATGGGGATTTCCGGAGGTTCAGCCTCCGGGAGCAACTCGGGGGATGTGGCGCTGCTGGCCCGCCTCATATCCGCCGAGGCCAGAAGCGAGCCCTATAACGGTCAGGTAGCCGTGGGAGCCGTTGTGCTTAACCGGATGAAACACCCTTCCTTTCCCAATACCATGGCAGGCGTAATCTACCAGCCGGGCGCCTTTACCTGCATAAGTGACGGGCAATTCAACCAGCCTGTGGCAGAGATTTGCTACCAGGCGGCCAGAGATGCCCTGAACGGCGTGGATCCCTCCGGAGGCGCCATCTACTATTTTAACCCCGCCAAGGCGACAAGCGCCTGGATATGGTCCAGACCTCTTATTGTGGTGATAGGCAAGCACAGATTCTGTTCATAAAACATCAAAAAATGCCACACTTTCCTGTTGCATAGTATTACCATTTTTAGTTATAATGCGATTACAGATGAAAAGCCCTATTTTAAGATAGGGCTTAATAAATGACAGGGAGGAATTGTAGTGGCATTTTGCGGACACTGCGGGGCCTACGCCGCCACGGGCAGCAAGTTTTGCTCTTCCTGCGGTAAACCCCTTGAAGCCGAATCCAACACATATGAGCAGGGAAATGAGCGGCCATACCAACAGCCGGTCGCCAGATCCGGCGATACCGGGGACGAAAAATTTTTGTGCATTCTTTGCTATTTTGGCATTTTGCTGCTTATTCCCTATCTCACAAGACCCAACTCGCAGTTTGTAAAATATCACTCAAACCAGGGGCTCGTACTCATGCTTCTGGCCATCGCCTGCAGCGTTGTGGCAGTTATTCCCATACTTGGCTGGATAGCTTCCTTTGTTGGCGGGATATTCTGTTTCGTGTGCTGGGTCATAGGCATAATAAATGTAGTCAAAGGTGAAATGAAACCCCTGCCCACAATAGGCAAGATTACAATACTTAAATAATCCGGTAATTTTAAGGAAAAGCCCAGCGGACTTACCCGATGGGCTTTCTGTTATTCCAGTGGGCAGACTTCCTTGCCCACACGGGTGATTTCGTATGGGGTGGTTTGGTACACATAATAGTTCAGCCAGTTAGTGTATAAAAGCTGGGCGTGGGCGCGCCAGGTGACCATGGGTTCTTTAGTGGGTTCGTCTTTAGGGAAATAGTTTTCGGGGACTTGAATTTGCAGCCCCAAGTTCAGGTCCCGTTGATACTCAAGGGCAAGAGTATTGACGTCGTACTCAGGGTGTCCGGTTATGAAAAACTGCCGGCTGTCGGTGGTTTTCACCATGTAAACGCCCGCCTTTTCGGACACTGCCAAAAGCTCCAGCTCCGGCACTTTCAATATGTCTTTAGCCAATACCTCCGTGTACCGGGAATGGGGCACATAAAAGCGGTCGTCAAAGCCGCGGAATATGGGGGATTTGGGCTTCAACGCATAATGCTCATATACTCCTGACAGCTTTTTGGGCAGGCTATATTTCTTTATACCGTAATGATAGAACAGGCCGGCCTGCGCGCCCCAGCAGATATGGAGCGTGCAGTGGACGTGGGATCTTGTCCATTCCATAATTTCGCACAGCTCGGGCCAGTAGTCCACATCAGCAAAGTCCAGGTTTTCTACGGGAGCGCCCGTAATAATCATGCCGTCGTAGTAATTGTTGCGGATTTCATCCAGACTGATGTAGAAGGTCTTAAGGTGATTCTTGTCCACATTCTTTGGTTTATGGCTGATGGTATGCAGCAAATGAACTTCTATTTGCAAAGGTGTATTAGACAGCTGCCTTAGAAGTTGAGTCTCTGTCACAATTTTTGTGGGCATTAGATTTAGCAGCAGTAGCTTCAATGGACGGATATCCTGGTGAAGCGCGCGGTATTCCGTCATTACAAAAATGTTTTCGTCCTGTAGTATTGACTTTGCGGGCAGGGAATCGGGTATCTTGATTGGCATCTGCGCGTGGTTCCTTTCTCCGAAAAATATATGGCAAAATTATAGCAAAAAGTGACAATCAATACAACTATAAAAAAGGCGATTCTTCAGTCTATGGAAACGTTATTCGTTTGGTCCACCGCTTCCCCAGCATAATAATAGAGTTTTGTCAATATATACTTAATATGTACATTATAATTATAAAAAATAAAAAGACAACAGAATTTAATGCCGATGAAGCCTGAAACACTTATTTCTACTCTAAAATGTACGGGTTTTCCATAAAACGGGAAGTGATGCAGACGTTTTTGGAAAGAAAAAGTTAGTTTGTCATTTTTTATCGAAAAAACTCAAAAAA
>DUOX01000008.1 GCA_012838665.1 Clostridiales bacterium
ATTATTCAACAATAAATTGACGCTAATTGTCTTATAGTGTAAAATGACAGAAAAGGAGGTATTCCTGGCTGTGAATAAAAGGATTAAAACTGCTATTCCTATTGCCGGCGCCGCCCTTGCCCTTAGTGCCGTAGCCTTCATGGTTGCCCCCGGCAGGGCCGGAAAAGAGAAGAAGGCCCCTTTTTACGGCCGGAATTTTGCGCACCGGGGGCTGCATAGGATGGATAAATCCGTCCCCGAGAACTCCCTGACCGCCTTTGAGTCTGCCGCCCAGCGGGGCTATGGAATAGAGCTGGATATCCGCCTTACCGGAGACGGCAAGGTCGTCGTGTTTCACGACGATGAGCTGGACCGCATTTGCGGAGTTCCCGGAAGGGTGGAAAATCTTGGCTGGGAATACCTTAAAACCTTAAGGCTCTGCGGCACCCAGGAAAGGATTCCGCTTCTTGAGGAAGCCCTTTCCGTCATAAACGGCAGGGGACCCGTTATCGTGGAGCTTAAGCGCGGCAGAAACAACAGACAGCTATGCGAAAAGACTCTCAATATCCTGCGCAGATATACCGGCCCTTTCTGTGTGGAGAGTTTTGACCCCTTTATAGTGCGCTGGTTCAGAAAAAACGCCCCGGATGTTCTCCGGGGACAGTTAAGCTGCTCCATGGACAGATTTAGCGATGAGACTAATAAGATTAGCGCCTTTCTGGTGAGCAATGTGCTTACAAATTTCCTCTCACGGCCCCATTTCCTGGCCTATGGCATGGGGAAAAAGACCCTTCTGGCAAGGCTTTGCGAGCTTATGGGGGCTATGAAGGTGGCCTGGGTAAGCCGGGATTGGAAAAGCGAAAAGACGAGCGATGCGGTGATATTTGAGTTTTACAGGCCAAGGACAAAGTTTAAATAAGGGCCTGATGGAGCTCTGCCACATTTAAAAATACATAGTCGGGTTTAAGGGGGGATGCGTCCAGCATCTCCCTTGTTGTTTCGCCGGACAGCAGGCACACGGACACGGCCCCGGCGTTTTTTGCCAGGGCTATGTCCGTATACAGCCTGTCACCCAACACGGCGATGAGGTCATTGGAGATTCCGGTCTGTTTTGATATTATATCCACCATTCTGGGGTGGGGCTTGCCAATGTAGACCGGTTCCCTGCCCGTGGCGGCGGTGAGGAGGGCGCAAATGCTGCCGCAGTCGGGCAGCACCTCATCGTCGGGCATGGGGCACACCAGATCCGGGTTTGCGGCAATAAAGGCGGCGCCCCTCCTTAGAAATCGGACCGCCTTTTCCAGCTTTTCATACGTGAGTTCCCTGTCAAAGCCCAGGCAGACCGCCCGGGGGTCGGAGTCCGTCAGTTGCAGGCCATAGGATTCCAGCTCCCGGCAGAAGGCCCCGGTTCCCACAGGGTATATGCCCGCGCCGGGAAACCGCTCCTTGAGATAGAGGGCAGTGGCCATGCCGGAGGTGAATACGTCCTCCTTCTCGCAGGGAAAACCCTTGTTCCGAAGCCGGGCAACATAGTCCGTTCCGGAGCGGGAGGAATTATTTGTAAGGTATATATACCTACGGCCGGTGGCTTGCAGATAGTTAACAAAATCAACGGCGCCGGGGAGTGCCCTGTCCCCCAGGTATATGGTTCCGTCCATATCCAGCAGGAACAGGCGGCAGTTTTTTAAATTGCTCATATCCATATCCTGACTCTTCTTATACTATTCAAAAGGAAACACGTGCCGGCGCAGGCCCAGCTCGTCCCGGACGGCTATAAGTTCCCTCTGAACTGCGGGGTTTACCGGCACGCCGGAATCCTTTCGCTCCTGCCAGGCCAGCCATTCCTTCTCTCCCGCCGTGTATATTCGGTCGTGGCCGGGAGCCTTTTTGGATGCCCGAAGTTCACGGCAAATGTTTCCGGCGGTTTTCCGGAAGTTTTCCTCGCCTGCGAAGGCCTCCGTATCAATGGCAATAAAGAAGTGCCCCAGGCCGTAGGGGACAGTTTTTCCGTCCCGGACCCCGGTGAGCATCTTCAAATAATTGCCTGTGGCCAGGGCAGCGCAGAGGATTTCCACTGCGGTGGCGTAGCCATATCCCTTGTAGCCCCCCATTTCCTCTCCGACTCCCCCCAGAGGGGCGAGGGCCGCCTCTCCGGTGGTAAGGGCTTTCAGTATGGCCGCCGAATCCGTCATGGTGCTGCCGTCACTGGCAATTACCTGTCCCGGGGAAGTGGACAGGCCCAGCCGCTGGTAGTGTTCAATTTTCCCCCGCTGGGTAACGGAGGTGGCGCAGTCCAGGACAAAGGGAAACTCCTCGTCCGTGGGCAGGCCGATGGTAAGGGGGTTTGTGCCCAGCATGTTTTCCACGCCAAAGGTGGGGGCGATGCTGGGTCTGGCGTTAGTGCCTGTAATCCCGATACATCCAACCTCCGTGGCCATTGTTGCGTAGTATCCCGCGATGCCGTAATGGGTGGAATTGCGTACGGCCGTCATGCCCATGCCATACTCCTTAGCCATCTCTATGGCCATTTTCATGGCCTTGTAGCCTATTACCTGCCCCATGCCGTTGTGGCCGTCTATAACGGCGGTGGTGTGGATCTTTTTTACCACCTCAAAGTTTGTGACGGCATTTTGTATTCCTGCCTTGATGCGGTCGTAGTATATGGGTTTGAAGCGGTTGACCCCGTGGCTTTCTATGCCCCGGCGGTCGGATTCCAGAAGTACGTCGGCACAGATTTCCGCCTCATCCCGGGGCACGCCCATGGCATGAAAGGCATCTGTTATAAAGGGCGTAATTACATCCCAGGGGACGATGACAGTTGAGCTTGACATAGGCAGAACCTCCTCGTGTCATTATGGCTTGAGGTCTTCCGGCAGCACGGTTATTAGGTCCTCCCTGGTGGGGGACTCCATTGTCGCAACGCGGTTGGCCTGGCGGGAGACCATGTCCTCAAACCAGTTGCGCACATCCCTGCCGTTCCCAAAGTTTTCGTTTCTGTTTTCATACAGAGAGTCAAAATACTCCCCGGCATACTCTTCCGCCTCCGGGGTGAGATGGTAGCTGTTTTTCTCGCAGAGGCTTTTTAATATGGCAAGGAGTTCCCGGCCGTTATAGTCGGGGAAATAGAAGTATTTGTTGAAACGGGACTCCAAACCCGGGTTGGAATTTAAAAACTTTTCCATGGGCTTTTCATAGCCCGCCACTATCACCACAAGATTCGCTCTGTTGTCCTCCATGGCCTTCAGCAGGGTTTCGATGGCCTCCCGGCCGAAGTCGTTTTCCCCGCCGGCGGCCAGGGAATAGGCCTCGTCAATAAACAGCACGCCGCCTATGGCGGAGTTTATGACCTCCCTGGTCTTTATGGCGGTCTGTCCAACATAGCCGGCCACAAGGCCGGAACGGTCAACCTCTACCAGCTGGCCGCGGCTGAGCACGCCTATGGCGGCATACAGGCCGCTGAGAATCCTGGCGACGGTTGTCTTGCCCGTGCCGGGATTGCCCATGAACACCAGATGCAGGGACATGGGAGGCACCGGCAGGCCCTGCTCCTTGCGAAGCTGCCGAACTTTAATAAGATTTATAAGGCTTTTCACGTCCCGCTTGACCTCGTCCAGCCCTACCAGCTCCTCCAGCTCCGCCATCAGGCTGTCCAGGTTGGGTCTGTCCTCCGCTTCTCCGGTGGGGACGGGCGCCGAATCTCCGGCTCCGGGGCTCTGAAGGGGGGATAAGGGGTGCTTGTCCTTGAAGGAGGGCTCGCCGCTGGTGACGAAATCGGCGGCATTTAAGGCAGGCTTGGATTTTTTTACCCCGGCGCTGTCGCAAATGGCGGTGAGCTTTTCGGTGCACTCGGTTATATACTCCGCCTCGCTAAAGGTCACGTCATCGTCCACGGCGGCAAGATATAACAGTATATTTGTCAGCATACGGATAAAAAGCCGGGAACTGACGGAACCGTTTTTGGCGTCCTTTTCCGCCAGTGCCCAGAAAAAAAGAGGAGGGAGAAAATCGCCCGCCCTGCAGATTTCCCCTGTCAGCTCCCACAAAAGCCATCTGGGCTGCGGCCTTCCTCTCGAATAAAGCTGGTTAATTGAGTCCGCATGCTCCTGGGTGATTTTGCCGCTCCTGCTCCAAAGCTGCATTGCGCACTTCTCGATAAACTTATCCAGTTCCGGAGCCAGGCCGCGGCCGGCGGCCTTATAAAAGGCCTCCGTATTGGCCATATACGTCTTATGAAGCTCTTCCGGGGAACGTCTCCATGGCGTGGGCATTGCAATTCCTCCAATACGTACAGGAAAGCTTTAGCAATCTTTTCTCTTTGTATTATATACGCAACACACGCTTTTTTACAAGCGACATTGTATTTTCATGATATGACGGCGGTTAGCGGCTCGATTCCAGCCGGTTTAAGCAGAAAATCCCCCGCTTTTCCATAAAAGCGGGGGATTAATACCTTGAGTTTAGACCACAGGTTCGTAGAGGGCCAGGGCGTCCTGGAGCATGGCCATAAAGCTGTCGTAGGTGTCGGAGTATTTGGAGTAATCCCAGCGGAAAACTCCCTTGGCCTCATAGCCGGTATCCGCGGCGTTGTCGTAAATGCTTGAGTACAGGCGATCGTATTCGGCCTTGTCGATGGTGTTGTCTCCCTGCTTGTAGGTGAAAGTTACGTTGCCATTCTCATCTTTGCTCTCGGTTTTGGAGAGGAGGCTGACGGGTCTGAGCACACCATCGGTTTTTTCAAAGCGGATAAGTTCCTGATAGATATATCCGTCGTACCCATTGCCGGACCATACGAGGAAGAATCTCTTTTTGTCTGAAATATCCTCCATTAGTTTTAAATCTTCAAAATAGTTGATGCTTATGGAGACGAGGCTTGTATATTCGCCTCCAAACTTCTCTGCCACATACGGATTCGTGGATACGCAGCAGACCTCGCCGTCTATGATGTCGAAAATATGTATGCCCATGGCTGTGGAGGCGCCGGCGTCAAAGAGAATAAGCTCCGGGTATCCGTCCACGTCCAGGTCCACAAAACCGATACCGGTAATCATACTGTAAGAGTCCAGAGACTCAAAGTTTTGTTCCAAAAAATCAGAAAAGAGGGCTTCCCAATTTTCGGGCTCCGGGGTCGGCTCCGGAGTAGGCTCCGGAGTATCTTGAGGTGTCGGGATTTCCGCCGTGGGGTTGACAGTTTGGCCGGGGTCCCCGTCCTCAATGTTTGGGGATGGTGTATTTCTTGTGGAAGGCTGCGCTGCACAGGCCACAAGGGTAGATATAATTGCTATCAATAAAAGTAGACTGCAGAGCCTTTTCATTATATTCCCTCCAGTTTAGTTCTAAGGATTATAACATAATGCGAATAGCTGGTAAATAGATACAGCTTAATTGTAGAATTTGTTATTTTTTGATAATAAAATAAAAAATTATATAATTAGCCTGAAATGGGTTGAGGAGGTGAATTTGCTATTTTAGCAAGGGGGACGATGTTGAAAAAGAATACAAATGTGGTATAATTAATAAGTTACGGCAGAAGTAGCAGCGAGGTGAATTATTAGATGGAGACAGTGTCAAATGGCGCTCTCATTTACTGGGAGGCCCGGGGAGAGGGCCCGCCTCTGGTAATGCTGCACGGAAACGGGGAGGACATGTCGGTTTTCTCGGCCCAGGTCCCCGAGTTTTCCAGGGAGTTTATGGTTATCTCCATCGACAGCCGGGGGCATGGGAAGTCCACCGCCGGTGGGGGGAAGCTGAGCCTGTATGATATGGCCCGGGATGTCGTGGCTGTGATGGATGACGCAAAAATAAAAAAGGCCCATATCTTGGGCTTTTCCGACGGAGGGAACATTGGGCTTATTATGGCCGTCAAATATCCCGAGCGTGTCAGTAGCCTTGTGCTGACGGGGGCGAATGCAGACCCCTCGGGCATAAAGTTTAAATATATCTTCCCTATGTGGATGGAACAGGCCGCCTTGACTTTAAAGGCCCCCTTTTCCCCAGAGGCCTGCCGTAAAAAGGACCTGTTGGACCTGATGATACGGGAGCCGAGGCTCCGCAAATGGGACCTGCAGTCCATTAAGGTACCGACTCTTATAACCATGGGTGAGCATGACATTATAAGCCGTACCCATGGGCAGTATCTGCACAATAATATCTCCGGTTCCGAATTCCATCTTTTCCCCGGGGGACATTTCACCCCCGTAAAGCGGCCGGAGATGTATAATAAAGTCGTGCTTGATTTTTTTGAGAAAACAGGGCATGGAGCAGTAACTTACCCTGGCTCATTAAATTAGGAAAGGACGGACTTGAGATGGCAAAAAAACAGTTTAAAGCTGAATCCAAAAGACTTTTGGATATTATGATAAATTCTATCTACACCCACAAGGAGATTTTTCTCCGCGAGCTTATTTCCAACGCTTCGGATGCCATAGACAAGCTATGTTATATTTCCCTTACGGAGGGGGGAGTTGGCCTTTCCCGTTCAGATTTTAAAATACACATCCTCAGGGACAGAGAGGCCCGCACCCTCACCGTTTCCGACAACGGCATAGGAATGACAAAAGAGGAGCTTGAAAACAACCTGGGCGTAATTGCCCACAGCGGCTCCCTGAAATTCAAGAGGGAGATGGACAAGGCCGTTGAGGATGACGACATAGACATTATCGGCCAATTCGGCGTTGGTTTCTATTCCGCCTTTATGGTCAGCGACCGCGTTACCGTTATCTCCCGGGCCCACGGTCAGGACAAGGCCTATAAGTGGGAATCTGCGGGGGCGGACGGCTATACCATTACCGAGTGCGAAAGAACCGGTGTGGGAACCGACGTTATCATGCACCTAAAGCCCGATACCGAGGAGGAGTCCTACAGCGAGTTTCTGGAAACCTGGCGGCTCCGGGAGTTGATTAAGAAGTATTCGGATTATATACGCTGGCCGATACTTATGGAAGTGGAGAAAACGGAGGCCAGGGAGACAGACGAAAAAGACGAGAACGGCAAGCCCGGGATGGAATATGTCACCGTCACCGAGGAGCAGGTCATTAACAGCATGGTGCCCATATGGCAGCGGAGCAGGACCGAGGTCACGGACGAGGACTGCATCGCCTTTTACAGGGAAAAATTCCGTGACAGCGCGGACCCCGTGGCGGTAATAAGAGTAAATGCGGAGGGGCTAGTCTCCTACCGGGCTCTGCTGTTTATACCGGAGATGGCTCCCTATGATTACTACACCCGGGACTACAAGCCGGGGCTGGAGCTTTACAGTAGCGGTGTCCTGATTATGGAAAAATGCGCAGACCTCATACCTGACTGTTTCCGCTTTGTGCGGGGAGTTGTGGACTCGCCGGACCTGTCCCTGAATATTTCCCGGGAGCTTCTGCAGCATGACCGCCAGCTTAAGGTCATAGCCTCAAACCTTGAAAAGAAAATTAAGGCCGAGCTCTCAAAGCTCATGGAGGAGAAAAGGGACAGGTACGAAGTCTTTTACAAGAGTTTCGGACTCCAGCTCAAATACGGCGTTGTGGCCGATTTCGGCATGAAGAAGGAGCTTTTACAGGACCTTCTTCTGTTTGTCTCCTCCCGCGAGGAAAAATTTGTGTCCCTGGGCGAGTACACTGAAAAAATGCCGGAAGAGCAAAAATATATCTATTATGCCTGCGGCGAGACTGTGAGACGGGCAGCCAGCCTGCCCCAGACGGAGCGGGTGCGTTCCGCCGGCTATGACATACTCTATCTTACCGACGACGTGGACGAGTTCGTTATACAGACCCTGCGCAAGTATAATGACAAGGAGTTTTGCAACGTAACCGCCGACGACCTGGGCCTTGAGAGCGAGGAGGAACGGGCCGACGCCGAGAAGAAACAGGCCGAGGCTAGGGAGCTTCTGGATTTTGTAAAGGAAAGCCTGGACGGTCAGGTGGTGGATGTTCGCCTGAGCCGCAAACTGAAAAGCCACCCCGTCTGCCTTACCACCGATGGGGAGATAACTCTGGAAATGGAGAAGTACTTCAGAAATATGCCCGGGGCGGAGGGAGATGCTATTAAGGCCAGGCGCGTACTGGAGCTTAACGGCGAACACCCGGCTTTTGAGTCACTGAAAAGGGCTTTTGAAAACGACCGGGAGCGGGCTGCGAAACTGTCCAGGATACTTCTGGCCCAGGCCATGCTCATTGCGGACATCCCCCTTGAGGACCCCTCGGAATACACGGAGCTTGTCTGCGGACTGTTTTAACCTGATGTAAACCCGGCCCCGAAGCCGCCCCTTATTAACAAAAACGGCGGCAAGGGGCTTTAATTCCCAAAGAAAAGGGATAAATAAAATTGACATGTATTCATAAATATTATATTCTAAAATTCAATTCATCTATTGGAGCAGACCATGGAAAAACGGCTGGGAATATATATACACATACCCTTTTGCGCAAGCAAATGCAGCTACTGTGATTTCTATTCGCTCTCTGGCTGCAATAACCTTATGCCAAAATATCAAAATGCGCTGCTGGCTCACATCACTGAGTCAGAGTCTTCCTTTTCGCCCTACTATATAGACAGTATCTATTTTGGCGGCGGTACTCCCAGCTACTATGGAGCCAGACGCATCTGCGAAATTTTCAATACGCTTAAGCGGACGGGCAAGGTGCTGAAATCCGCTGAGGTCACCGTGGAAGTAAATCCCGACAGCATTTCGGCCCACGATTTGAAACTCCTTCGGAAGGAAGGGGTAAACCGCCTGTCCATAGGCGTTCAGTCGGCAAACGATGACATATTGAAGCTTATCGGCCGGCGGCACAACTTCAAGCAGGCGGAAAAGGCGGTTTCCAGCGCCCGGAAGGCCGGGTTCGACAATATCAGCATAGACCTGATATACGGCCTGCCAAGCCAGACCAAAAACGACTGGGCCGATACCCTTGGCAAAGCCCTGGCCCTGAGGCCGGAACATATATCCTGCTACGGCCTTAAGCTGGAGGATGTCCCCATGAGGCGTCAGTATGAGGGCTCGCCCTTTCTGCCCAGCGATGACGAGCAGGCGGATATGTACCTGTACACGGTTGAGACTCTGGAGCGGTACGGGTATGTCCAGTATGAAATATCGAATTTTTGTCTTCCCGGCCACGAGTCGCGGCACAACCTCAAATATTGGAACCTTGAGGACTACATGGGATTCGGCCCCGGCGCCCACTCCTGTATAGGCAACACAAGATACAGCTATATAGCGGACTTGCAGGGGTATATTACAGGTATCCTTGAAGGCACGGATATTATGGATGAATATGAAAA
>DUOX01000053.1 GCA_012838665.1 Clostridiales bacterium
CCGGGCGCCAAGCCGCTTAGCTTCGTTCAGCGCTTCCAGGGTGTCTGCAGTTTCCCCCGATTGGCTTATGAGTATAACCAGCGTTTTCTTTTAGGACAGCCAAACGTCCCTGGGCTTTAACAACGCTGATATCGTCACCAGTATTGACGGCAATACCTGCGGAATCATAACCTCTGTATTCCAGATTCTCCAGACCCTCCAACAAGATTAGGGCTGCCTGTTTTTCGCCGGTGTATCCAATTATTCCGCACATTAAATTTTTTCCTCCAAGAAATCAGAATAGGATATTACAGGATTGCGGCAATTCGCTCTACCGCCTGTTTTGTAGCTTGGGCAGCGCCAAACGCGGTCAGGCGTATATAGCCTTCGCCGCTGGGGCCGAAACCGGCGCCGGGGGTGGTAACCACATTTGCCTCATTGAGCAGTCTGTCAAAGAAATCCCATGAGCCAGTGCCGTTGGGGGTTTTGCACCAGATATAGGGCGCGTTGACTCCGCCGTACACCTTCAGTCCCGCCGCGGACAGGCCCTCACGAATGACCCGGGCGTTTTCCTTGTAGTACTGAATATTTTCCCTTATCTCGCGCTGGCCATCGGGAGTGTACACGGCGGCCGCGCCGCGCTGTACAATATATGAAACCCCGTTAAACTTGGTGGACTGCCTCCTGGCCCACAGTGCATGGAGGGAGGCGCCATCCCTTACCAGAGCCTTGGGCACCACAGTATATGCGCAGCGTGTGCCGGTAAATCCGGCCGTTTTTGAAAAACTGCGGAATTCAATGGCGCATTCCTTCGCGCCTTCTATTTCGAAGATGGAATGGGGGATATCGGGTTCGCTGATAAAAGCCTCATAGGCGGAATCAAACAAAATAACGGAGCCGTTATCCCGGGCATAGTCCACCCAAACTTTAAGCTGTTCCCTTGTGGCGACAGTCCCCATGGGATTGTTGGGGAAGCAAAGGTATATCATGTCCGGGACCTGCTCCGGAATCTTGGGCAGAAAACCGTTTTCCTCAACACAGGGCATGTATATGAGCCTTGACCATTTATTATTGATATAGTCCCCTGCCCTGCCCGCCATGGCGTTGGTGTCCACGTAAACGGGATATACGGGGTCGCAGACAGCCACAATGTTGTCCGTACAGAAAATATCCCCAATGTTGCCGGTGTCGCTCTTGGCTCCGTCGCTGATAAAAATCTCATCTATCTCCAGTTCCACGCCCCTGGCCTTATAATCATGCTCCAAAATAGCCTGGCGGAGGAAATCATATCCAAATTCTGGTCCATAGCCCTTGAAGCTTTCCTTTTTCCCCATCTCGTCCACAGCCTCGTGCATGGCGGCAATCACAGAAGGGGCCAGGGGCAGGGTTACATCCCCTATACCGAGGCGGATGAGGCTGCAATTTGGATTTGCCTCCGTAAAGGCATTTACCCGTCTGGCAATCTCCGAAAACAGATAGCTGCCCGGAAGTTTTAAGAAATTGGCATTAATCTTAGTCATAGTTCCTCCCTCTCAACTCTGCAGAATATGAAAGTTTATAGATTAATCTGACCGTCAAACACAAATTCGGCGGGGCCGGTCATATACAGAAGGTTTTCCTCCCTGTCCCATTCAATATAGAGT
Source organism: Clostridiales bacterium (assembly GCA_012838665.1). GTDB lineage: Bacteria > Bacillota > Clostridia > Oscillospirales > Oscillospiraceae > DUOX01. The sequence goes on from DUOX01000053.1 coordinate 1,623, forward strand.
TCGCCTCCTGCCAGAATAAGCTTTGCCGCCGGGTCGGTAAAGCCGCAGGCTACGGCTGCGGCCAGAGAAGCGGTGGCGCCGGTGCCGCAGGCCAGAGTTTGACCGCTGCCCCGTTCCCACACCCGCATTTTCAGGGTTTTCCGGTCAATAATCTGAACAAACTCGGTGTTTATCCGCTCGGGAAAAAGCCTGTGGTTTTCAAATTTGGGGCCAAGACTGGCAAGTTCCAGAGAGTCCACATCATTGACGAAAATCACCGCATGAGGGTTCCCCACGGACAGCGCCGTGACCAGATATTCCGTGCCGTCCACGAAAACCGGGCGAAGTATAAAATCCTCCCCCTCATCGTCAACGGGTATTAATGCGGGCCGAAATTCTGGCCTTCCCATACAGACACGAACGGTTTTGACGAAGCCGTTTTCCAGGTTTAGCCAAAGGGTTTTAATTCCCGCACCGGTTTCCACGTTAATAACGGTCTTATCGGTGAGGCCCCGGTCGTACACATATTTTCCGACACAGCGTATGCCGTTGCCGCACATCTCTGCCCGGGAACCGTCAGCATTGTAGATTTCCATTTTAAAGTCGGCAACGGAGGAGGGAAGAATGCAGATAAGCCCGTCGCCGCCTATGCCGAAATGGCGGTCGGATACTATCCTTGCCACCTCAGGCGGGTCGGTGATTTGCTCCTCAAAGCAATTTACGTAAATATAGTCGTTGCCTGCGCCGTGCATTTTTGTGAATTTCATAGAGACACCTCAAAATTCGGTATTCCGGTCCCTTTTAATGAGGCAATGAGCTACTCAATATCTATGGGATATTTCCCCGTGAAGCAACCGTCGCAGAAGCCGCACTGTGCCTTTGGGGCAATCTTATGAAGGTCCTCCAGGTCAAGAAAGCCCAGACTGTCAGCTCCCAGGAGCTCTGCAAGCTCCTGAGTGTTGTATTTACAGGAAACCAGGGAATCAGTACCGGGAATATCCGTACCGAAATAACAGGGCGCGACAAATTCCGGCGATGAAACCCTGACGTGGACTTCCCTTGCCCCCGCATCCCGCAGCAGCTTAATAATCTGCGTGGCGGTGGTGCCTCTGACAATGGAGTCGTCAATCATGACCACTTTTTTGCCGCCCACCGTACTTTTCAGGGGATTGAGCTTTATGCGAACCATTCTTTCTCTGTCCTCTTGGCCGGGGGAAATAAAAGTGCGGCCAATGTAACGGTTTTTGATAAAGCCGCTGCATCTGGAAATACCGGATTCCAGGGCATAGCCATCGGCTGCGGAGAGGCCGGAGTCCGGAACGCCTATAACCACATCGGCATCCACCGGTTTTTTTCTGGCCAGATAACGCCCCGCCATGACCCGGGCTTCGTGGACGCTCTGCCGGCTGATTATGCTGTCCGGGCGTGCAAAATAAATATATTCAAAAATGCAAAAATTTGATTTCCCGCAGCAATGGTCCCTGATACTATTAACCTCTCCCTGGTAAACCACAACGATTTCGCCAGGCTCAAGCTCCCGCTCAAATTTGGCGCCTACGGCATCCAAAGCGCAGCTTTCAGAGGCGAAGACCACCGCATCTCCCCTTCTACCCATGCACAGGGGGCGGAAACCATAGGGGTCCCTGGCGGCAATGAGCTTCTGGGGGCTCATTACGATAAGAGAATAGGCACCCTTAAGGTGCTTTACTGCCCGGTTCACCGCCTCCTCCACCGAACCGCACCTCAGCCGTTCCTGGGCAATGACATAGGCGATGATTTCGGCGTCCGTGGAGGTATGGAAGATAGCTCCTGAATATTCGTATTTAATGCGAAGCTGCTGAGAGTTGACCAGGCTGCCGTTGTGGGCAAGGGAAAGGCTGCCCTTTGCGTATCTGAGCGTAAGAGGCTGGGCGTTTTCAGGCCGATTATCATCTTCAGGCGCATAGCGCACATGTCCCACCGCCATGGTGCCGTTTAGCTTCTGAAGCCTTTCGGGGCTGAATACATCTCCAACCAGACCCAGACCGCGGTGAAAGCTCAGCTCACGGTCGTTTATTGCGGCAATTCCGCAGCTTTCCTGTCCCCTGTGCTGGAGCGCATAGAGACCGTAATAGGTAGTCTCAGCGCAGTTTCCAGACTTGTCATATATTCCGAATATGCCGCATTCCTCATGAATACCCATCTTATCTCTCTTTCTGTTAACAGATTTCCTATTTATTACTCCCACTCGATGGTGGCGGGGGGCTTTGGGCTCAGGTCAAACAGCACACGGTTGACTCCCGGCACCTTGTCAAGAATACGGTTTGTAATCTTTTGAAGCAAGCCCCAGTCCAGAGACGGAACTGCGGCAGTCATGGCGTCTACTGTGTTGACGGCCCGGATTATAACGGGCCACTCGTCCACCCTCCCGCCATCCTTTACTCCGGTGGAGGTGACGTCGGGGATTAGGGTGAAATACTGCCATACCCTGCCGGACAGCCCGGCCAATTCAAATTCTTCTCTCAAAATGGCGTCGGATTCCCGGACGGCGGCCAGGCGCTCACGGGTGATGACGCCCAGACAGCGCACTCCAAGGCCGGGGCCAGGGAAAGGCTGCCTGTACACCATGGAATCGGGAAGCCCCAGTTCCCTGCCCACGGCCCGCACCTCGTCTTTAAACAGGAATTTCAAAGGCTCAATCAGCTTAAAGCCCAGATTTTCCGGCAGTCCGCCCACGTTATGGTGAGATTTAACCGTTTTAGATGTTTTTGTGCCGCTTTCGACTATATCGGGGTAAATAGTACCCTGGGCAAGAAATTCAATATCGGTAAACTTTTGGGCCTCCTCCTCAAAAACCCGGATGAATTCCTCTCCGATTATCTTCCGCTTGGTCTCAGGATCGGCTACCCCGGCCAATCTATCGAGAAAGCGGTCAGTGGCATCCACATAGACCAGATTGGCGCCCAGCTGATTGCGGAATACTTCCACGACCTCCTCGCTCTCATTTTTACGCATTAGGCCGTGATTTACATGGACGCATTGGAGCCTGCTGCCTATTGCTTTAACAAGGAGGGCGGCAACCACCGAAGAATCCACGCCGCCGGAGAGGGCCAGCAAAACCCGTTTATCGCCCACCTGCCGCTTAATCAGCTCTATCTGGTCGGAGACAAAGTTTTTTGTATTCCAGTTGGCTTCGGCCCCGCAGACGTCAAACACAAAGGATTTTAGCATGACCAGCAGCGCATCGTCATCATCCCCGGGCATCCTGTCAACACCGTAGGGGGAGGGGGCATCGTAATCGATGGCCATAACAGGCACGCCGAATTCAAAAATATGTTCGCCTGCTCTGATAGTCTGGCCGTCTACTTTGTTGTTATCTCCGCCATTTAAGATTATGCCCTTCACATTGTGAAGGGAGGCCAGCTCTGCGGCGGTGATGTCGTGAGCATGAATCTCGCTGTACACTCCCAATGCGCGCACTGCCCGTGCAAGCCTGGAATTATCTTTGCTACCTAAATCCAAAATAAGAATTAAATCCTGTTTCATTAACTACCATCCTAATAATATATAAATTTTGGAGAAACTAGATAGGCGGAGGTGATTTCTTTGGCGATAGTATTTATCCGAACCTTAGTAATTTTTCTGGCGCTGTTAATCACAACCAGATTGGCAGGCAAACGGCAGATGGGGGAACTGGAGCTGAACGAGCTTATTGTGGCGGTATTAATGGCCAACCTTGCCTCCCATCCCCTTCAGGATATTGGAATACCCCTGATAAACGGGCTAATACCGGTCATAACGCTGTTTTGCTGTGAGGTAATAATTGCCGGCATTAACTTGAAAAGCGTCGGGTTCAGGGCTTTTCTGCATGGCAAGCCCAGCATATTGATTATGGACGGCGTAGTAAATCAGCGGGAGATGCGGAAAAACCGCTTAACTTTAGAGGAACTTACCGAAAACCTAAGGAACCATAGCATTACCGATATCAGAAAGGTAAAATACGCCATACTTGAAACGAACGGCACACTGAACGCGATACTCTTCCCCGCTGAACGCCCCGTAACCGCTGTTCAAATGAACTTAAACCCCGAGGATCCGGGCTTTCCGTCAATAATAATTAACGACGGAAAGGTTTTAAAAGAAAACCTGAAGCTCTTGGGCAAGGATGAACAATGGCTAAAGGACGAGCTTAGGAAAATGAATGTCAAAGGACCTGAGGAGGTATATCTGATGATGTTGGATAACTTGGATCAAATCTATTATTTGCCTCAGGAGAATGCAAAATGATAAAAGAGGTAATAGCCGTTGTGATTCTGTTGCTTTTGCTTGCGGGAAGCATAGTGAATGTATTGTATTTCGAAGGCTTGGTCAATGAGCTGCTCGGTCACATAGACAAGGCCATGGAGTATGCCGTGAAATCGGAATATGAGTCGGCAGTGGAGGAATTGGAATACGCTATCGAAAAATGGTCCAGGGGTGACCGCTACACCCATATATTTATAAGACATTCCGAGATAGGCGTTGTATCGGAAGCCTTTTATGACTATCTCAGCGATTTGTGCGACGAAAACAATAAAAGCGCCAAAGGTTCCTATGAGAAGCTCAGGTGGTCTCTAACCAGCATCCTCACTATGGAACATGTAACCATGGGGAGCGTATTTTAAAAAACTGCGATGGGCTTAATTTTTGTCCCCCAGAAGTTTCGTCAACTCCTCCATGAAGGTGTTAATATCCTTGAACTGCCGGTAAACGGAAGCAAAGCGCACGTAGGCCACCTCGTCCAGATTCTTGAGGCGTTTCATAACAAGCTCGCCGATTTTGGTGGAAGTTATCTCCCGTTCAAGGGAATTTTGCAGTTCCTGTTCAATTTCGGTAGCGGTGTTTTCCAGGTCCTGCATGGGCACCGGCCTTTTTTCACAGGCTCTGAGCATGCCATTAAGCAGCTTCATTTTGTCAAAGGTCTGACGGCTCCCGTCCCGCTTTATTACCAACAGCGGCAGACGCTCCATGATTTCATAGGTTGTAAACCTCTTCTGACATGACAGACATTCGCGTCGGCGTCTTATTGTGGCCCCTTCTTCTGCGGGACGCGAGTCCACGACCTTGCTTTCGGAGTAGCCGCAAAACGGACATTTCATAATACTATTCCCCCAATAACTCAATATATCTTCCTTATAATAACATAAAACACAACATCTTGCCATATAAAAATACAACGGAATCAAGGCTTGTTGACTCCGTTGAATTGGTACATATGATAATTAAAATGGAAAGTATTAGCCCTTGAAGCCGGGACCCCAAAAAGTATAAAATAGCCTTTGAGGTGAAATCATGGTCCTGCGTAAGCTGTTACATAGAATCTTGAATATGTGCAATCCGGCCTGGGGCGCTCTAAAAGGTACTTTGATGTTGTGCTGCGCCATGGTCTTTTGCGCTTTTATAATACTGGTAGAAATAGGCCCAGTGTCCATCGATACATATCACCTGTACCTTTATGCAAAAGAGCTTGCCACCGCCCCGGCGGGGCTGCTCCTTATTGCCGCAATAGGCACCGTATGCATTGAGGAACAGGCAGAATAAGGTTATTGCCCGGAGGCCTCGCCCAGTTTTCTGAGAAACTCATCCCGACTCATAATGGCATTCAGCACGTCCAGCAGAGAATTTGCGGACAATTTCTCCGGCAGGTTTAGCGCCTTCATCAGCCTGCGCCGTTTTTCTTCACTGCCCGGCCGCCCTGAAAGTCCGGAGGCATAGAGGTCTGCCTTTGTTATCCGGTCTGAGCTTTTTCCCGGCGGGTTCTCGCTTATTGTGGCTCCGGCCCTTCGCAGAGCCTCTAAAATAACCTCCGGTCTCATGCCCTCGACGCCCAGCTTCCCTTCTTTTGAGGGGGAGCTTTTACGCTTTTCCCGGCCTTCTATATCGGGGATATAGGCGTGTTTCACTTTGGAGGGGTCTATGGCGCCCTTGAGATAATTACGGATTACAAAGCCTGCTCCGTCGCTGTCCGTTAGTATGATAAGGCCCCTGGTGTCGGCTATGCGCCGAAGAAGCTCAAGCTTCTCTCTGTTGGAAAAAATACCGAAGCCCTCGGTCTCAATGATGGTGGCGTCCACAACCTGACTGAGGGTATTCTTATCGTAGCGCCCCTCCACGACTATGACTTCTCTGACCTTAATCATAGGCTGTCACCCAGGGCCAGATGCAAGAGCAGCTCTTTCAGCAGCGCTTCATCATCGGCGCTGCTGCTTTTCATTCTATAGTCAGTTTCGGCGCAAAGCTCCACCGCCCGGGCAAGCCTGCCCAGCGAAAAGCCCTTTGCGTTGTTTAACAGCCTGTTGGCCATAAAGTCGTACTTCAACCCGCAAGTCTTCATTACATAGTTTTTGCCCAGGCCTCTGTCAATGGCAAGTCTGGCCGCATAGAGGTTCCGCATTTGCTGGCCAATTATTGCCAGCAGTTTAATGGGGGGCTCCCTGGAGGCCAGCAGCTCTGCCAGAACCGCGGCTGCGCCGTCAAAATCCCGTGAGGCCAGGAGGCCTGTCATCTCAAATACATTTGCCTCCGGTATCCGCTGGGTAACGGCATCAATATCCTCACGGGTTATAATATCAGACTTGGCATAAGCGGACAATTTTTCTACCTCCGGTATAAGGCGGTTCATCAGGCTGCCGCATACGAATATAAGGTACTCGGCATCGGCTTTGTTTATGGTTTTACCCATGGCCTCAAAACGCCGGAATATCCACTTAACAAGCTGGCCCGTGCTCTGAGAAGTAAACTGTATGACCCGCCCGTTCGCTTTAATGGTTTTGCAAGCCGACAGGCGTCCGTCAGGCTCATAGGATGACCCCAACACAAAAACAAGGGTGCAGTAGTTCGGCAGATCTCCCGTGATTTCCTTCAAAACGGCAAGGTCGTCATCCCGGCATTTGTTGATATCGTAATCCCGTACCTCGATTAGGGTGCGCCGAGAGAAAAAGGGCAGGCTGTCTACTGCGTCGGACAGGCTTTTCATATCAACAGCAGGTCCGTCAAAGCGCTTGTAGTTAAACTCTTCTGCGCCCTCTGAAAGGCAGAGCTTTTTTATCTCCAGCAAAAACTGTTCACGGAGATAATCCTCCTCGCCCCAGAGGAGATACAGATTCTCAGGACCTCTGGCCTTTAACTCCTTCACAAGGGAGCTGTAATCCGCAGTATCGTTTTTTCTCATACCTTTTGCCATTATAAGCTCCTAATCAAGCTTTATGCTTATATTACCCATCAGGTCCGTGCGGTAAATATCAATACCCGCGTCATCCAGGCGATGCAGCACCTGGGTGGTGGGATGTCCATAATTATTGTAGCCTACGGATATTATAGCGGATTCCGGGGTAGTCGCATCCAATAGCTCCTGGGAAGTGGAATAGCGCGAGCCGTGGTGTCCTACAATAAGAAGCTCAATATCCGGCAGATTGGCAAATGACAGGAGTTTCCGTTCTACGGTGGCATTCACATCTCCCGTGATAAGTGTATCAAACTCCCCAATGGAGGCCATGACGATTATACCACGCTCATTGGAATCCGCCGAGCCCAGAGGGGCAAAAAGCCTGAGGTTTATTCCGCCCACAGCTACTTCAAGGTTCTCGGTGACATATAAAATTTCGGTGCCGCTGGCCCTTGCCAGCTCCAGAGTTTTGTCGCGCAGCTCGTCTTCATCGCTCATGTCTATTGACAGGGCCAGGCGCTTTATATCCAGCCTTGAAAATAAGGCCTCAACTCCCCCGGCGTGGTCGTCATGGAAATGAGTCAAAACAAGGAGGTCAATACTGCCTCTCCCCTGCCCCAACAGATATTCCGCGGCGCTGTCTCCCGCATTTCTTGTGGTGCCTTTGCCGCCGCAGTCCACAATTACGGTGCCGGTCTTTGAAAATACGGCTATGCACTGGCCCTGGCCCACATCTATAGCCGTGAACATGCCCTTACCCGTATCCAGAAAGACCATAGAGCAAAATATTGTCCCGCACAATGCCATGGCGGTCAGACATACAGGAAGCGCCGGACGGAAGGCTTTTTTCCCCTTGAGAGTGTAGGAAACAGCAAAAATAATATAGACCAGCACAAGCCACCAGGCCACAAAGGGATTGCTGGTATAGACGGCGGCAAAGGGCAGGCCGGCAATAAATTTCACCAGGACTATCACATAGCGCAGAAGCCAGGCAATGGTCCAGCCCAGAATCGCCGCCAGCCCGGTCCATGCCATGCCTGTCAGGCAGATCAGGTATCCCAGCACGAAGCACAGGGACATGGCCCAGAGGCAGAGCATATTGGCAAGGACGCCGTAAAGGGAGACATATGAAAAATGTACGGCTACCAGGGGCGTTGAGAAAGCAATTGCGCCTATGGTGCTAGAAAAACTGTTTATAACACAGCGGCGGATTAAAAACCCAATTCTGGTGTTCGCTAATTTGGTTTTCTCCGATAAAGACCATAGGGGTTTATATATCCTTGGTGTTATCACGAGTACGCCTGCCATGGCCGCAAAGGAAAGCTGAAGTCCAACGCTGGCAGCGGAAGAGGGGTTTATCATCAGCAGCAGGGCCAAAACTGCGGACATGGAGGTCAGGTTGTCATTTTCCCTCCGCAGCAGGGGCGCTATGAGCAGCAGAATCTGCATAAAACCTGCCCGGACAACGGAGGGGCTGCCGCCGGACATGAATATGTATATGATTATAAGGGGTATGCAGATGGCGGCCGTGCGCCTTCTCCTGCCGGTGAGCCGCCGCACAAAGCCTACAATATAGGCCACATTCGTGCCGGATATGGCCACTGCGTGCATGATGCCCGTTGTTCCCATGGCAGTGTATAGCCTGCGGTCTTTGGAAAGCTTAGCTGTATCCCCCGTCAGCAGGGCTTTCATAAGGGGCGAGACATCCGCAGGAAAACAAAGCTCGCTCCGCTTTTTCACAGCCTGGGCGATTTGCTTGGGAAAGTACAGGAAAGACAGGCCCCAGCGCCCTGTGACCTCCACATCTCCCTTGAGATAGGCAAGGGCAAATATGCCCCGGGAGGTATACATATTGGTTTCGTCCCCGTAGCGGCTTACGGCAGAGGCCATCTTCACATGGGCTGTTATTATATCTCCGGGAGACAGCTCCGGCAAAGAGGAGTCGAAGGAATAGATTGCGGTCTTTACGCCGGGCACGTCATCCCCCATAAGCCGGACGAAGATATAATCGCTTCCCTGGCCATGAACAGTATAATCCAGCACCTTGGCGGTAACGGTCATTTCCCGGCCGGCAAGTTCTTCCGCAGGCGCGATGACAAGCTGGTAATGTCCCCAGCTCCAGACAAGACCAAAAGCCGCGGACACCGTAATCAGCAGTGCCCGAAGCCGCAGATTTCCTTTTAAAAACAGAGAGATAAGGGCCAAAACGCCAAGAACGGCCGCGGCATATGGCTGCCATTGCCTGGGGATTACATACTGTGCGGCGTAAACGGCCCCGGAATATCCCAGAGCAGCAGTGGCAAGCTTACGCATACCGCCTGTACCTCAGGCGAATGCCTTTGAATCCATTTTCCGGGTATCCGTTGTTGTCAGGCTCGGGAAGCACAAAGTGGCGCTCCATGAAATTCACCTCAAGATAAGCCGTACATGGGAAGTGGCGGCGTTATAATGAGAAAACAGCTTCGGGCGGCCATACAGGTCGCCCGATTTCAATCAGCAGATAATTTAAACCAGTCTCTCACCTAATTTTTTTCCGGCTAAAACGTGGAAGTGGAGGTGGGGCACGGTTTGCCCTCCATCACTTCCGCAGTTTGTGATGACGCGGAATCCTTTTTCCAGTCCCTGAGTCTTGGCTAGAGAGGATATTACCTCAAAGCACTTAGAGATGATATGGGAATTTTCCGGGGTAATCTCCGCTGCGGAGCCAATATGCTCCTTTGGGATTACCAGAAAATGCACAGGAGCCTGGGGGTTAATATCCTTAAAGGCATATACGCCATCGCCGTCGTAGAGACAGCTTGAGGGTATTTCTCCAGCAGCAATCTTACAGAAAATGCAGTCAGACATTCCGATTACTCCTTTACATTTTCAGTAATATAATCGTACACTGCCCCAAGAGCCTTGTCAAGCAGTCTTTCATCTTTGCCGCCGCCCATTGCGGTGTCGGGCTTTCCGCCGCCGGAGCCGCCGGTAAGGGCGGTTACATGTTTAATCAGATTGCCGGCCTTAATCCCCTCGGCTATGGCGTTCTTTCCACAGGTGGCCAGGAAGGTTATCTTTCCGTTGTTAACGGTGGCCAGAACAGCTACAACGTTCTCGTCCTTGTCCCTTAAAAAGTCCCCCATGGTCCTAAGATCTTCAGCGGCGGCATTGGGAACCCTTCCGGTAACGACTTTAAGCCCGCTCGCGGCCCTGGCTTCGGAGAACAGGCGCTCTGCTTCGGCCCTGAGCTGGCCGCTACGGAGTTTTTCTATGAGCTTGCGGGATTCCCTCTGTTCGTGGACAAGTTGTTCGGCCTTTTGCTCCAGTTCAGCGGGATTGGATTTCAATGTGGCAGCTACCTGATTTATCAGGCTGTTGGTCTGGGAAAGGCGAGCTAAAACAGCCTTACCCACAACGGCCTCAATACGGCGGACGCCGGAAGCAACGGAGAATTCGGACACGGTGTGGTAACATCCTACCTTGGCGGTGTTATCCAAGTGAGTACCGCCGCAAAGCTCCATGGAGAAGTCACCCATTTTCACAACCCTGACAGCATCTCCGTACTTCTCCCCAAAGAGGGCCATTGCCCCCATTTCCTTTGCTTTTTCAGGACTTGTTTCCGTAACGGTTATATCCATTCCCGCCAAAACAGCCTCGTTTACAATGGAATCGATTTTATCGATTTCCTCAGGGGTCAGGGCGGAGAAATGCGTGAAGTCAAAGCGGATGGAATCTGGGGTCACCAGGGAACCGGCCTGCTCCACGTGGCTGCCCAGAACGCTGCGAAGAGCCTTGTGCAGCAGGTGCGTGCAGCTATGGGCTCGCATTATCGCCCTGCGGCGCTCCACGTCAATCGAGGCGGTTACCACATCGTCAACGGAAAGCGTGCCGGAGAGCATTTTTCCATGGTGGAGATATTTGTCCCCGCCGTCCTTCTGTACCGAGCTTACCTCAAAAACATTGTTTCCGGCATATATTTTTCCGGTATCGGCCACCTGGCCGCCCGCCGCCGCATAAAAGGGCGTCTTATCCAGAATAAGGATTGCCTCCTCCCCGCCCCGGACGGAGGAACAAAGCGCCCCTTCCGACACGATGGCAAGAATTTTGCCGGTATCATCAAACTTTTCATAGCCTGTGAACCGGGTGGGCTTTAGGTCCAGACCTAAATCCGTACTGGACCAGGCCAGGTCGCCCATAGCGGCCCTGGCGGCCCTGGCGCGCTCCCGCTGCTGCTCCATAAGCTCGTCAAAAGCGGCCCTGTCCACTTTAAGACCGGCCTCCTGCACTATCTCAATGGTGAGATCTATCGGGAAACCATATGTGTCATAGAGCTTAAAGGCGTCTGCGCCGGAAAACAGGCTTTCACCCTTTTCAATGTATTCGAACACAAGCTCATTGAGGATTCTCATGCCGCTGTCAATAGTCTTGGCAAAACTTTCTTCCTCGGACTTAATTATCCGCATTATATAGTCTTTCTTTTCAACCAAATCCGGATAGGCCTCCGCATTTTCCTCAATGACGGTGGCGGACAGCTCGCTTAGGAAAGGCTCATTGGTGCCCAGTAGCTTCCCGTGGCGGGCGGCCCTGCGGAGCAAACGGCGCAGCACATATCCCCTTCCCTCGTTGGAGGGGAGAACGCCGTCGCAAATCATCATAGTGGCGCTGCGGATATGGTCGGTAATAACCCTTAGGGATACGTCCCTTTCCCTGCTCTGGCCGTAGGTTACACCGGTAAGCTCGGACACCTTGTTGGTGATTTTCATTACGGTATCCACATCAAAGATGCTCTTGACGTCCTGGCAGACCATGGCCAGGCGCTCCAACCCCATGCCTGTGTCGATGTTCTTCTGGGCAAGCTCGGTGTAGTTATTGTTGCCGTCGTTGTTAAACTGCGAGAAAACATTGTTCCAGACCTCGACATAGCGGTCGCAATCGCAGCCCACTGTGCAGTCAGGCCTGCCGCAGCCGTACTTGGGGCCCCGGTCATAGTAGACTTCGGAACAGGGGCCGCAGGGGCCGCTGCCATGGTCCCAGAAGTTATCTTCCCTGCCGAAGCGGTAAATCCGTTCCGGGGGTATGCCCACTACCTTTTCCCAGATTTCAAAGGCCTCGTCGTCTTCCAAATAAACTGAAGGATAGAGCCTGTCCGGGTCAAGCCCCAGCACCTGAGTGAGAAACTCCCAGCACCACTGGATGGCCTCATTTTTGAAGTAGTCTCCAAAAGAGAAGTTTCCAAGCATTTCAAAATATGTTGCATGCCTGTCTGTATGGCCTATATTTTCAATATCACCGGTTCTGATGCACTTCTGGCAGGTGCAGACCTGACGCCTGGGAGGTTCCTGCTCACCTGTGAACCAGGGTTTCATGGGCGCCATTCCCGAATTTATCAGCAGCAGCGACTTGTCGTTCTTAGGTATCAGAGAAAAGCTGGGCAGCCGCAAATGGCCCTTGCTTTCAAAGAATGACAGAAACATTTCTCGAAGTTCGTTTAATCCATACTTTTTCATATCTCACAGACCTCATTCCTGCCGCCTACTGCGGCAAAACATAAGTGTTAATAATATAAGCCTTATCAGCTCTACAAGGGGTTGATAAGGTCGTTTTATCAAGATTTTGTGGAAACTGAGTTTTTCACATATACTTAAATATTGCCCAGAATACTGGATATTTTAATAGCTGTGACAAAAAAAGTCAAGAAGGTGTAAATTAATATATTTGCCATATCTTTTATTGACTTTAAATCGCATAACGCATATTATAAAAGAAAATTTTTCATTTTATGCTATCTGTAATTTTGGGGAGGTAAGCAATCAAATGATTATTGGTTGCCCTAAGGAAATAAAGGCTCAAGAAAAACGTATAGGTTTAACGCCTGCCGGAGCCGATGCCCTTGTTAAAGCCGGCCATACAGTGTACATTGAGCAATCTGCAGGGCTTGGCAGCGGTTTCACAGACAAAGAGTATGTTGCCGCCGGCGCAGAGATTTTACCCACAGCCAAGGAAGTATTTGAACGCTCTGACATGATAATCAAGGTTAAAGAACCCCAGCAGCAGGAGTATGAGCTCCTGCGCGAAAACCAGATAATTTTTACTTTTCTGCACCTTGCTCCAGACCCCATACAGACCGAGGCCCTTTTAAAGAAAAAGGTTATAGGCATAGCCTATGAAACGGTTCAGACCGCCACTGGACAGTTGCCCCTGCTCAGCCCCATGAGCGAAATCGCGGGCCGTATGGCTGTACAGGTGGGCGCTCATTTGCTGGAAGCCACAAATAACGGCCGCGGCATCCTCCTGGGCGGAGTCATCGGTGTTGAAAAGGGCAAGGTGGTCGTGCTGGGCGGCGGAAATGTGGGTACAAGCGCCGTTAAAATCGCCATTGGAATGGGCGCGGATGTGACAGTTATTGATCTCTCCGGCGCAAGACTGGCCTATTTGGATGATATTTTTGGCAGCCGCATACAGACCCTTATGTCCAACAGCTTCAACATCGCCAAGTCAGTACGAGAGGCAGACCTTGTCATTGGCTGCGTACTTATCCCCGGCGCCTGGACGCCCAAACTGGTGACAGAGGAAATGGTCAAAACAATGAAGCCCGGCAGCGTTTTGGTGGACGTGGCCATAGATCAGGGCGGAACTGTTGAAACCATGGACAGGATTACTACTCATGAAGATCCGTATTTCGTAAAGCACGGCGTAGTACACTATTCCGTTGCCAATATGCCCGGAGCCGTTCCTCGCACCGCCACAATTGCCTTGACCAACGCCACAACCCCCTACGCGCTTAAAATCGCCAATATGGGCGCCGAGGCGGCCCTGAAGTCAGATCCCGCCCTCATGAAGGGCCTGAACACTTATAAAGGATATCTTACCATCAAGGGCGTTGCCGATGCTCAGAATCTTGAATACACACCAGCGGAAAACCTTTTTTAATAAGCCTTGACAACAAAATCAAAAATAATACTGCCGGTCATATGGCCGGCAGTATTTTTTAGTAGTATTTTGTATTATTTGGGGGAAATTTCGATAATTCCGGTGTAGGTTTGGCCGGGAACTATCTGTATGACCTGGCCGTTTAGCCTGGCAACGCCGTTGAAGGTGCAGCCCTGGCCAACGGTGAGGCTTGTAATTATGCCGCTTCCGGCGACGTTCCATACGGCTCCGTCCCTGAGATTGACAGTGACCTTATTTGCGCCGTTGAAGTGGGGCATATTGTCAACATGGCCCAGATAATAGTATTCATTTATGGTGAAATAGGTGTTTTGCTTGCCGTTTTCGTCCACATGCATGACGGCGGTGGAACTGATTGCCCCGTCAAGTTTCACGCCCCTGCCCAGATTGATAATGAGTTCATCGCCGGCATAGGAACCGCCGCCGCCCATTCCCTGCACAAAGTAATTGCCTGTTCCGTTGTAGAAATCGCCCTTCAGAGTGACATCCTCCGCGTTGAAGGTAACCTTCTCGCCGCTGTCCACAGGGTCCTTGCCCATAGCCCAGCCCTCCGCTTCCCTGTACTCCGTGTTGAACACAGGACCGGAGCCGCCGGGGAATGTGGCGCCCACAAGGGAGTCGTCGTTGTCTATCATCTGGAGAATAACGCCGTTTTTGGTGTTCAGCTTTGCCCCATCGTCAACAGTCAAATCCACGGTGCCTGCCTTGAGCAGGAATGTGGCATAGTTTGTGTTGACCTCGGTGCCCTGGGTTATCACCAGCTCGCCGCTGTTATGTGCCATAAACCCGAAGACGTCGGAATTAATAATGGTCTTGCGGCTTTCCCGGGCGGTGTAATCGAATACGGCGCCGTCGCCAAATGCCAGGTCGTAGTCTTCGATAACGTTGCCCATGAAGTCTGTCTTGATTTTGCCGTTGGGGATACGGACCAGCGGGCGGATTTGATAGGTCTTCCCTGTCTCGGATGCTCCGTACCATCCCTTGCCGCCGGTGAGTATGGAGGCATATGTTCCCACGTTAAAGTTGGTGCCGTAGAAATACTCCTGGGCGTTTCCGATAATGTAGGTGCCGTAACCGGAACCATAGTTTTTGCGGAACGGGTTCTTTGCGTCAATTTCATTGAGATTTTCGCCCAACAGGGTCAAATCAGAATTAATCACGGTAAGGAGCATATCCGAGCCGGAATCCGTGGAGAGGACTCCCCATTGATTGGCATACACCTTGGAGCCGGCAACAGTCGTGGATGAGAGGTTGCCCTCCATGTTTGTACCTCTGGCATTGCCGGTTATGCCCAGTACCCAGGGAGGCGCCACCATTATGGCCTGGTCAGCCGTGTTGCGGTAGCCCTCGTACAGGGTTCCGCCCATGACCCTCACTTCGGAGTCCTTTATCATGGCTTTTGCATACTCGTCTACGAAAAGCGCAGGCCGGGCGACGCCTTCCGTAGTGATTTTGCAGTTGTCAATCAAAACCTTTGCGTTATTAAAGGCGGAGATTACGGCCCCATAACCGGAGAAGTCGTTTACCTTGCTTCCGTCACTTTTGCTGAGGAAATTAAATTTCGAGTCTTTGATTGTATAATCTACTTTCCCATTGAGGATAATCCCGTTAAAGTTATCGCTGGTGGAATCTATGGTGATGTCCTTTGCTACATAGGGGCTGCAACTTCCGCCCTTGATCGCAGAGGTAACGGACTTTGAGTTTACAATACCGCTCTCGTCAATATAAAGCGCCGTGCGGTAATCGTAGTCGCCGGCATCCCCTCTGCCGAAACTGCCAATTTGCCCGATGTAATCGGTAATGTACATTTCAACATTATTGTATGTTTTGCCTGGCTCCAGATTTGCCTCCTTGCCGTCAATAACGGCCGTTAGCATTTTCTTTTCCGGCGCCACCACCAGGCCGTTTTCCGGATACTTGAATCTGGCAAATTCAGAATCCTCGTCAACCAATTTAACTGTCGGCAACGTACCGGTGTGGTCGCCGCAAAGAGCATTGCATATGAGTTGTACGGCGTCATCACGGCTGATAGGCTTGTCCAGGTCGATTCCAGCCAACTTGTCCAGGAGATAGACTTCTCCCGCGGCGAGATCGGCTATTGCGTTATCGACCCTGGTTTTCCAATCGCCTCCGGTAAGTTCGCCATAGCCCATTGAAGCCAAAAGCATTTTGGCCACTTCGTAGCCGGTGACTGTGCCATTGGGATTAAAACGGCCTCCGCCAACGCCATCTATGTAGTTTTTGTCATGTCCGAACTCAATAAAGTCCTTGGCCCAGTTTCCATCAATATCGGAAAAGCTAGGCGTTGCTTTAGGCGCGATGGGCTCGCCGCTGACCAGGGTTACCGCCAGAGAAATCAGTTTTGCCATCTCGGCGCGGGTGAGAGTATTTTTCGCGCTGAATGAAAAGGATGAGCCGTCGGCTTCAAGATAGCCGTTTATCAGCCCAAGCTTCACAAGGAGTCCAACGGCATTCTTGTGCTCTATTTCGTCGTA
>DUOX01000054.1 GCA_012838665.1 Clostridiales bacterium
AATATCAAGAGAAAAATCTATGCTTTGGAGGTAATCGGGCTTGAAGAAGATACTGTTTATTGACGCAACGGTTAGAAAGGACTCAAGAACAAAAATCCTTGCAGAGCATTTATTGGGCAAATTAGGCGGGGAAGTAGAGCGTGTTATCCTGTCCGATGAAAACATAGCTCCGCTGGATGAAGAAATGCTAAATAAAAGAACTCAATGGGTTCAGGAAGAGGATTACGCCGACCCGTATTTCAGATATACAAAACAGTTTGCGGAAGCGGATTGTATTGGTAGTTGCCCTCCTTTCTGGGACCTCTCATTTCCGGCCATACTAAAGGAATATTTGGAGTCGATCTGCGTTACCGGCATAACCTTCCGGTATACCGGGGAGGGCGTTCCCCGGGGCCTGTGCAAAGCTAAAACTGTATATTACATTACAACTGCCGGCGGGCCGATTTATAACCCCGAGTATAAATTTTGGGTATATAAAAGCTCTTGCGCAGCAGATGTTCGGCATTCCGGATGTAATTCTATTCAAAGCTGAAAACCTGGATATAATCGGAAACGATGTTAAAAGCATAATGGAAGACGCCAAATCTGAAATTGACCGCCATTTTCATGATTAAACAGACCGCACATGCAAAATGTGCGGTCTGTTCTTAATATTAAAAACTATACTTCTTAAGTTTTTTTTATTAAAATCATAAGAAGTTTAATTTTTGCCAAATAATAACGATAAATATGTTAGTACACAAATTAATATATTTATAAAAAGTAGAGATATGTTGAATTACAGCCGGATTGCGAAAAGCTTTAACTGCTGGAGGTAAAGATTATGGAAGAAGTAGTAAAGATTAGATTTAAACGGTTGCGAGATATGAAGTTATCGGTAAAACTTATTGCTACTTTCATTTTGGTCGCTGTCATCGCAGCAATAGTTGGTACCGTTGGCATAGCGAACCTTATTAGAGCAAACAATAATTCCAATGATTTATTCTGGCAAAATACAATGGGTATTGTATATTCGGAAGACGCTTATGCCAGCGTTCTGCATTTAAGATATAATGCTTGGAAATTTACCGTTGCAAATACATTAGATGCTGAAGCAGAATGCATTGAAGTAATTGATGAGCTATGTGGCGAAATCGATTCATTGCTTTTGAAGTATAACGATACAATCCAAAGCGACGAGAACAGTATTGAATATCAGAATCTATGTGACAATTGGGAACAATACAGATCTTATATCCAGAAGCTGGTTAATAGTGCCGGCGGCGGCGGGCGGATTGTAAAAGAAGCGATTTTATCTGAAAGTGATGAAGTTGTTGATAAATTAATAGATAATTTCATTAACCTTGTGGAAAACAATACTAAAAACGCTCAGCAGCGGGAGGCTGAAAACACTGCTTCGGCAAAAACAGCATCTATCGTAATGATAATTATCATAGCAATCGGTGTAATTATTGCAATAGCTCTTGGTTTAATAATGACAGAAGTTATCGGCCAGCCAATAAAGTATATGGTAACCGTGGCGGACAGGATAGCTCTTGGTGACGTCAAAGCCGAAAACAGAGTAAGGCGAAAAGATGAGATTGGAAAACTGGCTGATTCATTCAGAAAAATGATTGAGAACATACGCAAGCAGGCATTTGCCGTGGAAAGCGTGGCGGACGGGGATCTTACCGTTCAGGTGCCCATCAGTTCTTCGGACGACTTGCTTGGCAATAAGCTGGCCGAAATGGTAAAGAAGAATGGTGATATGTTGTCCAATATCTATGCCTCTTCGGAACAAGTTGCCATAGGCTCCAAACAGTTATCCGACTCCAGCATTGTTCTTTCCAGGGGAGCTACCGAACAGTCAAGCGCAATAGAAGAACTCACGGCCTCCATTGAAGAAATATCTTCGCAGACGGAGCAAAACGCCCAATATGCCAACAAAGCAAATGATCTTGCTAAGGAAGCGATGATCAACGCCGAAAAGGGCTCCTCTCAGATGAAGGACATGCTGAAGGCAATGGATGAAATCAATGAATCCTCCTCCAATGTTTCAAAGATAATCAAGGTAATAGAGGATATTGCTTTCCAGACGAACATTCTTGCTTTAAATGCCGCAGTGGAAGCCGCCAGAGCTGGGCAGCACGGCAAAGGATTCGCGGTAGTGGCGGAAGAGGTGAGAAATCTGGCCGCCCGTTCTGCCAATGCCGCAAAAGAGACGACAGATATGATTGAGGGCTCAATCAGGAAATCTGAGGATGGAACAAAAATTGCCAGAGAAACTGCGCAGGCTCTTGATAGTATCGTTAACGCCATTGAGGAAGTTGCAAATCTGGTTCATGACATAACAACTTCATCCAACGAGCAGGCTTTAGGACTTAGGCAGATCAGTCAGGGCATTGTTCAGGTTGCGGACGTTGTGCGGTCCAACACTGCCACTTCTGAGGAAATTGCCGCCGCCAGCGAAGAACTCACCAGACAGGCACTATTGTTAAAAGAAGCTGTAAGCCAATATAAATTTAAGAAGAATACATATAGTCAGCCGCAATCCTTTGAGGCTATCGATATACTTGACAGCCTGGAGGAAACTCAGTCTTCAGATACGGCATCAAAACCGAAAATTGAACTAAGTGATTCAGAGTTTGGTAAGTATTAATGAAGAAAAGATGGCGCAATCCTTTTGATTGCGCCATCTTTTTTATTGTTAAATCCCAGAAGGTTATGTTTTATTCTGGCAAGCTGCCGGATGGATAAGCCTAACCATAGCTCAGCCTGTTCTCAACCAAATCCAGCAAACGGTTCATATTGTTACTAAGCCTTGCGATTTCTTCCGGCTCGCCGCCATCGATATGTACGCCTACGCAGACATTTACAACACAGCCAAACTTTGCCGCCAGTCTGCCTGAGGCCATCTTGGCAAAGTCGTCCTCCTTATGGCCAGTCACGCAGATTACGCTGCTGCTGGAAGAAACCGCATCGGGTTTTTTCAGGCTTGGGCGGGCTATGCCCAAAGCTGCCGCTCCTATATGGGGCTGTACGCCGCCGCCGATGCACAGGCAAATGTCATTACCGCAGCGCACTACATGGGCGGTCACGCTGTATTTGCCGTCTTCAATGGTTAAATCATAGCTCCACAGGCTCATGGTAACCCTCCCACGGCTTAAAGCCTTCGTGCTCAAGCCCGAACTGCATCATCACCTTGCCCACAACATGGTCTACCTGCTGCTCCAGCGTTGAAGCCGCATTGTAAAAGGTGAGCATTGGCGGTATTATTGCACAGCCCAACCTGGACGCCTCCAGCAGATTACGCAAATGCGACTGCCCCAAAGGCATTTCGCGGGGCACTAGCACCAGCCGGCGCCCTTCCTTAAGGCAGACGTCTGCGGCCCGGAGGAGAAGATTGTCGGTGTAGCCGGAAACTATGCCGGCAAGAGATTTCATGCTGCAGGGGATGACTACCATGCCTTCGGTTACAAAGGAACCGCTGGCAATGCTGGCAGCAAAATTGTATTCGTCATGGACCACGTGGGCCAGTCGCACAAATTCATCGTAGGACATGTCGCTTTCATACTTCAAAGTAAATCTTGCGCTCTTGGTAGTTATCAAATGTGATTCCACCTGTGGGTGCCGCCGCAATGCCTTAAGCAGCGCATGTCCCATGACAACTCCACTAGCGCCGGTAATACCCACAATTATACGCCTTTTTTCGCCCATGGTCTGTTCTCCTTTCTTTTGACCATGATCCCCCTGCTCCCGCCTGCGCAGGAAACATAGGTTCAGCAGGCTGTACGCTGTTAATGAATTCTGATATAGGTTTTTGAAGTAGGGTTCCTATCACAATTTATCACATTTTAGCGGGTATTACAACTTGCAAGCTTATCCGCTTTATGACATAAAACAAAGTGACCTTCCGTAACCTCTTGAAGCTGTTGTGGTTTTTTGCATTCGTCGCAGGCATAAGGACAACGTTTGGCAAAACGGCAGCCCAGTTCCGGTTCGAATACGGCACGTCCCCATGGCGCGAGAGAGCTGCCGTCGCCGCTGCAACCGACCTTAATCAAATCGGCAAGGTATTCGTCGCGAATCACCAGTCCGGTTTCTTCTTCGGCTATTGCGCCTTCTTCGCCTGGAACAAGTCCCCTTGAGTTCGAGTGCGCCGTCCGCCAGTATTGCGAGCGTTATGTTGGCGTCTTCAAGTCCGCCGGCAAGCTTCGTGCCGGCATGCGCCGTCTGGAATCTCTCAAAAAACAATTCCTTCCGAATCTTTATGCGGAAAACCCCCATTATCTGATGCGCTGCATGGAAGCAAAGAATATCGCGGATATGGCCGGAGTTTACATGCAGGCCTGTATGGTGCGTAAGGAGACCAGGGGCTTTTTCAACCGTGCGGATTTCCCCGAAAAGGGCGCGAACCGCAACGGAAAGATTACCTATCAGCGCCTTGAGAACGGTGTTCCCATTGTAGAAGTAAGAGCGGCCCCCAAACTGAAACCGCAGTATGCTACAAAGGGAGGTAAAAACTGATGCCTATCAAGATTGATTACGAAAAATGCATTGGATGCAGGATTTGCTATAACGACTGCCCTATGGACGTGTTTACCATGGACGATGAGACCGACAGCAAGCCCGTGGTGGCATATGCTGAAGAATGCTGGCATTGCGGTATTTGTTGGATGGACTGTCCCAAGCGCGCCATTGATATTACAATTCCCGCAAGTTTCTGGTAATAATAAATCAGCCTGTGGCATGCCCCTTATGCCCCTGGCATGGTGAGACCCTTTCTTTCATTTTTCCCGGAAGACATGGCCGCCGTCGCTCAAAACGACGGCGGTCATGTCATGCAAAAATATAAAATGCCTCAGCCATAAATAAGCTGGGGCAGGAATATAACAGCTGATTCAATGCTTCAATTGTAAGAAAAAGAAAGGGTCCGACTGGTGCTACGCCTTACGAAACGCTTTGAGAGCGGGGGCATTCCTTAAGCGGCGCATGCTACGTGACGATGCTGCTGCGTCGGTATTATTTGCTCATGGCCGTTAGACCATGGCTTCTTCCTCTTCTGTTGGCGCAGGAGAAACCGCCATCTGTTTATTTATTATCTTTATCTCCCTCAGGGACAATATCACGGCTAATACCGCAGCCAAACCATCTGATATGGGCCCGGACCACATGATACTATCAAATCCAAAAAATGCGGGCAGTATCACCATCAGCGGCACCAGCAGCAGGATTTGCCTTGTAAGCGACATCACAAGTCCCATTTGAGCCTTGCCGATGGATGTAAAGAAATTAGATGTAGCGGGCTGTATGTTGTTAATGAAGGTGGCCAGTAAGAAGATGCGCATATACCGGACTGCAAAGTCATAAAACAATTCGCTATCCGACCCAAAAATGCTAAGCAGGGGACGCGGAAATGCCTGATAGCAAATAAAGGAAAAAAAGCAAATAAGCGTTGTGTACGCAATTTCGCGTATATAGGTTTCTATTACCCTTGAGTAATTCCTTGCGCCATAATTGTAGCTGATAATGGGCTGGCATCCCTGTATGATTCCCCACATGATCGTGGCAAAGAATACCATGAGCTTGGAAATCGCGCCAACTGCCGCCAGTGGTATCTCGCTGCCGTAAATGGACTTTGCGCCGTAATAACGCAGTGTGTTGCTTTTTACGATTTGCACCACAGTAAGGGAGAATTGGTTAAAACAGGAGGCCGCCCCCAAAGCGCAGATTCGCCTTGTCACAGGAAAGCAGGTGCGAAGATGCTCCAAATTCAGCGGCACGGTTTTAAACCGACGTATGAAGTACACCGCAGCAATGATACTGGACAGCAACTGTCCCAAAATTGTTGCCAGCGCAATGCCCTGGATGCCCATACCAAACACGAACAAAAAAATCGGGTCAAAAATCAGATTAAAAATTGCGCCGGATAGCATAACCAGCATGGAATACCGGGGACTTCCGTCAGCACGGATGAGATGGGACGCTCCCGTGGAAAAAATGTGGAAGGGAATGCCAATATTGGTAATCATGGTATAGGCAACGGCATAGGGCATAATTAGGTCGGTTGCTCCGAATGCCTGAAGCAGGGGGCGCAAAAAAACAGTAGCAACTATACTGACGAAAACCCCCATGATTAGCATTGAACTAATGGCATTGCCGGCGATTTTGCTGGCCTTTTCGTATTCCCCCCGTCCCACGCTGAGGTTGAAGAAAGCCGCACCTCCCACACCAAATAAAAACGCCAACGATGTGCTGATGGTAACCAGGGGGAAGGATACGTTCGTTGCGGCCATGCCCAGGTCGCCTATACCCTGGCCGATGAATATCTGATCCACAACATTGTACAGCGCGCTGACAAGTCCGCTAATTATAGCGGGGATGGCAAATTTCCATATCAGTTTATTGACTTTTTCGGTGGCAAGCACCGGATTACCCCGCCTTGCGGGTGCGCTTGAGTCGTTCATACAGACATATCATTCCTTACTCCACTGGCTAAATGTTTTTTATAAGACAGTGGGTTTTATTGCTTCAATCGTTGTTGGGACACACTACAACTTTCATTGCCCCGTCAATACGCCTGACAAATGTCTGCATGGCAGTTTCAAAATCCTGAAGGGGGAAGGTGTGAGTAATCATATCCCTGGCATTGATTGCGCCGGCAGACATCATCTCGAGCACATCCCTGGTGCAACTGGGGTTTGCCCGCGAGCCGATTACATGAATCTGGTTCATTACCATAGTTTTTACGGGCAGCATATGCAGGTCCGTTGCCGGCAAAGCTACCAGCGCCACCTTCCCGTTCTTTCGTGCGGCAAGCACACATTGCTGCATGGCCGAATCACTGCCGGCGCACTCAAACGCTTGATGTACGCCCAGACCCCCAGCAATCTCCCGCACCCGGGATACTACGTCCTTGCACTGTTCGTAGTTGATAAGGTAGTCGGCTCCCAGGCGCCCGGCCAATTCGAGGCGTTCGCGCCGCCCTACCATGATGGTCCTGCTTCCTATTGCTTTGGCAATTTGCATTGCAAATATGCCTATGGGGCCGGGGCCGATCACCAGGGTATATCCGCAGGGAGCTATGCCCGTCAGTTTAATTGCCTGCAGGGCCGTACCTGCCGTATCGGCAAGAGACGCCTCCTCATACGTGACATTGTCCGGTATTTTCGTCAATGCCTTTACATTATAGGTGTTATATTCGGCGTACGCGCCCTGATACGTAAATCCGTAGTGGCGGTGTCCCGTTTCAGGCTTGCCGTAGTTCAGGCAAAGATTGTACCTGCCTTCCATGCAGTTTATGCATTCACCGCATCCGCAGTGGGCTTCGCCCGCCACCCTGTCGCCGACGGAGAACTTGGTGACACCTTCACCCAGCTCCACAACCTTGCCCGCAAATTCATGACCGGGAATAAAAGGGAAGTGGGGCGGCCAGCCGATTCCCATATAACTGCCGTCAAAAACCTTCGGGTCTGAACCGCAAATAGCCACAGCCCTGATTTTAACCAGAACCTCACCCTTGCGGGGCCTCGGCACCGGAACTTTCTGAAGGCCGTATTCCCCTGGGCCGGTCATCACAATAGCGTTCATCATGTGGCAATTCCCCCTAAAAATAACTATATAAATTCTGAAATATCTACATTGGTGTATTCAGGACGATAGAATCTGTCCTTGAAATTATATAAACCTGTGCAATCGTAAATTGCCTTATAAGCGATACCATCGTCCCGTAAGGACGCATCATAGAATTGCTTTTCGGTAGGATCCCCCGGATGACAGCGTACGCCGGGTATAAGTATCAGATCAAGATCAGGGCGGAATCGGGTTGTGAAGGCCCACTGTACATCATAGGGGTCAAATATATCCACATCCTCATCCACGATGAAAACGTTCTTCACCTCAGGCAGTACAGCCAGCACCCCAAGCCCCGCCTGCCGCTGCTTGCCCTCATCCTTGATATTGTTCTTTTTAAACTGAATGATGGCGTTAAACTTTCCGCCGCCACTAGGGGGGCAGTAAGCGTTTAACACATTACCCGGCATGGCATTGTGCAGGAAGGCTAAAATGGACGCCTCGCTAGGTATGCCCGCCATGTTCACATGTTCCTCGCTGGCTCCTATGCAGACCTGCATTATGGGGTTTTTCCGGCAGGTTACGGCCTTGACTTTAAATACAGGATTCATATGAGCAGGGCCTGAATAGCCCGGGAATTCAGGCAAGGCGCGGCCTGAGTTGGTGGTATGGTCCTCCTTAAGCATGCGGCCAGGAAGCAGTTCCCCTTCAATAACTATCTCCGCGTTGGCAATGCAATACTCGTCTATTGCTATGCAGCGGGTTAATTCAACGGCACGGTTCCTCATGGCGCCGGCAATGGACAATTCGTCAAAACCAAGAGGAGTTGTAGGAGGCTCAAAGCAGGAGGCAAGATAAACGGCCGGATCCAAACCTATGTTTACGGATATGGGCAGCGGCTCTTCCCTGGCAAAAGCCTTGTCCTTGAATACCCCCAGATGACGATGACCGCCAAAGCCAATGGTCAGCTCATCCCTTCCCTGTACGCACATGCGATGGATGGCGGCGTTTCGGTCTTCCTTATTGTCGGGGTCGCTGGCGTAGCACAGACCCATTGTTATGTACGCTCCGGCATCCCTTTCCGTTGTAAAGGGAATAGGCAGAATTTTGCGTATATCGAAAGCGGGGTCCGATGCAAGGTATACCTGTTCGTGGCACAGAGCCGTTTCACTGGGGATTACAACCGGACTCACAATATTTTGCAGGCACTGATTATAAAAATGCCCCAACTGCTCTGGCGGAGTGCCCAGCAGGTGTCCAACACGTTCGCGGCTGCCCACAACACCAATGGCGACTCTTGCTCCGGGGTAACCGTCTATGTTGTTGAACATCATCATGGGGCCAATCTTTGTAGGGCGCCTGACGGTACCGCGGGCGCCAATTTTTTTATAGATACCCGTAAGTTCCCCCATTAGGTTTACTTGGCGGTCAGTTTCCAGATATTCACCGGGAATGTTCCGCAGAACATCCAACGCCGAGCGCAAATCATATATATCGCTTCTCACAGCAATCTCCTCCAAACTAAATATGGTCTCTTCCTCACGAACAGTAGGGAGGAAGAGACTTGAAACATCCGCCTTATAGCCTTTAAATATGTATTAGATAATGGTGTGGGCGCCCCCTACATAGTCAACGCCTTCAGGCCACAAATGCTGTGCGCGTTGTATGGGATTCTTTGATTCCATAATATCCCGGGGCATGAGATTCAGGTCGGGACGATTGGCTGCAAATGTGCAGTGTTTAGGTACCGGCAGTTTGTAGAGGCGTGCGGCATTTCCGCCGACTATCAGGTTTATCTCGTCCTGTGTACACAGTTCAAGATCCTTCAAACGGTGGATCTGGTGTGTTGCCCAGCCGAGGAAATCAGGCTGATAATCGGTTGACTTGCTGCCAGTCCAAACCCAGTTGTTGCGGTTGTTATACACAATATTGCGTTCTGAGCGCACAGCGCCCTTGCGAATCATCGGGTACCAGATGTGGCTGCCTGTATCGCCGCCGCCCCACAGAAGCTTGGATGCGCCCAGGTCGGGATCCATAAGTGCATACTCATAGTATTCGGCGCGCCAGTAGCCGGTCTCAAGGTAAATGTTCTCGAAGTTGCGGGCAAGTGAACAGGCCTTCTTAATGTCGTCCTCGGCGCTTCCGCCACCGTGGGCAATTATAACTTTGAATTCAGGGTATTTTGTGCAGACATTTGCAATCATGGTCAAATGCTCTTCCATGCAATAGCTGGTAAATTCATGTGTATAGCAGGGGACGTCATAGTGGATGCAGAATTCGGCAATCTGGCACCACTCCTTGAAACGCTCCATTTTGGTGGGGCGGTCACGTATAACACCCATGGAACCGGGGGAGAACTCGCCAACGCCAACGAACATGTCATCGCTGGAGAAGTATCCGTCCAGTTCCTTAATTGCCTCTTCAATGGTCCACTTTTTCAGCCCCTTGGAGGCCGCCAATCGAAGCTCCGTCTCAACTGCACAGGTGCGGAAACGATTGGGATGCTTGCGGCAGATATCTGCATACTCTTTGCTGTGGGTACCAATAAAACTGGGAAGCAGTATGCCAAAATCTACGCCGTACGCGTCCATGTCAAATAAAGCCTCGGCGGAATTGTCAACCGGCTCCACCTCGCGGTAAATACCTTCTACATTTGCATTTTTGCTGGTTTCGTCCTTTTTGCCACAGTGAATGTGACAGTCAACTACCCATCTTCCGATTTTCATAATGCTTTCTCCTTTTAATAATTCTAAATGAAGGTTTTAACATTAATTTCTTCCAAAATCCAAAATTATTATATTTATTAAAATATTACAATTAGCAACTTACAAACTTATCGGCTTTGTGGCATAAAACAAAATGGCCATCTATAACTTCTTTAAGCTGTTGCGGTTTATCACATTCATCGCACACATAAGGACAACGTTTAGCAAACCGACAGCCCGGCTCAGGTTCGATGGGGGAAGTTAGTTCACCCTTAATGAGCATACGCTCTTTCTTTTTGTGGATGTCCGTAGAGGGTATTGCAGACAATAGCGCCTGTGTATAAGGATGCAGTGGCCGTTCAAACAACTCCTCACAGGGACAGGTCTCCATAACTTGGCCCAGGTACATGACGCTTATGTTGTCGGATATATGGCGTACCACCGATAAGTCATGGGTGACAAACATATATGTAAGATCATGCTCCTTCTGCAAATCCTCGAGAAGATTTAGCACCTGCGCCTGTATGGATACGTCAAGGGCCGATACAGGCTCATCGCAGACGATAAATTTCGGGTTCATAGCAAGGGTTCGGCCAATGCAGACTCTTTGACGGCGGCCTCCGTCCATCTCATGGGGATAGGCCATCCGCCACCGCCGGGCAAGGCCAACCATGTCCATCAATCTCTCGATTTCTTTATCAACTGTTTTTCTCGTGGCACGCTTTGAGCGCAACAGGACTTCTTTCAGGGTCTCCTCCACAGTAAAACGCGGGTTTAGCGATGAATACGGGTCTTGGAATATAATCTGCATGTCCTGTCGCAGTTTGAACAGCTCTTTGCCGGTGGGATGGGTAACATCCTTGCCTTCAAAAATAATCTGCCCTGCCGTACTCTCCAGAAGATGAATAATAGTTCTGCCGAGAGTGGACTTTCCGCATCCGGATTCTCCAACAACCCCCACTGTGGTTCCACGCTCAAAAGTCATGGATACGTCGTCGACTGCGTGAAGCATTCCCTTTGGCGTGGAAAAATACTTTTTTATTCCTTTGGTTTCTAACAAAGCCGACATATATTAAACCTCCCGCACTTTAGCAGCCGCATTAATGGTAGCGCTGCAACAGCTGTAATGCGTACCGGATACTTTAACCAGCTTCTTTATGTCCTTTTTGCATGATTCGGTGGCATAAGGACAGCGAGGGTGGAATTTGCACCCTTCCGGCAATTTGGACGGGTCGGGCATCATGCCCGTAATTGGCTGAAGCCTGCCGGTGCTACTCATATCGGGCAGCGAGTCAAACAATCCACGGGTGTATGGGTGTACCGCATGGTCAAACACTTCCTCTACGCTGCCTTTTTCCACGATTTCACCGGCGTAAACAACTGCAACCTCGTCACAGGTTTCGGCGACTACGCCCAAATCGTGGGTAATGAGTATCATGGAGGTGTTGTTTTTCTTTTTCAGTTCATTTATTAATGCCAGCACCTGCGCCTGAATGGTAACGTCCAGGGCAGTTGTAGGTTCATCGGCCAGCAGCAAATCAGGGTTGCAGGCCAGGGCGATAGCTATGACCACACGCTGTTTCATACCGCCTGAAAACTGGTGCGGATAATCCCTGGCTCGAAATCGCGGGATTTCCACCATCTCAAGCATATCAACTGCTTTGTGGCGCGCCTCGTGTTTACTTATACCGCGATGCAGCGCTATGCCGTCTGCTATCTGGTCGGCCACGCGCATGGTGGGGTTAAGGGCAGTCATGGGGTCCTGAAAAACCATTGAAATGCGTGCGCCCCGTATCCGCCGCATCTCGTCGTCACTGAGTTTCAACAGGTCCTGCCCGTCAAACCATATTTCGCCGCTTCTGATTTTTGCCGGAGGATCAGGCAGAATACGGAGTATGGATTTAGCAATAGTGGTTTTGCCCGCTCCGGTCTCTCCCACCAACCCAAGTGTTTTTCCGCGTTCAAGTGAAAAGGTAACTCCGTTTACAGCGTGTATTACCTGTTTGCTTGAAGTGTACTCAACGACTAGATTCTTGACAGAAAGGAAGGCCTTTTCATTATTTTCCATACTTTTGGTCCTCCCTCTAATCTTTTAGTTTCGGATCCATCGCATCGCGCAGACCGTCGCCAAATAGGTTCAGCGCCAACACCAGGATGCCCATGAATAGTCCGGGGAACAACAACTGATATGGGTAATATCTTATGTATTGACGAGCAGCTGTTATCATTGCACCCCATTCTGGCAGGGGCGGCTGTACGCCAAGGTTAATAAAGCTCAGTCCGGCCGCCATCATGATAGTGCCGCCAACCCCCATGGTTGACAAAACGATAAGCGGAGAAATTGTGTTGGGCAATATATGGACAAACATTAGTTTTGTTTTTGGGCAGTTTGTAGCCCTAGCCGCTTCCACATATTCCAGCTGGCGCTGGTTTAAAAACTGCGCGCGAATCAGGCGGGAGTTCATTGGAATGCGGCCTATACCCAACGCAATAATTGTGTTGACAAATCCCGAGCCAAGCACCATTGAAATAACAATGGCCAGAAGTGTCCCGGGGATTGCCTGCATCAAGTCGCAGAAACGCATAATGATTTCTTCAACCCAGCCGCCGAAAAAGCCAGCAAGGCATCCCAGAATAATCCCGACTAATAAGCCAAGCGCAACGGCGCCAAGTCCCAACCCTAAGGAGTAACGCGTTCCGTATAAAAGCCTCGAGAAAATATCTCTTCCAAAATCATCCGTGCCGCACCAGTGTTCCTTGGAGGGCGGCTGGTTTTTTTCGCCTAAATTTAACTCCGCAATATCGTATTTAATAATATACGGAGCAAATATTGCCACAAGAACATAAACGATAATTATTACCATTCCCAGAACCGCAAGCTTATTTTGCATAAGCCGTTTCATTACTTCACGGAATTGGCTTTGTTTTTTAGTTTCTTCCTTGCTTTTTTTCATGGTTGCAGGAGTTACGTCAGCAACTTTTCTTTGTGTTCTAAGCATTTGCTGCGACCCTCCTCAACTTTTTTCTCCATTTATATTTCCTGTTGCGTCCTTCATACTGCGCCTTAATGCGCGGATCAATAAAGCCGAAAGCGATATCCACCAGCAGCATTACAAGGCTGAATACTATTGCTAAAACGACTACCGCACTACGGATAACTGCATAGTCTCGAGTTACGATGGCGTTAACCATATATTGGCCGACACCGGGAATGGAGAATACGTTTTCAATAATTACGGTGCCGCCTAGGCTGGTTCCAAAGCTCTGGCCGGCAGTCTGGACCAATGGTATCAGGGCATTGGGTAATGCATAACGGAAGAGAATGGTTCGTTCAGGCAGGCCTTTTGCGCGGGCAGTCGTTACATAATCACTACGGATAACTTCCAACATGCTGGAACGAGCCTGACGTGCCATTTGTGCAATACCTCTCAGGGAGTTTACAAATATCGGCAGTATCCATCCCTGCCAAGTCGTGACGCCGTACGGCGGAAGCCATGACAGTTTTAAGGAGAATATCAGCAGCAGCTGCAATCCAATCCAGAATGAAGGAACCGATATGCCAATCAAAGCAAGAATCATACATAACTGATCTATCCACCCGCCACGGTGAGTTGCTGACACCATGCCCAGTGGTATGCCAACGATAACCTCAATAATTATAGCTGAGATAGCCAGCACAAAGGTTTTTGAAAACCGATGGGACAGTTCGTCAATAATGGGAACACTGTTGGCGTAAGATGTTCCGAAATCAAACTTTATAAAGGTCCGGTACAGATAATTGCCCAGCTGCACCAAAAAAGGGTCGTTGAGGCCCATCTGTTCACGCAGTGCCTCAATGTCCTCCGCCGCTGCTCCAACACCCAGTATGATTTCAGCTGGATCACCGGGGCAAAAATACATAATTGTAAAAATCGTGATTGCTACCAGAAATACAACTGGAATAATCATCAGGATTCTTTTTAAAACGTATTGAGCCATATTTGAACCCCTTTTTCTTTTATATCAGATAAGGCAGCACCGCCTTATCGATTTTAAACTCCATTAACGATGCTGCCTTACTGCTTTCACCTTTAAATTGCCTTATTTGTCAGACTTACTCCAGTCATAATCCAGAGCCATAATTGCCAGACAATCCTTAGGCCCGATGCAGTCCTCAAGACCGCCTATCCAACTCTTGCCTACCACATATACGTCACCGCACATCAGGTTCTTTATATAAGCCTGATCGTTAATATATTGCTGGAAATCAGAGACGGTTTCGTCGGAATGCGTTTTTACGCTAATAGCGGCATTTAACAGCTCCTGCACTTTCTCATCGCCGGAATGCCATACATCGTTTTTATGTTGGAGTTTAGCCGCGTTAGCATAGCTATTCCATGCGTATGTGCAATAAGTACGATTAGCGGTCTGGCCATATATGAGCAATATGTCAAAGGCGTTTTCGTCCATCCACATCGAGTTGTAAGTACCTCTGTCAAAGCTAAGTATTTCAACGCAGGTGGGATTGTCTACAAGAGTTACGATGTAGGCCTGAACGGCCTCGGCGATCTTGCCTGTGGTGGGCCCGCTCTGGGTCAGCAAACGAAGCTTAAGGGTATCAGCGGTGGTTCCCGTTTCATCGTAGAATTTTTGCAGATATTCTTTAGCTAAATCAAGGTCATACTCAAAATACGGCTGGTCATCCCATTTATTCTGATAGTCCATAAAGGTGGGATATGCCCACGCTTTCAAAACAATACCTGAGCCGTCAAAGGTTGCATCGAGTACGCCTTGGGGATCCACACAGTGGGCAAGTGCCATGCGTAGGTTATAGTTGTTGGTAGGCGAAGACTTAGACGCATTGAAGGAAATGCCGTACATATTCTCCGGGTGTGCAAAAACATCAAATTTATCGGCAAGTTTGCCGCCATCCTGGAACAGTTGCAAATCGTTGCTTGATACATTGGCGGAGATATCAATGTCACCGGATTCCAGTGCGATGGTCATTGTTGTGGGATCCGTAATGATTTCATAGCGGATTTTATCCAGCTTAGTGCAATCCCACGTGGAGCAGTAGCCATCTTCAATGGACCTAGATTCGTTGGCTGCATTATTCCAATAACTATCAGCCTTTTCAAACACTGCGTGGGATCCGGCAACATAATCGATCAGTACATAACCGGTGGTACCAACAGGTGTAGTAACCATGCCGTCCGGGGAGCTCTCATATGAAGCTTGTGTAACCATATTGAAGCCGGTTAGTATATCCTCAAAGTCTCCCACGGCCAGAGTACGGCTGGTGGTCATGCGGAAAGTATAGTCATCCACTACTTCCAGGGATTCTATGGCATTCAGCTGGGCGAGGGTGCCCTGTGCCTTGGCGGTGGAGTAAGAGAACACTGCGTCTTTTGCGGTGAAGGGATTGCCCGCAGTGTCATAAATTCCCTCGCGAACGTAAACTTCATATGTCCTGTCATCTATTTGCTCATAACCGGAGGCAAGCACATAATAACGTATTGTTGTGCCATTAACCAGGTCAGGAATTTCAGCGGTAAGGGTCTGATAAACCAAATGCATTAGATGTTTTCGTCCGTTATTGAAAGCTCCCCAGGGTTCCCATGACACCGGATCGGTTGAAATTCCTACCACAAGTTCCTTGTTTTCGGGTTCTTGCTGCTCGGGGCCTTCATCGCCAGCGTCCGGACCGCTTGTTTTGGGAGCTGTTTGGGCGGAATCGGTGGGTTCGACATCTTTACCGGCTTTTTTGTCACCGCAGGAAGCCAGAGCCAAAATCATAACCAGAACCAATAGAAGAGATAGCCATCTTTTCATTTCATATCCTCCTTTTAATTCTTTAATTCAACATTAATCCTTACCCAACGCTTTGCAGTTCAATGAGATGAAACCGAAATAACAAGTATCGCTAAAATAGGGTTTTAATACGACGATTTCCTTCCCGCAACACCTCCTTAAATTGTAAGTTTAGCAAATGGACGGGATGTATACATTGTTAATTCATTATACATCCTTTGCTATTTCTGCGTCAATAGATAAAATGTAGAATAATAAACCTTTTTTTTGTTATTCAGTCAAAAGTTTAAATTCAGGCTTTTTTAAAGTTTTCAAGCGTTTCCAGCATACCGGGATTATCGATGGTGAACCTTATCACCTGCTCCGCTCTTTCATTATCTACCAAATCCCTCATGTCAAAGCCATCGTCTCTGAAATTCATA
Organism: Clostridiales bacterium; assembly: GCA_012838665.1. Classification (GTDB taxonomy): domain Bacteria; phylum Bacillota; class Clostridia; order Oscillospirales; family Oscillospiraceae; genus DUOX01. The sequence continues at coordinate 16,469 of DUOX01000054.1, forward strand.
GTCAAGGGCGCGTCCTTGGTAAAGGGAGGCCACTGAGGCAAGCCTTCGCCGTTGGGGTTGCCGGTCTTTGCATAGTTGACCCAGTATGTTAACATCGCCAAAGAGAGTTTATAATCATATTCCTGCCAATTAAACCTATCTGCCAAGGCATCCAGATTTCCAAAAACATAGGCTATTTCCGCACCGTGGTGCGCAAGGAGCTGGGATAGGCCATCCGGTGTTAGTTTGGGCTTTTCTCCCGGCCTGATATGTTCAAAGTAATAGCTGTAAAGCGGGCGCAGTCCATTGGCTATCTGAGTTCTGCCCCAGGCGATTTGCGGTGAGTAGGAGAATGCCCGCTGGGCCTCCGCGTCGCCCGTCAGCTCTTTACGGACCTTGCGGCTGAACATCCACGAATCGCCAGATACGGTTCCACACATAAGGCTGACATCCCGGGGGAATTTCCCTTCCTTAATGAGTACGCCGGGAACCTCTGTAATGCTGTACCCGTCAATGCATGGCTGGAATATGAACAGCTCCTTGTGGCAAGTGACCTTGTCGGCTGCTTCTATCATCTTAACGGTGATTTCCTGCGAATCCCGCTGCATTAGGTCGTCTACAGTCCATCCAAGAAGCTCCATGGCTTTCGATGTGATTTCCGCAAGTTCTTCCTTGGGGCGTACGGGATCACCCTCGTTGAGTCCGCCGCCGGAGTGTACTATGACTCTCTTAAACAAGCCTTTGGTAAGGGGGGAGGTAAGTAGCATGCGGCATGACATTCCTCCTGCTGACTGCCCGAAAATAGTCACATTATCAGGGTCGCCGCCAAAGCCTTCAATGTTATCTCTCACCCATTCAAGGGCTGCAATTTGGTCAAGAATACCGTAGTTACCGTATGCAGTAAGGCCGTTTCTCTCGGCTATCTCCCTGTTTGCCAAAAAGCCCATTACTCCGCAACGGTAGGCAACTGATACAAGAATAACCCCTTTTCGTGCAAGAGCGGTGCCGTCAAGCTCAGGTTCTGTGGCACGGCCAACGGTGAACCCGCCGCCGTGAATCCAGAACATAACGGGAAGTTTTTCTCCTGCCGCCTTCGCCGGTGTCCATATGTTTAAATACAGGCAGTCCTCCGAAATGTTGTCGGCAGGGTTTACCTCGCCGTCGTGAAAGCGATGGGGGGGTTGTATGCAGCCGGGTTTGAAGCTCTCACATGCCAGCGCACCCGTCCATGCTTCCGGCGGCTGCGGGGGCGCAAATCGCAAAAATCCTACCGGCGGTTTTGCGTATGGGACTCCCTTAAACGCCGCAATATCGTTGTCCACGGCAACACCTGAAACGATGCCGTATTTCGTTTCAACCTTTGTTAGTGCCATGCCTGCTCACTCCTCTTCTTTAATACCCGCTATCGTTTTGGCCAGCTTTTTCTTATGCTCCAAATTAGATTGACGGGATATCATTATACGCTGTGCCTGGGGACTTCCGGCGCCGTGGAGGGACTCCGTACGGTATCCTACCGCCGCCGTGCCAAGCGTAAGGTTTTCAATGAGCCTGAGTACCCGCAGCCTGTTGATTGTCGGGACGCACTCCACACCCTTGAGATATTTTTCAATGTACGGGCGCAGCTTTTCATTATCCCAGTCCTGCTGGCCCGGCATCGTGACCATCAATCCGCCCGCCAAATCTTCGGCCAGACGGGCAATCTCATAGGGGAAGCGGGTAACGTTCTGCTTGCAGACGTTTGCCAGAAGGGCATCTACGTAATAGTTGCCCGCCGCAGTGCGGCAGCCCTGGTAGCTGCATGCTATGCCGCAGGAATACAGGGTCTCGTTGAGATGTATCATTTCAATGATTTTGTCCCTGATGTGGCTGGCTTTCGGTACACCGTTGTACTCGGCGGCCAATGCCGCCGCTCCGATAAGGACATCTCCCACACCGACCTTGCAGCCGCCGTAGCTCTGGCGGTGGTAGGAGGCAAACCGCTCCACCATCATTCCTGAAAAATCCGACTCTCCGTTCATGAAAATGCGCTCGTTAGGCACAAACACATTGTCGAAAATTACCATGGCCTCGTGTCCGCCAAAATTCTTGTTGCCTAAATCCAAATCTGCGTTGGGCTCTAATTTGCGGATGTCGCAGCTCTGCCTGCCGTAAATTATAATAATCCCTTCGGTATCGACGGGCAGCGCAAATGCCACGGCATAGTCCGCGTCTTCCGGTTTCATTGAAACCGTGGGCATTACAATCACTTCGTGCGAGTTTACCATGCCGGTCTGATGCACCTTGGCTCCCCGGACCACTATGCCGTCTTCCTGCCGCTCCACCACCCGCAGGTACAGATCGGGGTCAGCCTGCTGGCCGGGGCTCTTGCTCCTATCCCCCTTGGGGTCCGTCATGGCGCCGTCCACAGTCAGGTCTTTTTGCTGAATCATGGTCCAGTACTTAATGAAATTTTCGTGGTAATGGGTACCGTGCGCTAAATCGCATTCATATGTAGTGGAGAACACTGCGTTGGCCGCATCCAAACCTACACACCGCTGGAAACAGGATGCGGTTTTCTGCCCCATTAATCTTTGCATCTTAACTTTTTTGACGAGGTCTTCCGTGCTCTGGTGCAAATGGGTAAACCGGTTAATCTTTTCACCCGTCAAGCTGGATACGGTTGTCATCAGATCCTCATATTCCGGGGCTTGCGCCAGCTCATAGGTCATTGCCACCGAGTTAAGTGAGGGACGGATCATGTGGTGCTCCGTAGGCTCATCGACCTTTTCACCCAGCAAATACACTTGCATATTCAGCTTTTTCAGGCTTTCAATGTATTGCTCTTTCGTCATTAGCATGGCAGACGCTCTCCTTTACAGACATTCAAGGTATATTTCGTATATTTGCTCCTCGGACAGTTCTATGGGGTTGTTAGCAAGGAGTCTCTGTTGTTCCCTGATAACCGATGCCGCCATTTCGGCACACTTTTCCTTGTTGCAGCCCAGTTGCCCCAAGGATTGATTGTCATAAATATTGCCTAAAAGACTAAATAGTTGCGTCCACACCTCTTTAACTGGGTATCCAAACACATCCGACAGCACCTTCTCCACCGGAGACAAATCGGCGCCGAGGCGCTTATATGCCCGATAAACCGCTTCGAACATCATATAATTTGCCTTGCCGTGGGGTATATGGTAGTTGCCGCCCACGGGATAGGACATGGCGTGTACGGCGGCGCAGCCCGCATTTGAAAACGCAATGCCCGCCAATGTGCTGGCTTCTAAAAATGCAGTCATGTTGGCAGGGAGCTGCCGAGTTGTGCCCATGGCCATATAGCCCTTTAAGATTTCCTCTATGGCAGTCCTGCCCATGGATCTGCTAAACATCGTGGCTTTGGGGGAAACATAGCTTTCAACGGCGTGTATCAGGGCATCAATAGAGCTGGTCGCAAAAACATCATAAGGCAATGTTGACAACATTGCCGGAATCAGCACAGCCTCCTGGGCATACAACGCCTGAACAGCCAAGCCTAGCTTGGTTCCCTTGCTCTTGAACCCCACGATGGATATGCCCGTGACCTCACTGCCCGTGCCACAGGTAGTGGGGATTATTATCAGGTTACGTGTCTTCTTAAGTTCCGCGCCCATCTGGAATATCTGCTCACAGTTATATTCCCCGCCAAAGACAAAAAGTTTGGAAATATCGATAACTGTTCCGCCGCCGATTGCTATAACCCGGTTGATGTCGCGTCCCCGAACAGCGTCCAACATGGCATCCACCATCTCATCGGAAGGTTCCCCGCTGCCGTACCGTTCCTGGTAAAGCACATGGCAGGGCAGCTCCCTGCCGTTCAGGTAGGGGGTCACAAGGTATTCGTTGGTAATAATCAAATCCGTTTCATTTACCTGCCACTTGGCCAGGAAAGCCTGAAGGCTTTCACAGCTTTTTATGACCGGTTTAACTAAAAATTCCACGTTATAATCTCCTTTTTGCAGGCAACTTACTTTTTTGAATAAAGCAAAACAGCCTCCGGTGCAATCACCAGAGGCCGCTCCCGGTCTGGTTTTTGCAGTCCGGCAAACCAAATCATACTTTAACAACTGAGTTTTTTCCGTTTAAGCACAAGTTCCGCTTTTTTCACAATGCTTTCCGCATCCATTTGGAATTTTTCCAATAGGTAGGGCATCTTTCCTACCTCCGCGAAATGGTCCTGAGCGCCTATGAATTCCAAAGGAATGGGGTGATGATTGGCTAAACACTCGGCCACGGCGCTTCCAAGTCCCCCGATTACGTTATGGTTCTCGCATACCACGCCGCAGCCGGTTTTTGCTGCCGATTGCGCTACCGTATGCCAGTCGATGGGCTTAATGGTGTGTATATTAATAACCTCAGCCTCAATACCTTTTTGGGATAAAACCCCGGCTGCTTTCATGGCCTGCGTTACTTCGATACCGGTGGCGTACAAAGTTACATCCCTGCCGCTGCGCAATAGGTCAGCCTTAAACAAGTCAAACTTGTAATCCTCGGCTGCAAACCATGTCGCCGGCGGCACCTTTCTAAACATACGTATATAAATAGGCCCTTCATAAGCCAAAATCTGCGGCATTGCTTTCGCCAACTGGTAGCAGTCCACAGGCTCAAAAATTACCATTGAGGGGATTGAGCGCATGACTCCTACGTCTTCAAGGGCCATATGCGTGCCGCCATTTAATTCCGCTGCGATGCCGGGGTCGGTGCCCACGATTTTAACGTTTTGCCTTGCGTAAGCAATGGATATCATCACCTGGTCGCAAATCCTGCGGCTTGCAAAGGCTGCAAATGTGAAGATAAAGGGCTTATAACCATAGCTGGCTAAGCCGGCTGCTACGCAAGCCATGTTGCTTTCGGCAACACCCACATCCAGTGTCTGCTGGGGGAATTCTTCAAACAGAGGCAGGATACCATTTGCGCGGGCCAGATCCGCATCCAGCAATATGATGTTTTCATCCTGCTGTATCGCCTCTTTTAGCAGCCGCGCCATCACTGTACGCATCTCTGCTTTTTCATACATCCAGCGTCACCTCCCTTAGCTCCTCAAGAGTCTTTTTATGTTGTTCAGGGCTAAGGGTTATGTTGTGATTGTTGCGCCACATCTCTTCAATAAATGAGACTCCCTTGCCTTTAATCGTGTGAAGGATAATCATACTCGGGCGCTGTAGCTGCTGTTTTGCACGGCATATGGCGGCATCAATGGCTTCCACATCGTGTCCATCCACTTCTTCCGTTTCCCAGCCAAAGGCACGCCATTTGTCTGACAATGGCTCAAGGTCATTGATAACACGAGTCTCGCCGTCCAACTGCATTTTGTTGTAATCGGTAAATGCAATCAGGTTACCCAGCTTCTGGTTGCCGGCAAGCATGGCAGCTTCCCAGATAATCCCCTCGTCGGTTTCCCCGTCGCCAATCATTGTATAAATAAAGGCATTGTCCTTACGTCTTTTTGAGCCGATGGCCATTCCCACCGCACAGGAAAACCCCTGACCCAGGGAGCCGGTGGTCATGTCGACCCCCGGCGTCTGGTTCATATCTGCATGGCTGGGTAGCCTGGTACCTCCGCGGTTCAGGGTATCCAGCCATGAAAGGGGGAAAAAGCCTTTGTCGGCAAGTATTGCGTACAGCGCTGGTCCTGCATGTCCCTTAGAGAGCACAAAACGGTCTCGATTCGACATCCGTGGGTTTTGAGGATCAATACGCATATGGTTGTAATACAACACCACCAGGGCATCAATGGCCGAGAGGCATCCTCCGACATGTCCTACGCCCAATTTGCCTATCTCGTCCATTGTCAGATAGCGAATCCGGCGGCATTTTTTAACAAGCTCCGCCTTCCGCTTGCCCTCCATAGCGCTCCCTCCCGTTTAACTTTTACTCATATTGTTCTCTGTTTACTTTAATCGCCTAATAATTCTTTAATGTTTAATACTTAGTCAAAAATGCCACGCTTAGGCAGTTCATGCACAGAAACCCAACCCTCGCTGAGAGGCTCTTTGAAGCAGCCCTCCAGATCTGACCAGGGGCGCAGCGTAAAGCCTTCCACAGGTGCCGTTCCGGCAGGGAAGTTCTCCAGCATGTCGTTTATCATCAATGTTATGTATTTGCAGATAGCGGCAATGGGACGTTTGGCCTTAAACGCATCGCCGCGGCTGGGATAACCCACTACGCCCTCGGGAGTGGCAAAGCGCTCGATAACGTTGTGTCCTTCCCCCTCAGACCATGTGTGGGGACTTCCCAGAGAATCAACGGAGGTGTCATAGTGTCCTCTCAATGCCAGGGACTTTGGCTGGGCATCGACGCAGACGTTCATGTCCACCATGTCGGGGAACAGGAGGTTGGCCACGGCTGTCTCCGCCTCGTCAGCATGGACGAAGTGAGTTGTAAAGGAATCAGGTTCATCAATAGGAATCCAGAATTCGCGCACGGCTCGGTGCCACTCCAGCTCGCTGACTATTGCCGGCAGCTGGTAACGTTTAAAGAACTCATGCACTGCGGACTCCAGCATCCACTTATGTCCGTGATTGTTTACCAGAATGAATTTGCGGTAACCGTCGTCCCAAAGGCCAAGCATTACGTAAATCAACGTCTCACGTACTACTTCCTCGGAAACCATGTATGTACCGGGCATGGCCAGATGATGGTAAGGATGACCGCCGTAGTTGATGGGCGGCATTGCCAGCGCAACCTCGCGATCCTGTTTTGCGGTATAGCGGCGCACGGCCTCGCAAATCTGGGTGACCATGAAAGTATCAAGCCCGCTTGGGCTGTGGACTCCGTGGTTCTCGGTAGTACCGATGGGAATCAGGACAACGTCGTTTTTGCGGCGCTTTTCGATTACAATGTGCCGGGGAGTATTCTGGATGTAGCAGCCCACCTTGCCAAGCTCAGACTCCGCCGGAATGCCGTATTCCTCCAGAATTTTGTCAATTTCCTCAGTGGAGGCCTCCCAAATCTGCCGCTTTAGCTGCCCTACAGGGGAATTGTCAAATTGAATACGGGGATAATCGGTTAGGTACCAAGTCTCGCCCATAATCTCTTTTTTATAAGTTTTCCGAGCCATAATCGCACTCCTTACTCTAAAATTTAGAATGTATTTCAAATGTACACATTGTTTGTAATCCAATAATACTACTACTTTTTCTCAAAGTCAATAAATAATCTTATCTTTTTTAAAGCTTTTGTTTCATTTGAACATAATATTGTTTTTTTGACTGTCTATTTATTGACATCCGTTTATTCTTTTGATAGAATTATGTACATTAATGCATACATTTGACATTCACAGGAAAGCGGGATAAAAACATGAGTAATGAAACCGAAACCAGAGCCTATCGCAAAGGTGACAAACAGAATCATGCCTACCAATATATCCGCAACGCCATTATCCGCAACCAGTTTACAGCCAACCAACCAATAACTGAAAAAGAGATTAGTACAAAGCTTGATGGCATGAGCCGTACTCCCATACGTGACGCATTGATGCGCCTGGTGGCTGAGGGGTTGGTGGAACGCATTCCCGGCAAGGGGTTGTTTGTCGCAAAGCCCAGCATTACCGATTTGCTTGAGATTACTGAAATCCGCTTTTCACTGGAGACTACTGCCGTTAAACTATTCACCGAAAGAGCAGACAACCAGATTAAGCAGGAATTAAAAAAAGTAATCGAGCTTCACGAAAAATATCACCGGGAGGGCAACAACCTGGAAGCCGTTAACTGCGATAATGAGTTCCACTTTTTAATTGCCAAAGGAAGCATGAACCAGCGTCTTAATTCAATTATCAGCAAGCTTATTGAGGAAAACTCCCGCTGCGCGTTTATGACTCACCGTGACAGCGGCCGTGTGGAGACCTCTATCCATGAGCACACAAAAATATATGAAGCTATTATGGCAGGCGACGGAGAGCTCGCGGCAGAGCTGCTGCGCAACCATTTGCGGAACTGGCTTGAATATATTAAGGAGATGCAGTTTAAAAACTATTACCTTTTTAATAAATGATTACAAACTGAACTTTGTTTCTAATAATAATTACTGTTGGGCTGGCTTTAATATCCATTCAATTATAAAACGGAAAGGAATTTCCTTTCCGTTTTTTGTATTCTTATATAGACCAGGTTTTATGGAAGCGGCGTTCCCATTCCTCCATGAGTTTTTTGCGAAAGTCAGGATGCGCAATTTCTATAAGGTCCCTGGCACGCTGGCGAAGCGTTTTTCCCTGCAGATTTACTGCGCCATATTCGGTGCATACGTGCATTACGTCATTGCGATTAGTTGTAACCGCAGAACCCTCGTCCAGGAAGGGGACTATTCTTGAAGCCGTACCGCCCTTGGCAGTGGACTGTATGGCAATGATAGATATGCCGCCCTTTGCCATCTGGGCTCCCCGGACAAAATCCACCTGCCCCACGACGCCCGATATCTGCCTCAGGCCTACGCTTTCACTAGATACCTGTCCCATTAAATCAACCTGGACACAGGAATTAATGGACACGATATTATCGTTTTTGGCAATAACGCAGGGGTTGTTTACATGGTCCACAGGGGACATCGCCCGGATTATCGTCTGCGAAATCATACAATGCCTTGCTACCCATTAAGAAGGTTGCCACTGAGCGGCCGGGGTGCAGAGTCTTTCGGGCATTGGTAATAACGCCGGCTTTCACCAAATCCACTACCCCGTCGCTAAACGTCTGCCTGTATGTTTTTATGTGTATGCTCCATTCTGCCGCCCCCTATGTCTATGTTGAATAGCTCATAAGCCTTTTTGAATATCTCCCCGCTGTCTGTTATGCCGTAGTCAAGTCCTATAATGTCCAGCGTGTCATAGTCTGCCCCGCATGAAAAACAATGCGCTTTATTTCGCTTTCTATCGTAGCTCATGCTGGGGTTTTTATCTGGGTGAGCGGGGTTTAAGCACTTAAAGGGTTTTCTGGTGTTTATGCCTTTAGAAGTAAGATAGCTTTCAAGCTGGTCCTTTATGTAGTCTCTCGCTTGTTCTCTGTCCATTTATTATCCCTCCCCGCGTCTGTCTCTGGTAGCATTTCATTAAGCTGTTTCATGATTGATGAGTGTTGCTTGTTTGCGTTTATGTAATTCTCTACCCGTTTTTGTGTAATCTCAATGTTGCTTTTGCTCCGTAATATTTTCTCTCCCCGTCTTCTGTTTGCCCGCCTCCATATACCTCGATTGCAGATATGCCGTCTACACGGTCTGCGTTTTCAAGCACAAAGCTCACCATTTCTTTTGGCACATTTCCTATTTGATATTCGTTGATATATATGCCTATTGCGGGTTTTCCGTCGTGTTCATATTGTATAAGAAAGGCTGTGTTTTGTCCGTCAAATGGCGGGTCGCGAAACTTGAACCTTCTTAGTAGCGTCTTTCTTTTACTATGCTCCTTTATATCAATCAACGTTTTTCGTTTTTCCAAAAAACCTTATGCGCGTGGATTAGTGTTAGGGAGGGCAGGCGGTCGGTCTGGAAGTCCGTGGCTGTCGGTTCGTTGAGGGGGGGCCGATAAGAGAATAACCTGTCCCGCTCTTGCGTCCTTCCTTTATCGGTTTTATTATAGCAAGCCGCCCGCCTAAAGCGCGGCGGATTTGCTTTAGTTGATATCTTTAATATCTTTAGGAAAATTCACCCCCTAAAAAGCCTGTATTCATGCGGGTTTTAAACATCTCTGTATTAATGCCAAGATCCTTCTTGTCTTTTAAGCAGGCTTGCAAAAAGGGAATTGTGCCGCACATGCCTATGTCTGAATGTTAAAATAAAAGGCTATTTGGAAACATAGCCTTTTATTATTGCTTTATGCGGTTTTTTAAAGAAGTACGGCCCCGTTCTACTTGCGCGAAACCGGGTCATACGTATACAGGCCATTGCGCTTTTTGGAGTCAGCGGCCTGCTCGCCTGAATCCGGCTCGTCTTTTATTGGCCGAATCGCTGTCGGATAAATCCCTGGTCCGCCTGGACCGCTTTTCCGCAATCACGCTGACAAGCAGCATCAACAGCAGCAATATGCCCTGTACGGACTGGGATATATGGCTATCCGAGCGATTAATAAGCGCCAGGCCGTTGATAATGATTTGAATGGAAAAGGACCCCAGAAATATTTTATAGAATTTGGCCGATGAGCCTCCGGTTACCAGAACGCCGCCCAGGAAAATGGCCATGATTACCCTTATCTCAAGAAAGACGCCCATCTGCTGGCTTGTCGAACCAACAGTTATCAGCGAGAATACGGCACCGGCGCCGGCCATAAGTCCCGACAGGGCGAAAGCCAGAAGCTTGATCCTTTTAACCGGGATACCCACGAACATTGCCGCAGTTTCGTTTTCTCCAATAGCCCTGCTGTACCGCCCGGTTTTCGTAAACTCGAAAACATAGGCCATGATAATTACAATGGCAAAGAAAATCAGGGCTTTTACTACAGGCGTGTTCAGAAAGACCAGTTCTTCGGGAATCCGCTGAGTATGCGTCTTGGTCTGGATGAAGTTGACCAGTCCGCGCATACCGATAAGCATCGCCAGCGTCAGCATGAATGAGGACACCTTGAACCTGCTGACGATAATGCCGTTGAAAATCCCGACCAGAAGTCCCACCAGCAGCGCGACCGGTATCAGGAGAAAAGGTATCCCCGTGGCATGGGCAACCCAGGTCGCAATGACGCCGGACAATGCCAGGTTGACTCCCACCGACAGGTCGATACTCCCCTGGGCAACCACAAACAGCGAGCCGCAGGCAACTACGATGGTCAGCATGGTCTGGTCAAGTATGGTGTTTAAGTTAAGGGGGGTAAGCATGCGAAAAGTGCCGTTGCGGGGGTTATAGCTTGCTATGGTAAAAAACAGGAAGATGACAATAAACGTGATAAAGGGAACAACGTCATGAAATTTAAGAGTTCTTTTTTTCATATCATCACCTCAATGACGGCTTGCTCTGTAAAATCTCCGTCCCGGCTGATGGTTTTGGTCATCCTGCCGTCTTTCATAACTATGAGCCTGTCTGCCATGCCGATGATCTCTGTTAGCTCATCAGATATGAGTAGGATTGCGATTTTGTTCTTCTTGGCCTCTTTCATCAGCGAGTAGATATAAGCCTTCACGCCTACGTCCACACCGCGTGTGGGACAGTCCAGTATTAGCAGTTTAAGGTCCTTTGCAAGCCAACGCCCGAGGTTGATTTTCTGCTTGTTGCCGCCGGAAAGGGAACTGACAGGCTGAAATATATCCTCACATTTTACGGAAAGCTTTGAAACCATTTCCGACGCCAGCTTTTTCATATTCTTTGGGGAAACGAAGCCCAAGGGGCCGGTTAACTCGCCCAGGGATGGCAAGGCAAAATTCTCGCGTACAGAAGCATTAACCATCAAAGCCTCGGAATCTCTGTCCTTTGGAACGTAGCCGACATTGTTTATCAGGGCCTGCATGGGATTTTTAATATATAAATCTTTGGCGGCCAGATACACGGAACCGCCGCTGGCCCTGGACAGGCCGAATACCGCCTTGGCCACGGAATGGATGCCGGAGTCGCTCAATCCGCAGAAACCGAGTATTTCACCTGCGTGTACATCAAAGGAAATGTCTTCAAGCTCTCCCGCCACAGTCAGGTTTTTCACGCTCAGTACCACTTCATCGTCGTACTGAGCCTTTTTGTCGGCCCTGTAATAGTCGCCGCTGATGTCCCGGCCAACCATCATACGCTTTACTTCGTCCGGCGTCGTATTGGCTGAGACTACATTGCCCACCACTTCCCCGTCACGGAGAACGGTAATGGTATCGGTTATTTCGATAAGCTCCTCTACGTCATGGGTGATTATAATTACGGACCGGCCCATGGATTTTAATTTCTGCAGCAGTTCGTACAGCTTGCGCCTGTTGTTAAGCGACAGGGACTGGGTTATCTCGTCCAGGAGAATAATGTCCGGGTCAACGGATAAGGCCCTCGCCAGCTCGACTATCTTGCGGGTCTCTATCATCATGTTGCCTGTCAGGCTGTTGAGCGGGGGCATTGGCAATTCCCATTTTTCAAACTGCTCGGCTACGGCGCGGTTCAGGGCCTTCAGGCTGACAACGCCGTTTTTTGTAAACTGCCCGGTTCTGCCGAGAAAAACGTTGACTCCCACAGGCAGGTTTCCAACCACGCCAAGCTCCTGCAGAACCATTGAAATTTTCTGCTTATAAGCGTCAAGGGGGCTTTGAGGGCAGTATTTTTCGCCCCTGATGCGCATTTCGCCGGAATCCGGGGAATATACGCCGGCTATTTGGGATATCAGGGTGGATTTTCCCGAGCCGTTTTCCCCTATCAGCCCGCGAATTTCGCCCTGATAAAGCGTAAAGTCAATATTTTTGTTAGCGTGGGTAGGCCCAAAGCGCTTATTAAGCCCGCGAATTTCAAGGATTGGCTCTTTCATTTTACAACCTCCTTCACGCCCCTTTGGCCGCCAATGCCAAATGCTATTACAAAGGCGCCCAAAAACACGTCCTGCAATGTTCCCGAGGGGACTCCGAAAAAGGTCATTATGTTAAAAACTCCATAAATAATTAGGGAGCAGAATGGAACCGCAACGATTATATTTATCCATTTTTGCATTATTTGAGCCAATAGTGCAATAGCGAGAGGCTTGAATATTAACTGCAAGCTTGTTAATCCGGACATGGAGAAGGTTTTGAGATTATAGCTCTGCTGGATAACTGATGACGTGCCTATAAGCAGGCCGCAAATCAAACCAACAGATAAGAGCGTATTAAGTATGTTGATGCCGAGCGAGCGGGATACCTCCTTATTCCCGCCGATGGCCCGGATATTAAGACCGACACTCGTTCTGTTATATACAAAATAAACAATAATAAATCCCACAATCAGCAAAACCAAGTTAATTGGCAGCTGGCCAATTGCATTGAAACTCTTACTGAGTTCCGTATCAACATGGGGTTTTGTAAATTTATTTATTCTCAGAAAAATGGCGATGGCCTCATAAATCAGCGCCAGGCTTATACTGGCAATCCACGAGGGTATTCTTGTATAGGCGAAAATGACGAAGTCTATAAATATTAAAAGAGTTCCCACAATCAACCCGCCGAGAATTACTCCCGGGTATCCAAACAGATTACCAAAAGCGCAGGAAGCGAATGAACCTAAAACCACCACGCCGCCGACGGACAAATCCGTATATCCGCAGGCGAACAAAAAACAAAACCCCCATGCAATAAAAGTGGGGTATACGGAATTTGAAAATATTACTTGAAGGTTTTTGGCTTCCAAAAACATGCCATCGGTAAATATATTGACAACGAATGAGATAAACACTATTATCGCGATAAAAAGGGCCAAATACAATGCCGAGTTCTGACGTTTTTCATCTTTTTTTACAGATAGAGTTTTTTGCACGTTTGTGTCCCCCTTTGAAGACAGCCTGCCGCAACCAGCGGCAAGCTGTCTTCACTTTGCTTAATATATAAACGGATTAACGAAATCTCTATTTGTTGTGTGCTTCCTTCAAGGCTTCAAGTGTAAGGTTATTGTTGATAAAATCCGCAAATGTCTGGTAGCTTACGTCTTTGTTGAATCTCCAGCACAGCGACTTGAGAGAATCCTCGGTGATTGGGTGCACGCCCTCCGTGCAGAACAGGGCAATAAAGTCATCAACATTGTCATTGTCAATTGTGAAAGGATGTGTCTTGAATTCGGGAGCCTTTCCGTTCTCGTCTTTGATGGGATGGCCGTCAAGGTAGTTAATAAGAAGCGCGACAGCTATATTAGAGGCGAGGTCATTGCCGCCTGCGCATGCCGCAACTCTGCCTTCTTTTACGTATTTGGGGGTTTCGGTGTTTGCGTTGGAAACGTAAACGGGGATATTAATGTCTAAATTGTCCATGGCATTTATTGAGCCGGGGCAGTAGTCGGAAACCATTGCATACAGACAATCGGCGTCTCTGTTGGCGGACAGCAGGGCGTTCGCCTTCTCCTGGCATTCAGCAGGGCTTGAGCAGCGGGCAGAGCCAAGAATCTCTCCGCCGCCTTCAACTACAAATGACTGTGTAAAACCTTCGATTCTCTGCTCCATATGGTTGTCGCCGATGTTTCCGCCAACGAGGATCGCCTTTTTATGCCCGTCCCTGGCCGCGGCCTGGCCCATGATATAACCGTCAAGAAACAGGTCGGCATTTACCGCGCCTACATAATAGGGGTTATTGGCCGAGATTTCCGCGCGGTCATTGTCATCGCCAACGAAAATGGGCAGAACAAAAGGAATCTCTGCGTTTTTGCAGGCTTCCGCCGCTTGGGGAAGAACTGGATCCGCGGTGGCCTGCATTGCGATTCCGTCAACGCCGGCGGAGATGAAGTTCTGGATATTCTGAAGTTCCTTGTCTGCAGTAAAGTCATCGCTGGCTCTGCTGCCCGTTGCGCCGAGAACCTCAATAGCGTAAGCAGTCTCATTTCCCATTACGTCAAAGGTTGGCGTTCCGGAACCCCATGTGTTGAAGCCTATCAAGTAGCTTTCAAACTCCGAGTCCGAATCAGAACTTTTCTGTGATTTACCACATGCAGTAAGTGCGAATATTAATACAAGCGCGAGGATGAGTGCGAGTAGTTTTTTGGCCTTCATGTTATGTACCCTCTTTTCCAGTTCTTTTACTTTGATGCAGTAATGTAGAAAAATAAAAAACGCATAGTTATATTATATATACATTCACCTCTTTTCATAGCTCTACGGCTGACAGGGAAACTTTCCCGCCGTACCTGGTATTCCAAGAAAAAGGCTTGACGACCAAAGGGATAATCTTAGGCGTTTATTTATAATATTTATTATATTGTATTTAGGTATTCCGCACTAGGTTTTCCTCGCAGGAAATCTATTGCTCGTAAGATTTATCTAATACTAGTTAAACAAATAACATGATTATTATAAAACAACAAGTAGACAATCTTTAGGTGGGGGGAGTCAATATTTGTTTTTTTTATGCTCTTTTGTCTAGTTTTCGATTTCTGATATCAGGCAGATATCTATGCTCAGCATAATAATGTTTATTACATAGAATATGTAATTATGTAATATTGTTGGTTACAATTTTGCCGATAATGCCGCTGAGGTATCCCAGCCAGATGAAAACCTCAAAGAACAGGCTTTTTCCCTTAGCGGTATAACCGCAAGCTCCCGTTATGGCAAATGCGTTATTTTATATCAGTCGGGAAAATTGACTATTCAGAAAGTTTTAGCTATATTATATTAAGCAGAAAAAATAAGGGTCAGTCCCGAAATCCATGTGATTTAGCATTCCGAGTGTAGCCAGTCCGGCTCATATCGAAGAGTTTCAGAAAGAAATATTCGTCATCAGGGTAACCGTATCCCTGTCTACGCAAGGTCTTGATT
>DUOX01000009.1 GCA_012838665.1 Clostridiales bacterium
GACACGGGGCTTATGGGCTCCGTGCCGTTTAAGTGGTCGATAAGGGCCTTTACGTTGGGCACCGGGTAAACGTTGATTCCATGGGCGAAGGAAGACTCCAGGGCATTGTCGGCGGGCACGTACAGGCGGGAAATGCCGCGGCGCCGGGCGGCCAAAGCCATGGGCAGGGCTCCGTTTACAGGGCGAAGCTCTCCGGTTAGGCTCAGTTCCCCGATGAAGGCGGAATCTTCAGGGGGAGCCTTGATGGCTCCCGAGGCGGAGAGTATGCCTAAAAGCACCGGCAGGTCATAGACCGTGCCGGCTTTTTTTGTATCGGCGGGGGCCAGATTTACCGTCAGGCGGCTGACGGGGAATTTCATGCCGCTGTTTTTTATAGCGGCCCGGACACGGTCCCGGGCCTCCTTGACCGCCGTATCGGGCAGACCCACGATGTCAAAGGCGGGGAGCCCCGAGGACAGAAAACATTCCACGGAGACTTCATAACCGCCGATGCCTAAAAGGCCGAGGGATCGGATTTTAGATACCACGGCGCCACCTCCCGTATTTGAAACTCATGGAAATATGCGCAGAGAGATATCATCCCAGGGGTTTGTCCGCCGCCTTTAAAGCCAGCCCCAACTCCTCAAGCTGCTTTGGATCCACGGTGTCGGGGCAGTTTGTCATCAGCTCCGAGGTGTTTTGAACCTTGGGGAAGGCGACGACATCCCGGAGGCTGTCGCTGCCCGTAAGCTGCATAACAATGCGGTCCAGGCCAAAGGCCATTCCGCCGTGAGGAGGCGCGCCGTATTTAAAGGCGTCCATCAAAAAGCCGAATTTCTTATGTGCCTCCTCCCCTGAAAGGCCCAGAAGCCTGAAAATGCGGTTTTGAAGGACGGGGTCTGTTATACGGATGGAGCCGGAGGCCAGTTCCAAACCGTTTAGAACAAGGTCGTAGGCCTTGGCCCGCACCCCGGCCTTATCGGTCTCAAGGTATTCAAGGCACTCGTCCAGAGGGGCGGTAAAGGGGTGGTGCATGGCCATCCAGTCTTTCGCCTCCTCGTCCCATTCGAAGAAGGGGAATTCCACAATCCAGAGAAGATTGAATTTGCCTTTCGGAATTAAATTCAGGCGCTTGGCCACTTCAATGCGCAGCTGGCCCAGCAAGCTGAGGACGGAGCCGTTTTTGGCATCGGAGATGATGAGCACCACGTCCCCTATTTCGGCGCCGGCCTTTGCAAGGATGGACTCCATCTCCTCCGGGGTCATGAACTTGGCAAAGGAGGAAGAGACGCCATCCTCCGTCAGCCTTATCCATGCCAGGCCCTTGCCGCCTATGCCCTTAATCATTTCCGTAAGCTTGTCAATTTCTTTACGGGTCAGGGCGGAAACGCAGTTTTTGGCGCAAATGCCCCGGACACTGCCCCCCTGGGAAACGGCGCCGGAGAATACTCCAAAGCCGCAGTTTTTCACAATGTCCGTAAGGTCGAAAATCTCCATGCCGTAGCGGGTGTCCGGCTTGTCGGAGCCGTAGCGGCTCATGGCCTCGGCGTAGGTAAGCCGGGGGATTGGGCCGATCTCCATGCCCATGGCCTCCCGGAAAAGGCGGCGCATATAGCCCTCGGCCATTTCCAGTACGTCCTCCATGTCAACAAAGGACATTTCAAAATCTATCTGAGTGAATTCCGGTTGCCTGTCCGCCCGAAGGTCCTCGTCCCTGTAGCATCTGGCAATTTGCATATAGCGGTCAAAGCCCGCCACCATTGTCAGCTGCTTATAAATTTGGGGGCTCTGGGGCAGGGCGTAGAATTTTCCGCTGTGGATGCGGGAGGGCACAAGGAAGTCCCTCGCCCCCTCGGGGGTGGATTTTATGAGGGTGGGGGTTTCGATTTCGATGAAGCCGTTTTCGTCGAAATAGTCCCGGGTGATTTTTGCCACCTTGTGGCGGAACATTAGGTTTTTCTGAAGTTCGGGACGGCGCAGGTCCAGATACCGGTATCGCAGGCGTAGGCCGTCGTTTACCTCGCTGCTTTTCGCTATCTCAAAGGGGGGCGTTTCCGCCCTGGAGAGTATTTCAAGCTCTCTGACTTCCAGCTCCACGTCCCCCGTGGGCAGCTCGGGATTTTTTGACGAGCGCTCACGGACAACTCCGGTGGCTTGGAGCACGTATTCGGAGCGGCAGCTAATGGCGGTGTTGAAGACCTCCCGGTCCGTATTGTCGTCAAAGGCCAGTTGAAGTATTCCGGTACGGTCCCGGAGGTCTATAAAAACAAGGCCGCCCAAATCCCGCTGGCGCTGTACCCAGCCGCAGACGGTGATGGTCTCGCCGCAATTTTCCATACGGGGTATACCGCAGTAGGTGCTGCGCATGGTGGTTTTCATTGCTACTTCAGTCCTTTAGATAAAATTTGAAAGAATCTGCAAGGTGCAGGTGTTCATATCCGGATATATCACGCACCGGAAATGACTTTCCCGGCGTTTTTCTTCGCCAATTTTGCCCTAATCCGCCTTGCGGCCTCGGCGGCGGTTTCCTGTACCTGCACCCCGGTGGCCATATCCTTGACCGTGACGACGCCTGCGGAGATTTCATCCTCTCCTATGAACATGACAAAGGGAATGCCCAGTTTGTCGGCATAGGATATTTTAGCCTTGAATTTCCTGTTCTCGCAGTAAAGCTGAGTGCGTACGCCCTCGTTCCGGAGCAGAGTGGCGGCGGAAACCGCGTAGCCCAGGTTTTCGGTCATGGGGATAATAAGGACGTCCGCCGGGGCGGTGATAAGTTCCCGTGACAGGAGGCCCTGCTCGTCCAGAACGTAGAAAAGCCTGGTAAGGCCGATGGAGATTCCCACACCCGGCAGTTTCCTGTCGGTGTAGTATCCGGCCAGGTCGTCGTACCTCCCGCCGGAGCAGACGGAGCCGATTTCGGGATAGTCCGTCATGGTGGTCTCGTACACCGTTCCGGTGTAATAGTCCAGGCCCCGGGCGATGGTCAGGTCAAGCTCAAAGTTTTCCTCCGGAACGCCGAATTCGGGGAGGTAGGCGCAGACGGCGGCAAGCTCATCCAGGCCTTTGTCAAGAATTTCGTTTTTCCCCTTGTATTTTTCCAGACGGGCAAGTTTTTCTTCAGTGCTGCCGGAAAGGGAAATGAAATCCAGTATTTCATCAGCGGTGCTTTGGGAGACGCCCTCCTCGATTAGAAGTTCCTTTACCTTGTCTCTGCCGATTTTATCCAGCTTGTCTATGGCGCGCATAATGTTATCGATGAATTGGGAAAGACCCAGGAGGGCAAAAAAGCCGCTGAGCACCTTTCGGTTGTTCACCCGGATTTTAAAGCGTTTAAGGCCCAAAGTGCTGAAGGTGCGGTATATAATGGCGGGGATTTCCGCTTCGTTAATTATGTTTAGTTCCCCATCGCCTATTATATCTATGTCGGCCTGATAAAACTCACGAAAACGTCCTCTCTGAGCCCTCTCCCCCCGGTAAACCTTGCCGATTTGATAGCGGCGGAAGGGGAAACTAAGCTGCCCGTAATTGAGGGCCACATACTTTGCAAGGGGTACCGTCAGGTCGAAACGCAGGGCAAGGTCATTGTTGCCCTTGGTGAAGCGGTAAATTTGTTTTTCAGTCTCTCCGCCGCCCTTGGCCAGGAGTATTTCCGCAGCTTCGATAATGGGAGTGTCCAGCGGAGCGAAACCGTAAAGGGAATAAGTGCGCCGCAGATCCTCCATCATCCTCTCCATCAGAGACTGTTTCTCCGGCAGGAGCTCCATAAATCCGGACAGAGTGCGGGGTTTAAGCTTTTCCATGTGTCACATTCCTTTCAGGTAGGTGGTCTTGGCTTTCCGCTGCGGCGGCAGAATTTCAGCCGTTAAAGATAAACAAAAAAGGGCGGCGGGAGCAAGCCCCCGCCCTACCCTTGATTTTGGCAATCATTTTTTGGGGTTAACAATGTCACGCCAGTCAAGGTCGCCGCGCTTGAGCCCCTGAATGAGGACTTCGGCGGTAGCAACGTTTGAGGCGAAGGGAACGTTGTGCTGGTCGCAGAGGCGGCATATGTGGTTGACGTCGGTATCATCCTCGCCCAGGTCCCTGTAAAACAGCACAAGGTCTATTTCGTTATATGCTATTCGGGCGCCAACTTGCTGGCTGCCACCCTGGGATGCGCTCAGGTAGAGGGTGATAGGCAGGCCCGTGGCCTCCGCGATGAGGCGGCCTGTAGCACTGGTGGCACAAAGAGAGTGCTCAGCCAGGATACCGCAATATGCAATGCAGAACTGAACCATTAGCTCCTTTTTTCCATCATGTGCCATTAGCGCAATATTCATGGTTAGCACCCTTTTCTATGCGTATTATAAACCTGTTAAACAGATTGGTTAATGCTAATATAGTAAAAAATATTATACACTGATAAAAATCAAAATACAATAAAAATTTTATTGCAGATAACTTAAATGTTATATATGGTTTTGCCCCAAAACGCTGTTTTTGGACTTTTTTACCTGGATTATCTAAGGAGGGACAACTCTGTCTCCATGGCATGGGCGCTGGCTTTAAAATTAAAATAATAATCCAATATGTCTCTGGCGATAACGGCAATTGCGGAACCGGAACCGCCCTTTTCCACTACCACAGCTATTGCAATCTCCGGGTTTTCCGCGGGGGCGTAACAGACGAAAACGGCGTTGTTTTTGACTTTTTCGCCCATTTGAGCGGTACCGGTTTTTGCAGCTACGGTGACGGGGTAGTCCCCGAATATGGTATATGCCGTACCTATGTTGGAGTTGGCCACGGCCTCCATGCCGGCCCAGACGGCCTCGTAATACTCTTCATTGGTGTGGATGGTATCCAATATTTCGGGCTTGCGCTCAAAGAGCTTTTCCGAGTAGTCGTAGCTGCGGACGGATTTCAGTATAGAGGTGGAATACCGGCTTCCGCCGTTGGCTACGATGGCCACATAGTTGGCCATCTGCAGGGGGGTAAACTGGCTGTACGACTGCCCGATAGCGGCCTGGAGGGTGTCGCCGGCGTACCATTTCACGCCCTGCGTTTCCTCCTTGTATTTCTGGGTCGACATTACGCCCACAGCCTCCGGAAGTTCAATGCCCGTGGGGGCGCCGAGGCCGAATCTGAGAGCGTATTCGGAAAGCCGGTCTATCCCGAGATAGTCGCCTATCGTGTAATAGAAATAATTGCAGGAGACCTCCAGCGCGCTGGTGACATTAACATCGCCGTGACTGCCCTCGCCCCATATCCAGCAGGTGGGAGCGTAACCGGCGTATTCGTACTTGGTGAATTTGCCCTCGTCGTAGATGGTAGTCTCAGGAGTAATGATTCCCTCGTTCAGGGCGGCAATGGAGGTGACCATCTTAAAGGTGGAGCCGGGAGTGTAAATGCCCTGAAGCGCGCGGTTAAAAAGAGGCTTATTCTCGTCCTGTATCAAAGCCTCATAGTCCTCTATAAAAGTGGAAAGGTCAAAGCTGGGGCAGCTTGCTACGCAGAGGGGCTCGCCGCTGTTAACGTCTATGGCAACCACGGCGCCGCCGGTAATAAGTTTCTGTTCCTTTTCAACCGGGTCATAGTTCCCCAGTTCGGCGTATTCCTGCTCTATGGCTTCATTTGCCGCGGTGATATAGGAGGACAGAGCCTGCTCCGCAGCCTCCTGCAGTCCTATGTCTATGGTGAGGTAAACATGGTTTCCCGGTTCCGGTTCTTCGGTGTACACGGTACCGGTTACGGTGCCGCTGGCGGTGGAGGTAATCTTGGCCATGCCGTCCACGCCGTGAAGATATTCCTCAAACCCCTTTTCCACGCCGGTCTTGCCCACTTGGGCGTTGAGCTTATAGCCAAGCTTGGAGTAGATTGCGTATTCCTCGCTGTCCATCATGCCTATATAGCCCAGTATATGGGAGGCGTAGGAGGTGTTGTACTCGCGGATGTAGGATACACGCACTTCAAAGCCGGGGATGTTTCCCTCCAGGAGGGTGGTGATGAGATCAATGCTGACGTCCTCGGCAAAGATGTAGTCCGAAGTAGGAATAATGTAGCGCAGGTTCAGCTCATAACGCACTCCGGCGATGATGCGCATCTGCCGGGCGTCGTAGCTGTTGTCTATGGAGTAGCGCTCCCGGAAATACGCCATCAGCTCCACAGCCGTGGTGTCCTCCGGCATGCCCTTGTCCGCCAGATAGGCGTTCAGGCAGGTGCGCTGGATGGCAGTCATGTTATCCACATATTCAAAGGGGGGCTCCATGGTGATGGGGAGCTCGTCTATATGCCTGTCTCCGAAGGACTCCACCAGTTCCACCATCTGGAGTATGATGGCGTTGGGATCCTCCTGTTCAAAGAGCTCTTTTGTATCCACCACAAGATTATTGCAGGTCCGGTTGGACACCAGGAGTCTGCCGTAACGGTCCAGAATGTTTCCCCGCGCGGCGGGCACCACCTGGTTTGTGACAATGTTGTTTCTGGACCTCTCGTAGTAGGCCGCACCCTCCACAATCTGGAGCTTGAATAAGGCGACTACATATATGATTATCAATACGACTAGCAGGAGGACGCAGGCCGCCATTCTGCCGGGTTTTATGAGTCTGTACATGGGGAAAATCCTTTCGCGGGAACAATTTAATACGGAAACCGGTCAGCCCAGGTCCCTGGAGGCCAGGAACCGGCAGAGGAAGTACAGGGGAACGGTAAAGGGCAGGGACCACAGCACCTGAAGGCCGCCTACCCTGCACAAGGCCATGGGGTCGGCTCCTATGAAGACCAACAGGCGGAACATCTGGCAAAAGGCCGTGATTGCCAGGGCCATCACGCACAGGAAAAAGTATGCCATAAAGTGTTTGTTCATAAAAAACTCGGTCAGAAGGCCGGAAAAGAAACCCAGGACGGGGAACAGGGCGGTAAACAATATGAGGCTACCGTGATAGCCTATACCACAGAGGAGCCCGGCGAACAGGCCGAACACGCCGCCCCAGACGCTTCCCTGGAAAACCCCCACAGCCACTACGGCAACGGGGACGAACATGGCCCTTACCCCCAGGATTGAAACCCTGGAAAAAATGACATTCTGAAAAATGAGAACAACAAACAGCAGAAAGGCATAGATTATGCCCCGCCGCAGCTTGTCAAGATTTATAAGGTTAAGAAGCATGGGGTTCACTCCAATCGGCAGATTCCGCAGGCAGGACTACTCTTGTATGTCGAATTCCTTGATGACGAAGACCTGAGAAAGAGAGTCCAAATCGCAGGCCGGCTCCACCACGGCATAGGGCGTCTGGCCGCCGGCTTCTGTCTGAACCTCCAGTATTGTGCCCGCTATTAACCCCTGAGGGAATCTTCCCCCCTTGCCTGAGGTTAGGACAATGTCATCGGGCAGAAGCAGGGTGCCTTCTGTCAGGTGGGCAAGCTTCACTTTGCCATCCTGCATCAGGCTGAATTCGCCCATCAGCATGGCGGCATTGCCAGTTTCCCCCACCAGAACGCCCACTTTCATGTCTATGTCTATGACGGTACGGACAACCGCCCAGCTATCGCCAATCTCGATGACCTGGCCCACAAGGGCGCCGTATTCCGTCACTACCGGGTCTCCCAGCTCGATGCCGCTGCTCTCTCCCTTGCTGATGGTGAAAGTAGAGGCCCAGTTGGAGGCGTTCCAGGATATTATTTTTGCGGACTCGAACACAAAGTCAGAGTGCCGCTCCCGGAGATTCAAAAGCTCCCGGAGCCGCTCGTTTTCTTCCCTGGCCTCCGCGCCAAGCCTGGCTTCCTCCTGAGCCTGA
>DUOX01000055.1 GCA_012838665.1 Clostridiales bacterium
AAAAGAAAGCCCTCGCCGACAAAATTTTAGATGGCAATCCCGGTAATCGAAAGTTGACCATCATGGACTTTACAGACATGACGGAGCTTACCGGAGAATCAATGCCAAAACCAAGAAGCTACCTTACTGCGAAACAGAAAGACGGTTCCACAACACTGGCGGCGGAAATTTTCAACAATACATGGCAATGGCTCAAGGAGCGAGGGTGCGCACAGTTAATAACTATGTCTCAAAATTTCATGAAGCAGGCCAACAACATCTGGTTCCAGATTTATCAGGTGGTACGAGAAAACTGCACTACAGAATATCGCGGTGTAATGCCCCAAGACGATGCAATGGAAAAGTTGCTCAATGCCCGTCGGGGCGTGACGGGGCCAAGAGCGTTGGCGGCAACGGCATATATTGCCTTATTCCGGTAACCTGTAGTATTATCGGCGCCCACAATTTCCGTCACCTGGAAATCCAGGCCACCAATGTGCCGGAAGGCGTCATTTACCCGGCTCAACTTGAAGCCCAGCTCCTCTTCATAGCTCATGTGCCAAAGGTCACAGCCGCCGCATTTACCGAAAACCGGACAGTCGGGCGCAGTCCTTGCAGGGGAGGGTACAAGCAACTTTTCGCCCCGGCCGTAAACAGCGGAGGAGCCAACCTTCACCAGCTTTATCTCCCAGGTTTCACCCGCAAGGGCCCTGGGTACAAAAACAGCCCGGCCACCAACCCGGCAGACCCCCAAAGCCCTCGGAATTATAGCCCGTAATGACGACAGTATGCTTCTGATTTTTGGCAAGCTCCTCCATGTCAATCCTCTCTACATAAAAAACTTTTTATTTGCATATTATCACAGCCCGGACCGGGTGGCAATAAGTTGCCCGTCAGGAAAAAGAATTAGTATAACTACAGGCATATGATATTAAAAATATTAAGTAGGAATATACTTTATTTTTTGCAGAAATCATGATAGAGTTTTTAAGTAACTTCAATAATGAGGATATATAAATTATGGATATACTCGAAAATTTTAAAAACATGAGCGTTGAGGAGGCAAACGCCTTCCTTGAGGACCTTTACTCCTGCAGTCATGATTGCTCCACTTGCGGAGCTGACTGCTCCTCCAGAACGAAAAAGCCGGCCAAAAGGGTTATTGCCGTAATAAGCGGCAAGGGCGGCACCGGCAAGACAGTGGTAACCGTCCTTTTGGCCATGGCATTGAGAAAACGCGGTTTAAAGGCGGGAATCCTGGACGCGGACATTGTCAATTCAGGCATCCCACATCTGCTTGGGATGAAGGAGCCGGTTTTAGGCGAAATGGAATCCCTTGTTCCGGCGAAAAGCCCCGGAGGGATACCTGTAATATCCATGGCCCTTATTTCTGAAGACCCTCTGGAGCCCGTCATATGGTCGGGTATCGACACGGCCAAGGCCGCCGTATACCTTTTCACCGAATCCCAGTGGGCGGAAGATTTGGACGTGTTGCTTGTGGACATGCCCACGGGAGCCGGAGACATCGCCCTGGAATACTACACCACCATGCCTTTTGATTCCAGCCTTTGCGTAGCGGTTCCGGGAGAAGCCGCGGCAATGCCCGCGCGCCGGGCGGTAAACCTGGCGGAGATGCTTTTGGTCCCAGTGATGGGAATTGTGGAGAACTTTGCCGAAGAGGGTTTTAACCTCAGCGAGGTTTTCTCTGATATCCCCGTGGTAGCAAGTCTCCCCTATGACGCCTCTCTCAGAAGGGCGGCAGACGAGGGCGGACTTGAAAGCTATGAAACGGATGCTTTGGACTTCCTTGCTCGAGCCATCGAGGAGAGTCTGGACTTTGGGGAGATATAGCCGTGAAGAGTTTTCTAAAAGGTCTTATGGCCGTAATTATGGTAATCCTTGTGGTAATTCTCGGCCTGGTTATCTGGGGTAATTACAACCTGAATGCCGATGATTCGGCCGCGGAACCCACCGTTGTGCCGGAACCCGTGGAAACTAAAGGACCCGTCGACATATCACCTTCTCCCACTGTGGAGCCTGAGACACCCAAAATAAACGCCACTTTGGCAGTGGCCGGAGATTTGGTCTGCCACAGCGGCTTGAACAGCGAGGCCTATGACGGGAAAAACTACGATTACACTGTGATAATGAGCGGCGCCACCGAATACCTGGCGGCGGCCGACTATGCGGTCTGTTGTTTGGAGACGACTTTCCCAAAGACCAGCGAATATACCGGATATCCCATGTTCAAGTCCCCGGCAGGCCTGGCCGCAAGCTTGAAAAATGTGGGGATAGACCTGGTTTCCACAGCCAATAACCACGCCATGGACAGTTATAAGAGCGGGCTTATTCAAACACTTGATGTTCTGGATGAAAACGGCCTTGCCCATGTAGGCACCTACCGTTCCCAGGAGGAGCGGGACGCTCAAAACGGCATAACCGTTGCGGATGTGGGGGACATCAGGGTTGCCTTTCTTGCCTACACCTACGGGACAAACGGCATTCCGGTCACAGGCTTTCAATATGCCGTGAACATTTTTTGTGAAGACTACCTGACGGACTTGTCCATAATCGATTATGACACCATTGCCGCCGACATGGAAGCGGCAAAGAAGCTGGACTGCGACCTCATTGCCGTATTCATGCACTGGGGGCACGAATACTATACGACCCCAGTCCAGTACCAGTATGACCTGGCGGACTTCCTGTTTTCAAAGGGAGCGGATATTATACTGGGCGGGCATACACACGTGCTGCAGCCCATGGAACTGCGGCAGGTTACGGATGAGGATGGCAACGAGAAAACAGGTTTTATCTGCTATTCCCTTGGTAATTTTTTATCCTGTCAGAACGACCCCTTCACCAACCTGACGGCGGTGCTGAACATTAATCTGGAAAAGAATCCCGACACCGGGGAGGCCTATATAAAGAGCGTGGGCTATGTGCCCATGTTTATGGTGGACCTCTATGACTACGGCGTCACTGATGCGGGCTGGCAGTACAGGCTTTGGGATTTGCACAAGGCCATAGACGCATACGAAGGGGGAGATAATCTTGGCGTTATTAACGAGAGGCTTTATAACGCCATGACAGAGGGACTGCAGGACTTGCATGAGATAATGGGAGTGGAGTACGACCAGTATTACTACCTGCCAGCGGCCCAGTGAGAGGTTTGCCGCGGTTGCGGCTAAGGGAAAAAGGTTGCTAAAAGCCCAGAACAGTAAAAAGCACTAGAGCCAATACGGCGGAAATCACCCCGTGCAGGAGGCGCCCGGCAAAATGCCGGGCGCTTTTTAGTCCGGTGCCCTCAATGACAGCCAGCACCTGGCATTGTACCGACAAGCTGCCCCATCCCAAAATGAATGCCGCCAGGGCAAGATTTGGCGGGGTCGCCGGCATGCCCTCCATGGAGCCTATGCCGCCGCTAATCTCCAGAAAACCGGCAAGGAGACTTCGGACCCAGCCCAGTTCCAGCCCCCCGCGAACCGCAATATACCCGGCGACGGAGGAAAACATGCCCAAGGCGTCCAGAACTCCCGTAAGCACGGAAAACAGAATCACAAAGCCGCAGATGTTTATAACAGTATTAGTGGCGTTTCTTACAGATTTTGATAAGGCTGTAGCAAAGCGGCTGGCCTGAAAATGGGCCTGAACCTCACCGGCTTTTCGTTCTTTTGCAGAGGGCCTGCCTGACATAAGCATGCCAACAGCCACTGCGGCACATATATGTATCCCGTAGAGCAGAAGACCAGTGGCGGGACTTGAAAATACGCCCACCCCTGCGGCCCCTATGATAAAAGCGGGCCCCGAGTTGTTGCAAAAGGCCAGCAGCCGCTGGGCCTCGTCTTTGCTTATCTGCCCTGTGCGGTACATTTCCGACACCACGGAAGCACCTATGGGGTAGCCGCCTGTGATTCCCAACACAAAAGCCGCCGCACCGTTTCCGCCCACTCCGAAGAGTTTTTTCATCAGCGGCGCGGCCAGCCTCCCCAGGTATCGGGGAAGGCCCAGCTGGGACAGCAGCGAGGATATCATTAAAAAGGGCAGGAGGGAGGGAATGATTATCCGGGCGCAGAGGGAAAGCCCCTCCCTGGCGCCCTCCACAGCCTCTTTAGAGCCGATGAGCAAAGCAAAAAAAGCCAGCAGAGCCCCCAGAATAGGCAGGAGAAGTTTAAGTCTTCTTTTCATTTTGCACCACCAATCTGCATGTCCATATATCAGACTATGCGGCTTTTGGCCTATTTTTGCCATCAGGCGCATAAATTTCTTTTACGGAGGTGGTGGCCTTGAAAAAGAAAATGGGTTTGGCCCTGGAGGTAGCAGAGGCTTTCGATATACCCCCGGAGGCCGCCGCAGGTATGCCGAAGCTTACCATAACCGGGTGCCGCCGAGCCTTAATTGAAAACCACAGAGGTATCCTTGAATATTCCCGGGAGAACGTGGTAATAAAGGGCGGCAGGGTTCAGGTCAGGATTTGGGGCGAAGGGCTGGAGCTGAAAGCCATGAACAAGACTGATTTGGTGATAATAGGCCAGATATTTTCGGTGAGTTTCGATTAGGGGGAAATATGGAGCGTATTATTGACACGATACTGGGCTATGTCCGGATAGAAGTCAGCGGTGTTCGGCCGGTGGTTTTGCTGAATCTGTGCACCGATTCCGGGGTAAGGTTTTGGGCGGTAGAATATGTTGACAGCTTTACCCTGAGACTTATCATACGCAGCCGCCATCTCTCCAGGCTGGAGGACCTGGCCCGCCGGGGTCAATGCACCGTAAACTGGGTAAAGCCCTGCGGTTTTCCCGTCCACCTTAAAAAGCTGCGCCGGAGGTATGTGCTGATAGCGGGGATGCTGGCCTGCCTCGGAGCTTTGCTCTGGTCTTCTCTGCATATATGGGAAATAGAAGTCAGAGGCAATGAAAAGGTCCCGACATGGCAGATATTAGGGGCTTTGGATGAATGCGGGGTGGGAATCGGCAGCTTTTGGCCAACCATCAGCACGGAGGGTATCAGAAGCCAGGTGCAACTCATTTTACCGGAACTTAGCTGGCTTACGGTAAACGTCACGGGTTCCCGGGCGGAGGTTATAGTAAGAGAGCGCACTCCCAAACCTGAAATTGTGGATGAAAAGGCCGCCTACGATATAGTTGCCGGGAAAACGGGTATAATTTCGGAGATGAGGGTTTACAGGGGCGTTGCCGCCGCCAACGTGGGCCAGACGGTGCTGGCGGGGGAAAAACTGGTAAGCTGTTACGTGCCCAGCAGCTTTGCCCCGCCCCGCCTAGTGCACGCGCTGGCTGACGTCACGGCCCGCACGTGGTATGAAATTACGGCCGCCGCGCCTCTGAAGTATTGGGAAAAGGTCTATACAGGCAGGGAAAGCACCAAATATGCCCTTATTTTAGGTACAAAAAGGATAAATTTTTATCTTAACAGTGGAATTCCGGAGGCAAACTGTGATAAAATCATCACAGTAGAACAGCTTAAACTGGAAAACATATTTGCGCTTCCAGTAAAGCTGGTAAGGGAGACATGCTTGGAGTTTGAGACCCGTACTGTTTCGGAAGACAGAGACAGGGTGAGGTCCAGATTGGAGGCCCGGCTTATGTCCAACCTGCTGGAGCGGATAGGCCGGGAGGGGAAAGTGGTGTCCTCCGACTACTCTTTCTCGGAGAAAAACGGCCTGCTCACCGTAACTCTCCGGGCGCAGTGTACAGAGCAGATTGCCTTAGAACAGCCAATTGCGCCGCAATAGATAAATACGGCTTAGCGCCGTCGAAGGAGACTTATTGGATGACGGAAAGGATAATGGCCGTCGACAGGATGGAGCACATCATTAATGTGTTCGGTTCTTTCGACCAGAACCTGCGAATCATTGAAAGTGAAGTGGGAGTCAAGGTAATCGATAGAGATTCGGAGCTTAGAATTTCCGGGGAGCCCGAGGCCGTGATGCACGCGGAGAAGGCCATCGAAGGACTTCTCAGCCTTGCAGCTAGGGGAGAAGTCATTGACGCCCAAAATGTACGCTACATCATAAAGCTGGTATTGGAGGGCAGGGAGGCCAAGATTAGCGAGCTTGCAGGCGATGTGATCTGCATTACCGCCAAGGGCAAGCCCGTCAAGGCCAAAACCCTGGGGCAGAAAACCTATGTTAATGCCATAGCCAATAACACCATAACATTGGGCATAGGCCCTGCGGGCACGGGAAAAACATATTTGGCCGTGGCAGCCGCAGTGGCCGCCTTCAGGGACAAGGCCGTAAACCGCATAATACTGACCCGCCCCGCGGTTGAAGCCGGGGAGCGTCTGGGCTTTCTGCCCGGAGACCTTCAGAGCAAGGTGGACCCCTATCTGCGCCCCCTTTACGACGCGCTATTTGACATGCTGGGGGCGGAAACCTATACTAAATACTTGGAGCGGGGCAACATTGAAGTGGCCCCTCTGGCCTACATGCGTGGACGGACGCTGGACGACAGCTTTATAATCCTTGACGAGGCCCAGAACACCTCCCGTGAGCAGATGAAGATGTTCCTGACCCGTTTGGGCTTCGGCTCAAAGATTGTTATTACCGGGGATATTACCCAAATCGACCTGCCCGGGGACAAGGTCAGCGGCCTCAAGGAGGTCATTCGTGTGCTCAAGGACATAGAGGGCATTGCCATCTGCAACCTTACGTCGGCAGACGTGGTGCGCCACGCCCTTGTGCAGAAGATAATTGAGGCATATGATAAATTTGAAAAGCCCCGCCTGGAGGGGGCGCCGAAAATCTATAAGAGGAAAAAATGATGGTTAAACACAGGATAAATGTCAGCCGCACCGGCAGGGGGCTGGGCCTGTCCAAGGCATATGCTCTTATTCGCCGGGCCGCCTGCGCCGCCCTGGAGGCGGAGGGAATAAGGCGGCCATGTGAGATAAACGTTCTCCTTACAGACAATGAGGGGATAAGGGAATTTAACCGCCGGTACCGGAATGTGGACAGCCCCACGGACGTGCTGTCGTTTCCCTTCAATGAATTTCTCCCGGGTAAATTTGACCCCGAAGGCGCCGAGCGTGACCTGGACACGGGCTACATATTGCTAGGGGACATAGTGCTTTCCCTTGAAAAAGCCCGGTGCCAGGGGGAGGAATTCGGCCACGGCCCGGACAGGGAGATTGCCTATCTCACCGCACATTCGGTGCTGCACCTGCTGGGCTACGACCACACGGATGAAGGAGAGCAAAAGCGCCTCATGCGCTCTCGCGAGGAATATATTTGCGAAAAGATAGGTTTGGACAGATGAAGTGCTTTGTATATGCTTTTCGTGGGATAATATATACGGTTAAAACCGAGCGCAATATGAGAATACACCTTTGTGTCGCCTTTTACGTGATTCTGGCTGGCGTTGTGACGGGCATCGGGCTGACGGAATGGGCGGCGGTCCTCATATGCATAGCCCTTGTACTGGGGTCGGAGTGCCTGAACACCGCCGTTGAGACGGCCTGCAACGCCATACACCCGGGAAATTCCCTTAAGGTGGCCAGGGTAAAGGATATTGCCGCCGGTTCCGTACTGATATTTGCCGCTGTTTCCGCAGTTGTGGGGGGTATTATATTTTTCCGGACGGAGAAAGTGGCAAGTACTGTTGAATTTGCAGTCACACATCCTGTGGCGGCAGGAGCGATTGTCCTCACATTGCCCCTGTGGATATACTTTATTTTTTTCAGCAGAAAACTGAAAAAGTGAGAGGAAACGATACCAATGAGCATTACAAAAAATGCAATGATAGCAATAGTGGGACGACCAAATGTGGGAAAATCTACCCTGACTAATACGCTGACGGGGGAGAAGGTGGCCATTGTAACCCACAAGCCCCAGACTACCCGGACCCGTATTACCGCAGTGGTCAACAGGGGAGATACCCAATTTGTACTGATGGACACCCCCGGATTCCATAAGGCTCGTACCAAGCTGGGAGACTATATGGTAAGGGTGGCCGGCGAGAGCATAGCCGGCGTGGATGCGGTGCTTCTCCTGGTGGAGCCCGTTGCCAAGATTGGCGATTTGGAGGCGGAGCTCCTTGCCAGGGTAAAGCAGGCGAATGTCCCCGCCGTGCTTTGCATAAATAAAATTGACACAATACCCAAAGCGGAGATTCTTGCCATTATTGACCTCTACTCAAAGGCCCACGATTTTGACGCAATTATACCGATTTCCGCACAGTTTGGAGACGGAGTGGAGCTTATCCTGCAGCAGCTTGGAAAGTACGCCGTCCAGGGGCCGCCCCTTTTTCCCGAGGGTATTGTCACCGACCAGCCGGAAAAGCAGATCTGCGCGGAGATTGTCCGGGAAAAACTGCTGTTATGCATGGACAAGGAAGTGCCCCACGGCACCGCAGTGGAGGTCACGGAATTTTCTGAAAGGGAAAACGGAATTATCGATTTGGACGTAACCATTTATTGCGAAAAAGCCACCCATAAAGGCATAATCATTGGCAAAAACGGCGCGATGCTAAAGAAAATCGGCGAGCTGGCTAGGAAAGACATTGAGGCATTTATGGGCACAAAGGTTTTCCTTCAGACCTGGGTTAAGGTGAAAGAAAACTGGCGGGACAGCCAATTTCTGCTCCGCAATTTTGGATTCGGCGATTAAAAATTACCGGCTATATCTGCGCACCGGGGTGAAAGAATAATACGGGAGGTGGCAGATTTGACAGGAAAGATTTTTTGGGAAATATTCAAGGATACGGGGGATCCCATATGCTATCTGCTGTACCGGGCCTCCGAGAATTTTGGCCAGGCTTTCCTTCAGGAAAAAACCGCCGCCTCAGGCGGCGGTGAGCCTTTACAGCAAAATGTGGGATCCGATTACCCAAACGCCCCGTATTGAAATGGGGAAATAGGCGTGAGGTTTACATAATATGTACATTACCACTAAAGCCCTCGTCCTCAGGGAGGTCAAATATAGAGAGGCGGACAAGATACTTACGGTTCTGACGGAGAGCGAAGGGAAGCTCACCGTCAATGCCAGGGGCGCCCTCAGAAAGGGCAGCAGGATACGGGCTGCCTCTCAGTTCCTGACTTTTTCGGAAATGACACTTTTTTGCAACAAGGGCAGATGGTCCCTGGACGAGGCGGAGACAATAGAGCAGTTTTTGGGCCTGCGCCAGGACATTTGCCTGCTTGCTCTGGCTAGCTATTTTGCGGAACTTCTGGAGGCGGTATCCGACGGGGACAGCGCCAGTCCTGAACTTTTGCGGTTGGGGCTCAACACCCTGTATGCCCTGAGCAGGGGCAAGTATTCGCCAGAGCACATCAAATCCGCCTTTGAACTGCGTATTATGTGCCTGTCTGGATACGAGCCGGAGCTTTCCGCCTGCGGGGCATGCGGAAAGGTTGACATAACATTCCCTGTCTTCAGCTTGACTGGAGGAACTGTCTACTGCCGGGAATGCCGACTTGAGGAGGGAAATGCCGGTCTGTCCCTTTGTGCCGGTTCCCTTGCGGCCATGAGGCATATTGTAAATTCCGGTCCGAAAAGGGTTTTCTCATTCAGTCTTGGACATGCCGCGCAAAAAATGCTTGGCGATATCTGTGAGGCCTATGTGTGCGAGCAGTTGGAGAGAGGATTTCGTTCCCTTGATTATTATAAATCCCTAAATTAAATTTCAAAATTGTTTTTAAATAACGTCATGAGGTTTTCTAATGGATTTTTACGAAAAGTCGCTAAAAACACTTGAACTGCCGGCGGTGCTGGAGATGCTGGCAAAAGAGGCGGTAAGCCTGCCGGCAAAGGAAAAGGTCTTATCTATCCGTCCCAGCGGCGCCGCCATGGAAGTCAGGCGCCGGCTTGGACAGACCACCGCCGCAAAGACGATGATGTCGGTAAAAGGCAGCCCGTCTTTTTCGGGAGTTAAGGATGTGCGCTCCGCCCTGGCCCGGGCGGATATGGGAGGCATACTTAACCCCCGGGAACTGCTGGATATTGCGGGGGTGCTGCAATCCGCTCGTATAGTCCGCTCATACGGCGAGGGGGACAGGTCCCAGCCCACCGATATTGATTATCTTTTCCGCTCTATCAGGGCAAACCGCTTTCTTGAGGATAAAATAACTGGCTCCATAACCGATGAAGAGGAAATTGCCGACTCTGCCAGCGCCGAGCTGGCATCCATACGCCGGAAGATTCGGGCCACAAACGCCAGAATACGGGAAACCCTGCAGAAGATTATCTCGTCGCCTTCGTATTCAAAGGTTCTCCAGGAGCCCATTATCACAATCCGGTCGGAGCGCTATGTGGTGCCGGTAAAAGCCGAACACAAGGGAGTATTTTCCGGCCTGGTCCACGACGTTTCCGCCAGCGGCGCAACCCTGTTTATAGAGCCTATGGCGGTGGTCAAGGCTAACAACGAACTGCGTGAGCTGAAAGCCAAGGAAAAGCAGGAGATTGAGCGCATACTCATGGAATTGTCCGCGGACTGCGCAGCGCACAGGGGGGACATTACCAGCGATTTTAACGCGCTGGTTGAGCTTGATGTTATCTTTGCAAAGGCAAAACTGAGCTATAGGCTAAACTGCTCGGAGCCCTCTCTTTCCGAAACCGGGCTCAGGCTGAGACAGGCAAGGCACCCCCTTCTGAACCCCGAAACAGCGGTGCCTATAGATGTGGAGTTGGGAGACGGGTTCGGCACCCTTGTAATCACCGGCCCCAACACCGGAGGAAAGACGGTTTCCCTTAAGACTCTGGGGCTTTTAAGCGTAATGACCCAGTGCGGTCTGCACATCCCCGCCTCAGACGGCAGCAGCCTGCCGGTTTTCAAAATGGTCTTGGCGGATATAGGCGACGAGCAGAGTATAGAGCAGTCCCTGTCCACATTTTCCTCTCATATGACCAACATTGTGAGTATCTTGAAGGAGTGCGGCCCGGATACCCTGCTGCTTTTTGACGAGTTGGGGGCAGGCACCGACCCCGTGGAGGGGGCTGCCCTTGCCATAGCGATTATTGAGTACGCCCGAAAGCGCGGCTCCCTAATTGCCGCCACCACCCACTATGCGGAACTAAAAGTCTATGCCACCTCCACAGCCGGGGTGCAGAACGCCTCCTGCGAGTTTGACATTGAGACCCTGCAGCCCACCTACAGGCTCCTGCTGGGCATACCGGGCAAGTCCAACGCTTTTGCAATATCGGAGAGGCTGGGAATGCCCGCTGAAATCATCCAGGACGCCAAGGGCCGGGTGGGAATTGAGAGCGCCAGTTTTGAGGAGACAATACAAAAGCTGGAGCAGGCCCGGCAACTAATTGAAAGGGACAGGCTGGAGGAAGCAAAAAGGCTCCGGGAGACCGAGGAAAACCTTAAAAAGTCGGAACAGATGCGCCGGCAGCTTGCCGCGCGGCTGGAAAAGGCCGAGGAAACGGCAAGGCGCGAGGCGGAGCAGATACTGGCGGAGGCCCGCAGTAAGGCGGAAGAAGTGTTTGCCCAATTGGACGAAATGCGGAAAAGTCAGGCGCAGGAAGAGACTTACCAGCGCATAAACGAGGCCAGGGCCCAGCTCCGGCGAAAGCTGAACGATGCGGAGGAGCGCCTGTCATCCCGGAAGAAGAAACCCGCCAGGGAGCGGCGGTCTTCCAGACCGGTGGAGCCCGGGGATACGGTGGAAATATTGTCAATGGGCGTTAAGGCCACGGTAATATCCGTCGACCCTGACAGGGGGCTGGAGCTTCAGGCGGGGATTATGCGGGTTACGGCAAAGGAATCCGAGGTTTTACTTCTGGAGGACGAGCCTTCCCGGCAGCCGGAAAGCTTCATAAGGCCGGGAACATCGCAGCTAAGGACAGTCTCGGTAAGCCCGGAACTGGACATCCGTGGCATGATAACGGACGAGGCCATCCCTGTTTTGGAGCGGTACCTGGACAGCGCCGCAATGGCAAATCTAAACAGCGTCACCATTATTCACGGCAAGGGGACAGGCGCATTGCGTCAGGCAGTGCATGACAGCCTTAAACGGAACAAGTCGGTGAAAAGTTTCAGACTGGGCCGTTACGGGGAAGGCGAAACTGGAGTTACTATTGTAGAACTGAAGTAAAACAAACTTTTTTGCGTGTAATATACCTGTGCAATTTACCAAAATGGGTAAAATCAGTTGACGATATAATATTGTTTTGATAAAATAAATTTGTCATAGAAGTCTTTATTACAAAAGGAGTGGGCATGGATGGTTATCCGGGAGGTTCTCATAAATAATCAGGTTGGGCTGCATGCTAGACCGGCAACTTTCTTCATACAGAAAGCAAACGAGTTTAAGAGCAGTATCTGGATAGAAAAGGGCGAACGCAGAGTAAACGCAAAAAGTCTCCTTGGTGTACTTTCTCTGGGTATCGTCAAAGGAACAACCATTAATATAATTGCTGACGGATCTGACGAAGTAGAAGCCATCAACACTCTGTCAGAGCTTATAACCTCTGATTTTTCGGAATAGTTTCAAACCCTGAATACCCAAGGGCGTGTTTGAAAACACGCCCTTTATTTCTATAAAAAACCGATTAATGCAAGGTAGGCCGGAAGCCTGCCTGTTTCAAGGAGCGTATTAGGTGAAAACTCTTTCGGAAAAGAATGTGGCAATACTCCAAATGTTGATTTGCGCCAGTCTCTGGAGTATTGCCGGAATATTCATTAAGCTTATCCCCTGGAGCCCATTCGTGATTTCCGGTGCGCGAAGCGCGGTAGCCGGGATTGTAGTGTTCGTTTATATTAAAATCAAGGGCCTGCCTGTCATAGTAAACAGAAAAACTTTACTTTCCGGCCTGATAATGTGCCTTGTTTATACCTGCTTTGTGGTTGCAAACAAGCTCACCACGGCCGCCAACGCCATAGTGCTGCAATTTACTGCCCCTGTTTTTATATTGGTCTTTTCGGCCCTGTTCTTTAAACAGAAGTTTAGCCGGGCCGACCTGCTGGCGGTTATTTTCACCCTTGCCGGAATTTCCCTGTTTTTTCTTGACCAGCTTACCCCCGGGCATCTCCTGGGCAACATAATCGGCATAGGCGCAGGTATGTTCATGGCCGGCATGTATATTACCATAGGCAATGCCGACAGTACCGAGCGAATGAGCTGCGTGTTTTTTGGGCAGCTTATGACCGCGGTTGTTGCCATACCCTTTATCTTTATAACCAAACCCCAGGTCACGATGGTTCCCCTATTGTCCATCCTTATCCTTGGCGTATTACAGCTTGGCGTTCCGTACATACTCTTTGTTAAAGCCGTGGAGCACTGCCCGCCTTTGGCCTGCTCTCTATTGGGGGCCATGGAGCCCCTGCTTAATCCCGTATGGGTTGCCATATTCGACGGAGAGACCCCGGGAGTTTTCGCTCTGTTTGGCGGAATAGTGGTGGTGGCCACCGTGACCCTGTGGTGCATATTCTGCAATAGAAACTCGCAATCTCACAGCTAATTATAAAAGCCGCCGCCTGAGAGGTTTTTGCAATGATAGATATTCTGCGTGAAAAAGCCAACAAGCTTCCCTTGCTGCCCGGCGTCTATATCATGATGGACAGCAGGGGCGAGGTCATCTACGTAGGCAAGGCAAAACAGCTAAGAAACCGTGTCAGCAGCTATTTCAAAGGGGAGCACGACCCCAAGACCCATGCTATGGTGTCCAAGGTTACGGATTTTGACGTTATCGTAACCAATTCGGAACTTGAAGCCCTTGTGCTGGAGAACTCCCTGATTAAGCGGCACCAGCCCCGTTACAACATTTTGCTGAGGGACGACAAAGGCTATCCCTTCATAAGGCTTGACGTTCAAAGCGAATACCCCATCTTTACGATAACAAACAAAACCGCCAGGGACGGGGCCAGGTATTTCGGCCCTTACGGGGGCAGGAACGTTACAAGGGAAATAATAGACACCCTTTGCAAGGCTTTGAAACTCCCTACCTGCGGCAGGAAATTCCCCCGGGATATCGGGAAAGACCGCCCCTGTCTCAACTTTCACATGGGCAGCTGCGCCGGCTACTGTTTGGAAGATAGTTCGGCGGAGGAATACCGACGCTCCATAAAAGAAGCGGAGATGATTCTGGACGGCAAAACGGATGAGCTTACCAGGGAGCTTGAAGAAGAAATGCTCCGGGCGTCGGAGGAGATGCGCTTTGAACTGGCGGCACGGTACAGGGACAGGCTCCGGGCCGTGGCCGGCCTGCGGAACCGGCAGAGGGTTATCGGCGCGGCCATTGCGGATACCGACGCCGTGGGCTTTTTCCGGGGCGCAAAATTCTGCTTTACCGTTCTCCATTATTTGGACGGGGAGCTGGCCGGGAAGGATTACGAGCTTATGGAGGAGCCCCTGGAACCCGATGCCGAGGCTATATCCGGCCTTGTACGGCAATACTACACCATAAGAGGCGCTTGGCCAAGCGTCATACTCCTGCCTGTGGAGATAGAGGACAGGGAGCCCCTGGAGCAGCTTCTTACCCAGGCGGCGGGACGAAGGGTAAAAATCGAGACTCCCAAGCGGGGGGAGAGGCTCAAGCTGGTTGAGGCCGCCGTGCTAAATGCCAGGGAGGAATGCCTTAGAGCCACTACCGCCGCCCAGCGCAGGCTGAAAACCCTGGAATGGCTCCAAAAAACCCTGGAGCTGCCCGAGCTGCCCCAGAGGATTGAGGCCTTTGACGTATCCAATCTGGGAAACGAGGGCATTGTGGCCGCCATGACGGTGTTTTGGCGGGGCAAACCGTTAAAAAAGGATTACCGCAAGTTTAGAATCAAAGAAACCCCCGGACAGGACGACTATCACAGCATGAGGGAAGTCCTCGGCAGGCGTTTCAGGCGCTATCTGGATGGGGACGAAAAGTTTGGCACACTGCCGGACCTCCTTTTGATAGACGGCGCCGCCGCCCATGCCAGCGCGGCTGAGGAGGTGCTGAGAGAACTGGGCATCCGGCTGCCGGTGTTTGGCATGGTAAAGGACCAGCGGCATCGAACCCGGGGACTGGTCTCCCCTCAGGGCAGTGAAATCGGGCTTTCCGGCAATCCCGCGGTGTTTGCCCTCGTTGGAAACATCCAGGAGGAGACCCACCGGTTTGCCATCGAATACCAGCGCTCCCTGCGCTCGGCAAGCTTTGGCTCGGAGCTGGACCAAATTAAAGGTGTCGGCGAAAAGCGGCGAAACGCCCTTTTACGCCATTTCAAGACCATTCGCGCCATACGGGAGGCATCCTTGGAGGAACTCTGCCAGGCAGTGCCCAAAAACACCGCCCGGGCGGTATGGGAGCATTTTCACATGAAAAAGGATGAAGAGACCTGATAAACGGCTGTATGTCGAAATAATTTTTACAAAACCATACAGGAAAAGAGGTCGTGACATGCGAGTTATAACAGGTACCGCCCGAGGACGGAAGCTGAAAGAACCTGTGGGCATTGATATAAGGCCCACCACGGATATGGTGAAAGAGGCCATATTCAATATTGTCCAGTTTGATGTAGAGGGCCGGCGTGTGTTGGATTTGTTTGCCGGTACCGGACAGTTGGGGATAGAAGCCCTGAGCAGGGGAGCGGACAGCGCCGTGTTCGTTGACGAATCACGTGACGCGGTAAAACTGATTCGGGAAAACCTGAAAACCTGCAAATTCGAAGGAGAGGTAATACTGGGCGATTCCCTGGCGTATTTGGAGCGTTGCGGAAAGTTTGACCTTATCTTCATAGATCCGCCATATGACAGCGGACTTGCCGACAAAGCTCTTCATAAAATTTTCAAGTTTGACATCTTGTCAGATGGTGGTATAATAGCTTGTGAAACTATGCGTGAGCTCACCTTGACCGAGGCCTTGCCGCCATATTTTAAACGCAGGGAATACCTCTATGGTAAGGTAAAGCTGACCGTCTACGGCAAGGAAGTATAGGCAGGTATTAAATATATGAAAACAATGAAAACAGCAATTTATCCGGGTAGCTTTGACCCGATTACTTTCGGACATTTGGATATTATTCGCCGGGCCGCTGATATTTTCGACAAAGTAGTGGTCTGCGTTATGATAAACAGCGAAAAAAAAACCATGTTTACCATTGAGGAACGCATGGACCTTATAAGCAGAGTTATAGGTGATTTCCCCAATGTGGAAGTGGACACCTGGAACGGCCTGCTGGCTGAATATGCCATGAATTACCAGGACGCTGTTATTATTAAGGGACTTCGAGCCATCTCCGACTTCGAGTCCGAATTCCAGATGGCCATAATAAACAAAAAAATTAATCCGTATTTGGAGACTCTTTTCCTCTCCGCCAGCGAGCAATATACATACCTCAGCTCGTCGGCGGTAAAAGAGATGGCCAAGTATGGCGCTGACCTCTCCGAATTCGTACCGGAAGAAATTATTGACGACGTGATTAGGAAGTCGCAAATGAGGAGGTAACACATTAATGGAAAATGAAGTCCTTGAACTCATCGAAATGCTTTATGCCATGGTCTCTGAGGCTTGGGGCGTTCCTCTTGGAAATGAAAAGTGCATAATCGAAAGAGATAAAGTCCTTAACCTTCTGGACGAAATCAAAGCTCAGCTGCCCGTTGAACTGGCTGAGGCTAAACGGCTGGTCACATCCAGGGATGAATTTATCGGCAATGCCAAGCGTGAGGCGGAGGCAATCCGCAAGGCCGCCGAGGACCATGCGCGGCGTTTGGTGGATGAGCAGGAGGTGGTTCGCATTGCAAAAGCAAGGAGCAATGAGCTTCTGACCACCGCGGAGCAAAAGTCCAGGGAGCTTAGGCGGGTTGCCAACGAATATGTGGACGATGCCCTGCGCCGTACTGAGGAGGCCGTTGCGGCGGCGCTTGATGAGGTTCGCCAATCCCGTATCCGCT
This sequence comes from Clostridiales bacterium, assembly GCA_012838665.1. Lineage (GTDB taxonomy): Bacteria > Bacillota > Clostridia > Oscillospirales > Oscillospiraceae > DUOX01. The sequence continues at coordinate 16,801 of DUOX01000055.1, forward strand.
TCCGGAACGCCGCCGGCGCACATCAGACCCATCAAATCCGGCAGATTTACGAGGAGGAGCTGGAAGAGTAATATAATAGAGCAATAAAAACAAAATTTTAAAGCAAATTTTGGCTGCAAACAATATGTTGAAGAATTATTGCCCATAAGCTAAACATACCTACAATAAATTGTGTATATGTCGAAAAATGTCTGAATAATAAGGAAAAAATATTGAAAAGATAGCAAGAGAAAATGAATTTTTCTCTTGCTTTTTTTATTTTTCGTTATTATAATGGTGGCTACCAGTGGGGGTAAGTGGTATATTGTGGGGGATATGCCCACGGAAAGGATGGAGGTGTAGCGGCCGTGACAGGTGAATATCATCACACTCTGGATTCCAAGGGCAGGCTGTTTATACCCTCCAAACTGAGAGAAGAGCTTGGAGATGTTTTTTACGTTACTCTCTCCATGGACAAGTGCCTTTCAGTCTATAGCGCCGAAAGCTGGCAGGTATTCACCGAAAAAGTGAACGCCATGCCCTACGTAAAGCAAAGAAAGATGCGCCCCCTTTTTGCCTATGCCGCCAAATGTGAGCTTGACAGCCAGGGCCGCATACTTATACCCCAAAACCTCCGGGATTTCGCAGGACTCAAAAAGAATGTGACCGTAATCGGCTGCAACAATCATGCTGAGTTTTGGGACAGCGATACCTGGAAAGAGGTCTACATTGAGGAGATTACACCGGAGAACATTGCTGCGGTTATGGAGGAGCTGGAGTTCTGATGGAGTTTACACATCGGCCCGTGCTTCTTGACGAATGTATTGAAGGGCTAAAGATTAAGCCCGGCAGCATATACGTGGACGGCACCCTTGGCGGCGGCGGTCATTCCCAGGCGATAGCCCAAAAGCTGGGCACGGGACGTCTGATTGCCATTGACAGGGATGAGCGGGCTATAGAGCGGGCCTCCCGGCGCCTTGCGCCCCTGATAGACAGGATAACCATAGTCCATGGCAACTTCCGCGATTTGGGCAGAATTCTGGACCAACTAGATATAAAAACCGTGGACGGCATGTTGTTCGATCTGGGGGTGTCCTCGCCCCAGCTGGATGAGACGGAGCGGGGATTCTCATATATGACCGATGCGCCTTTGGATATGCGCATGGACGAAAGCGAAAGCCTCACTGCCGCGGATATTGTCAATACATGGCCAGAGGAAAAACTAAAGCGAATACTATATGACTTTGGCGAGGAGCGCTATGCTCCGCAAATTGCGGCGGCCATAGTGAAAAGACGGTCCGCAGAAAAAATAAAAAGCACTTTAGATTTGGTTGAAGTAATAAAAAAAGCGATGCCGCCATCCGCCCTGAGGGAAAAGCAGCATCCTGCAAAACGGACTTTTCAGGCAATACGCATTGCCGTTAATGACGAGCTGGAAGCAATATCCGAAATGCTGGGAACGGCAGCCGACAGGCTCAATCCCGGAGGGAGGCTTGCGGTAATCAGTTTCCATTCTCTGGAAGACAGGATAGTAAAAAACGCAATCTCTGCCCGGGAGAGAGGATGCGTCTGCCCCAGGGATTTCCCGGTTTGCGCCTGTGGTTTTGTTCAGACCCTTAAAAGCGTGACAAGAAAGCCCGTTGTCCCTACGAAAGAGGAGGTCTCCCAAAATCCTAGGGCTCGCAGCGCCAAGCTGAGAATTGCTGAGAGAGTGTAGGAAACCTTGCCTGATTGGATGGTAAAAGGAGTATAAAATGGCAAATAGAACTAAGAATACATATGGGCAGCATTCCGTTTACGGCAGCCTTGCCTATGATTTTAATAATCCTATATTCTTCCCGGAAACCACTCTGGATGAGCCGGTAAAAGCGCCAGCACCGCCAAAGACCCGTGAGCAGACAGCAGTCAGAACGGCTCTGCGCACAAAGCAGGCTCTGGCTCCCTTTGCCATTATAGGCACCGCCTGCGTGGCCGTGCTGCTGGTTTTTTCACTGATGTTCCGTATCCAGCTTACCCAGGTGACGGACGAGACGGTGCAGCTGAACCAGAGGTTTGAGGAACTGAAAGCCGAAAACGCAAAGCTGCTTATCCAGTATGAGAGCGCATTTAATCTCACGGAGATTGAAGAGTACGCAATAAATGATCTGGGTATGCAGAAACCCAGAAGTGACCAGATATATTATGTGGACAGCTCTGCTCCGGATAAGGCAGTGGTATTGCAGGAGGAGACGGAAGACGGCGGATTGCTGGACAGATTAAAAGACTTTCTTGCGTTAATAGGAGAATATTTCGAATAAGACCCGCAGTATAATCATGTAGGGTTATTGCTGTGGAACTGAACACAGCGCTCCGTATGCAAGAAGCTTTTATCCGAGGAGAGCAATATGGCAGACAGAAGTCGAAGAAAAAACCCCTCCCGCACCCCTAACAGAATGATGCTCCGCCGCACGCTTTTTCTTATGATAGTGTGCGGCATAGTTGCATTTATAGTGCTGGCGCTTAAGCTGTTTCAGATACAGATTCTGCAGCACGAAATGTATGAGAGCCTGGCCGTTGAGCAGCAGGTCAGGGAAACTGTTGTCCGGGCAAACCGGGGTACCATATACGACAGGAACATGAAAATTCTGGCCATGAGCGCCAGCGTGGACACAATTTTCATAAGTCCCGCGGAAATAAAAATGTACAACGAGGATCCGGAACTCATAGCCCTCAAGCTGGCCGAGATTTTGGATCTGGACTATGAGAGCATTCTGGAAAAGACAAAGAAGACTTCCTCCTGGTATGTGACCATTGCCACCAAGGTGGAGCAGGAAGTCTCCGACAAGGTGCGGGAATTCAAAAACGAGTACAATCTCAAGGGCGTGAAAATTGAGCCTGATACCAAGCGCTATTATCCTTACAGCAGCCTGGCATCCCATGTGATAGGCTTCGTGGGAGTTGACAATTACGGGCTGGCGGGAATAGAGTCCAGGTACGACAAGGAGCTTTCCGGGGTCAGCGGGCGCATTGTGCGGGCAAAAAACTCTGCCGGCACGGATATGCTTTTCACCAAATTTGAAGATTATTATGACGCCCAGGACGGCAATGACGTGGTCCTTACCATTGACTCGACCATCCAGTATTATTTGGAAAAGCACATAGAACAGGCCATGCTGGACTACGACGTCCAAAACGGTGCTGCTGGCATAGTAATGGACGTAAACACGGGCGCGATACTGGGAATGTGCAGCCTGGGAAACTTTGACCTTAACAACTATCAGGATGTTAGTGACGAGGTGAAAGCCATCCTGGCGGAGACCGAGGACAAGGAGGAGCGTACAAGGATTCTGCATGAGGCTCTGAATCGCCAATGGCGGAACAAGGCCATAAGCGACACTTATGAACCCGGCTCCACCTTCAAGATTATAACCATGGCCATGGCCCTTGAAGAGGGGATAGTGAATCTTAACGACCACTTCTACTGCGGCGGAAGTATTCCGGTCCTGGGGCGCACCGAGCCAGTAAAGTGCTGGAGGGCCGGCGGCCACGGCAGCCAGACCCTGACCCAGGCCATGCAGCATTCCTGCAACGTGGCCTTAGTTAACATAGGGCTGAGGGTGGGAGCCGAGACTTTTTACAAATATGCTGAAGCCTTTGGTTTCTTTAACAGGGCCGACAGCCCGGATGTAACCCCCACAGGCAAGGCCGGGATCGACCTGGGAGGAGAGAGCGGCAGCCTCTGGTGGAGTGAAAATGTGTTTTTCAATGAACAAAACCTCTCACAGCTTGCGGCGGCCTCTTTCGGGCAGACCTTTAACATCACGCCCCTTCAGCTTATCACCGCGGTCAGCGCGGTCTGCAACGGCGGAAACCTGATGAAACCTTACATTGTCGGGGAAGTTATCGACAGTGAGGGCAATATCGTCAAGAAGAATGAGCCCACTGTGGTGCGTCAGGTCATAAGCAAGGAAACCAGCGAAATCATGTGCAAGATGCTGGAGCAGGTGGTAGGGGACAGGAACGAGGGAACCGGCAGGAACGCCTATGTGGCAGGTTACCGTATAGCCGGCAAGACCGGAACCTCCCAGAAGGTGGCTCAGGAAGCCGCGCAAAACATTAAGGAATATATTGTCTCCTTCATAGGCTTTGCGCCTGCCGATGACCCCCGGATAGCAGTTTTGGTTCTGCTGGATACACCCAGCAACGAGACGGGGATATATATAAGCGGAGGTCAGATGGGGGCCCCCACCGTGGGCAAGATTTTCGCCGATGTTCTGCCCTACATGGGGATTGAGGCTGTCTACACCGAGGAAGAGCTGGTTCACATGGACAAAACAGTTCCCAACCTCAAGGGCATGACATTGGAGGAGGCCCGTGCGGTTCTGATGAACATGAACCTTGACATGCGGGTAATAGGCTCCGGCGCCGTCGTTGCCGACCAGCTGCCCCATGCAAACGCGGTTGTTGCCGCACAGAGCCAGATTATTGTGTATGCGGATGGGGAGGCGTCGGAGGACACGGAAACCGTTCCGGATCTTACCGGCCTCACATACTCCGTAGCCCGCCAGCGTATGGGCTATTATGGGCTGTTCATTAAAAATTCCAGCGGAATCATCGCCGATTCGGAATCCGTACTAGTTTCAAAACAGAGCATTGAGCCCGGAACAATGGTAAAACACGGAACTGTGGTTGAAGTCACACTTGTAGATAACAGCAATCTGGGTCGCTACTGACGGGTCCGCTAAAAGGAGGGCACCCAAATGAAACTTAAAGATATCCTTAAGGACATTGAAATCATAGAGTTTTGCGCAGATCCTGAAATGGAAATCGGCGGCATATGTTACGATTCGCGTCATGTAAAAACCGGGGATTTATTCGTGGCGGTTTCCGGCTTTGAGACGGACGGCCATAAGTATATAAACTCCGCTTTTGAAAATGGGGCGGTGGCGGTGCTGTGCCAAAAAGCGCCGGACGGGGGACTGCCCTATGTTCAGGTTAAAGACAGCAGATATGCCCTGGCAATTGTCTCGAAGAACTTTTTCAGGTCCCCCTCCTCCGAAATGGTAATGATAGGCGTCACCGGCACCAATGGGAAGACCACCACTACCACCCTCATAAAACATATGCTTGAACATTGCTTAAACGCAAAAGTAGGACTTGTAGGTACCAATGAAAATATGATAGGATATACGGCGTTGCCTGCTGAGCGCACGACCCCCGAGTCTTACGAGCTGCAAAAGCTGCTCCGGGAGATGGCGGATGCTGGCTGCACACATGTGGTAATGGAGGTATCCTCCCATTCTCTTGTTCTCAGCCGTGTGGCGGGGATTACGTTTCAGGTTGGCATATTCACAAATCTTACCCAGGACCACCTGGACTTCCACCGTACAATGGAGGAATACGCCAAGGCCAAAGCCTTGTTTTTCAGACAGTGCGAGAAGGGCGCGGTCAACCTGGACGACCAGTGGGCGGAATACATGCTCCGAGAGGCCAAATGCCCGGTACTGACCTATTCCACGGAGAAAAACGAGGCCACCCTGGTGGCAAAGGATATCAGGCTCTATGCCGGGGAAGTGAAGTTCTGCGCCCTGACCACGGGAGTTCTGGAGAGAGTTCGCCTGGGGGTTCCCGGACGTTTTTCCGTATACAACGCCCTCGCGGTTATTGCCTGCGGTCTGCTTCTTGGGATTAGCAGCGGCCGGGTGGCGGAGGCCCTGTCTGCCGCCAAGGGCGTGAAGGGTAGGGTGGAGGTAGTGCCCACGGACGGGGACTACACCATACTCATAGACTATGCCCATACCCCCGATGCCCTGGAGAATGTGCTCAAATCCATGAAGGAAGTCAGCCCCGGACGGTTGGTTGTCCTGTTCGGCTGCGGAGGCGACAGGGACAGGACAAAACGTCCCATAATGGGCAAAATTGCCGCAGAATACGCCGACTTTGTGATAATCACCTCCGACAACCCCCGGACGGAAGACCCTCTTGGCATTATTGCGGATATCATGTCGGGGCTTGAAGACTCAAAGACTCCCCGCACAATTATTGAGAACAGGCGAGAGGCCATAGCCTATGCCATCAACAACCACAGGCCGGGGGATATCATAATCCTTGCCGGGAAGGGCCATGAGACCTACCAGATTATAGGGAAAACCAAGCACCATATGGACGAACGTGAAATAGTTGCAGAAATCTTGGAGAAGAGGAAAAACCAATGACAATGAAGCTGATAACGGCTTTCATACTATCTTTTATAATAGCCACGGTAGTTGGGAAATACCTTGTGCCGTGGCTGGTAAAAATCAAGGCCGGCCAGAAAATACGCGATGACGGCCCCACCTGGCACATGGGTAAAACCGGAACTCCCACCATGGGCGGAATCATATTCATTGTTGGCGTGAGCATAGTATGCATCACCGTGGGTTTTTCGGAAATGCTGCGAGGGGAATACGGTCATATCTTTGTGCTATTATTCTCAATGATATATGGAGCCATCGGCTTTTTGGATGACTTTGAAAAGCTGAGAAAGCAGCAGAACCTCGGCCTCACGGCAAGGAAGAAATTTTTGCTCCAGCTTGTGGTGGCTATAGCTTTTGTTTTCCTACTTCGGCGCTTTGGATACCTGGCCCCCAACCTGTACATCCCCTTCTGGGGAAAAACTCTGCCGATACCCGAAGTTGTTTATTTTGTCTTTGCCGCTTTTGTTATAGTGGCCACTGTCAACGCGGTAAACCTTACGGACGGAGCGGACGGCCTGGCCGCCGGCACAACTCTGCCGGTATGCATATTTTTCTCATCGGTAGCTTTTTTCTGGGGCCGCGAATACCTTTCCATAGGGATATTTGCCTCAGGGCTTGCAGGGGGGCTCCTGGGTTTCCTGCTGTACAATTTTAACCCCGCTAAAATCTTTATGGGGGATAGTGGCTCCCTGTTTTTGGGGGGCGCAGTTGCCGCCATGGCTTTTGCCATGGATATGCCCCTTATAATTCTGGTAGTGGGCATAATCTACGTGATTGAAGCCCTTTCCGACGTGATTCAGGTATTTTATTTCAAGCTTACCGGCGGTAAACGGGTTTTCAAGATGGCGCCCTTCCACCACCACCTAGAAATGGGCGGCTGGACGGGTAAAAAGTGGTCCGAAAAGGAGCTGTTTGTGCTGTTTACAGGCATTTCGCTGCTGTTTTCGGTTATTGCCTTTGCGGGAGTTGTGGACCGTTTCAGCTATTAGGCTTTTCCTTTGGCCGGCCTTCTGAGTAAAGGCCGGCCGTTCGGAAGCAAAAAGAGGAGGCATGTATATGCAGTATGAAAACACAAGATTGGCGGGCTATACCGACGATGCCTCCATCGGCAGAGGGAGTGTGGACCTGCCTCTTGCCCTGCTGACTCTGCTTCTTCTCACCATCGGGGTTATTATGGTTCTTTCTGCCAGTTTTGCCAGGGCATATTACGACCTTGAAAACGAGACCGGAGGCAACGCCGTGTATTATTTTTACCGCCAGCTAATCTTTGCTTTGGGCGGCGTAGGCGTCATGTTCATAGCCTCAAAATTCCCCCTGAGTTTTTATCGCAGGTTTTCACTGCCTCTGCTGCTTGTAGCGCTGGGGCTGCTACTGATAGTGCCTTTTGTTGGCGTTGAGTCCGGCGGCGCCCGCCGCTGGATAGACCTGGGCTTTACAACCTTTCAGCCCTCGGAGATAGCCAAAATTGCGATAATCCTCTTTTTTGCCAACCTTATATGCCGGTTAAAAGGTAAAATGTCCACCTTCAAATACGGCATTCTGCCTTTTGCGGGCATTCTGGCATTGGTGGTTGGGTTGCTGGTGCTAGAGCCCCACTTTTCCGCCTCAATCATTATCATTGCCATTGGCGCCGTGATGATGTTTGTGGGCGGGGCAAGGCTCTATTGGTTTGTGGGCGGGGCTGTGGTGGTGGCTGCAGTGGGAGCGGTACTCATTGCCTTTTTCCCCTATGCCTCCACACGCATCACAACCTGGCTCAACCCCTTTGAAAACCCAACGGGAGAGGGGTGGCAGATAATACAGTCTCTCTATGCCGTGGGCAGCGGCGGCCTGATGGGCCTGGGGCTGGGCCAGAGCAGGCAGAAGTATCTCTACCTGCCGGAGGAACACAACGACTTTATATTCTCCGTTGTCTGCGAGGAGCTAGGCTTCATAGGGGCGGTGTTAATCCTCTGTCTTTTTGCCCTCCTTATCGTCCGCGGATACTGGATTGCAATGCACTGCAGGGACCGCTACAGCTTCCTTGTCTGCACCGGGATAACCACGCTCCTGGCAATCCAGGTTATTCTTAACGTGGCGGTCTGTACGAATCTGGTGCCCTGTACCGGCATTTCTTTGCCTTTTTTCAGCTACGGGGGGACGGCGCTTCTAATACAGATGGCGGAGATGGGTATAATTTTAAGTGCATCCCGGGATATACCGGGAAAATAGTTCCGGCCAAACCGGGAAATCCCTGAAAGGACATTATCAAATGAAATTCCTGTTTACCTGCGGAGGTACTGCCGGGCATATAAACCCTGCCCTGGCAGTTGCCGGTCGAATAAAAGAACTGCTTCCCGACTCGGAAATTTTATTTGTCGGCGCTGAAGGGAACATGGAAACGGAGCTGGTCCCCAGAGAGGGCTTTGAAATCGCCACCGTTGCCATTACAAATCTGCGCCGCAGTATGAGCCCGGAGGCCATTTCTCATAATTTAAAAACGTTAAGGAATATTCCCCGCTCCCTTAAAGCGGCGCGGCACATAATAAAGGACTTTCGGCCGGATGTAGCCCTGGGGACAGGAGGCTATGTGTGCTATCCCGTGCTGCGGGCGGCGGCTGGCCTGAAAATTCCCACTGCCCTCCATGAGAGCAATGCGGTGCCGGGGCTTACGACCAGGCTTCTGGCCCCCGTCGTCGATAAAATTATGGTGGGTTTTGAGGAGAGCAGAAATAATTACAAGCGTCCGGAAAAGGTAGAGGTCACCGGAACTCCCGTCCGTGGGGATTTTATCCGTATTGACAAGGCCCAGGCCAAGGCGGAGCTAGGGCTTCCCCAGGATAAGCCTCTTGTTGTTTCGGTGTGGGGTTCCCTTGGCGCGAGCCATATGAACGAAATAATGGTGAGTTTTATTGAGCGTGCCTGCGCAAAGCCGTTTTTCAGCCTGATTCACTCGGCCGGAAAAAGAGGCTTTGTTGAAATGAGGGAACAGCTTGCCCGAGAGGGACTCACCGATTATCAAAAAAAAGGCATGGACGTCCGGGAGTATATTTACGATATGCCCAGGGTCATGGCGGCGGCGGATTTGGTTCTTTGCCGGACAGGGGCCTCCACCCTCAGCGAGCTTGCCGTGTTGGGCAAGCCGGCGGTGCTGATTCCGTCTCCCAATGTCACAAATAACCATCAGGAGAAAAACGCAAGGGTGCTTGAAAGGGCCGGCGCCGCCAAGGTCCTCATTGAGGGGGAATTCAACGCCGACAGCCTGATGGGCACCGTGTCCGAGCTTCTAAACCAGCCGGAAAAGCTGGAGAGCATGTCCCGGGAAATGTTGAAGCTTGGCATCCCCAACGCCATGGACAGGATTGTAGATATTGTACTTGGTTTAGCAAGAGGCTAATTGTCAAAAATGAGCTTCCCCGCATAGTATGGTTTGAATTTGACTTTACGGGGGAGAAAATATGAGCACTTGGAGGATCAAGGGCGGCAGACGGCTCCACGGCAGTTTGAGGATACAGGGGGCAAAGAACGCTGTCCTGCCCATTATGGCGGCATCTATAATTGCAGAGTGCGAAACTGAGCTATTGAATTGCCCCAACCTCAGCGACGTGAAGGCCTCTGTTGACATCCTGCGCCATCTTGGCTGCCAGGTGACCAGGAACGGGGACGTTGTGAATATTGACTCCAGAGGTATGACACGGAACTACATACCCCATGAGCTTATGCGGGAGATGCGTTCCTCTGTCATTTTCCTTGGCGCTATTTTGGCCAGATGCAGGGAGGCAACTTTATCATTGCCCGGCGGCTGTGAGCTGGGACCCAGGCCCATAGACCTGCACCTGGATGCGCTGCGAAAACTGGGGGCGGAGATTTCCGAGAGGTCCGGGAATATTTATTGCCGGGCTGACAGGCTTGTTGGTACGCAAATAAATCTTGAGCTGCCAAGTGTGGGGGCAACGGAAAACGCAATCCTGGCTGCCTGCGCGGCGGAAGGGGAAACCGTGATTACAAATGCGGCCCGGGAGCCTGAAATTGTTGACCTCCAGAGTTATCTGATAAAGATGGGCGTGGATATGGAAGGCGCCGGAACCCCCACAATAACTGTTAGGGGCTTCAAGCCCGTGGAAAGAATAGGACACCGAATAATGACTGACCGCATAGTCTGCGCCACCATCCTGTGCGCGGTGGCGGCCGCCGGCGGAAAAGTGGAGCTGCTAAGCGTCGAACCTAAAGACTTTGAAACGGTCAGCTCCGCATTGAAAGGCATGGGCTGCCAGATAGACTGCCGGAGCAACTCCGTGACTTTGGTTTCAGACGGACGCCTCAAAGCCGGCCGGCCCATACTTACCCGGCCCTACCCGGGATTTCCGACGGATGCCCAACCCCTCCTGATGGCCGCAAGCCTTAAAGCGGAGGGCACCACGGTATTTGTGGAGAATATTTTTGAAAACCGATACCGCCAGGTCCCGGAGCTGCGGCGCCTTGGCGCCGATATCCGCGTGGAAGGCAGAGTAGCCATGGTCACGGGAGTGCCGGAACTCCACGGCGCGCCGGTAAATGCCACAGACCTGAGGGGCGGCGCTTCCCTGGTGACGGCTGCCCTGTCCGCCACAGGGGAAACCCTGGTGTTTGACAGCGGTCATATTGACAGGGGTTATGAGGATTTGGATAAGCAGCTCCTCTCCCTTGGCGCCGACATAAAGAAAGAATAACGAAGCCATTATTGTACATAGCCGGGCGGTAATCCGCCCGGCCGGCAAGTATTGTCCTGTTACCCGAAATACACAACCATAAGAAAGGATGAATAGCTTAATGGGACAGGCCGGGCCCCGCAAAAGAAAGAAAAAAAAGAACCCCTTGTACACTCCCCTGTCTTTCATAATAATATGCGCCGCTCTCACTTTCGGCATGAGCGTGTTTTTCCGCATCTCCACGATTGAAGTGGTCGGAAACAATATTTATACTCAGGAGGAAATAATAGAAGCCTCGGGACTTGAGAAAGGGGACAACCTGTTTTTCGTGAACCGCTTTAAAGCCATTAGTAGGCTGTTTTCAAAGCTGCCCTATGTGGCGGAGGCTTCCATTGCCCGCAGTCTGCCCAACAAGCTAATAATTGAAATCGAAGAAAGCAGGGCCATTGCTTACGTTGTATCAAGCGGCGACACCTGGCTGATAGACCGCGAATGCAAACTGCTGGAAAAGGTAAGGCCTGCGGAAACGGGGGGAATGATAAAAATAACAGGCCTGTCGCCCATTTCGCCTTCCGAGGGCGAGATTATATCACCCGGTGAAGGGGAGAGCGCGAAGGTCAGCTACCTTACAGAACTGCTCAAAAGGATAGAGGCCCGGGGCATGACAGGCGATATAGCAGAGATTGACATGTCAAATTTGGCGAATCCGTCTTTTGATTATTTGGGCAGATTTGTAGTAAAAATGGGCAAAAATGAGAATATTGATTATAAGTTTGAGCTTTTATTGAGCTCTGTTTCCCAGCTTGCTGAAGGAGATGCCGGAACCATTGATCTCTCTATTGACAAGAAAGCCCACTTCAGCCCAAGCTGACAAAATGTAGTAAACTTTACTTTGGTTCACATAATATTACAAAAGAGTATTGACCTATGGGGAAAAACGTTATAAAATGAATCAATGTAGAGCAGATAGATTAGATACAACGCCGGGCCTCATGGGTGCCGGCCTGATAAAAAGTAATGGGAGGCAATGGATATGTCGTTTACACTTGAGACCGGCCCCGAGAATGTCGTGACAATAAAAGTTGTCGGTGTTGGCGGTGCAGGAAATAATGTTGTCAACAGGATGGTCAGTTCCGGGAGCTCGGGAGTGGAATTCATCGCCGTCAATACGGACAAGCAGGCCCTTGCTGCTTCATCAGCGGATCTAAAAATTCAAATTGGTGAAAAGATTACACACGGCCAGGGCGCGGGAAGCGACCCTGAAATTGGCAAAAAAAGCGCGGAAGAGAGCCGAAACAACATTGCCAAGAGCTTTGAAGATGCCGATATGGTTTTTATTACCGCAGGCATGGGCGGAGGAACCGGCACCGGTGCAGCTCCGATAATTGCTGACATTGCCCGGGAATCCGGAATACTCACCGTGGCAGTGGTTACCAAGCCCTTCAGTTTTGAAGGAAAGCAGCGTATGATACGGGCGGAGGCCGGCATCAGCGAACTTTTAGGCAAAGTTGATTCTCTACTCATCATACCTAACGACCGGCTTAAATACGCAACGGATCAGAAGGTCACCTTTGCCAACGCTTTTGAAATTGCAGACGATGTCCTGCGTCAGGCAGTTACAAGCATATCCGACCTCATAAAGAATACCGGATTCATTAACCTGGACTTTGCCGACGTTACCACAATCATGAAAGATGCTGGGTATGCCCATATGGGCGTGGGTCGTGCGGCAGGCAAGGGCAAGGCGGAGGATGCTGCCAAGGCCGCAATTGCCAGCCCCCTTATGGAGACCTCTATAGATGGCGCTCGGGGTGTTCTTATAAACATTACCGGTTCATTGGATATGGGGCTTGAGGATGTGGAAGCTGCGGCAAATCTGGTTCAGGCTGCGGCCCATCCCGATGCCAACATTATTTTCGGCGCCACTTTTGACGACACCATGGACGACGAGATTAGAGTTACGGTTATTGCAACCGGTTTTGACGAAGCTCCTGGTGCGAAGAACAAGGAAAAAAAGGCTGAGTCTGCAGAGGAGAAAAAGCAGGGGCTTTTCACCGCGGCCACGGAGATGGCCGAGTCCACAAAGGCCAGGACTGAAGCTCCCGCAAGCCCCCCGGAAGATGAGGATCCTTTTGACAGCATTTTTAGAATTTTTAACGCCAAATAACCAAGCCTGCAATTATGCGTCCTCCTTCCGCCCTCCGGCGGGGGAGGACGTATTGCTTTTGGAGGAAATATGGATATTACAATTTCCGGCGGCGTTTTGATAGGCATGGGCATTCAAACAAATTGAGGAAGCCCCGGCGCATGTATACCTCCTGGGAGGCATGGAGTTGCTTTGCTTTTTCCTGCTGACGGTGTCCATGTTCATATTGGTTTGGCGGGTTGCAACGGGAAAAAATGCGGTTGCCCTGGCCATTCCCTTTGCCGGTGCGGCCTTGTTAAACTTTGCCCTGGAGCTTTGCTCCCAGGCGGCATGGAGAATATTATACTTACCGAGTCCGTATACATAGCAGTGGCCGCTGCCATGGCCGCGTATATTCCCATATCGCATACAGAAAGACCTATGGAGGGCCCAGGTACTCTGCGGATCCCGTTAGCCAGCTATAAGTAATATCATGGCTTTTTGCATAAAATTGTAGGGGAGGTGGCTTTATGAAAGAAAAAAAGGCGGTAGTCATAGTGAGGGACCTGGTAAATATGTGCATTGAAAAACAGATCTCACGTTCCGCGGCGGAGCTGTCATATTTCCTCACCCTCTCGATTTTTCCCACACTCATCTGCCTTTACGCCATGCTTGGAAACTTCTTTCCCGAAGCGGAGGCTCTTTTAGGGCTTGCCAAAGGGTTTGCTCCTTCCGAAACCATAGAAGCCATCAGCGACTACCTCAACTATGTCAGCAGTCACAACAACAGCGCCATGCTTATGGCGGGGCTGCTGCTCATGGCCAGCTCCTCGGCGGCCGCTTTCCGCTCCCTCCACAACATTATGGGGGAAATACAGGGCAAAACCCGTTATACCGGCTTTTTTGCTGTAGTTTTCAGTTTCCTGTTCTCCCTGATTTTTCTCGCAGTCATTTATTTTGCCGTGGTGGTAATGGTTACCGGCAGATGGTTTTTGAACTTTGCCAGCAAATATATAACCTTTATCAGCATATCCGACGCCTGGA
>DUOX01000061.1 GCA_012838665.1 Clostridiales bacterium
GATTGAAGCTCGGGCCGTGCTCCTGTCGGTCCCGCTTCTTTCCCTTGCGGTCCTGTTACCGTCTGCCCTTGTCCGACAGCACCGGGTAAAATGTTTTTATTTTTTCTTCAGGCTGATGCCGGGATAGGCTCCCGGCGGGCCTTGTAATTTATACCGGGTAGTAGTACACATCAGGGTCTCCGTCAATCTCGGTGGCGATGGCGGCCACCGCCTCGCCGTCGTCGTAAATCGTCCATTGTGGGTTGCCTAAGCGGTCTTCCCATTTCGCACTCGCGACGATCTCAAACTCTACCCCAGGCCGGGCTTCTTTTGCGGACAGCGTTTCAATTCCTCATAGGTAGGCTGAAAACCCTACTGCATAGTCATATACCTTTCCATTTTCCTTGGTTTCAATTCCTCATAGGTAGGCTGAAAACCTCATACTGAGCTACGTAAGCGTAGCTGCCTGTCGCCGTTTCAATTCCTCATAGGTAGGCTGAAAACTTCTCCGTATTCCTTCTCAATCTTTTCTTTCATTTGTTTCAATTCCTCATAGGTAGGCTGAAAACTCTCTTCGCGCGTAAATTTTAGAAGTAGCATTTTAAGTTTCAATTCCTCATAGGTAGGCTGAAAACGTTACCTCTTTTTCCCTTTCCTCTTCCGTCAATACTGTTTCAATTCCTCATAGGTAGGCTGAAAACCAAGGAGGCTCTACAATCGAAAAATCTATACCATCGTTTCAATTCCTCATAGGTAGGCTGAAAACGCACTTGACAATGTAACAAGTATAAAAATAGTCAGGTTTCAATTCCTCATAGGTAGGCTGAAAACGGAAAAGAAGGGAATATGTATCTAGCGAGCGCATTCGGTTTCAATTCCTCATAGGTAGGCTGAAAACTCCAATACCGGCATACACTTTTTTCGCTTTGCGCCGTTTCAATTCCTCATAGGTAGGCTGAAAACGCCCAAAATGCAATCAATCAGCATGTGCGCGCGTTGTTTCAATTCCTCATAGGTAGGCTGAAAACGATAATACTTGATAAACCATGCAGAATTTACTTCTAACGTTTCAATTCCTCATAGGTAGGCTGAAAACGCGTATTCTCTCAATCCGGCAGATTCGAGCTTCTGCGTTTCAATTCCTCATAGGTAGGCTGAAAACAAAAATGTAAACCATCCCCCGGCAGCAGGTTGCACTGTTTCAATTCCTCATAGGTAGGCTGAAAACACAGGGTATGCCGGTACCGAAAAGGTATAACCTGTTGTTTCAATTCCTCATAGGTAGGCTGAAAACAAGAGATCGGGAACCCTTTGGCAGCATTGAAAGGGGTTTCAATTCCTCATAGGTAGGCTGAAAACCAAGAATCACTCCTTCGGAATTGTTTTTGTACAAAAGTTTCAATTCCTCATAGGTAGGCTGAAAACCTCTCCTTTATTTTTTTTGTACAAAATTGAAAAAGGGTTTCAATTCCTCATAGGTAGGCTGAAAACGGAATATACTCCAGCTTCGCTCCGGTGTTTTCGATAGTTTCAATTCCTCATAGGTAGGCTGAAAACAATGCTTCTTTTGAAATATACCAGACCGGAAATTGGTTTCAATTCCTCATAGGTAGGCTGAAAACCCATATTAGGCAACTAAACCTATTTAAAGGCTGCCCAGGTTTCAATTCCTCATAGGTAGGCTGAAAACGGCTTAATGAGGCTA
>DUOX01000056.1 GCA_012838665.1 Clostridiales bacterium
GCCTGTACGTGCCCGCCGACAATGCCCTGGAGTCTTCCTTCGCCCATGGAATCAACGTTTACCCGGTGCCCAACGTAAAGGCCCTTATCGACCACTTAAACGGCACGGAGCCCATAAGCCCCGTGTCTCCGCCGGAGGTTATTCCCCGGCAAACGGAGACCTTGGACTTTTCCGAGGTAAAGGGCCAGGAAAACGTGAAGCGGGCCCTGGAGGTGGCCGCTGCAGGAGGACACAACGTTCTCATGGTGGGTCCGCCGGGTTCGGGCAAGTCAATGCTGGCAAAGCGCCTGCCCTCCATATTGCCCGACATGAGCTATGGCGAGATGATAGAGGCCACGGAAATTCACTCCGTTATGGGGCTTACGGTAAAAAGCGACCCCCTCATCACCAGCCGCCCCTTTCGCTCCCCTCATCACACGGTTTCCCCTGTGGCCATGTCCGGGGGCGGCTCCGCTCTTAAACCTGGGGAGATTTCCCTGGCCCACACAGGCGTACTTTTTCTGGACGAGCTGCCGGAATTTCACCGGGATGTTATGGAGGTCCTCCGGCAGCCTCTGGAAGACGGGCATGTCACCATCTCAAGGGTGGCGGGCAGCGTTACATATCCCAGCCGCTTCATGCTGGTCTGCGCCATGAACCCCTGCAAATGCGGCTGGTATGGCCATCCCTCCAGCCGGTGCAGGTGCAGCGATTTTTCCATTAAAAA
Organism: Clostridiales bacterium; assembly: GCA_012838665.1. Lineage (GTDB taxonomy): Bacteria > Bacillota > Clostridia > Oscillospirales > Oscillospiraceae > DUOX01. The sequence goes on from DUOX01000056.1 coordinate 707, forward strand.
CTACCACAGCCGCATTTCCGGCCCCCTCCTGGACCGCATAGATATTCTTGTGGAGGTACCCTCCCTGGAATTTGAGGAGCTGGCAAAGCGTCCGGAGTCGGAGTCCTCCGCGGAAATAAAAAAGCGTGTGGACGCGGCTCGGGCTATCCAGCGCAGCCGCTTCAAAGACCTTGGGATGGACTGCAACGCCCAGATGGGTTCCAAGGAGCTGGCGGAATACTGCGTGCTCACTTCCCAGTGCCAGGACCTGATGAAGCAGGCTTTTGACAGGATGAACCTCACCGGCCGCAGCTACGACCGCATACTGAGGGTGGCCAGGACCATAGCGGACCTGGACGCCTCGGAAGAAATAGACCCCGTCCATCTGGCGGAGGCCATACAGTACCGCACATATGATTTCAGGGATTAGGAACAATATAAATATCCCCGCTGCCGGCCTCCACTTTATTTACCTGATAAGGAAGAAGATAGATGAATGATATCATTCTGCTGAAACAGGGCGAAATAGTTCTTAAAGGACTTAACCGAAAATATTTTGAACAGAAGCTCATCTCCAACATAAAACAGCGGCTTCGTTCTTTCGGCGAATTTAAAATACATTGGTCCCAGTCCACCATATATGTTGAGCCGGAAAACGATAACTGCGACATGGAGGGCGCTTTTGAGGCCATGAAAAAAGTCTTTGGCATCGTCTCCCTTTCCCGGGCCATGGCCTGCGAAAAGGAACCCGAGGCCATTTTCCGGGCGGCCAAAGCCTATCTGGTCGATGCCATGAACAGCTCCGCCAGTTTTAAAGTGGAGACAAAGCGGGCGGACAAGCGTTTCCCCATGACTTCCATTGAACTGTCTCAATATGTTGGGGGACGCCTTGCCGCCGCTTTCCCACATATCAAGGTGGACGTCCACAACCCCGAGCTTCTCGTAAACCTTGAGGTGCACGACCGTGCCGCCTATGTCCATTCAGCTCCCCATGGGGGAGCGGGGGGCATGCCTGTTGGCTCAAACGGCAGGGCCGTGACCCTCCTTTCCGGGGGCATAGACAGCCCCGTCTCCAGTTACATGATAGCCAAACGGGGGGTGAAGCTTATCCCCGTCCACTTTTTCTCCTTTCCCTATACCTCCCAGCAGGCCAAGGAAAAGGTCATAGAGCTTGCACGTATCCTTACAGCCTACTGTGGCCGGCTCACTCTGGAGATAGTGCCCTTCACCAAAATCCAGGAGGAGATAGGCAGAAACTGCCCGGAAGAGTTTTTCACCATCATCATGCGCCGTTTCATGATGCGCATATCGGAGCGCATCGCCCTGTCCAACGGCTGCAAGGCCCTTGTCACCGGCGAGAATTTGGGCCAGGTTGCCAGCCAGACCATGGAGGCCATGGCTGTAACCGAGGAATGCGTGAGCCTGCCCGTACTGCGGCCCCTTATAGGATTTGACAAGGAAGAAATCGTCAGGCTCGCCCGGCAGATAGGCACCTTTGAAACCTCTATTCTTCCCTATGAGGACTGCTGCACGGTGTTTACACCCCGCCACCCCAGGACAAAGCCCAGGCTCAGGGACGTCATTGCCGCGGAAGCGGGACTTGATATTGAAGCTCTGGTGGAAGAGGCCTTTAACGGCATAGAGCGCATACGGCTGGAGCCGTAAAGGCGCATATAAGGAGTGAAAATATGACCGCCGAGATTATATCAGTAGGAACCGAGCTGCTTTTGGGAAACGTGGCCAACACGGACGCCCGGGACATATCCGAAAAACTCTCCGAACTGGGCATAGACGTCTACTACCACACCGTAGTAGGAGATAACCCCCGGCGGCTGACAAAGGCCGTGGAAATAGCCAAGAGCCGTAGCGATATAATCATCACCACCGGCGGGCTTGGCCCCACCTGCGACGACCTTACCAAACAGGTGCTGGCCCAGGCTTTCGGTCGGGAGCTGTATTTTGACGAGGAAGAGGCCCGGCGCATAAGAAGCTGGTTTGAAAAACACCGCAGTATCAAGATGACCGACAACAACCTGCAGCAGGCCTATCTGCCCGCCGGCTGCACCGTATTCCGCAACGAGGTGGGCACCGCCCCCGGCTGCGCCTTTCAGGCGGAGGGGGTTCATGTTATAATGCTCCCCGGCCCTCCCAACGAGTGCAACGCTATGCTTAACAACTTTGTGGTACCCTATCTCCGCAAGCTGTCAAGGGACGTTATCCTGTCCCATACCATCCGGGTCTTTGGAGAGGGCGAAAGCTCTGTGGAATCAAAACTCCGGGACCTTATGAACAGCCTCTCCAACCCCACCCTTGCCCCCTACGCCAAAGAGGGGGAGGTAATGCTCCGCGTCACCGCCAAAGCCGACACGGCCGAGGAAGCGGAGGCCATGATGCGGCCTGTTGTGAAGCAGGTACAGGAAATACTGGGGGACATCATCTATGGAATAGATGTGGACAGCCTGGAGCAGCTTGTGGTGGAGCTCCTTTCGAAACAAGGCCTTAGCCTGTCGGCGGCGGAAAGCTGCACGGGCGGTCTGCTGGCAAAACGGCTGACCGACATCCCCGGCGCCTCCAAAGTGTTTAAGGGCGGCGCAACTGTCTATACCAACGAGTGCAAATCCGCCCTTCTGGGCATCGATTCCCGCCTCATTGAAGAAAATGGCGCGGTAAGCGCCGAGGTGGCTGTGGAAATGGCCTGCCGTATACGGAAAAAACTGGGCACCATTTTTGGCTTGGGCATCACCGGCCTTGCCGGTCCCGAAGGGGACGGCTTTCATGATGTGGGCACGGTTTACGTAGCGCTGGCTGCGGAAAAGGGCTGCTTCCTGCGAAAACTGCAGCTTGGCAACGGAGGCCGCGACAGGATACGCACCCTGTCAGCCAGCAGCGCCCTGGACATGGTCAGGCGTTATCTCACCGGTCTGCCCGTCTAAATTAATTAACCTTGATTTTTCAAATTGGAAGAGTATAATTGTAAGTGAAACTGAATACAGTTTTGTACAGTTTTTTATATGTGTATTAGGAGGAAATCATAATGATGACCTATGAGATGGACATCGCCGGCATAAAACGGACTCTTCCCCTATGTAAGGTGTCCGACGATGTTTACATCGCATCC
>DUOX01000057.1 GCA_012838665.1 Clostridiales bacterium
ATGGACTGGAGTTCCTCTACTGCCACGTCCTCCTCGTCTTCAATCTCATCTCCCTTCATGGGGGCGGTTATAATGCCCACCAGCCAAACCACCGCTGCCACCACCGGCTTTAGCACCAGCATCAGGAAGCGTATAAAATAGGCAAACCTGAGAGCAAGTTTGTTGGCGTTTCTCTTTGCTAATATCTTAGGCACGGACTCTCCGAAGATAATTATCAGCACTGTAATGATGGCCGTTGCCAGGGCAGTATATTTCTCCCCGCCGATAAGAATGGCAATGACAGAGGCCAGAGAAGACGCAGTAATATTTGCAAGGTTGTTGCCTATAAGAATGGCAGACAGGGCGCTGTCATACCCGTTCAATATCACGCAGGCCGTCCTGGCAGGGCGTGAGCCTGACTCCGCGGCGTTTTCAATTCTCAGGCGGTTTGCAGAGGCATATGCCATTTCTGACGCAGAGAAAAATCCGGCCAGTAGGATGCAGCCGGCTACGGCTATGAAGTACCATATGGATACCACTACGCCTCACCCCCTTCCAGGTTTTCCGGGGGCAAAATGCGAGCGTTAAGCTTAAGTATCCTGTTTTGAGCCATGCTTGAAACGGTTACTAGCAGGCCATTATAGATAAAACTGCTGCCCTCGTTTGGTATAAGGTCAAACTGCTCATATGCCCACTTGCCCATGAGTTTGTGATTGAAATCCACATTCTGCGGGTCCTCAAAGCCCATGAGTTCAAAGGCATCCTCTACGGACATGCCTGCATCTATCTCAAAACTGCCGTCTTCCAGCCTGATAAAGCTTTCGACGACCTCATCGTCTTCGTCCCAAATTTCGCCCACAAGCTCCTCCAGAATATCCTCCACGGTGACTATGCCCAAGGTGCCTCCGTAGTTGTCCGTTACCACAACCATATTAAGCTTTTTCCTGCTCATCTCAGACAATATCTCATCGATTTTTGCACTCTGCGGTACAAAATAGGCATCGTCAAGCAGAGACAAAAGGTCGACGTCCTTCCCCTGCTTCAGATAGGCCTTTATGTACCTTCTGATCTGTAGAATGCCTATGATGTTGTCAATGCTGCCCCGGTATACGGGCAGTCGGCTGTGCTTCTGTCTTTTGATGAATTCGAGGATTTCTTCGTGGCCGGCCTCCACATCAATGGCGGCAATGTCTACCCGGGCGGTAAGCACACTCTCAACGGTGACATCCCCAAACACAAGGGCCGAATGAACCAGCTCACCCTTTTCGGAATCCAGCTCGCCTTCGTCCTTCATGCTCTCAATGATATCGTACAACTCGTCTTCGGTGACCGTGACTCCTGCGTCACCCGGCATCAACTTTGACACAGCGCGGCCAATGGCGGAGAGCACATATGATATGGGGGCGAAAATGCGCATTAAAAAGCACAGCGAGGACGCGGTTGACAAAGCAATCCGCTCGCTGTATTTCTTACCTATGCTTTTGGGCAGCATTTCACCCGCAAAAAATACAACAAAAGTTGTCACTACGGTGCTAACAGCCACAGCAGACAGGCCCCAAGCCTTGGTTGCCAGTATAGTAGCCAGGGCGGCTAAAACTATCTGGACAATATTGGTACCTATCAGTATCGTAGTAATGGCGCGGTCAAAGTTATTCAGAACGTGCATCGTACGTTTGGCACGGCGGTCGCCCTTTTCCAGGTGCGTTTTGACTCTGATTTTGCTGACTGATGAAAAAGCCGTCTCAGTCATGGCAAAATATACGGCGCACCCCAACAATAAAACAATAATAAACCAGGACAACCAACTGCCCTCATCCATTTCGGATATCCGCTCCTTTTTTATTCCAATTTGATTTATTTATTTTAACACGACTATTTCATATCGTCAACTGATATTCCCCGTATGTTTAAAGCCGTCCCAAACGGCGCATAAAAGAGAAAAGACTCTTCCTGCCTAATCCTCTATTATATCCTTTGATATTTTGAGAATTAAACGAAGAATCTTTTCGGCTCCGGCTCTAATTTTTTGCTATTTTATGGTCTCCTATCCACTTAAAGATTGCTCTATCATACAACGAAGCTTTTCTCCATGACCAGCCTCGTCGGCAGCAAGCTGGATGAAAAGCGCCGCCAAATCCCGGTTTTCGGTTTCCTTTCCTGCCTCCGCATAGCTTTCATTTGCTTTGCGCTCGTCCAGATAAGCCAGACGCAGGGAGCTAAGTATTCCGCCCACATTGGGGCAGGCCCTCGGTGGGGCATAGCTGTCGCCAGTGAGGAGAAAATATTCAAGCTGCAGCTTTTTCAAATGTGAACGCTCATCTGCCAGGATGCCCATTAGTATCTCTCTACTCCATCCCCTACACTTTTTGGCAAGTTCCGAATAAAAAGCAACGGCCTTATTCTCGTTCTCCATAAAAAGCTCCAGTCTTTCAGCATCGAGGTTTTTATGCTGGGGGCGAAACTTTTTCTCCGGCTCAGGCCGGGGCGCTGCTTTTTCGCCCCTCACCCGTTGCCAAACCTTTTCGAAATTCTCCAATCCGCTTAAAATCTCATCCATACGATGACCTCCTGTATATCAAAATATGCCGGAGGCATAATCACCGTTCCCATCTTGCACCCGGAAGGGAAATATGAGATAATCATTTAACCAATTTGAAGGAGGCGCTCATATGCCCAGATTCTTTGTAGCGGCCAGCAATATTGGCAACGGCGCAGCCTTGCTTACGGGCAGTGACGCCCAGCATGTCAAGGTTTTAAGAATGAAGTTGGGCGAGAGGCTGGTAATCTGCGACGGCAACGGCACCGACCATCACTGCCGCATTACCAAGCTTGGCGACGGCCATGTGGAGGCGGAGATACTGGAAACCCGCCCATGCCCTGCCGAGCCTACGGTAAAATGTACGGTGCTTGCGGGCTTCCCCAAAGGGGAGCGTTCAGACTACCTGGTGCAGAAATGCACCGAGGTCGGAGCTTCGGAAATAATATTTTTTGTCAGCAAGCGCTGCGTTTCCCGACCTGATGGCAAAGGCCTGGCGAAAAAGCTGACCCGCTGGCAGCGGATTGCAGAGGAAGCCGCCAAGCAATCGGGAAGGGGGATAATCCCCAGGGTATCTGCGCTGGGCAGCTTTGTGGAGGCTTTGGATAAGGCGGTAAAATCCGACCTGGCCCTGTTCATGTATGAAACCGGTCAGCGCATAAGCCTGCGCCAGGCTCTGGAGGCCGCCGGCAGGATAAAATCCGTTTCCGTAATAACGGGGCCTGAGGGCGGCTTTGAACAGCATGAGGCGGACATCGCCGCCGCCGCGGGGCTAAAGCTGTGCTCCATGGGCGAGCGCATTCTGCGCTGCGAGACAGCCCCGGTGGTGGCACTATCCGCAATTATGTACGCTACGGACAACCTTTGATATACGGACACAATCCATTGAAAAAGGCTGCAAGACCGGCGGATTTCGGTTGAAATCTGCCGGTTTCGTTTTGCGCTTAACAACCGGCATGGCAGAAAAAAGCGCACTTCACGAAATAAGTGAAGTGCGTAGTCTTTATAAAACTAATGGAGCGGGCGACGAGGCTCGAACTCGCTACCTCCACCTTGGCAAGGTGGCGCTCTACCAGATGAACTACGCCCGCAAAAACTCAAAACGCAAAAAGCATTATAATAAAAATATAATAAACTGTCAATACCCAATGATATAAAAAAGAAAATAATGCACAATAACGCAGAATCAGAGATTCAGTTTTATCCTATAGCCCCCATGGCGCAGCCAAGGCATAATCCGCCGCCTATTGCTGCGCCGCCATTATTTCATAGTAATTCAAGTCCCCCTCACAGGACGGGTATGCCGCTTTATCCCACCAGTAATTGCCCCAAAGCTTTTCGTCGCTCAGCAGGATAGAATCTTCCATTCCCCTGGACTTTATTTGGGACACGTCCACATGGTAGAAGTGGTCTCCCAGCCTGACCATATTCCACACATGTTCGATATTGTCCATGCGGCCTCGAACTACCCTGCATTCTATTTCCTCCGCCATGCAAAGGGCGAGAAAAGCCATAGCCATTCCTTCGCTGTCCGCAGTTTTTTCAACCAGTGCGCCATAGGCTGTGTTGCCAAGGTTCTTTTCGCCATTCTGAGACTCCGTATCATCGGAAAGCTCCGGGATGTATTGGCACTCATCAGCCAGCAGGGAGCTTATGCCAATGACCTGATACTGTGGAGAATCACCGTCTATCCCCAGCGCATAGTCAGACACCGTCATGATAAGCTTGTCTTTCATGGCGGTCAGCTCCTCCGGCTCAAAGCTGTAGTCAAAGCTGAACTCAAAGATTTTTTCAATTCCGTTGTCGGGATACATACTTACCTGCATTTCCGGCAACACAGCAAATTTCAGCGGATTTGCGTAATAAAGATCCTGGACATTCTGCCTTATTGTGTCAGTATTGTTTATTATGGTGGTCATCTTAATGCACAGATAGCCCTCATAGGCAGCCATCGCCTCTTCAATGCACTCCCTGGCCATGCTAATGCTGCTGACGTTTACAATGGCCTCAACCTCTTCACGGCTACGCTTATAGGTAATGTAAATATCCGCCTCGTAATAAGATACTATCTGGCTCAAATCATAGGATATATAGTCAATGCTGTAAGCTCCCAGAGCCGTATTGGCTTTAACGTCCCAGCAGGCTTTGGACAGGTCATCGCTTACGTTGCCGCTGTAGTTGTTAAATTTAAGCTGGCCGTATTCCTCATGGTTTTCCACCAGGGCAACAATTTCCCTTTTGAGGGAATAATAGTCGTTTATGCCTCCCCGGGAGTCCTCCTGTTCATCCGTGCTGTTATCTTCATACTCGCTTATGACAAGGTATTCTTTTTCCAGCATGGAGGCGCAGCCGGAGCCGGTCAGCAGCAGCGCCAGAATCAGTATTATGGCGATATGTCTTTTTACCATGCCGCTCCTCCCCTGAACAAAAATCGCCGAATCGGCTAAATCTTATACTAGAGGCCCAGGTCTTCTTCTACTATGACGACCTCAATTTTCGATACGCCAAGCATCCTTTTCCAGAGCACTACAAGGCCCCTGCAAATCCGCTCCGGCGAATTGCAGTCATAACATTTGTCGCCTTTAACGGCGCAGGGCGTCTTCTTCTTCAGGCGCTGGGCATTTTTAGGAGCGGCAACATTCTTGGCCCGCCACATAGCCGCGTCAAAGCTTTCCTCGATTTTATTTGTGCCTATAACTATGTAAACGGCATCCTTGTCATGAAGGGTAGACGCCACCCTGTTTCCCCGGCCGTCTATGTTGATTATCTCCCCGGTCTCGGCTACTGCGTTTGCGCTGGTGATATATACCCTGGCTTTCGCGGCGGACATGATGGTCTCCGGGTTATGGTTCCTCCATTGCCAGAACACGGTGTTGTTTTCGCACAGCCTGTCATAGACGTCCAGCTGCTCCACTGTTACACTGCCGCCGATGCCTACAGTGGTTCCTTTTATGCTCTCCACAAGATAGTCTGCGGCCTCCTGCCGGGTTTTGAATCGCGCAACCTGAAACCCGCGCTTTTCAAGATTCTCGATAGTTTTCTCAATGTTCATAATGTTCACCTCTTAATCATTGGAATATATATTTAAAAAGCCGTTGCCGAAAACTTCCCTTGACTCGCTGATAATAATAAAGGCGTTTTCATCAATTTCCCGCACCAGCTTTTTCAGGTCCACAATCTGCTGGTATTTGATTACGCACAAAATAACCTGTTTCTCCTTGCCTGAAAAGCCCCCTTCCCCCCGCAGAAGGGTAACGCCCCGGTCCAGATGCTTCGTTATGGCGTCCTTAACCGCTGCGCTCTCATCGGTAATAATATAACAGACTTTGCAGCTTGCGGCACCGTAAAGTACCAAATCAATAACTTTCGAGGCTATGAACATGGAGATGATGGCAAACATGGCGCTGTCATATTTCCTGCTAACGACGGCAAACACGATGATTATCGCGGCGTCCAGGGCCAATATAAGGGTGCCAAAGTTAATATATTGGAATCTGGCTCTGAGGAGTTTTGCCACTATATCAATTCCACCGGTGGTGGAATTGGCGGAAAGCACCAGTCCCAGCCCCAGTCCCGTAATGATTCCGCCATAGACGGAAGCCAGCAGGGAGTCGGATGTGATTACCAGGGACAACATTCCAAACATATCCAGCAAGGTTGAGGACACCAGCATTCCCACCAGCGACGAGATAATAAAGCCTATTCCAAACCTTTTCCATGCCACGGCAAACAGCGGTATATTGAGTATAATAGCCAGAACACCGACAGGCAATTGCGTCAGGTAGTTTAATATCATCGCAATGCCCGTAACTCCACCTACCACAATGGAGTTGGGATACAGGAAAAATCTGAATCCTGCGGCATAAAGAGCGGAGCCGATGATTATTCTTCCATACATGGCTGCCATCTGCAAAAGCCTGTCTCTGGTCATGGTTTATACTCCTTTGCAAAGCCCCTTGCGGCATACCGTTTTCGGGATCAGACCAGGGTCATTTGCTCCTCGCCCCTGTCCTTCTCTTTCAGCAGGGCCCCTGCCGCGGGAATACTTCGGACGCGGTAACGGGACAGATTCTTTATGGGGGTCTCCTCCACCGGCTTTGCCTCTTCAAGTTTGTATTTTTTCTTCAGGTTCATTACCCCCACACCCTGAACAGTACGGCTGGCTTTTGGAGCCAGCAGTGCGGTGTTAAAGATAAGCGCCCTGCCCTCCGTTGAACGCACCGCCACCTCCATGTCCCCATCCAGGAATATGACGGATTTAAGGGGGCTCTTATCGGAGTAGGCTCCTGTCAGACGCCGCCTGTTGGTTTTGGTGGCGTAAACACTCAGGGGTAGCCTGGCAGCCTTGCCGTTTTCATAGAAAAGCAGTATTTCCTTTGAATAATCGCCGGGATTGACTATTGCGATTACGCTCTCGCCCTCGTCCATGTCCAGGCGAGAGGGCAGATAAATCCCCAAAGCCGAGGCCTTGGTGTCCTCAAACTCCCAGATACGTGCCTTGTATACCTGCTGCCGGTCCGTAAAAATGAGCAGCTCATCTTTGTTCTGGGCCTCCATATGCTGATGAAGGCCGTCATTTTCCTTATACTTCTGCTCGGCGCTCATGCGCAGGGACGTGGGGGTAATCTTCTTAAAATACCCCTCCCTGGACAGGAAAAGATGGACGGGGTAATCCTCTGCTGCTTCTTCCTCGGTGTACTCCTCCACCTCATCCGCATGGACTATGCCGGTTTTGCGGGGGACGGGATATTTTTTTATCACCTGCCGGAGCTCGTCCTTAATGATAGTTTTAACCCTTTGGCGGCTTTTTAATATATTTTCAAGGTCTTCTATGTCCTTTTCCAGCTCTTCGGTTTCTTCCAGCCGTTTCAGGATATATTCCCGGTTTATGTTCCTCAGCTTAATCTCCGCCACATATTCCGCCTGTACCTGGTCGATACCAAAGCCTATCATCAGGTTCGGCACCACTTCAGCCTCCGTCTCCGTTCCCCTGATGATGGCAATGGCCTTGTCTATATCCAGAAGTATCTTTTTCAGGCCGTACAGCAGGTGCAGCTTCTCTTTTTTCCTATTCAGGTCAAAAAAGACCCTGCGCCTGACACATTCCGTCCGCCAGGCAATCCATTCGGACAAAATTTCCGGTACTCCCATTACCCGCGGATAGCCCGCAATGAGGATGTTAAAGTTGCAGGAAAAGCTGTCCTGAAGGGGGGTCATGTGAAACAGCTTTTGCATCAGCTTTTCCGGATCGGTGCCCCGCTTCAGGTCAATAGTCAGCTTGAGGCCGCTTAAATCCGTTTCGTCCCGCATGTCCGATATTTCCTTGATTTTTCCGCTCTTTATTAAATCCGCTACCCTGTCCATAATGGCCTCGGCGGTGGTGCTGTAGGGTATCTCATATACCTCAATTAAATTCTCGGATTTTATATACCTCCAGCGGGCCCGGACCTTAAAGCTGCCCCTGCCGCTTCGGTAAATCTCCCTCATCTCGCCCACATCGTATAAAATCTCACCGCCGGTAGGGAAATCCGGGGCGGGCATGGTTGACATAATATCGTGGTCCGGGTCATCAATAAAAGCTATTGCAGTCTCACAGACTTCTTTCAGGTTAAAACCGCACATTTGGCTGGACATGCCCACAGCAATGCCCGTATTGGCGCTTACCAGCACGTTTGGAAAAGTGGTAGGCAGCAGTACGGGCTCCTTGGCGGTGCCGTCATAGTTGTCCGCAAAGTCAACGGTGTCCTTGTCAATGTCCCTGAACAATTCGTTGCAAATCGGAGAGAGCTTGGCCTCTGTATAGCGGCTGGCGGCATAGGCCATATCCCGGGAGTATACCTTGCCGAAGTTGCCCTTAGAGTCCACAAAGGGAGTCAGCAGGGCCTCGTAGCCTTTGGAAAGGCGCACCATGGTTTCATAAATTGCGGCATCCCCGTGGGGGTTTAAGCGCATGGTCTGGCCCACAATGTTAGCGGACTTTGTCCTGGGGCCGTTTAAGAGATTCATCTTGTACATGGTGTACAAGAGTTTCCTGTGGCTGGGCTTAAACCCGTCAATTTCCGGTATTGCGCGGGAAACTATGACGCTCATTGCATAGGGCATATAGTTTTGCTCTAAGGTTTCCGTTATGGGCTGCTCATTTACTTCAGCCCGAAGTCCAATAAGGTTGGGATTATTGCTTTTTTTATTTTCATTGGCAGCTTTTTTCTTTGCCATAATTTCAGTCCTTTAATTGTTTGCACAATGCAAAATTAATAATTCAACTCTCCGGGTTCAGGAGATGTCTGCCATATCCAGGTATTTGTATCCGTTTTCGCTGATATGGGCCTTTCGTCCCGCCAGGTCATCGCCCAGAAGCATATCGAAAACCTGGGCGGTATGCGCCGCGTCCTCCGGCATGACGCGAATCAGCCGGCGGGTCTCCGGGTTCATGGTAGTAAACCACATCATTTCCGGGTCGTTTTCGCCCAGACCCTTGCTGCGGCTGATGGTAACCTTGGCGCCCCCAAGCTGCTGTAAAATCTCCGCCTTCTCCCTCTCGGAATAGGCAAAGTATACCTTACCTTTACATTGAATTTCATAAAGGGGGGATTCTGCAATATAGACGTAGCCCTCGCGAATGAGGGTAGGCACTAGCCGATACAGCATGGTCAGTATAAGTGTGCGTATCTGAAAACCGTCCACGTCGGCGTCGGTGCAGATTATAATCTTGCTCCAGCGCAGGTTATCCAGGTCAAAGTTGCTCAAGTTCTTGCCCCTGCCCTTTTCCACTTCCACGCCGCAGCCCAGCACCTTCAGCAAATCGGTGATGATATCGCTTTTAAAAATTCTTCCATAGTCTGCCTTCAGGCAATTGAGTATCTTACCCCGCACGGGCATAATGCCCTGAAACTCCGCGTCCCTTGAGAGTTTGCAGGCACCCAGCGCAGAGTCGCCCTCCACAATGTAGAGCTCCCGGCGGCTCAGGTCTTTGGTGCGGCAGTCCACAAACTTGTCCACACGACTAATAATATCCACGGAACCAGTGAGCTTTTTCTTGAGGTTGAGGCGGGTCCTTTCCGCCTGCTCCCGGCTCCGCTTGTTTATAAGTACCTGCTCTGCTATCCTGTCCGCCTCTGCCTTGTTTTCTATGAAGTACACCTCAAGCTGCGAGCGGAAAAAATCCGTCATCGCCTCCTGGATAAACTTGTTGGTGATGGCTTTTTTGGTCTGGTTCTCATAGGAGGTGTGGGTGGAAAAGCAGTTGGTGACCAAAACCAGACAGTCCTGTATGTCTTGGAAGCTGATTTTGCTTTCGGACTTCTGGTATTTGTTTGTCTTCTTGAGGTATGCATCCACAGCGGAAACGAAAGCGCTGCGGACAGCCCTTTCCGGGGCCCCGCCATACTCCAGCCAGGATGAGTTGTGATAGTATTCTATGCGGCTGACTTTGTTGGAAAAGCAGAAAGCGGCCGACAGCTTGACCTTATACTCCGGCTTGTCCTTGCGGTCACGGCCCCGGCGCTCACTTTCTATAAATATTGGTGCTGTAAGCGTATCCTCACCGGCAATTTCAGACACATAGTCCAGTATGCCATTATCGTATTTGAAATCCGTTACTTCAAACCGCCCGCCTTTTTGGTTGCGGAAGCGGAATGTAACCCCGGCGTTTACCACCGCCTGCCTGCGCAGAGTATCAATAAAATAACCCTCCGGCACGTCTATGTCGGTAAATACCTCCAAATCAGGTCTCCAACGGATAATAGTGCCGGTTCTTTTTCTATCGCTTTCCTCTATGGTGAGGCCGCCTATGTTCTCGCCCTTTTCAAAGTGAAGGCTGTATTTTTTCCCGTCTCTCCAGACCGTCACGTCCATGTATTCGGAGGCGTATTGAGTGGCGCAGCTGCCCAGGCCGTTAAGCCCCAGGGAATACTCGTAGTTTTCCCCCTCATTGGTCCTGTACTTACCGCCGGCGTAAAGCTCGCAGAACACAAGCTCCCAGTTATAGCGGTTCTCGGCGCTGTTCCAGTCCACCGGACAGCCCCGTCCGAAATCTTCAACCTCAATGGACTTGTCCTCGTAACGGGTAACTGTTATAATTTCCCCGTAGCCTTCCCTGGCCTCGTCAATAGCATTGGAAAGTATCTCAAATATGGCATGTTGACATCCCTCAAGGCCGTCAGAGCCGAATATCACGCCCGGGCGGCGGCGCACCCGGTCCGCCCCTTTGAGCTGTGATATGCTCTGATTCCCGTATTCGGTTTCCATGGATTTGCTCATGTGTCAATTTACTCCTAATATTATGAATTCTGTCGAGAATAACTGGTTTTTCTAACTAATTTAGTATATCTTATTTTTACCAAAAAATCAAGGAGACTCTTAGGCAGGCTACTGAAATAAAAAAACGGGGATTGCATCTCCGCAATCCCCGCGCTCCGGACAATCCAATATCCTGAAATATGAATTGCCCGTCACTTGACTGAGTGAGAACGAACAATCTCCTATCTTTCAGATATAGAGTGTCCCGGCCAAACTCGCACTTTATTCAAATGGCATTATCTGCTCATTATCTCACAATAATTGGCCGCTCATCTCAGCCCGAATCTATTATTCCTCTCCAAAATAGAAATACTACAAGAAAAATTTGTTTGTTTTGATTAAAGTTAGTCCCTAATGAATAGAATATAATAAAAAAATACATTCGAGGTTGAATATGCCAAGAAAATCAAAACAAATGAAATTGCAACAGGCCGCGCTGCGCAGGGCCGCAGAGGAACTCGGCGGAATACGCATGTCTCTGGCGGCGGCCTATTCCTGCTTTAATAACACCTCTGATCCGGAATTGGCCGAAGCCTACATCTATGAAATCAACGCCCTGAGGGCCCGCTACGACCACGCCCTTCGCGTTATTAAACAAAGCGCTGGTTTCTTCTAGCCCTTTCTATTACAATAGGAATTAATTAAATGAGAATGGAGAATATCCATGACATTTATTATTACTATACTGCTTATAGCCTCGGCTTTGGGACTGCTTTCCCTGCTGTTCAAAATCCTGAAAACGCCAATAAAACTGGCCCTTAAACTGCTGGTTAACGCAATCGTGGGATTTTTGTCCCTCGTTGTCGTAAACCTCCTCGGTTCATTTATTGGCATCAGCCTGGGGGTAAACTGGCTCAATGCCATTATAGTGGGGCTGTTGGGGCTGCCCGGTGTGATACTCCTTCTGCTGCTTAAATATTTGCTGTAGTACATAAAAAGCCACATCGGCAGAAAACGGTTTTCTCCCCCTGCTCCAGCTCGCTCACTTTTTGGTGGGACATGCTGGTTACCATTTTTCAATTAAAACAGCTTTTTGCAGCAAGTTGTGAAAGCTGTTTTCGTTTACCCTTTTGACAGGCTTAGAACCACATGCTGGGCCAGCAGCATACCGGAGGTGGCGGTAACCCAGACCAGGCTGCCCGGCACGCTCCGGCGGCCCGGAGGAGGCTCCTCCGCCTGCTGCGGCTTTACAGACTCTTCCGGGCTGTATACCACCGTATGATGGTTTATGCCCCGGCGGCGCAGCTCCCTTCGCATCACCCGGGCAAGGGCGCAGCCCCGGGTTTTGGAAATATCACAAATCTGCATTAAGGAGGCATCCAATTTGTTCCCGGCTCCCAGCGCGGAGATTATGGGTATGCCAAGGCGCAATGAGGTCTCTATAAGGTCCAGCTTGCAGGCCACAAGGTCGATGGCATCCACAATGTAATCGTAACGGCTTTGAAAAAATCTCTCCCGGTTTTCAGCTTCATAACGTTCACATACGGGATGGGCCTTTATGTCCGGACTTATATCCGCAATCCTGTCCGCCATAACCCTGGCCTTTGAACGGCCTATGGTCCCGTGTGTGGCCACCAGCTGGCGGTTAATATTGCTCTCCGCAACCGTATCCTGATCGACAAGTGTCAATTCCCCTATCCCGGAACGGGCCAGGGCTTCGGCGCACCAGCTGCCCACGCCTCCCAGGCCAAATACCGCCACATGGCTGTTTTGCAGCCTTTCAATGGCATCCGCGCCCAGAAGCATTTCTGCCCTTATAAGTCGTTCCAAATCATCACCTCTTTAAAACGGCCGCCTTGAATGTTCAAGGCGGCCCATTTCAAATCAGACAGGTTTACATGGCAAAGGTCAGCGCAAACTTGGTATCAGCAACATAAGATTCCATCTGAGCGTTTTTCCACTCGTTGTAATCGTTGCTCCGCAAAGCGTTCTCGGCAAGGTAATCGCTGTACAGCCGCCCTTCTCCCACGTAGTACATAATATGATATCCCGCATAGACAGAGCTCTCGCCGTATACGATAGCGGTGTCTCCTGGCTTGCGCCCTTCCTCAAAACAGAAGGCGTCAAATTCCTCCACCATCTGTCCCTTATTAACTGAATCATAAAGGCCGCCGTTCTCACTGGAGGCGGTATCCTGGGAGTGTTCTTTTGCCAGCTCCGCAAAGCTTTCCTCCGTGGCTTCCCCGTCTTTCCATTGGGCAAGAATTTCTTCCGCCTTCTTGCGGGCTTCAGCCTTGGCCTCATCACTGTATTCGCCATTCTCATCTGCCTCGGCCTTGATGAGTATGTGGCGAACCTGAGCCAGATTGTAGTGGTTATCCTCACGGCTTATGAACATGAGCACATGGTAGCCGGCGCCGCCTTCTATAACCGTGGTCTCGCCATAGACGCGCTCATCGGAAAGAAGCCATTCAGAGTATTCGGCGCTCAGATAACCCCCTCTTGCGGACATGAGGGTGGAATCCCTGTCCTTGTAATCTTCCTTCTCGTCCTCATTGGCATGCTCGTATACAAGGCTGGCAAAGGCTTCCTCATCCCCGACGGAGCCGGCGGCGATAAGTTCGGCTTTTTCTTTGGCGTTAGCCATGACCGTTTCCTCATCTATGCCCGCCTCTTTATCAGCCGAACCGTTGACGTAGTAGTAACGGTAATTGATAGAGTCATACTCGTCACGCTTTTCCTGGTAGTGGCTCTCCAATTCTTCATCAGTGTAGGCAAGGGAATCATACACCTGCTTTGAATACCCGTTGGCAATATAGGACTTGGTCATCATTTTCTCCACTGTCTCCAGTGTGCAGCCCCGGCCGTAGACGGCGGCCAAATACTGCTTTAGGCTGGGATAACCGTATAGGGTGTAGATGTTTTGCAAATTGTGGAGATTGATTTCAATTTCGTCCTTTTCTTCCTGGCTGAGGGTAAAGCCAGCCTCCTCCGCCCTTTGGCAGAGCATGGTCATTTCCCGCAAGCTGTCTATGGTGGATTGCTTGAAATAGTCCTCCCAGGTCATATCCGCGGAAAACGGCTGTTTGCTCAATGGTTTGGAGGTGTCAAATATATCCCCGTAACTCTGAATAAAATTATAGTAATTAGTAAAGTACATATAGTTAAACTCGGCTGTGGTATATGATTCACCGCCGATGCTAACCGCCGGCAATACAGTATAGAACAGGTTGGAGTTCAGCAGGATTACAGCTATAAGGAGAACGGCTACTACCGCAATGATTATACTTATCGTCCTCTTATAACGTTTCTGCTGAGCCAGTCTTTCCTGTTCGGCAATTTTGCGCTTATCAAGTCCTTCTTCACGCAACTGTTTGCGTTTTTTCTTTTCCTGTGATGCGCTCATCTGTACTTCATCCTTTTCCAATAAATATCGAGTTGCAAACACCATAATTTTCACAATGCCGTAATATTATACCCCATAGGCACTGTTGTTTCAAGAAATATTTATTATCGCCCCGCTCCGCGGGACAAACAGCATTATAACCAGAGCTGCCCGGCTTCTGGTTAACGAAATGTAAAATATAAAACTGAAAAAGCTTAAATTCCGCTTCTTTACGGCATTTTTCCCTGTGGTTGAAGTGGATAATAATGTTGATTTGTTTATAATTCAACCTATTATTGGTTTCTTGTTCAAAAATATTGCGTATACTCCCCGCGGTTGTCAAAATCACGGAAGAACCCTTTCGGGGTTTATTATCGGCCATCCTTCAGCCAGGGACACCAGCTCGGCAATTTTATCCTGCTCTGAAATAACATACAGCACACGCTCGGTGTACAGTTTCCCTTCCGGCGTGATTATAAAACTATGTTTATCATACCACGCTCTGGTTATATATGTAAATGGACTTTGTCAGCGGCTTTAATAACTTGCAAAACAAAGGAAACAATTTTGTTTGCAGAGGATAATAAGTGTGGTAAAATGTTCATAAGGTTATTAAAAAATGTATTTCGTGACCTGCTCCATAAACAATAAAAGAAATGATGTGATAAAATGTCTGCACAGTCACCGGACTTTGCAAATTTACGTCTGGCGGTTCTAATTGACGCGGACAACGCCCCCCGGGATTGCCTCAAGAGCGTCATGGAGGAGATTGCCATATACGGCACGCCCACCATAAAACGCATATACGGGGATTGGACCAGTCCCAATATCGGAGGCTGGAAGATTTCGCTGCTGGAAAACGCCGTAACTCCCGTACAGCAGTACAGTTATACCACGGGCAAAAACTCGACGGACTCGGCCATGATAATTGACGCCATGGATATTTTGTACGCCGGCAAAACCGACGGTTTTGTACTGGTATCCAGCGACAGCGACTTTACAAGGCTGGCCATCCGGCTCCGGGAAGCGGGTATGTATGTCATCGGCATTGGCGAGCACAAGACCCCCAGCCCCTTTATTGTAGCCTGCGATAAGTTCATATATATTGAGGTCATCAGGGAGAGGGCCAACAAGAAAACTATTGCCGAGGAGGCCAAGCAGGCCAAAAGCAATATAAACAACAAAAAGAAAAAGACGGAGACTCAGAAGAAAACTGTTGAAAAGGCTTCGGAAAAGCATGTGGAAAAGACTCCGGATGCCAAATCAAGAGTTCCTGACAGCGTCATTGAGTTTATTGCAGATAGTGTTGCAGACCTGGCGGACGAGGACGGTTTTGCCGACCTGTCTCAATTGGGCAACCTTCTCATAAAAAAACAGCCGGATTTTGACCCCCGGAACTTTGGTTTCAGTAAATTAAGCGCTTTGATGAAATATTTGGATAGGTTTGAGGTTGAGGTTCGTTCCACCAACGACCCCCACGTGAAACCCATATTTATCAGGGACAAGGAAGCATAATGTCTAAAAAATCAAAGAAGAAAACCAGTATAACAATATCAGTGACGGCGGCTTTGATTCTGGTCATCGCCGCCATCATTCTGGACAGCCGCTTTCGCCTTGTGACCACGGAGTATGAGCTGCTTTGCCGCGACCTTCCGTCTGCTTTCGATGGATACCGGGTTGTTCAGCTTTCAGACCTCCATGGCGCAGAATTCGGGGAGAGCAACATCCGCCTGCTTAAAAAGGTGGAGGAAGCCACGCCGGACATCATCGCATTAACCGGGGATTTCATCAGCGCTGCCGCGGACGTAGAGCACCTGCGTCCCTTTTTGAAGGAGTTGGTTAAGCTGGCCCCCGTGTATTTCGTCAGCGGTAACCATGACTGGGCAAGCGGCTCAATAGATAAACTGGCAGCGCTTCTTGACGAACTAGGTATTGTATACCTGCGCAACGACTATGTGACCCTCTCCAGGGGTGGGGAGAGCATTATACTGGCCGGCGTGGAGGACCCCAACGGCTGGGCGGGTATGCCCAAACCGGACCGGGTGGCCGATACCATAAGGGCGGAATATCCCAATAGCTTTGTCCTGCTCCTTGCCCACCGCAATTACTGGGTTGAGCGCTACCCCGATTTAGACGTGGACCTGATACTCTGCGGCCACGGCCACGGCGGCATTGTAAGGCTGCCTGTTCTGGGCGGGCTTATCGGCACTAATTTTAACCTGCTGCCCGAATTCGATTCCGGGCTTTACAGCGGAACGCACTATGAAATGCTGGTTTCCAGAGGCCTGGGCAATTCAATTCTCATTCCCCGCTTTTTGAATAACGGGGAAATAGTTGTGGCGGTTTTGCGTTGTGAATAATTCTCCTATTAAAAATTAGATTATGAAAATAGTGTTTGAAATAGCACCCTCAGTGTGTTACTATGGGCTAAACAGTCAAATGCGGGACGTGTGCTTTTCATCAGCCTCATGGTACTTGGAGCTGGCTATTATACAAGAAATTAGGCTTCGCAATGCCAGTTTCATAAGTCATATGAGTCAATGATGACAAGCCAAGAAATAAAATACTCTAGTACTAAGGAGGAAAAACCATGAAGAAGCCACCTTTAGCGGATTATGTGAAACTGCCCAAACTGGAAGAATATAGCGAATGGTTCAAGGATTTTGCCATGCTGCACCGCGAGGACGGCATCCTGCAGGTAACCTGGCACACCAACGGGGGCCCCATGCACCACAGCGGCATGTCTCATCGAGCAATGGGTCAGCTGACCCGCATCCTTTCCTTAGACCATGAAAACGAGATTATCATTTTCACTCATATCGGCGACAACTGGATGATTGAGTCCGACGCCAATGGCTGGGAAACCTATTCCAAGCTGCCCAGGGAACGCTTTGAGCACCAGTACTTTGATGATATGAACCTCATCAAGAACATGGTATTTGACCTGGACGTTCCCACAATCGGCGCTATTCCCGGCCCCGGCTTCCACTGGGATTCGGCAATGCTGTGCGACGTTACCATCTGCACCGAGGACACCAAACTGGAAGTTCCCCACGCCCAGGGCGGCCTGGTTCCCGGCGACGGCATGGGCCTCATGTGCCAGCATTTCTTTGGCACCAAGCGCGGCAACTACTACATGATGACCAGCCGGCAGTTCACCGCCCAGCAGATGCTGGACTGGGGCATGGTAAGCGAAGTTGTTCCCAAGGGCAAGGCTGTTGAACGCGCATGGGAAATCGCGCGCATGTGGAAGCTCATGTCCTACGAGAACCGCTGCATCATGTCCGACCTGGCCAAGCGTCCTCTCCAGAAACTGTTTGTGGAAGACCTGAAGCTCCACACCGTCAGCGAACAGTACGGCTCCATGATCCGCATCGCAGCCGGAGAGCTGGGCGACGAGCACTCCCCTCAGCAGGACGAGAAGTATATCAGCCGCGTAAACGACTGGAGATACGCAACCCGCGATATGGAACTGCCCCAGACCGCCGAGTCATGGAGGAGCATGCCTCACAAGGCAAAAGAGTGGTGGGAGAAGATTAAAAGAGGCGAAATCGAAAATCCCTTTGTCTTCGAACACAGCAACGAGCCCGACTGGTACGAGTTCTAACTTGACCAACAGGATTGGTTGAAAAACAAAGTCCCGAAACACTGTGTTTCGGGACTTTTGCATAATTTGTAATTGTTCAGTTACAAATAAGTTTGCTCACGTAGTTACAAAGTTTGCTCGTATAATGCACGGTATTTTATACGCAGGGCATCCCCCTCCGCAGCGATTATAAAGTTATATCAAATGCCCCTCCGATTGTATAATCTATATCTGCATATATATTTATATCTGGTTGGCTACAGTCCTGCTGTTAAGCCACTTTAGAGAGGTTACATCTATGGAGATAAAGTTAATATGGTAGGATTGCTGCGGCGGAGTAGCGGTGTTTTATTTATATTTTTATTTATATTTTTATTTATATCTATGCCTAAATCACCGCATAAAAAAACCGCCAAAGGGAATTCTCCCCCCTGACGGTTGGGAACTCGTAAACAAACTTTGTAAGTTTGAACAAACTCGAGTGCAAAGAAATAGTAATTATCTCTTTGAGTTATCAACAGACGCTTTTGTAACTTACTTTCCCGTTCTAAAACAGCGTACAGACCACTATATGTTGTGCGTGAAACGATATTAACCACGCTTAACTATACCACATATTGTGATTTATTCCTTTTGTGCCCTTCAATATGCCGTTGCACTCTCTTATAAAGGTAAATATCATAGTGTGTTGGTTTTTTGTTGGCTTTTGCTGCCCCGGGGGGATATAGCATATAGCTAAGAAGTACACTTACCTGCTCATTGTACGAAACAGGATAAAAGCATTTTATATTCCCTCTCAAAAATAATAAGCGTCTTATATACGCAAAAATCAGTTAAACAGTTACCTTTGAATGATACACTAACTTATGGCAACGTGTCAGCAAGATACATCAAGATACACGGTATCTATTTTGCGGATTGAATCAGTTACCAGCAGTTACCTTTGGGCTAAAATCAGTTACCGTAAGAGTTGGGTGCTCGAATGTATTATGTTATTGTCTCCTACTCCGCTAACTATCCCTACTTATCATCAACCATCTCTAGCACCTAGATGTAGTCCAACTCTTTGTTTATATCTTCTTATCGGCTTTTCTTAGTCGTTATTGTGCTTTCTTTTTGCGACTTTAACCTCAGATTCTTTTGTTTGCTCCCGCTCTGTGCTTTTGACCTTCTCAACTAAATATAGCAACACGCCGCCATCCCACAATTGTACACCCGTAGTCTCTGCGAGCGTTTCTGCGTTCTTCGTAAATCGAGAGTTTGTAACAACATACGCATGGTCGGCGCGGTAATGAATCTTTCCCGCGCACACTTCTTGAACGGCCTTTACGCCCACGCTCCCGCTAGACCATTTACATTGAAAGACGCTTCTGCCCTCGCTACCGTTCACAACAACATCTACGCCATAGTCTCCGCTCTGCTTTGTTACAATAACCTCTCCCGCCCCGTACCTACGCATAAGTTCTGCAAATGCTTGTTCAAAGTCGGCCCCCGTCATAGCGCCATCAAAATTAATCCCATAATCCAAGGCGTCTATTCGCAACTGTGCTATCCGCTTTTTCTTTTTATTATCGCTTATTATCTTGAGCACGGGAAGAAATACAATGAGCAAAACATATGCAACTCCAAGAGCTGGATTGACCACAAAACAAATTACACCTCCAACAACCACCCAAAACACTATATGGCCTCCCCTCAAAGTCCCTTTATCTAAGTTGTACCATATCACCCCAAGGCTTGCAAGCAAGAGGGGCCTTTTTTGTTTTTGCGGGGGATTATTCCTACAATAGCCGAGATGTTCTCGTCCTGCTTATCTGACTCTTACATATCTAAATCGCAGCATCACAAACACTATATATTGTGGTAACAACAAAAATAATTACAAAATGTAGTTGACAAATCCAGATTCTGTGATATAATGTTTATAGAAAAAACGTGCTGACCGCACATTATAATCGAGCGCCATCGAGCGCCTTTCCAAAGCAAGGGAAAGGTGTCTTTGTGGCCAATTGCGCAGTTAGCGTGCCTTTCCTAAACAACGGGGAGGCACGCTTTTTACTTTTTATTAGGAGTGGTAAATTGTGAAAAACATCGACATTCGCATGGAGGCGCAAAGGGCCGGGGTTAAGTTGTGGCAAATTGCTGACTTGCTAGGAATAACTGATTGCAATTTCAGCCGTAAACTTAGGAAGGAGTTACCTAACGCCGAAAAAGAAAAAATTCGGCAAATTATAGTGCAGTTAGGGGGGCGAGATGATGAATAACATCTTTCCTGAAAAACCTTTCGCAACTGTAAAAGAAGCGGCAAAACTAACGAATATATCAGAACATCAAATTAGACTTTGGCTGAAATCTAAACAGATAAGCCATATAACTTGCGGTAACAAATACATGATAAATGTAGGCGGGTTATTTCAATTCTTAGATAAAGCAAGCGCCCAAAATTGCCGGGGGTGCCAGTGAAAGGGCGGTGTAGTGCTTGAAATTAAATGAGGTATTAGACCGCTTAAACGGCGTAAAAAAGACAGGCGAAAGCCAATATGTAGCCTGTTGCCCAGCACACGACGACAAAAAGCCTAGCTTATCAATTTCGGAGAGCAACGGAAAAATCCTGCTTCATTGTCAAGCCGGTTGCGACACTCAACGAGTTGTTGAAGCAATTGGAATACAGATGAAGGATTTATACATTCAGGAGCGGAGCGGCGGTTGGGAGTTGTTGCGAGATCACCTATACCATGACGAGGCCGGAAGTGTAATCGCAAAGAAAGAGCTGTATCTAAAGCCTGACGGGAGCAAAACGGGTGTATGGCTTAGACTTCGCAATGGAAAATATGAAAAAGGCTTAAAAGGGCTGGATATTCCGCTATATAACTTGCCCGCTTTGGTAGGTAGCGCCGGGGCGGTATATATAGCCGAGGGGGAAAAAGATGCAGATACACTAAACCGCATGGGATTTACTGCAACGACTTCTCCAAACGGCGCGGGCAGCAAGTGGAAGGTAACGTATAACAAATACTTCTCCGATAGGGACGTTGTAATTTTGACCGACAACGACGAGCCGGGGCACTTGCATGGCGAAGGAATTAAAAGAGCCTTAATCCCCGTTGCAAAATCGGTGAAGTTTATTCCTGCAACGGCGATCTGGCCGGACGTGCCGCCCAAAGGCGATATATCCGACATAGCGGCGCACTTTGGCGTTGATACGGCAAAGGAAATGCTTGCGGCTGCTGTAGATGCGGCGGCAGATGAAACAGAGGCTAATCAAGAATCCTATAGCCCGTTGCCGGGTGGCTATGCGTTAAAAGACGGTTGCCTGTATCGTGATATGCGCTCACAGGGCGAAAACAGCAGCGCAAAGCAGGAGCTTGTTTACTTATTGAACGGTTGGGTGGAGGCTACGGGGGAGGTTACGCACGACAACGGCGTAGACATAGACCGCGTGTTGAAACTCGCCTTTCATTGCTGCAACGGGAAAACAACTCAAGCGGAGACTTCCTTTAAAGACCTACACAGTGGAAACTTTCTTACCCAATTTGGAATGGACGCCCGGCCAAGCGTTGGGGCAACTAAAAAAGCCTACATAGCCGATAGTGTCCTTGCCCAAAGCGATACCACCATGAGACAGACAATTTATACTCAAACCGGATGGCGCAAGATCGGCGGGAGATGGAGCTTCCTCCACGGTGGCGGCGCAATCGGCGCGGAAGGAGTAACGGTTGAGCTTTCAGGGAGAAATACTCAATATCAATTCCCGAACAGCGAAAGCTCCGATAGATATAAAACGTTGCAACGATTCTTTGCGGTAGCGCCGGAGAGCATTACTTACCCACTTATAGCCCTTGCTTTCCTCTCCCCACTAAATGAGGCTTTCAGGCGGGCAGGGTATGAACCGGCCTTCGTTATGTGGCTCCAGGGCGTCACCGGCTCAATGAAATCCACGTTGGCGGCGCTTGCGCTAAACTTTTTCGGGGAGAGCTGGAATAACAAAAGTTTGCCGCATACATTCAAGGATAGCGCAAATTTTCTTGAAAAATCCGGTTTCCTGCTGGCCGATGTACTAACCGTATGTGATGATTATTACCCCGCAACGAATCGAATAGAGGCCGCGAAAATGGCCGCAACGGCTCAAAGTATATCACGCTCATGGGGAGACCGAACGGGGCGCTCCCGCATGAACGCAGACACCAGCCTGCGCCGAGGATACCCAGCGCGTGGTAATCTGCTTTGCACGGGGGAGGACGCGCCGCTAATTGGCCAGAGCGGGGCGGCAAGAAACTTTGTGCTAGAACTTAAAAAAGGCGACGTGCAGCTTTCAGAGCTTTCATACCTACAAGCTCATACTGTTCATCTGGCTGAATGTATGCGCGATTATATTGAATACCTTATCCCCCGGATGGACATCCTCCCTGAACGCCTTAAAGCGCGTTTCTACAAGCTGCGCGGCGAAGCACAGCAGGAGCAGCACGGACGCACCATAGAGGCCATAGCGCACCTCCAGATAGGCGTAGAGGCGTTGACAGACTTTCTTGTAGATCGTGGGGAGATAGACGCAGGACAGGCAGAGAAGATGCAACGTGATAGCTGGCGTATATTCAATGAGCTTGCAGATGAACAGAATCGCCGCATATCACAAGATCGGCCAACGACGCTATTTCTGGACGCGTTGAAAGAGCTTATCGAGACGAAAACCTATAATATCGCGAAGGTTGACAGTAATAACCCATACGGCGATTATACGCCGGACAGGCTGTTAGGGTTCTGCGACAACGAGTTTTACTATCTATATCCAGAATCAGCGTATAAGGCCGTAAAGATGTTTTATAGCCAATCGGAGCGCAACTTTCCGCTTAGTAAAAACCAGCTATATAAACACCTTAAAATTGAACAGTTGATTGAGGCCGGGGAACAGCAAACCACGAAACAAAAAAAGATCAAGGGGAACAACGGTAAATGGCTTTGGTTGAAAAGAACCGCCTTAGAAATCAGCGAAAGCGAGAAACCAGAAAAATAAATACGGAGGATGATGCTTTATGGGCGAAAAGTTAAACCCCGCGTTGGCGGTTATCATACAGGCCGCGCAAGAACAAGCCGCCAATACTGGCAAAATTGACACAGAGGAAATCTTGAAACAGATAGCCGGAAAATATACCGTCGAGGGAAGGAAGGTGACAAAAGCAGATGGCAACAAATGACAGGCAAGCACAAACCGAGGCTGAAATGATACAGGACATAACCGAGAAGCGACAAAAGAAGAAAAACAATTTGTACAAAGTTCAGGCGGACAAGCACCGGGGCGAGGTATTAGCCGATATTGTGCGTCAGGGGGCGCAGGAGCTTGTAGAAACGGTAGAGCGTGGCAAGATACCACTGGACGACGCGGACGCGGTAAAACGCCAAACAATGGCTTACCTGGCCGCGTGCGAGAAGGCCGGTTCCCTGCCCTCCATTCAGGGGCTGGCCCGCAGTTTAGGCTATTCCCGGCAAGCGCTCTATGACGTGATGGAAAGCGGGAATAGACCTGAAACGGCAGATTTTTTAGAGCTATGCAGGGATATGTTTAGCGATATGCTTTCACAGGCGGCGCTATCAAACAACGTCAACTTTACATATGCAATTTTTATACAAAAGGCAATACACCAGCTGCGCGAGAGCGTGGAGATTATAGCGCGTCCGGCGGCACCGTTGGGCGAAAGCGTAAACGCCTCCACGCTGGCCGAGAAGTACCGTGCAGCCCTTCCGGCAGCCGTTGACACAGACGAAGAGCAACTATAAATCAAAACATTTAATAAGGAGATATTAAAATGTCTACATTCAAAGAGTTTAGAAAATCCGCACAGACCACCAAAATGCATCTTGAATCACAGCGAAAGCCCCACGATGAAATGATAGCGGCCATAAAAAAAGGCTATCAGGGGGATTTATTGCAACGGAAACTTGCAGAGGAAAACGCGGAATGGAGCGGAAAGGTTAAAACTGCAAAGGACAGGCTAACCGATCAGCTCAACGAAACCGCCGAGGCTATGCTTGCTTCCCTTAAAAGGGGAGCGTCAACGCCCCCGACACCAGGGCAGCTTGCTCTTTTACAGGCGTTCAGCCTCCGCAGCAATTTCGCGCAACGGGAGCTTGAAGATGTAGCGGCGCAGTTAAGCGAAAATTACGTTGCACTTAAAACCCTAAAGGACATTGCCGCAAGCAAAGGTTTTTACATTTATTTTAGCGTAGATTATGACCAAGCTATAGAGGACATTGGGGAGGCGGTAAACTATGGCAAGAAAATGCTTGAAAAGCTGGGAACCGCCCCCAATGATCTTGATTATTATGGCTTAGAGTTTTTTGGGGACTACGAAGCATCATCATGGAATGGTCGAACACAAAATATTGACGGCAGCGAATACGCAAAAACAATCCCGCCGAAGGTTGAGAGGCGCGAGATCACCGAGGACGAGCAGGAAATCCTTGAAAGCCTTTTTGAAAAACAGGGCATGGGCTATGCTGATCAGATTAATGCCGTTCGCAAGGCAGCTCAAACGCCGGAGCTGAAAAGGCTGATTGAGCTTTCAAAATATGCCGTTCATCTGGAAAAGGCCGAGAACGAGCAGTAAAAGGGGATTTTATGAGCAATAAAGAAACCGTTTTAGACCTTGCATATTATTGCAACGGGTGCGAACAAATATGCCCCGAAATGGCGCGAGATACCCGCGAAAAGGTGTCAATTATATGTACCCGGTTTCCATTTTGCCAAAGAGTGGCAAATCGGATTAAAACGGCGCAGGAAGGAGCAGAGCTAAACGACATGAAATAGGCATAAGGGGGCGGGCTTTATCCCCCGCTCCCATTTTTTATCTTGCCTTAAAACATTTTGCCACTATCCCGTGTGATAACTCTAACATCGCAGTTTAATATATCTGCTATCTTTACGACTTCTTCATAGCTGAAGCTGTCACGGTATAGCTTGTTCCTCATGCTTTGATGCCCTATACCGAGGGCTTCCGCCAGCTGCTTTATCGTCATATCGCGTTCAATAAGTATCTGCTTAATTGCTTTTGCTCCTGCCACTATAACACCCCTTCAATTAAATAATAACAGAATCGAGTACACTTTTCAAGTGTTTATAGACAAATATAATCAAAAATGAGTACAAAAATGTTGACAACGTAATCGCAATTGAGTACAATGTAACAAGAAGCAACACGCTACCAAACATTATAATAAGGAGTGTAACATTGTGAAAAAAGAAGAAATGAAGCGGGCGCTGGGAGAGGTTGAGGGCTATATAGCAGCTATTCAAGAGCTTTTAGGCTCTAACGCGGCGGCTAAAATCACGGAAAGCACTTTTAAGGGGGCTATAAACGATACAGCTAAAATGATGGGCGCCCAGGACGAACAAGAAGCGGCCTACTATTGGATGGGAGATAATTACGCGGATATGGCGGCCATTGTCAAGGCAGCCTATATTATGGCAAAAGAGGCCTATAACAAAATTCAGCCTCTTTATTTCGTGGCTGATAAGATTATACCAGACGATCCGCAATAGCACGGAAAAGAGGGAGGTAATACAATGGCAAGCATAAGACCGAGGACTAATAAGCAGGGCGATATAGTCAGCTATGAAATTCGCGTGTTCCGAGGCCGTAATGCCGAGGGTAAGCAGTTAAAGCCCTATGTAATGTCATGGCCGCGCCCCGTTGGGTGGAGCGATAAAGCCGTTCAACGGGAGGTCGCAAAGGTGGCCGGACAGTTTGAGGCTGATTGCAACGCGGGGCTTGTATTAACCAAAGAGGAACACCGGGAGCAGGAGCGAGAAGCACAAAAAGAGCAGGAGCTACTTAGACAGGAAGAGGAACGCAAAGTGACGTTCCGGCGCTATATGGAGATCTTCATACAGGATAAGGGCGCGACGTATAGCCCAAACACGCGGGAGAATTACACCGTTGTGCTTAACCGAGCCTGCTTGAAGTTAGGCGATATGCGAATGACTGACATTGATTATTTAACCATTAAACGGTATATAAGTGATTTACAGACGGAGGGTAAAAACCAGTTTAACGGGAAGCCCCTTGCATATAAGACCGTTCTAAAGCATTATATCGTGCTCCACGCGTTCTTTGCAAACGCCGTTGAAAATAAGGTTATCCCCTCTAACCCCATGCAGGATATGAAGCGCCCGAAGCCCCGTAAAGACGAGATACAAAAGCCCGCCGTTTCCTATACCGCCGAGGAAGTAAAACGCCTTATATCCTGCCTGGAGGCCGAGCCGTTAAAGTGGCGGGCGCTAACACTGTTCATGCTTGATAGCGGGTGCAGGCGTGGTGAGGCTGTAGGGCTGAAATGGGATTCAATAGACTTTAAGACTGGCAAAGTAGAGATTTGCAGGAACGCGCAATATACGAGCGGCAAAGGAACATATATTACAACGCCTAAATCGGGCAAGAGCCGAACAATTTATATTAATAAGCCAGTGTTGGCTGTTCTGCGCGAATGGCGGCGAGAACAGGCCTTGCAGTTTATGGCACAAGGAATCCCCCTCAACGGTTTCTGCTTTACGCAGGACAACGGGGAGATGATGAACCCGCAAGCCCCTACAGCTTATTTAGAGCGCTTTGGGAAGAAATACGGCTTTCGCGGAATCCATCCTCACGCGCTGCGGCACACTATGGCAAGCTTATCCATTGCAAACGGAGCCGACATTGTAAGCGTCAGTAAAAAACTAGGTCATGCCGAGGTGTCTATTACCCTTGACGTTTACAGCCATGAAAACGAAGAAGCGAAGAAAAGAGCCAGTAGCATACTTAATGAGATCATCTATCGGAAACAGGCGTAAACACAAACAATTATATGCAGCCGCTTCCGATCAATGGGGGCGGTTTTGCTTTGCGTGGCAAGCGGGATTGACACGACAAAAAGAATTTGAAAAGGTAACTGATTTTGCCGCCGGGTAACTGAAAAGTAACCGTTATTTTTTTGAAATAGATACCTCTTGAGCCTATCACAACGTGTTGCGCGTTGCTATTGCCCGTTGTAGCTTGCTGTACTATGGGTGCGGTAACTAAGTAACTGCTTTTTGCGTAGGGGGTACATACACATTTTAATATTCTTATTTGCGTTTGTCCAGTAAGACATTTTATAGCGCCTGTTGGTTTTTTGTTGGTTTCTGCCCTCGATTCAGATACAAAAAAGCCCGCAAACAGGCGGAAAACCGCATGAATACAGGCTTTTTGAATTAAGGTGATTATCTCTTTGAGAACTGAGGAGCCTTTCTGGCTGCCTTGAGGCCGTACTTTTTGCGTTCCTTCATTCTGGGGTCGCGGGTGAGGAAACCGGCTGCCTTCAGAGGGGCACGGTATGCTTCATCCACCTGAAGAAGGGCACGGGCGATGCCATGGCGAATGGCGCCGGCCTGTCCGGTAACGCCGCCGCCGGTAACGGTGGTCACGATGTCCACTTTATCCAAAGTTCCGGTGACAATAAGCGGCTGGCGGACGATGAGCTTCAGCGTCTCAAGGCCAAAGTAATCGTCGATATCCCGACCGTTAATAGTTATTTTTCCGGTTCCGCCGGGGAAGAGGTGAACACGGGCCACGGAAGACTTTCTACGGCCTGTGCCATACATGTAGGGCTTTTTGCTCTGATATGTTGCCATAATAATTTACCTCCTTCTTAGCGGTCCCAGACCTGTGGCTGTTGGGCCTGGTGTTTGTGTTCTGCTCCCCGGAAGACCTTAAGACGGCGAAGCTGCTTTCTGCCGATGGAATTCTTCTGGAGCATGCCTTTAACGGCCAGGTGCACGGCCAGTTCGGGCCTTTCGGACATAATATGCTTGTATTGAATTTCCTTAAGTCCGCCGGGATATCCGGAGTGGGTACGGTAGTACTTCTGCTCCAGCTTTTTGCCGGTAAGCACCGCCTTCTCTGCGTTGAGAATAATGACAAAGTCGCCGCAATCCACATGAGGAGTAAAGTCAACTTTATGTTTTCCCCTGAGCAGATCGGCGGCAATGGCAGCGGTTTTACCCAAGGGTTTGCCGGCTGCGTCAAGAATGTACCATTTGCGAACAACGGTATCGTTTTTCGCCATAGTTGTGGACATATTATAGCCTCCAATTTGTATTATTTTTTGATAGAAGAATAATCTCTGCGTCTTCCGGCGCATTGGACCAAAAAGACCCAAAACCGAAAAAGCAGTTAAAAGCTTTGACAAATATTTATAGTACCGTTATAGTACCGTTAGAATGGGTAAGGTCATTAGCGCCTTATCTTTATAACATAGTAAAAATAGCATGTCAACACCTTTTTTGATGTTTTTTTATTTACTGTGCGCCAACCTCCCTTTTTCTCAATTTTGCTCTTATATCCTCTTGATTGCTCAATATCATTTTTAAATTTTTTCGGAGCTGCCTATGAATGAATTAAATGAATTTTCCGGTATTATCAGGCGCTGTGTGGACGATTATTCGATGATTGAAGAAAACGATTCCATTGCCGTAGGAGTCTCGGGAGGCAAGGATTCCCTGCTTCTCCTGTGTACTCTAAAGCATCTTCAGGGATATTACCCTCGAAAATTTCACCTCGAGGCGGTAACTCTGGACCTGGGCTTTGAAGGCATGGATTTTTCACCCATCTCCAGGCTGTGCCAGGAGCTGGAGGTACCCTATACAATTATAAAAACCGATATAAAGGAGATAGTGTTTGATGCCCGCAAGGAGTCTAACCCCTGTTCCCTGTGCTCCAAAATGCGCAGAGGCGCCCTAAACAACGCCATTAAAGCGAAAGGCATATCCAAACTGGCCCTGGGACATCACTTTGACGACGTAGTGGAGACTTTTTTGATGTCCCTGTTCTATGAGGGCAGAATCAACTGTTTCAAGCCAATGACATGGCTGAGCAGGGCAGAGGTCTGGCAGATAAGGCCAATGATATATGTCGATGAACAGCGCATAGCGGCCCTTGCGGACAAACTGAAGCTGCCCATTGTCCACAACCCCTGCCCTCAGGACAAGAGCAGCAAACGTTACGAAATAAAGCAGTTAATAAAAACTTTGCAAGTCGACTACCCTGATATTAAAAGTAAAATTTTTGGTTCTCTCCAGCGGCTTCCTTTGGAGGGCTGGGGTCTCCGGGAGGGTAAGGAATGAGGACTCAAGATCTTACAACCGGGAACGTCGCCAAAACCCTGATTAATTTTTCCCTCCCCTTCTTGCTGGCAAATCTGCTCCAAACTTTATATGGCATAGTAGACATGCTGGTGGTCGGCCGCTTTTCAGACGCTGCTGCCATGGCCGCCGTTTCCATAGGCAGCCTTCTTATGGCCACTATCAACCTGGCTATAATAGGCCTTACCACCGGTGGGACGGTGCTCATTGGCCAGTATTGGGGCGCAAAGCGGCAGGATGACGCCCGGGACACAGTCTCTACCATGTTTACCCTTTATTGGATAATCTCTCTGGGGATTATGGCTCTAATGCTCCTTTTAATCGGCCCCATACTCCGCCTGATGAACACTCCCCGGGAATCCTTTTTAGGCGCGCTGCATTATACCCAAATATGCCTGGCAGGACTGATATTTACCACAGGTTATAACGCCCTGGCCTGCATGCTCCGGGGCATGGGCGACTCAAAAAACCCGCTACTCTTTGTCGCCATAGCCTGTCTGTGCAACATTATTGGCGATATTATTCTGGTTGCGGGTTTCGGAATGGGGGCGGAAGGCGCCGCCATTGCCACCACCGTTTCTCAGGGAATCAGCATGGTGCTGGGCATTATCTATCTTAAGAGAAAACAATTCTTTTTTGACTTCAAGCCCCGTAGCTTTACCTTGAAAAAGGACAAGTCAATCGAGCTTTTGGAGGTCGGCATCCCCATCGCCCTTCAAGAGGGACTGGTTATGCTCTCCTTTATCTTTCTTGAGGCAATAATCAATAAAATGGGGTATATAGCCACAGCCGCCGCCGGAGTGGCGGACAGGGCATTTATGGTGGCTGTTATTCCCTCTACAGCCTTTTCCGCGGCCATTGCCTCCATGGTTGCTCAAAACATAGGCGCCGGTCTGATAGAACGGGTTAGGAAATGCCTTAGGATTGGTCTTGTAATATCGTTTTCCATAGGCGTGCTTATGTTTATTATAGTAGCTCTTGTCCCCGGGGCGGTTATCAGCCTCTTTACTCCCGACAGGGACGTCATTGCCACCGCCGTAGAATATCTGCGCAGCTACAAATATGAATTCCTGCTCTGCAGTCTGGTTTTCTGTATGGGCGGCTTCATAAACGGCACGGGCCACACGAAATTTACCTTGTATAACAACATCATATCCACCTTTGCCGTCAGGGTTCCCCTGGTGTACATATTCAGCCGAATAGCCGGAGCCACCCTTTTCCACATCGGGATAGCTCTGCCCGCGGCCTCGGCCGTGCAGCTTGTCGCCGCTGTCCTGTATATCCGCTTCGGACGTTGGAGCTCAAGCATTATCGAGAAATCTTCCGCAAAGCTGGAGGTTTAGTTAACGCCAAATAATAAAAAACTGCGGATGGAGTATTTCCATCCGCAGTTTTTTAGCCGGCAAACGAAATAAATAGGAATTCGGAGGATTGCAACAAAAGTAAAAACCTTCTGAATAACAAATCTAAAGCGTATGCATGCCAGTGCTCAGACTTAAGCTACCGGATTAAACCTTGCAAACATTAACGGCCCGGAGTTTGCTGCTGTCCTTGGGGTCAATCTCGGTGTCAAATGTCACCTTCTGCCCCTCCTCCAGAGTTCTGAAGCCGTCTCCGCTGATTGCGGAAAAGTGTACGAACACATCTTCCCCGGTGTTGTCGTCGGATATAAACCCATAGCCTTTTTCCGAGCTAAACCATTTTACTGTACCGTTATTCATTCAGTACCTCCAAAAAATAGATAATCCGTATCCATAAAAACAAAAGCTCACATACAACTTGCGAACCATCAAAGAACAATGACTCGTAAATTGATGTGAGTTCGGGCAAATATGAATACACCCGTAGTATAACACGGTTTTTTGATATTATCAACTGTTGATTAAAATTGGTTTGTGTCAAGTAAACGTGGGCAACTATGCTTTCCCTGTAATTCAAACAATAAATAAAAAATTTCTTTGAATCTGAACAGGTGTGTCCCCATTCAATTCCCGTCCTGGAAGATGAAACCCAGGG
>DUOX01000001.1 GCA_012838665.1 Clostridiales bacterium
ATACGATATCTGTTGGTAAAACCCTCCGACGTGGCAATATACGTGGAGCGCGGAGCGGCAGACATAGGTGTTGTAGGCAAGGATATGCTGTTGGAGACCGGGGCGGACGTCTATGAGCTTTTAGACCTGAAGCTGGGAGCCTGCCGCCTGGTGGCGGCGGCAAAGGACAACTGGGTGGAAGACTCCAGCCTTCCATTGCGCGTGGCCACAAAGTACCCCAAAGTAACCGCGAAGTTTTTCGGCTCCATTAACCGCCAGATAGAGATAATAAAACTGAACGGCAGCATAGAGCTGGCGCCGATTCTTGGGCTTTCCGATGTAATCGTAGATATTGTTGAGACAGGAAAGACCCTTGCGGAAAACCACCTTGGCGTCTGGATGGAAATAGAGCGTTCCAGCGCCAGACTGATAGCAAACAAGAGCAGCTATAAATTTGAAACGGAGCTTATAGACGGAATCTGTAAGAAATTAAGCGAAAAGATCCAGGTGAAGTTATGATAAAGATAATGCGCTATTCGAAAAACCTGGCGGATAAACTGGTTAAAAGCCCCGGTTTAAACTGGGACTTGGAAACGCAACGCAGGGTCGATGAAATAATTGAACAGGTGCGCATACGGGGCGACGCTGCGGTTCTGGATTATGGCCAGCTTTTTGACGGGTTCAGGCCCAGCCCCATAAAGGTAGGGGAGGAGGAATTTGAGGAGGCCATATCCCGGCTGGACACGAGCTTCCTCAGCATACTCGCCCAGGCTACGGAGAACATAAAAAGTTTTCATAAGAAACAGCTTCGGCAGGGGTTTGAGTTTTCCCCCGGGGAGGGCATAATCCTTGGCCAGCAAATAAGGCCAATTGAGCGGGTGGGAATTTATGTGCCCGGCGGTACTGCCAGCTATCCTTCCACCGTGCTGATGAACGCCATACCCGCCCGGCTGGCGGGTGTGCCGGAGCTTATCATATGCACACCGCCGGACTCACGAGGGCGGGTGGCCCCTGCAATCCTGGCCGCAGCTAAAACCGCGGGCGTTGATGCCGTGTACAAATGCGGCGGGGCCCAGGCAATTGCGGCCATGGCCTATGGTACGGAAAGCATTCCGCGGGTGTATAAAATCGTAGGCCCCGGCAATATATATGTGGCCACAGCCAAACGGCGGGTTTTCGGTCAGGTGGATATAGACATGATTGCCGGACCCAGCGACGTGCTTGTTCTGGCGGACTCAAAGGCCGAGCCCCGTCTTATTGCCGCAGACATGCTGGCCCAGGCGGAGCATGACACGCTGGCCTCGGCCGTTCTGGTATGCGACTCGGAAAAACTGGCGTATGAAGTCTTCCTTGAGCTTGAAAGACAGCTTGAGTCGCTTCCCAGGGCTGAAATTGCCAGGGAGGCCATAAATGCCAGAAGCGCAATTATCATAACAGAAAGCATGGATGAAGCAGTGGAATGCGCAAACCTGATTGCCCCGGAACACCTGGAAATACATATGGCCGAGCCCTTTGAACCTCTTGATAAAATCCAAAACGCCGGAAGTATCTTTCTCGGCAATTATTCGCCGGAGGCGCTGGGGGATTATTTCGCCGGGCCGAATCACACTCTGCCCACCATGGGTACCGCCAGATTTGCAAGTCCTCTTTCCGTTGACGATTTTATTAAAAAAAGCAGCTACACATATTACAGCAGGGATGCTCTGCGGATGGCGGCGGATAAAATTGCGCCTTTTGCCAGAATGGAGGGCCTTGAAGCCCACGCCAGAAGCATCGAGGCCAGATTTGAGGTGGACGAATGAGCCGTTTTCTGACAGAAAAATTACAAAACCTTATACCCTACACCCCCGGTGAACAGCCTAAAAACATGGATAGCCTGCTAAAGCTGAACACAAACGAGAATCCCTATCCCCCCGCCCCCAGCGTGGTAGAGCTGCTAAGCATGGAACAGGCGTCGGCTCTCAGGCTCTACCCGGACCCGGACTGCAGGCTCTTTGTCCAGGCGGTGGCGGATTACCACGGGCTGGGAGCTGAAAACGTTTTTCCGGGGAATGGCAGCGACGAAGTGTTAGCCTTTTGCTTTCTTGGCCTGTGCCCCAATGGGGCGGCCTTTGCGGATATAACATACGGGTTTTATAAAGTTTGCGCAGGGCTGTTCGGAGTGGATGCTTCAATCGTGCCCCTTAGGGATGACTTTACTATTTGCGTGGAGGACTATTCGGATTTGCGCGGCACGGTGTTTATAGCAAACCCCAACGCCCCCACCGGCCTCAGCCTGCCCCTGCCGGAAATCGAAAAGCTGCTCCGACAAAACCGGGACAGGCTGGTGGTAGTTGACGAGGCCTATGTGGAATTTGGCGGCCGCAGCGCCCTGCCTCTCTTGGAGAAGTATGACAACCTGCTTATTGTCCGAACCTTGTCCAAATCTCACTCCCTTGCCGGGGCAAGGCTGGGATATGCTCTGGGGAGCGCTGAAATAATTTCGGATTTAAACAGGATGCGCTTTTCATTTAATCCCTACAATATCAACCGCCTTTCTCTTTTTTCCGGTGCCGCCGCCATACGGGACGTGAATTATTTAAAAGAATGCCGTGAGAAGATTATAAAGAGCCGTGAATATACCACTTTAGAGCTGCGGAATCTGGGCTTTAAAGTACTTGAAAGCCACGCCAATTTTGTTTTTGCGGGCGACAACCCTAAAATCTCCGGCGGGGATTATATGAACCGTCTGAGGGACAACAACATACTTGTCCGGCATTTTGACGTGCCGCGAATGGCAAACTATGTAAGGATAACCATTGGCACGCAGACACAAATGGAAAGGCTTGTGGCGGTGACCAAAAGGCTTTTGGGAGGTTAATATTATGAGAACGGCAAAAATAACGCGAAAAACCAGCGAAACTGACATCAGCCTGGATCTTTGTCTTGAGGGCGGCGGAGAATACCACATTGACACTGGCTGCGGCTTTTTAAACCACATGCTGGAGCTGTTTGCCGGCCACGGCTCTTTTGACCTTGCCGTCAAATGCATAGGAGATACACATGTAGACTATCATCATACGGTGGAGGATGTGGCCATTGTTCTCGGACGTGCCTTTGACGAAGCCCTGAGGGTGCGCCGAGGGATTTGCCGCCACGGCAGCTTCATTCTGCCCATGGACGAGGCACTGGTTCTGGCGGCGGTAGATATCAGCGGCCGCGGGGTGCTGGGATACGGCCTTAATTTTCCCACGGAAAAGATAGGCGACTTTGATACGGAGCTGGTCAGGGAATTTATGTCCGCGTTTACAAGAACTCTGGGCGCGTCAATCCACCTGCGCCAGCTGGCCGGGGAAAACAGCCACCACATTGCGGAGGCGGCCTTTAAAGCCCTTGCCCGGGCCATGAAAACAGCCGTAGCAATTGATGCCGGCGACTCCCAACGGATACCCTCCACAAAAGGAACCATATTGTAACAGCTGTTAAATTAATCCGAAATTTGGAGGTGAGACTGTGAAAATTTTTCCCGCCATAGACTTGATGGACGGCAGGGCGGTACGCCTTACCCAGGGGGATTACGGCAGGGTGGAAGTATTCGGAGACGACCCGGTGGCTATGGCTGAGGAGTTTTATGAACGGGGCAGCCGCTGGCTTCACGTTGTGGACCTGGACGGGGCTAAAAAAGGCAAACCGTCAAACTTTGAGATTATAAAGGACATAACATCCTCCACGGACATGTTTGTTGAGGTGGGCGGCGGAATCCGCAGCATGAAGAGCATAGACAAATATCTGTCCGTCGGGGCTTCCAGGGTCATTATAGGCACAGCCGCAATAAAGGATCCCGAGTTTTTAAGGATTGCCGTAACCTGGTACGGGGATGCCGTAGCTGCGGGGGTGGACGCCCGGAATGGCAAAGTCGCCGTAAACGGCTGGCTTACGGTGACAGATATTGACAGCGTCGAGTTTTGCAACAGGCTTTTGGATATGGGAATTGGCACGGTAATTTATACCGACATCGAAAGGGACGGCCTGCTGAGCGGCGCCAATCTTGACGTGTACGGCGTTCTCAGCCGCATAGAGGGGCTTGATATAATCGCCTCCGGGGGAATTTCATCCCTGGAGGAAATCAGGCGGCTGCGGGATTTGGGGATATCCGGCGCAATTGTGGGCAAGGCGATTTACACGGGCCTTTTGGAGTTGGAGAAGATATTGGAGGTGGCAGAATGCTAACAAAGCGGATTATCCCCTGTCTTGATGTGCGGGATGGCCGGGTTGTAAAGGGCGTAAAATTTAAGGGAATTAGGGAACTTGATGACCCTGTGTCCCTGGCCCGCTACTACAATGATTCGGGCGCCGACGAGCTGGCCTTTTATGACATCGCCGCCAGCGTTGAAAACCGGCTCCTGTTTACGGAAATCCTGGAACAGGTGGTCTCATGCGTATCTATCCCCCTGATTGTTGGGGGCGGTATTAGCAGCCTTGATGATTTTGAAAGGATATTAAATATCGGGGCAGATAAGGTCAGCGTAAATTCCGGCGCAATAAAAACGCCCCGGCTGATAAGCGACGCGGCAAAGGAATACGGTAGCCGGCGCGTAGTCTTATCCATTGACGTGGCCAGAGCGGACGGAAGCTTCCACGTATTCGCCAAAGGCGGCATGGAGGACACGGGGCTGGATGCCATTGAATGGGCCGTACAGGGAGAAAACCTGGGTGCCGGCGAGCTTGTCATAAACAGTATTGATACCGACGGGGTCAGGGGCGGCTTTGATATTGAGTTGCTGATTGCCGTTTCCCGGAAGGTATCCATTCCGGTAATCGCCTCCGGCGGCGCAGGTTCAATGGAGAATTTTCTGACCCTGTTTAATGAGACGGGATGCAGTGCCGGCCTTGCGGCCAGTATTTTTCACCTGAAAGAGGTGGAAATCGGGGAATTAAAGCGGTATCTAGCGAAAAATGGAATTAGCGTGAGGGTATAGTATGGAAATAAGCGCCTTAAAATTTGACGAAAAAGGACTGATTCCGGTAATTGTGCAGGATTACAATACTAAAAGGGTTCTCACCCTTGCCTATATGAACCGGGAGAGCCTGGAAATTACACTTAAGGAAAAGCAAACCTGTTTTTGGTCCCGAAGCCGCCGAAAGCTGTGGAGGAAAGGGGAGACCAGCGGCAATTATCAAAGGGTTGTAAACGTAACTGTCGACTGCGACGGAGACGCCCTGCTGGTGGAAGTAAAAAAAGACGGCCCCGCCTGTCATCTTGGGAACGACTCCTGTTTTGAATTTCCCGTTTTCGCCGGGGAAACACGGCATGCTTTCTCTATTGATACCCTGTATGACCTCCTGAAGGATCGGAAAGAAAACCGGCCGGAGGGGAGCTATACTACATATCTTTTTGAAAAGGGAAAGGAGAAAATCCTCAAAAAGATAGGGGAGGAGAGCAGCGAGGTTATTATAGCCGCCATGAAAGGCAACCGTGAGGAGACAATATACGAGCTTTCTGACCTGCTCTATCATTCACTGGTTTTGATGGCGCAGGAGGGTATCACGCCGGATGACATCCGCACCGAGTTGGAAAGCCGACATGTACCTGCGCAAAAAGATAAATAGAAATATATAAATAATAAGCGCGGCTTGGCCGTGCTTATTTTTCTACGGGTATTTCTATAATTTGGAGACCTTGGCGCATGGCATAGAGTATGGTGCTCATTGTTCCACCCGGCTTGCCGTTGTAAACCGCGATGATGATGGAGGAGGAGTCCACCATGTAGCGGTTGCGGCGCATCATACAGTCCGCAGAATAGTGCTTCTGCACAAGAGTTTGATAGTCGCACTCCGCTAGCAGTCTATAATACCGATTTTGCTGGGCACGGGTCCAGCGGGAGGCCTGGCCCTCCCAGGGAATGGCCGCTTCGATGGTCACTTCCGGATGCTCGCTTCTCAGGGCCAAAACGGCCTCACAGAAATAAGTATCGCAGCCGATGGCCATTCCGCAGATAAAATGCCGGATTCCCGAAGCGTATACCGCCTCCACCGCATCATAGATTTTTTCCTTCAGGGCGGCGCAGCGGCTGTCGCTTTCGTTGCCTCTCCAGGGCAGCTTACTCTCTCTGTGCCCGGTGAAAGCGCAGGTTTTGGCTCTGTCAATCATGTGGATTCCCCCGGTAAAACTTCAGCTTTCCGTTATTATATTACGGCGTAGAGATTTAGTAAAGAGTACTTGAATTCTTTCAAATATGTGCTATAATACCTAACGACAACTGAACAATGTGTCTTCAGGGCAGGGTGAAGTTCCCGACCGGCGGTATAGTCCGCGAGCGGCGTAAGCTGCAGAATTGGTGAAATTCCAATACCGACAGTATAGTCTGGATGGGAGAAGATACGTTGAAATATATTGAAATGCGCTTGCATTTAAGCATTTGTTTTGCTTAAATATATTTTAACGCCTGGAAGACATGATTTCAGGCGTTATTTTATTTTCGGAGGAGATAAGATGTTAGAAAGACTCAAGGACCTGTTTAATTCAGCGGCAGATAACCTCAGTTTTATCTTAATGTGCATTCTCATCTTTGCCGGCCTGTTCCTTCTGGCCCTTCTGGCCGAACGCTATTTTATTAAAATGGAGCGGTACAGGAGGCGTTCAAAATACATAGCCTGTGTGGGCATGATGTCCACAGTGGCCGCTATCCTTATGCTTTTCGAAATACCCCTGTTTTTTGCTCCCGCTTTCTATGAAGTTGATCTCAGCGAGCTGCCCATACTCATCTGCACCTTTGCATTGGGGCCTGTTGCCGGCGTGGTTTGCGAATTTTTAAAAATTTTTATCAAGCTCATCATCAAGGGAACAACGACGGCATTTGTGGGCGACTTTGCAAATTTTGTGGTAGGCTGTTCTCTGGTGTTGCCCGCATCAATTATATATCATAAAATTAAAACCAAAAAGGGAGCGTTAATCGCCATGGCAGGGGGCACGCTGTCAATGACCATATTCGGCAGCCTGTTTAATGCCGTATATCTCATCCCCACCTTTTCTAAACTGTTCGGTCTGCCTCTGGAGAACATTATTGCCATGGGAACGGCGGTAAACAGCAATATAACCAGCCTTTCCACTCTGGTTTTATATGCCGTAGTGCCCTTTAACCTGCTTAAAGGCATAATCGTTTCAGCAATTACTTTCCTTCTGTATAAGCGCGTTTCCGGCGCCCTTCATATGAAAAACTCATATTCCAATTCTAAGTAAATGCAAATAAAGTAAATGCAAATAAAAAAGCCCCGAAAGAAGCGTTCACTTA
This sequence comes from Clostridiales bacterium, assembly GCA_012838665.1. Classification (GTDB taxonomy): domain Bacteria; phylum Bacillota; class Clostridia; order Oscillospirales; family Oscillospiraceae; genus DUOX01. Next base: position 7,251 of record DUOX01000001.1, read on the forward strand.
GGGATTGAAGAAAAACTTAACTGAACAGCTTCAAGCGGGACAAAAAGAGACCAGTCACAATCAGGCATGAATGCTTGAAGTGACTGGTTTTTTATTAAAGATATTTTTTTGAATTAGTGATTGATATTAATCTATATCAAACCTAAATACTTTTCAAAGAATATCAT
>DUOX01000002.1 GCA_012838665.1 Clostridiales bacterium
AGCTCCACAATTTTCCGGTTGAAGTCCCTCAGGTCCTCTTCGCTCTGCACCGTTCCGTTTTCAATCATAAAGCGGTTGTTGCAGATGGGCTGTATCTCCAAATAATCATAAAAGGAGGCCAACCTTTTCAGCTCCGAGGAGCTTTTCTTCCGCACTACGGCGTCAAATACCTCCCCCGCCTCGCAGGCGGAGCCTATAATTATGCCCTCCCGGTGCTTCATAAGCAGGCTCTTGGGTATTGTGGGGGTCTTGTAGAAATGATCCAAATGGGACTTGCTGATGAGTTCATAAAGGTTTTTCAATCCGGTTTTATTCCTGACCAGCAGTACAATATGCCTGGAATAACGATTAGACTTCACATCGTTCCGGAGCCTCAGGGTTAACTCCTGAATATCGCTGATGGTTTCTGCGCCGCGCTCCTGCAGCATGGGTATAAATCTGTTCATTATCCGCACCACGGTTACGGCGTCATCGGAGGCCCTGTGATGGCGGAAAGAGGGCAGCCCCAGCCTGTCCGCCACAACGTCCAGCCTGTACCTTCTCAATTCAGGCAGAAGGCCCTGGGCAATGGCCAGAGTGTCCAGATACACTGGTTCGAAGTCCAGGCCGCTTCTGCGGCAGGCGGCCTCAATAAAACCCACGTCAAAACCCGCGTTGTGGGCCACCAGAGGCCTGTCCCCCGCAAATCTGAGAAAGGCCTCCACTGCCTCCCCCTGCCCGGGGGCGTCAAAAACATCCCTGTCCGTAATGCCCGTAAGCTCTATTACCTCTTTGGGCAGGGCCATGCCGGGGTTGACGAAAGTCTCAAACCTGTCTGTTATCTCCCCGCCCCGGAAAACCACCGCGCCTATCTCCGTTATGCGGTCCCTGTCGGGGTCAAGGCCTGTTGTCTCAATATCGAAAGCCACGAATTCATCCGTCAGGCTCCTGTCACTCTCTCCGTGGACGGCCAGCTTATCATCCACATCGTTGACAAGATAGCCCTCCAGGCCGAAAATGACCTTGACGCCGTATTTCTTGGCGGCGTTCCATGCTTCCGGGAAGGCATGGGCTACTCCGTGGTCTGTAATTGCCACAGCCGGATGCCCCCACTGGGCCGCCCGCTTTACGACCTCCTGGGGGTCACAGAGAGCGTCCAGCGCAGAATAACGGGTGTGAAGGTGTAGCTCCACCCTTTTCTTTTCCGCCGTATCCTGGCGTATGGATTTCTGACCCAGAACAATGTTTTTGGGCTCCAGGCTTATATCCTCATCATAGCGGTTATATGTAACCACGCCCTGAACGGTAACATACATGCCTTTTTTTATCTTGTCTATGATACTCTTATCCTCGTCGCCCCTTATGTACTTTGAAACCCGAATGGAGCTGGTGTAATCCGTGATGTCGAAGCTGAGAAGCGCCGCAGAGCGCTTTTGTATCTCCCGGCTGCCAACGGAGAACACCTCCCCCTGCACTATAACGCTGCCCGACTCCAGTGTTATATCCTTCATGGGAACAGGTTTTCCTTTTATGAGCCTGCCCATAAGTACCTCGCCTTTGAAACTCTCTTTGGCTTTTCGAGACTTCCTGGTTTCAGGCGCAGATTCCCCACGGGGGTAATCAGCCTCGATATTAACGGCACGAAGGCCAAACTCCCCGGCAATACGGGCCTCAATGGCCGCCTTTTCCGCTGGGGCAGGCATACGGGGAAAGAGGACCTTTATTTCCATCTCCATTTTTTCACTGTTCACCAAAGTGGAAAGAACCTGCGCGTTTTTTAATCCTCCGCACATCTCCCCAAGGCTCTCGCAGCAGGGGAACATATCCAAAAGTGTTATCTTTTCAACGCTCATCAGTACCTGTTTCTCGCTTTCGTTTTCTTGTTTCTTGACATATAATCAGCCCGGACTACCGTACGTCTTTCTCTATAATCTCCACAAGGGCCCTGGCAAGGTTTTCAGAGGGGACTTTACCCACAACTTCGCCTTTTTTAAAGAGCACCCCAAACCCCTGTCCGCCCGCCAGGCCGTAATCGGCCTCCCGGGCCTCCCCGGGCCCGTTTACCACGCAGCCCATAACTGCAACTGTAATGTCACGGGGATAACCGGCAAGCCTGGCCTCAACCTCCTCCGCGGTCTTTATGAGGTCAATGCCGCAGCGGCCGCAGCTGGGACAGGAAATGAGCCTTACCCCACCCTTTCGCAGTCCTGATGCCTTGAGAATGGCAATTCCGGCCCTGACCTCCTCCTCGGGGTCCGCAGTGAGGGATACGCGGATGGTGTCCCCAATCCCCCGGCACAGCAAAGCCCCTAAACCCACGGCGGATTGGACAAGGCCATTGTAGGCGGTACCGGCCTCCGTAATGCCCAAATGCAGGGGATAGGGAAATTCCTTTGCCGCCAACAGGTTTGCCTCAATGGTGAGGGGGACATTGGAAGCCTTTAGGGAGAGGCAGATGTCGTCAAAATCAAAGCCGTTCAGCAGCTCTATATGCCCGCGGGCGCTGTCCACCATCGCCTGGGCCGTGGGAGCGCCGTACTTTGCAAGTAGCTCTCGCTCAAGGCTGCCACTGTTGACGCCAATGCGGATGGGTATGTTTTTTACCCTGCAGGCATCGGCTACGGCCTTTACCTTTTCACGGGAGCCAATATTCCCCGGATTTATGCGGATTTTATCCGCGCCGGCGGCGGCCGCCTCAATAGCCAGCCTGTAGTCAAAGTGAATGTCCGCAACAATGGGCAGGCCAGCTTTTTCCTTTATCTTGCCCAATGCCCGGGCGGCTTCCATATTGGGAACCGCCAGTCTGACAATATCGCAGCCGGCCTCCCTCAGTCCTTCTATCTGAGCCAGGGTGGCCGGCACATCTTCGGTTCTCGTGTTGCACATTGACTGTACCGTTACCGGAGCTCCGCCTCCGACAGGAACGCCGCCAACGTTTATTTGCCTAGTTTCAGCTCGCGTCATTTCCTACCTCCGGACGGCCTATTCTACGCCGCAATTATCTTTACAATGTCGTTAAACATTACAACAGCCATGAGGCCAAAGAGCAGAAAGAGCCCCGCCGCGTGGATGTAGCCCTCATATTTGGGGTCTATCTTCCTGCGGAGAACCCGCTCCGTCACCCAGGTCACAACCAAAAACAGCACCCTGCCTCCGTCCAGAGCGGGTATGGGCAGCATGTTCATCACGGAAAGGTTGACCGTAATAAAGGCGGTGAAATAGGCAATGTTGCTAATGGCATCCGACACGTTTTCGGACCCCTGGCCCACATCGTTAATGAGCCCGACAATACCCACAGGCCCGGACATATCCCTGATGCCCACAACTCCCGTTACAAGGTCCACAAGCCCCAGTCGCACCAGCCGCACGAAATCCAGGACACAGTACCAGGAATACTTCAGCCTGGCGGCGGCTCCCGTCTCTTTTACGCCGAAATACAGGCCATATTTCAGCACGGTTTCCCCGCCCTGCTCATACTCCCTAAGGGTCATGGGGTAATCATCCAGATAAATTTTTTTGCCATCCCGAATAAGCACCAAATCAACGGTTTTGCCGTTGCCGCGCCCCAAATAAAAGCCCACATTGGAGGAAAAATATATCCGCTCCCCGTCAATCTTATATATCGTATCCCCTGCCATCAGACCGTCTTCTCCCTCGTAGGGGCAGTCCTCCATAAAGCCCGTTATTGTGGGCGTGGTGAAACTTTCAGCTTGGGAAAACACCAGAAGTATGAGGACAAAACCCAGGAGAAAATTCATGGCCGAACCGGCTACAAGGATAATAATCCGCTTCCAGGCAACCTGATTTGTAAATGCCCGGGGATCATTGGACTTGCTGTCCTCCCCCTCCATTGCGCAAAATCCCCCCACAGGCAGGGCTCGCAGTGAATACAGGGTCTCCTTCCCCTGCTTTTTATAAACAGCCGGACCCATTCCTATGGAAAACTCCACGACCTTGACGCCGCAGGCCTTGGCGGCTATAAAGTGTCCCAGCTCATGGGTGGCAATAAGAAGACCAAAAACGATTATGGCAACAATTATATACATATATTCCCCTTATCCCTTTTTGGCATGTTTGAGTCTCAGATAAGGTATTAAAGACTCTGCCTGACGAATTTTCTTGCCTCCGCATCCGACTCCAGTATTTCGTCCAGAGTGGGGTCTTTTATAATATCTATGCTGCCCAACGCAGCCGCAACACTGTCAAAAATCTGATTAAAGCCTATTCCGCCCTCCAAAAACATGGCCACCGCCTCCTCGTTGGCGGCGCTGAGTATGGCCGGAGCCGTTCCCCCGGTCTTTGCCGCTTCCATGGCCAGTGCAAGGCAGGGGGTTTTTTCCATATCCGGCTCCTCAAAGCTCAGTTTGCCCAGGGCGGCGAAATCTACCCGCGAAACAAAAGATTCCCGGCGGGCGGGATATGTCAGGGCATACTGTATCGGCAGGCTCATATCCGGCATTGCCATCTGTGCAATAATGGAGCCGTCAATAAATTCCACCATGGAGTGTATAATACTCTCCGGGTGGATAAGAACCTGAATATTATCAGGAGAGCAGTCGAACAGGTGCATGGCTTCTATAAATTCCAGGCCCTTGTTCATCAGTGTGGCGCTGTCTATGCTTATTTTAGCTCCCATACTCCAGTTGGGATGGCGCAGGGCCTGCTGCGGAGTTACGGAGGCGGTTTCCTCACGCGTAAGCCCTCTGAAAGGTCCGCCGGAGGCTGTAAGAATAATACGCCGCAGCTCTTCACGGCTGGAGCCGCACCCCTCCAGGCACTGAAATATGGCAGAATGCTCGGAATCCACAGGTATGATTTCTGCTCCTTTCTTCCGGGCCCTTTCCTTAACTATGCTGCCGGCACAAACCAGGGTTTCCTTGTTGGCCAAGGCGATACGCCTGCCCTTGTCAATGGCCGCAAGGGTAGGACGCAGGCCAATACTGCCGGATACCGCCGTAACCACCGCATTGGCCCCTCGGATAGTGGCGGCCTCCGTCAAGCCACGTATCCCTGCCCCTACGGCAATGCCGGTATCCGCCAGGGATATGCGGAGCTTTTTTGCCGCAGCTTTGTTCCCCACGGCCACAAAAGCGGGTTTCAGCAGCCGGGCCTGCTGCTCCAACAGTTCTATGTTGTTGTTCGTGGTAAGCGCCCGCACATTAATCCCAAGCCTGCGGGCCACCTCCACAGCCTGTCGGCCCACGGAACCTGTGGACCCTAAAATGGAAATGGAATTTATCATAAAAAACACCGCTATCTGTCTAAAGCATTGTATGCACTAGAATATGGCAGGAACCCAGAGTACAAGAATCTCAATCATTGGCGCAGTAAAATACATGCTGTCAAAGCGGTCCAGCGCGCCTCCGTGTCCGGGGAGAAGATTTCCGTAATCCTTGACTCCATAAAGGCGCTTCACCGCCGAAAAGCTCAGGTCCCCAAGCTGGCAGGCAAGACTGCCCAAAAGACCGTACACGGCCATGACCGGAAGATTGGCCTGGTATCCCAGGGACTTCAGTATAAGACCATATATAAGCATTGCCCCAATTGCGCAGATAAATCCTCCGACAGAGCCTTCAATGGATTTCTTGGGGCTGAGCCGGGGGGCAAGTCTGTGTTTTCCCAGAGAAATCCCAATAAAATATGCGCCGCTGTCGCTGGAGAAGGCCGCCACGAAAGGCAAAAGGATATATAAAGTTCCATGCTCCCTCTGCCCAAGACGCACCAGGGCGGAGAGCAGGAGGGGCATCACGCCCCCAGCAAAAAGAACCTTTGCCGCCGTCTCAAAAGACAGGGCTGTTTCTTTATTAAATGAGAGCATCAGCTCGCAGAACACCAGGGCAAAGAGCAAAAAAACCAAGGGGGCATTCAAAGTGTTTCCGGCCAGCGCCGTAATCACGGGCACGGCCGCGGCAAACACCACGCCGTATATCAGCATCCTCCTTTCCGCCTTTACGCCCGCACACCGCATTAATTCATAGGCGGAGCAGGCGGCTATTGCTCCGACCAGGCACCCGAAAACTATCAGGGGCGCAAAAAAAATCACTAAAAGTAAAACTGGTATGCCGATGGCGGCAACAATGATACGGGTTTTCATTTTATATCTCCATATCTGCGATTGCGGCGCTGAAACTCCGCAATCGCCTTGTTTATATCCCTCTCGGTAAAATCAGGCCACAGCGTGTCGGTAAAGTACAGCTCCGAATATGCCGACTGATACAGCAGAAAGTTTGAAAGCCGCTGCTCTCCCCCGGGGCGGATTATCAAATCGGGGTCGGGTATACCGCTGGAATAAAGGTGTTTCTCAAATTCCTCCATGCCGATTTTGCCCCCGCCGTCCTTGAGGACCTCCTCCGCGCACAGCCGGGCCGCCCGGATAATCTCATCCCGGCCGCCGTAGTTGACGCAGATATTTACCTGACATCCCTCATAGCGCTGTGAGATTTCCGCCGTTTTCTCGATGAGGCGCTGCAGTTCCTCGGACAGGATGGACACATCGCCAAAGAACTTCATCCTGACCCTGTCCTTTTCCATCTTCTCAATGGCTTCCCAAAGGTATTTTTCCAGCAGCCGCATTATGAACTGCACTTCCGGCGCCGGGCGTTTCCAGTTCTCGGTGGAAAAGGCATAGACGGTCAGATATTCAATTCCTATATCCTTACAGTAGGTGGCCACACGCCTGAAGGTTTCGGCCCCGGCGGCATGGCCGGCCGTACGGGGCAGGCCGTTGCGTTGGGCCCACCTGCCGTTTCCGTCCATGATAATGGCAATATGGCGGGGGAGATTTGTAAAATTCACCGCCCCCGCCTTTGGTTTTGATCTAAAAAGCTTCATCCTATTTCAAACAACTCTTTTTCCTTCTTACTGCTCAGGTTATCAATCTCTTTAACGAAGTCGTCGGTGATTTTTTGGATGTCTTTTTCTATGCTCTTATAATCATCCTCAGTAATTTCCGACTTCTTCTTTTGCGCCTTGAATTTTTCCATGCCGTCGCGCCGTATGTTGCGTATGGCTATTTTTGCTTCCTCGCCGTATTTCTTCACCTGTTTTGCCAGCTCTCTGCGCCGTTCCTCGGTGAGCTGGGGGAACAAAAGGCGGATTACACGGCCGTCATTCTGCGGGTTAATGCCAAGATCAGAAGCCTGAATGGCCTTTTCAATAGCCTTTAAAACGGATGCGTCCCAGGGCTGTATCATTAGTGTGCGAGGGTCAGGTGTGGAAATAGACGCAATCTGATTTATCGGGGTGGGAGTGCCGTAGTACTCCACAGTAATCTTATTAAGTACGCTGGCATTTGCCCGTCCTGCCCTGACGCTGGCAAACCGGGAAACAAGAACCTCCGTTGTTTTCTGCATTCTGTCAGTAAGCTCTTTATAATCGGTTGACATAATACTGCCTCCTCTTTATAAATTATTGTACAATTGTTCCAATTTTCTTTCCCATAACCACCCGAACAATGTTGTCCGGATCTTTGAGGGCAAAGAGTATTACGGGTATTTTATTGTCCATGGACAGAGATGTGGCCGTGGAATCCATTACCGACAGGTGTTTGGCCAGTATGTCATCATAGCTGATTACATCATACTTGACCGCATTGGCGTCCAGTTTGGGGTCGGCGCTGTATACTCCGTCTATATTTTTGGCCAACAATATTACATCGGCGCCTATCTCGGCTGCCCTCAGCACCGCCGCCGTATCCGTCGAGAAATAGGGATTGCCCGTGCCGCAGCCAAAGATTACTACCCTTCCCTTGGCCAGATGGCGTATGGCCCTTAAGCGGATATAGGGTTCGGCTACCGCCCGTATCTCGATAGCTGTCTGAACGCGGACGTCAACTCCGATGTGCTCCAGCACGTCTGCCATTGCAAGGCAGTTCATGACTGTCGCCATCATGCCCATATGGTCGGCCCGGGTGCGTTCAATAAGCCCGCCGCCGTCTTTAACTCCCCTCCAGAAGTTGCCGCCTCCCACGACGACGCCTATTTCCACTCCGAGGTCCACGCATTTTTTTATGGCAAGGCAGACGCTCTCTACCACTTCAAAGTCCAATCCGGTCTTTTTGTCACCGGCCAGAGCCTCGCCGCTGATTTTTAACAGTATCCGTTTATATAAAGGTTTTTTATCCTCCATAGGCTCACCTCTTCCAACATAATAAATCTCATAAAAACTCTATTATGGTATTTTAATATAAAACGCGTGATTTTAAAAGAGTTTTTGAGGAAAAAGTTGAAAATTAACAGATAGTTTATATAGTAATTGTCACAATTCCGGCGATATGTTATACTTACCAAGTAATTTTTTAAAGGGCTGTTCAGAATATGTGGTTTAGTCTTTCACTTTTAACTATTATAGCATGGGCCGGCTCCGACCTGTTCTCAAAAAAAGGAACCCGGCCCGATGACCGATACAGTCATCTCCGCCTTGTAATTGTTGTGGGAACCGTAATGGGAATTCACGCCCTTTTATACCTGCTCTTCACCGGTATGGAATACAGCCCATTTTCAATAATCCGGTATTTCCCCGTTTCGGCAATGTATATACTGTCCATGACCCTGGGGTATGCGGGGCTACGGTATATAGAACTGTCGGTTTCCTCCCCCATTTGCAATTCCTCCGGCGCGGTTACCGCCATCCTTTGCTTTTTGATACTCGGACAGACTATGGAGGTTCTGCAACTTGTAGGCGTTACCCTCATATGCCTTGGAATTTTCCTCCTGTCCGTCCTGGAAAAAAGGAAGGATTACAGTACACGTATAAAAACGGAGGATGACCCGTACAGGAAATACCGGGTAGGAGCCATTGCCATAGTTTTCCCGTTGCTGTACTGCATAATTGACGGCATGGGCAGCTTTTTGGACGCATGGTATCTGGAAAACCTCATGTCCGAGGCCGAGGCCAACATATCCTACGAGCTCACCTTTGCCATCTGCGCCTTGATATCATACCTGTATCTGAAGGTAGTCAAAAAGCAGGAGTTCTCCTATTTGCGTGAAAAGGATTTCTGTGCCAGCGCTCTGTGTGAGACCGCCGGGCAGTTTACCTATATTTACGCCATGAGCGACAACGCCATAGTGGCTGCCCCCCTTATCGCGTCTTACAGCATATTTTCAGTGCTAATGTCTCGAATCTTCCTGAAGGAAAAGCTGACAACTTCGCAGTATTTCGTCATTGCCATGGTTATGGCCGGTATCGTTGTTTTGGGGATTTTTGACTGATTGCCGCGGCTTAAACAGTCCGCCGGGGTTTTCCTCGCAAAAAGCGGAGGAACGGATTCCGTCACTTTAGCCAGTATTATATCAGATTTGCGGAGAAAAGGATATTGCTGAAAGAGAGGCGGCGTGATGTCTTACGATACACCACGCCGCCCATCCTATATATTACTTATCCGCCGACTTCAAGTCAATTATTTATCCTCACAGGGCCTTTCAGGCTTTCGGGGATTTTTCAGGTTGATTCGTTTTGGGTTTTTTTATGACTTTTTTGCGGCGGTTCTTGTTATTTGGCCTCTTCTTTTCAGTCTTTTCGCTCTCCCTGGCTTTGGGCTGGGCGCCTTTTTTGCCCTGGGATTTCTGCGCTCCCTGAGCTTTTGTCTCCTTTTGATTCTGGTTTTTTGCCTTGCGGCTTTGCTGCTCTCCCGCTTTTGCTCTACTCCGGCTCTTTTTGGAGCTTTTTTTCTTTGCGGGGGCAGGTGTTTCAGGAGTTTCTTCCGGAATATGATCATCCACCAGCAGCATGGGCATCTCCCAGGGGTCCATTTCAAATTCAGATTCCTCTTCTTCCATCTTGGGTACAATCTGCAGCACCGAGGGCAGAGGTTCGCCCTCCTTGGGCCTGCCGCCGGGAACAACGGCAACCTCATCCATACTAAACGTCCTGAGAACGGGCTCTCCCGTACTGTCAATGTTCACCTTTACCGTCTGGCGGAGCAGATTAACCTGAATAACGTTGCCATAACCCAGGGGAGTTTCCACAAATGCGCCGTTTTTGGGGGCATTTTTAACCAATTCCTCATAGGCCTCATGCTCATAGCGCAAGCAACACATGAGCCGGCCGCAGGCTCCCGATATCTTTGTGGGGTTCAGTGACATTGATTGAATTTTGGCCATTTTTGTTGACACAGGCTGGAATTCATCCAGGAACTGGCTGCAACAGAAGGGACGGCCGCATATGCCCAGTCCGCCTAACATCTTTGCCTCGTCCCGGACTCCTATCTGCCGCAGCTCTATGCGTGTTCTGAACACCGAAGCCAGGTCCTTTACCAATTCTCTAAAATCTACCCGCCCGTCGGAGGTGAAGAAAAACATTATCTTGCTGCCTTCAAAATTGTACTCCACATCCACCAGTTTCATGTCTAAACCGTGTTCTGCAATTTTCTTAAGGCAGATTTCAAAGGCCTCTTTTTCCTTGGCCTTGTTGTTTTCCGCTACACGGAGGTCCTCCTCCGTGGCTACCCGTATAACAGGGCGCAGGGGTGGGACAATGCGGTCTTCCGGCACACTGTGGTTGCCCTTAACACACTCGCCAATCTCCAGGCCTTTGGAAGTCTCCACAATGACCTGTTGCCCCTGGCTCAGCTCCAATCCGGAGGGGTCAAAATAGTAAACTTTCCCACTGCTTTTAAATCTTACGCTTACAACTTCTATCAAAATTTTTTCCTCCATTGATTCGTTCATGGCGACAATTGCATTATTCCGTAAATTTAGCGTCGTTTATCGGACTCCCGCGCGATGCCGCTTACCGCCAGCATGCCGAAAACATGTTTAACTCCAACATTCATATTAAGGTAGTTTTCAGCTTTTTTCATGAGCTCCGCCATAGCAATAATATCGCCGCGGCTGAAGCCCAAATCCTGCTCTCTGCCGCAGAGCATATCCGTTAGCAATTGACCAGCACAAAAAACAAATTCTCTGGCCTGGCTGTTGTCCATGCCTTCATTTGCCATGCAAAAACCAAGAAGCTGGGGCATGTTTCCCGACGCGGCCAGACTCAGATACTCCCGGGCCAGGGCCGCGGTCTCCTCATCGGCGGCCGGGGCGTCGTTGTTAAGGGACAGCTCCACACAGCGGGAGCGGACGGTATCCAGCAGAGAACCGGCGTTATCCGTACACAGAATAAAGACGGCGGCGGCCGGAGGCTCCTCCAGAATCTTTAACATGGCATTCTGCGCGGGGACGTTCATATCTCCCGCATCCCTAATAATATATACCTTTTTTTCAGCCTCATTAGGCAAAACCTGCGCGTCTGCAATAATATTGCGTATCTGCCCCACATATATTTCCCTGCGCTGTTTTCCCTTGTCGTCTGTCTCCTTTTGCACCGTAATCACATCGGGATGTATGTCGGAAGCCGCCTTTCGGCAGTGCCGGCACAACCCGCAGGGCCGCTCCCCGGCATTGGAGCAGACAATAGCGGCGGCCATTCTCCGGGCTCTTCCGTTGCGCTCCTCCTCCGAGGGGGAGGCGACAATATATGCGTGGGATAAATTCTCTCTTCTCATAACTTATGAAACTTAGCGTCCAAAATTATCACTGCTGCGGAGGCGTTACTTCTGGCCATTTAGAATATACCTCTCTGTAATATTTATAATCATTTTACCTTTCCGTAATGTTTTCGTCAATGGGCAGATTACACGCGGCATAAACAACTTCCGGAAAAACAAACAGAAGGGAACCCCTTTTTGGCGGCTCCCTTCTGTTTAATAATATTTTCAGCTTTATCGAGAGGCTCACACCAATTTTTCGATAAATTCCACCACTTGACGGACCGTATAAAGCTCGCTAACGCTTTCACTGGTGATAACAATACCGAATTCCTCTTCGATGGACATAATGAGCTCCACCAAATCCAGTGAGTCAGCCCCCAAATCCTCGATTATATTGGTATCCAAGGTAATTCGATCCTCGCTTATCTCCAGCTGTTCTGTCAAAAGCCGTCTTATCCGATTGAAAACCATATTTTTTCCTCCCTCAATATTGCAGTTTTATATGCTCACGTCAGCGGGGAATGATCGGGATCGGAATCATTTCCACTCTTGGCTTTTGGGCCTGGTGCCTTTAGCCTTGGATTTATCGTAAGATATCACAATACGGCGGTTTGGCTCCGTCCCCGTTGAGGAAGTGCTGACTCCCTCAAAGTTCTGCAAGGCAGTGTGGATAATATGGCGCTCATAGGAATTCATAGGCTCCAGCGCCATACTGCGGCGGTATTTCACAACCTTTGCAGCCATTTTTTCTGCCAGGCGTACAAGGGATTCCTCCCTCTTGCTGCGATAGTTCTCCGCGTCTACGCTTATGTGCGTGCGCTTTTCCGCACCGCGGTTTATCACGTAATTTGTGAGATGCTGAATGGCATCAAGGGTTTCGCCCCTGCGTCCGATAACGACACCCATATTCTCGCCGCTGAGATTAACCATAAGGCTGCCGTTCTCGCGCTCGCTTATTTCGATGTCAGCTCGGATGTCCATATGCTCCAGCAGGCCCTCGATAAATTTCCTTGCCTTCTCCTCTTTTTCGTCTCCCACCTTGTAAAGAATCCTAACCACAGCGGGAGTGGCGCCGATACCAAGAAAGCCGGATTTTGCCCGCTCGACAATTTCAACGGAAACCTCATCCCTGTCGAGACCAAGTTGCCTAAGTGCGGAGGCAACAGCCTCTTCCTCGGTCTTGCCGGTAGCTTCAATTGATTTTATCATATAAATTATCTCCCGTTACTGCTTATAAATCGTTGCTGTCGTCGTCTTGGTAGGACTCGATATGGTCCACATTTTCACCTTCATTGTAACTATCTTCAAAACCAGCAGGATTGACGGTCTCTGGCGCGGAACCAGTAGCATTGGCTTCTAAATCCATGGTTGGAGCCTCTTTCGATTCAGCTTCTGCCACTTCGGCCGTTTCAGCAGCCTCCTGGGCCCTCCCAGGTTTTTTAAAGCGGTCAGGATCATAAGCCCTGCCGCGGGCATAGGGGCGGTCTCCCACCTGGGAAGCAGGTTTTCCTTCATCCTTTTTAGGCTTTTTGCTGGCTATACGCTCCTCTTTAAGTGCCTTTTGTTTGGCCTGGATTTTGCGTTTACTGGTGTTGGGGTTGCGGGTGGAGGCGCCCTGAGCGCGAAGTCTTTCCGTCTCTTGGCGCTTGCGCTCAATTTCAGCCTCTTTGGCCTTTTCCCGCTCCAGCCTTTCCGCTTCCTCGATGTCCAGAATCCTGTTATAGTGCCTTGTGAGCATCATGTCCTGGATCATTGTAAATACGTTGCTGCAAATCCAGTAGATACCCAGCGCGGCGGGCATGACAAAGCCAATCCAGAGTGAAATCAGAGGCATGGTCAGCATCATCGACTTGGTGTTAGCCTGCTGGTCAGGGGTCTGGGGATTTGTCTTTGCGCTGATTTTCATGGAAAGATAGGACAAAAGGGCAGAGATTATGGGTATAAGGAACAGTCCCAGTGCAGGTAGCCATTCGGCTGTGTTGCTCCAGTCAACTTTCAGGAAAAAGTTCCATTGGGGCTTAACGCCCAGGTCAAGTCCAAGAAATCCGAAGTCAATATCCAGAACTTCAGGGACGATTGCCTTTATCTGGTCGTAGTGCTGGTGTATCAGCTCTGTCAGGGCGATTTCATGATAGGCATCAACCTTTGCCGGTATTTCATAAACGCCCATTGAAACGAATTTATTCGTTATCAGATCCACCTGTTCGGCGGCAAGACCCATCATTTTGGTGAGGGGCTGGCGTATTACGCTGTAAAGAGCTATGAGTATGGGAAAGGGAATCAGAGACCAAATACAGCCCGACAGCGGATTGATCTTCTCCTCCTTGTAAAACTTCGCAACTGCCTCCTGATATTTCTCTTTGTTGCCCTCATACTTTTTCTCCAGTTCCTTGAGCCTTGGATTCAAGCGCGTCACGCGCATCATGCTCCGCTTGCTCTTCATCTGGAAGGGCAAGAGGATAAGCTTTACGATAAGAGCAAAAAGTATAATGGCAATACCGTAATTGCCTGATAATTCATATAGCTTCAGGAGCAGCCACGAAAATGGTGCTGTAATTATTGACATACAGGTACTCCCATCCTTTGTGTTTCCCGCTGCTAAGGAACGGGATCATATAAATCACCTCTGTGAAAGGGGTGGCATTTTAATATGCGCTTTAGGGTCAGCCATGTACCCTTTGCGGCCCCGTACTTTTCAAGGGCCTGCAACGCATATTCGGAACATGTCGGGATAAACCGACAGCTTGGCTTCGTTATGGGTGAGACGTGCCTGCGATAAAATCTCACTAAAGCGATAAGAAGCTTTTTCATTGTAATGACCATTCCTTCCACAGCGCCTAAATGAGACAATCAAAGGAAACGGCCATGTTATGGCGCATCATGTCGGGTGCCGGCAGTTGTCCGGCATAAGAAAAGGCACTGAGTTCAGCTTTTGTCCTGCACCGCGCCAGAAAGAATACCCAGCTTTTCGCAGGCGGTTAGGAAAGCTTTTTCAAGCTCCCAATAGGTAGAATAACGGCTCCTGGCCCGGGCTACCAGGACAATATCAATACCCCGGCGAAGCTTCGTCTCGTTTGTCCGGTAAATCTCCCTGAGACGGCGGCGCACACGGTTTCTGTGTACCGCTTTGCCGATTTTATTGCTGACCGTGATGCCAATTTGATTGTATTCCCGCCCATTTTTCCTGTAATAAACCACCATTATGGGCGTGGCGGCGCTTTTTCCCTTGGAGTACAGGCGTCGAAACTCGTAGTTATTTTTAAGAGAAGAACTAAATTTCAACTGACCTCACCCCATGACCGTAGTTTTCCTAAAGCTGTGCTGGCAGCTTGTCCGAAAACCTGGAAAGAAAACCTTTGCTTGCCTCTAGTGAGTGAGCCTTGCGCGGCCCTTTGCCCTGCGGCGAGCCAATACTTTGCGGCCGTTGCGAGTAGACATTCTCTTGCGGAAACCATGCTCCCTTTTGCGCTGGCGTTTCTTGGGCTGATAGGTACGAAGCATTATCCATGCACCTGCCTTTCATAGTAATAATTTGCCCCAACCGGTTCCGGCAAAAGGGGCATACTCAACTGCGGCTGGAGCCGCAGTAGTTGGCAATATAATTGTAGGTAGTTTTTAGGGCGGCCATACATGCCGCTAGCAAGTCATTATATATTAAATAAATTACCTATGTCAACTCTTTTCCGCTGGTCATGCGGCAAAAGGCCAAATGCCGCTGCCGCCCGGATAAAAAGATTTAAGTTCTATTATTTTAAACTGAAGCGTCACAATATAAATAATATATTCCTTTTAGTAAGAAATTTAGGGAACCTTGACAAAAACTGCAGCACGTTCCAGCTCGAGGCCGGCCTGTGCCGCAGTTATTATTGACTTTTTCTTTGCCAAAGTTAAGCCGCCAAATCCTCTCTCTTAATGTACTTTCTCAGAGGATGGGACAGCGCGGCGCCCGCAACAATCACTATCACGGTATTGGGCAGCATATAGGTGCTGTTGTAGAGGAGGGAATAAATCCAAGTGTTGGTCATGGTCAGGTTCATGAACTCCTCTGGCATATACTGGGCATAAATGGTAATCCCGCTTACAAAGTGCACGGCAAACCTCACCAGGCAGCCTACAAGCCCGCCGCTGACAAGGCCCCACTTCCGGTTTTTAAAGAGCCCGGCAAAGCCTACGGCCATGTAGGCGACGGAATAGTCCAGCACCATGGACTGCCAGTTAACCGCAAATCCCGCCGCGAAAAAATACTTCAGGGCACCGAAAATCAAACCAGCCCCCAAGCCCCAGCCCAGACCCCAGCGAACCGCAAACAGCACAAGGGGTATCATGACCAGGTCAATGGAGCCGCCAAAACCGCCGAAAGACATGCCGATGGGAATCTTTATGTAGCTTAGGACAAGGGCCATGGCTACAAATACGGCGCCCTCACATACGCATCTTAAAACCCTTTTGGTTGACATAATATCCTCTGCCTTTCCCGGTGCGGATAAAAAAACCGCACCATAATAAATACGGTGCGGAAAAATACCAATTTATGTGTCCCTACGCCGGCATTACCCGGATCAGGTTCCGCACCTCTCGGTGCAGGGGTCCGGAGCTTCAATTAGCTCCATCTCAGCCGGGAAAACCCGGCACCCCCCCTATTTCATTGAGAACATAATATACCAGCCATTATTTTTTGTCAACGGTCTGTTTCCATTAACTGCGGCAGTTATACGCCAGTTCAGCGGCCTTGTCCAATATAAACTGGCGCAGCCAGGGCCCGGATTCCTCGTTTTCCAGGGCAAAATCTATTGTGGCCTCCAGAAAACCCTTGAGGTTTCCCGTATCATACCTGCGGCCTTCAAACTCAACGGCAACCATGCGTTCCTTCCGGCAAAGCTCTTTCAGAGCGTCGGTAAGCTGGATTTCCCCTCCATGGCCGGGGGGAGTGCGCTCCAATATATCAAAAATGGAGCTGGTAAGCACATAACGGCCCAGAATTGCAAAGTTTGAGAATTTTTCCCCGGGCCCGGGTTTTTCGTTCATATCGTGAACCGTGTAAATACGTCCGTCAAGAGGACTCAGTTTCAGGGATGAATATTTTGAAATCTGGCTGTCCTCCACCTGCTGAGTGCCCACGCAGCTGCAGCCGTATTTTTCCGAAGCCGAGATAAGCTGGGCCAGAACAGGGGTTTTTGATTTCATTACATCGTCTCCCAGCAGGACGGCAAAGGGCTCCTTCCCCACAAAGTTCCTGGCTCTCCAGACGGCATGGCCCAGGCCTTTGGTCTCCTTCTGCCGGACATAAAAAATATTGCACAGGTCCGCGCAGCGGCGAATGGTGGCCGCCTCCTGCTCCTTTCCGGAACGCAGAAGGCGCTCCTCCAGCTCCGGGTGGTAGTCGAAGTAATCGTCCATGGCGGACTTGGCCCGGTTTGTGACTATCAGGATATCCTCTATTCCGGCGGCGGCGGCCTCCTCCACAACATACTGGATTACCGGCTTGTCCACCAGAGGCAACATCTCCTTCGGCACCGTCTTGGTGGCAGGTAGCATACGAGTCCCCAGCCCTGCCGCGGGGATAACAGCTTTTCTGACTTTCATCGGAGAAACCCTCCTCATTTTTCTATATTATCTAAATCCAGCTTAAAGGCTCGCAATAAACTCCCTGAAGAATTTTAGCTTGGGCAAGTATCTCATGAGAGGCAGGCCTATGACCATCATTACAACGGCCTCCCCAAAAGCCACCTGGGCGGACATTCCCAAAAACCCCTCAAGAAAAGCCTCGGGGGTGTATGTATAGGCCAGGATAGCGCCTATTATGGGGCCGTTAAACAGTACGGGCATTGCGCAGGCCGCCGCGCAAGTCCAGATATTGGGCAGGACTCCGGTTTCGCGGTATTTCTTGCCCAGGCGGGCGGTGCACAGGGCAGCCAGCAGGGTGGCCATGGAGCCAAAGACAATATCCAAAATCCCGGCGGCGCTTATAAGATTTGAAATGGCGCAGCCTATAAAAAGCCCAGCGGCCGTTGCCGGCACAAAAAACGGCAAAATACACATTGCCTCTGATACCCTAAACTGCAGGGAGCCATAGCTTATAGGGGCAAGCAGCATGGTAATGACTGCATAGGCGGCGCCGGTAATGGCTGAGACAACAAGCTTACGGGTGGTGCTGTTCATAGGGGTGTTTATCCTTTCACTGGGGAATAATTTCAGTTTATTCCCGCTGAATACTTTGCGTTTCAGGGGTGCTTCGAATTATCATACTACATTGTTTTACATATTTCCAGCAGCAAATATAAAAACAGCCGGCCATCAGCCCTCGCGCCTCCGGCTGTAGCTGCACCCGCACCAGTTCTGGCGGTACAGGCCATATTTCGCCGACAACTCCAGAGAACGCTTATATCCGTCGCGTTTTTTGAAATCCGAAGGCAGCCAGTCGACGCCATACTTCTCCGACAGGGTCTTGCCCAGTCTGTTTATACGCTGGGCGTCCTTGTGGGGGGAAAGGGTCAGGGTGGTGCAGAAGTAATCAAATCCGCCTTCTTTTGCCAGCTTCGCCGTCTCCTCCAGGCGGAGATTGAAGCACACCGTACAGCGCGCTCCCCCCTCTTTTTCTCCCTCCAGGCCTTTAACGGCCGTGTCGAATTCCTCGCCCCGCCACAGGCACTCCATCAGCTTAACGGGGCGTTTCAGGTCCATTTTTTCCAGGAGTTTTTTCTGGCAGTCAAGCCGTTTTTGAAATTCCTCCCGGGGCTGGATATTGGGATTATAAAACAGCAGCGTTATCTGAAAAAACTCCGACAGGTATTCTAGTACATAGCTGCTGCAGGGCCCGCAGCAGCTATGGAGGAGCAGCTTTGGAGTTTCTCCTTCCGGAAGGCTTTCCAGAAGGGCGGATAATTCTTTCTCATAATTGTTTTTCACCCGCCATCACCTCGGCATCATTAATCCAAATAGTTCATCAGAAACTATTATACCATGAAATTGTTGAAATCCAGAAATGATATTGACTTACGCCGGTGAATTTAATACTATAATAATGAATGAAGGAGCCATTTTTCTTATAAAATTTGCCATTTACAAAATAAAAATAAGCTTGAAAGGAATGGTCTATCAAAATGGACAACCGCACCAGCAAGGAAAACTATTACCTTGACATCGCCGACGCCGTATTAAAACGCTCTACTTGCCTGCGCCGTCATTACGGAGCCATCATTGTCCGCAATGATGAAATCCTTTCCACCGGTTACAACGGAGCCCCCCGGGGCCGCAGGAACTGCTCTGACCTTGGTTTCTGCAACAGAGAGGCCCTTAATATACCCAGCGGTGAGCGTTATGAGTTATGCCGCAGCGTCCATGCGGAGACTAACGCCATTATTTCAGCCGCTCGCCGGGACATACTCGGGGGAACCATGTATCTTGTGGGACGTGACGCTAAAACCGGAGAACTTCTCAAAGATACCACACCCTGCTCCATGTGCCGCCGTCTTATCATAAACGCCGGGATATCCCAGGTAATCACCCGTATAGGCGAAAACGAATATACCACTACCAATGTCCGTGACTGGGTTTTCAACGACGATTCCCTGGATCCGCAATATGTTGAATTGAGCGATGCGCAGGTAGAGGCATAGATACATAGATACGCAGGTAAAACCCTGCTCCCGTTATTACGGGGAAAGGTTGCCCGACCCAAAATAAAAGCATCAGCAGCAGCATGCTAATGCATGGTGCTGCTGTTTTATTTGCTTTAATTTTGCCGGGAAGAGCAACCTCGCCGCCCTTCCTACGCGGTTTTTATAGATATGCGTCAGTCCGGCTCCCTGATAATCGTGCCGGTAAGCCCGGCTACGGCTTCTCCGGCCTTTTCCAGCAGTGTTATGAGAACTGTCCGCTCCGGCGCGGATTCCGCAAACGTCACGGCGGCCTCCACCTTAGGCAGCATTGAGCCGGGAGCGAAGTGCCCTTCCTCTATATACCTGCGGGCCTGGGCGGGACTGAGCTCGGACAGCCATTTTTGATCGGGCTTGTTGAAATTTACAGCCACCTTTTCCACGGCGGTGAGAATAACCAGAAGGTCCGCTCCCAGTTGTTCCGCCAGTTTTTCCGTGGCGTAGTCCTTATCGATGACGGCAGGAACCCCTTCCAAACGGTTCTCTCCCGTCCGGACAACGGGTATTCCTCCCCCTCCTGCCGCAATCACTACCTGCCCGGCCTCCAGCAGGGCAAGTATGGAATCCGTCTCTATTATCTCCACGGGCTTCGGACTTGCCACCACCTTGCGCCAGCCCCGGCCTGCGTCTTCCATAACCGCCGCGCCCGTTTCCGCGGCAAGTTTTTGGGCCTCTTCCTGCGTCATAAAGCCCCCGATGGGCTTGGTTGGCTTTTGGAAGGCCGGGTCGTTGGGGTCCACCACCACGTGGGTGAGAACCGTGACAACCGGCCTTTTGATTCCCCGGTTTAACAGCTCCTCCCTCAGGGCATTTTGCAGGTCATGGCCTATATATGCCTGGCTCATCGCAACCGAGACGGACAGGGGGACATCCTCCGCGTCCGGTTCCAGCTTTCTGTATGCCGCAAAGGCTTTTTCTATCATGCCCACCTGAGGGCCGTTGCCGTGAGTTATAACCACCTGATGCCCATTGGCAATCAGGTCCGCTATGGCTTTTGCTGTTACCCTTGCGGCAGCAGCCTGTTCACTGAGATTCATCCCCAGGGCATTTCCGCCAAGGGCAACAACAATTCTTTTTCCCATAATATCACTATCCCATCATTCGTAGAGTATTGCGTGTATGTATTTCATTCAGCATTTGGCCGGGGTCTTTCACTTTAGACAGGAAAATCATGGCTGCAATTATGTATGGCTTATATCCGGCCTGCCTATACAGCTTTGTGCGGTATCTTTCAAACACGGTGGCCGACACCTCTCCCTGCCGGCAGGAGACTCCGGTAATGTCGGCGGGCAGGCAGTGGAGATACAGGGCCTTTCCGTCTCTTGTCCCGGCCATCATCTCCTCAGTGCATTCCCAGTCTTTGTGCAGGGTGTTCTGTGCGAGCATTTCCTTTTCCAGAGCATTTATGCCGTCAAAGTCCCCGGCTTCGTAAAGTTTGGTGCGCTTCTCCATGGCGGCATAGGGCGCCCAGCTCTTCGGATAGACTATATCCGCACCCCTAAAGGCCTCCTCCATGGAATTTGTTTTTGTGAAGCTCCCGCCGCTTTCCGCTGCATTTTTCCTTGCAATCCCCTCCACCTCCGGCATAATCTCATATCCCTCAGGATGGGCCAGGGTCACCTCCATGCCAAAGCGGGTCATAAGTCCTATAACCCCCTGAGGCACCGAAAGGGGCTTGCCGTAGGAGGGGCTGTATGCCCAGGTCATGGCCAGCTTTTTGCCTTTTAAGTTTTCCACGCCTCCGAATTCGTGGATAAGGTGGAGCATATCCGCCATGCACTGAGTGGGATGGTCGATGTCGCACTGGAGGTTAATAAGGCAGGGCCTCTGCTGAAGCACGCCGGCGCGGCTTCCATCAGTAACGGCGGCGGCAACCTCCCGCATGTATGCGTTGCCCTTGCCTATGTACATATCGTCCCTGATGCCGATGACATCCGCCATGAAACTTACCATATTGGCAGTCTCCCGTACCGTTTCCCCGTGGGCTATCTGGCTTTTGCCCTCGTCCAAATCCTGGACGTACAGCCCTAAGAGGTTGCAGGCGGAGACAAAGGAAAACCGGGTGCGGGTGGAGTTGTCCCGAAACAGGGAAACGGCCAGACCGGAGTCGAATATTCTGGCGGAGATATTGTTTTCCCGGAGACAGCGCAGGGCGTCTGCCACGGTAAACACCGCCTGAAGCTCCTCATAGGTCTTCTCCCAGGTAAGGAGGAAATCGTCTCCATACATGCCCTTAAAATTTAATGAGTTAAGTTTAGCAATGAAAGATTTTATGGTCAAGTCCATTTTTACTCCTCCAAAGCAATTTTTTTATTTAATATCCCGTATCAGTTGCTCGTACGCTCCGGGAACCGCCGCATATACTGCGGCGCACTTTACCAGGTCGCTTTTCCAGGTAATCTCGTTGGGAGCGTGGGCCTGGGCCTCGGCACCGGGGCCGAAACCAATGCAGGGAATTCCGTACCGGCCCATTATTGACACGCCGTTGGTGGAAAAAGTCCACTTATCCACCCTGGCCGGCCCGAACATGGCCTCATGGGCCTTCACAAGGGCTCTTGTAGGCGCCGCCTCCTCTGGTATCACCCAGGCCGGAAAATAGCACTCCGTAGGATACACAAGCCCTGTCCAGCTAGGGCTGTCGTAAGAGTACATGCTCACCTGTGCGCCGTATTTCCTCACGCTGGGCAGGGCGGAAATCTCCTCCAGGGCGCCCTCCCAGGTCTCGCCCCAGGTGAGCCGCCTGTCGATGGAGACAGCGGCCATATCCGCCACGGCGCAGCGGCTGGGGGAATTGAAAAATATCTGGGACACCGTAAGGGTTCCCTTGCCCAGAAAGAGGTCGTCCCCCAGCCTGTTCGCCAGGTCGCGAAGCTCCTGTATTATATCCGCCATCTTGTAAATGGCGTTGTCCCCCCGCTCTGGGGCGCTTCCATGGCAGGAGACTCCCTTTACCTCCACCCTGATTTCCATGCGGCCCCGCTGGCCACGGTAAATTCCCCCGTCGGTGGGCTCCGTAATCACTACAAATTCCGGCCGTATTTTATCCTCGTTTATTATATACTGCCAGCACAGGCCGTCGCAATCCTCTTCCTGGACGGTTCCGGTTACCAAAACAGTCACGCCATCGGGGATAAGGTTTAAATCCTTCATTATTCTGGCCCCGTAGCAGGCGGATACCAGGCCCCCAAGCTGGTCCGAGGCCCCTCGGCCGCCTATTTCCGTTTCCGTCTCAAAGCCCCGGTAGGGGTCAAATTTCCAGTTGCTTGGCTCTCCCAGACCCACGGTATCCACATGGGCGTCAAAGGCAATAATGCGGCTTCCGGTTCCCATACTGCCCAGGACATTCCCCATGGGATCTATTGTCACCTTGTCAAAGCCTAACTTTTCCATCTCCCTGGCTATGCGCCTGACTACTTTTTCTTCGCCGCAGCTTTCCCCGGGAATGGCTATGAGCTGGCGAAGAAACTCCGACATGCTTTTTTCGTAACCGGCGGCGGCTGCTTTTATGGCTTCGAAATTCATGCTGCTCCTCCTTTACCAAATATTGTGATACGCCCTTGCTTTTCAGTGTGTCACATGTTAATTTTTATTTGAGAAGACCCACTAATTTTTCAGGGGGGGATTCCCATGTTCGAAATGACGGTAAACGGCAAAAGGGTTACGGCAGAGCGTGATGAAAAGCTGCTTACTTTTCTGCGTGAAGAGCTGGAACTGACCTCGGTGAAAAACGGCTGCTCCGAAGGTTCCTGCGGCACCTGCACTATAGTGGTGGACGGGAAAGCGCTTCGGGCATGCACCCTTACCACTTCCAGGGCGGCGGGAAAAAACATCGTCACCTGCGAGGGCCTCAGCCAAAGGGAGCGGCAGGTCTATGGCTACGCCTTCGCCCGGGTGGGAGCGGTACAATGCGGATTCTGCACTCCCGGCATGGTGATGAGCGCCAAGGCCCTGCTTGATTCCGACCTATCGCCTGCCCCCGACAAGGTGAAGGCCGCCCTCCGGGGGAATATCTGCCGCTGCACCGGTTATAAGAAAATCATAGACGCGGTGCTGATGGCGGCGGAGATTTTCCGGGGGGATTTGCCACTGCCGGAAAATGAGGACAGCGGCTTTTTGGGCGACAGCATGCTACGGGTGGACGCCCGTGCAAAGGCGCTGGGGGAGGCGGAGTATGTGGACGACATACGCATTCCCGGCATGATTTACGGCTCCGCCGTGCGCAGCCGCTACCCCAGGGCAAGGGTTCTGTCCATCTACCTGACCGAGGCCCTGAAAGTTCCCGGCGTTGTCTGCATACTCACCGCCGAGGACATACCCGGAAAGAAGAAGATAGGCCATATCAAAAAGGATTATGACGTTATGATACCAGTAGGGGGCATAACCCATTTCAGGGGGGACGCTGTTGCTCTTGTGGCAGCCGAGACCCAGGAGGCCCTGGAGCGGGCCAAATCCCTTGTCAGGGTGGAATATGAGCCCCTGCGACCCGTCCTGTCCCTTCACGAGGCCATGGCCGAGGGCGCCCCTCCGGTCCACGAGGACTGCCCCGGGAACCTTCTCAGCGAGGTGCGCTTAAAGCGGGGCGACACGGACGGGAAAATAGCCGCGTCAAAGTATTCCGTCACAATGAAATACACAACTCCCCCTACGGAACACGCCTTCCTGGAGCCGGAATCCGCCGTTGCCCTGCCCGACGGGGATGGGGTACTGATATACTGCTCGGACCAGGGTATCTACCAGACCCGCAGGGAATGCGCCGAGGCCCTGGGGCTGCCGGAGGAAAAGGTGCGGGTGGTGGCAAAGATGGTGGGCGGCGCTTTCGGAGGCAAGGAGGACATGAGCGTCCAGCACCATGCCGCCCTGCTGGCTTATAAAACGGGTCGCCCCGTTAAAGTGAGCCTCACCCGGGACGAGAGCATTCTCATACACCCCAAGCGCCACGGCATGGAGATGGAGTTTACCGTGGCCTGCGACGAAAACGGCTACCTTACCGCCATGAAGGCCCTAATTCTAACGGATTCCGGCGCCTACGCCTCCCTGGGCGGGCCGGTTCTGCAGCGGGCCTGTACCCACGCCGCCGGGCCGTACAACTATCAGGATATAGACATTGTGGGCAGGGCCTATTACAGCAACAATCCCCCCTGCGGCGCTTTCCGGGGCTTTGGCGTCCCTCAAAGCTGCTTTGCCATAGAGTGCAGCCTGAACCTTCTGGCGGAAAAGGCTAAAATATCCCCCTGGGAAATCAGATACAGAAATGCCATACGGCCGGGAGACATCCTGCCCAACGGCCAGATTGCCGACAGCGGCACCGCCTTGGTTGAAACCCTTGAAGCCGTCAGGGATTATTACGAGGCCCACCCCAAGGCCGGCATTGCCTGCGCCATGAAAAACAGCGGATTGGGGGTAGGCGTCCCCGATACGGGCAGGGTAAGGCTGCTGGTCAGAGGCGGCAGGGTGGAGATTTACTCCGGCGCCGCCTGCATAGGTCAGGGCATAGGCACTGTTTTAACCCAGATTGTCCGGGAGACAACCGGCCTGCCTCTGGAGAACTTATCCTACCTACCGCCGGATACTGCAAATTCCCCGGACTCCGGCAACACCACCGCCTCCCGGCAGACCCTTTTCGCCGGAGAGGCCGCCCGCCTTGCCGCCCTGAAATTGAAGGTCGCCCTTGAAAACTCGGATTTGTCCGGCCTTGAAGGCAGAGAGTTTTTGGGGGAATACACCGCAATCACCGACAGTTTCGGCAGCGATAAGGAAAACCCCGTAAGCCATGTGACTTACAGCTACGCCACCCATCTGGTGGATTTGGACGAGAACGGGAAGATTAAGCTGGTGATTGCCGCCCACGATGTGGGCAGGGCTATTAATCCCCTGAGCATAGAGGGTCAGATTGAGGGCGGGGTGGTCATGAGCCTGGGCTGGGCCCTGACGGAAAAGTTCCCCCTGGAGGACGGGCAGCCGAAAGTCAAGTTCGGGACCCTGGGCCTTTTGAGGTCCCATCAGGTGCCGGAAATACGCCCCATTATTGTGGAAAAGGTCGGCTCCCAACTGGCCTACGGAGCTAAGGGCATAGGGGAAATATGCTCCATTCCCACCGCCGCCGCCGTTCAAAATGCCTACTACAATTATGACGGTGTTTTCAGGACCGCCCTGCCTCTGGAAAACTCCCCCTACAGCAAGAAGAAATAATGCTCATCCAGCTGCCGCCGAATCCGGCAGTTCCAACCGTCGCCGGACCCGGCGGCGGTTTTTTATTTGTGCAGCAGGTGCGCGTAGTCTGTTTCTACCGTTCTTATAAGAGCCGCGATGTCCCGGGGAAGCCCCGCGTTATCAGATATTATGTCAACCGCTTGAGTTTTTCCACCAAGCCGGACTTCATATTTTCCGTTTTCCAGCGGCAAAAAGCCCTGATTTGCGCTGTCACCAAAATCCTCTTCAGACCAGAAGAGGGTGAATTTGTGTTTGTATGGAGCCGAGTCATAGGGGCAGAAGGTTTCACAGTTGCCGCATTCGTTGCACATGCCGTCAATATGTACTATCTGGGGCCTGCCTTTCACCGATACGGAAATATTTGCCCTGTTGGGGCACACGTCAACGCAGTTTTCGCACACGGTTGCACACTCAAGGCAGCGCCGGGAAGGGTCGCAGTTCGTACAACCTGTAATCAACACGCCCTTTTTCTCCCGTACCCTCTCCTGCGAGGGCGCTACGTTTACATGGACGTACTTCTCTAAATCCGCGCCCGTTATGGCCGATGCCACCCTGGCGGCGTCTGCTATGGCCTCCACCACCGTAGAAGGCCCGCAGCGCCCGTCACCGGCAATATAAACCGAAGCCTGACTGGTCTCCAAAGTTGCGGGGTTTGTCACTGCCCTGCCCCGGCTGTCCGTCTTAATACCGTTTGCCGTAAGGAAGTCCCTGTCAATCTGCTCTCCCACGGCGGCAATCACAGTGTCCGCCGGGATTTGCACCGTCTCCGGAGTCTCCACTGGCCGGCGCCTGCCGTCGGCCTCGGGCTCGCCCAGGGCAATTTTCCTGCACTCTAAGACACCGGAGCTCACCCCTACCGGCGATAACAGTTCACAAAGCTTTACGCCTTCCTCCAGTGCCAGCTTGAGTTCTTCAAAGTGTGCGGGCATATAGCGTTTAGTGCGGCGGTATACGAGGGAGACGCTTTCTACTCCAGGCACCCGGAGGGCCGCCCGGGCGGCGTCTACGGCGGTGTTCCCTCCGCCAATTACCGCAACGTTTTTGCCCAGGCGCAGGCCATTGGGCATGGCATTAAAGCTTTTTAAAAACTCAATGGCGTTAATGCTGCTGCCGTATTTGAGAGGCAGTACTCCCGGCTTTAGGGCGCCCAGGCACAGCACCACCGCGTCAAAGCCCATGGATTTCAGTTCCTGAACGGAGCGCACCTGGTAACCCAATCGGAATTTAACACCCGCGGCCCTGCACAGCTCTATATCCCTGTCAAGAGCCTCCCGGCTCAGCCGAAACTCCGGAATCACGTGCCGAAGTATGCCCCCAAGGGAATTTGATTTTTCAAACACGGTTACGTCGCAGCCGCTCCTGGCCAGCAGGAAGGCCGAAGCCAGCCCCGCCGCCCCGCCGCCTGCCACTGCCACTTTTTTCCCGGTGCCCTCCGGCGGCTTTATAGTCCAAATAAGTTCCTTGAAGGCCTTTTCGGCGCACCGGAGCTTTGTCCCCCGGATATCCACGCCCTCGTCGTAAAAAAGACGGTTGCAGCGTTCCCTGCAGGGCTGGGGACATATGCTGCCCGTTGTAAAAGGAAGGGGATTGCGGTGCGTTATAACCTGCAAAGCCTCCAGATACCTGCCCTCCCCCGCCAGCCGGATATAGCCGGGTATGTCCTGGCCTATGGGGCAGCCGTCCCTGCAGGGGGCCGCAAAGCAGTCCATGAGAGGCACCTGCCTGTTTATTTTTATAACCGGTTTGGGCGGGCCCTCCTTCCTGTAATGGGGACTTATCAGGGCGTCGGCGGCAAGGCGGGCAGTTTTTTCCACGTCGACACCGGAAAAGAGGGTGTATTCGGCATCCACAAACATGTCCGCCATCTGCCGCAGGCGATTATAGCCTCCGGGCTTTAAAAGGGTGGTGACCATGGTTATAGGCCATATGCCAACATCGAAAAGATTTTTTGCGTTAAAGGCGTCCGCTCCCCCGGCAAAGGAGATGCGCAGTTTCCCTTCGAACTCCCTTGTAAGTTTCTCCGCCAATGCGATGGTAAGAGGATACAGGCTCCGGCCTGACATGTACATTTCCCCTGCCGGCAGTTCCCCCACCTGGGGCGCAACCGGCAGGGTGTTGGTGAGCTTTACTCCAAACCAAAGCCCCTCTTTCCCCGCCAGGTTCTGAAGTCTGCGGAACATCGGCACCGCTTCTTCATATTGCAGGTCGTCATTGAAGTGGAAATCGTCAAACACCAGGTAATCAAAACCCAGACGGTTCAATGTTTCACGTGTAACTTTATAGCCCAGGAGCGTAGGATTGCATTTGACAAAGGTGTGCAGGCCCTTTTCCCTTATGAGATAGGCGGCAATGCGCTCTATGTCCCGGGACGGGCAGCCATGAAGGGTGCTCAGGGTGATACTGTCGCTGATTAGGGGGCTGATTTGGTTTACATAATCCGTGTCTATCCGGCTGAACCTGTGGATATTCCGGATAGCCCAGTCCCGGCATATGTTGAAGATTTCGGTGTTTTCCGCGTTTTTCAGGCCCTCGATAAAGCCGTCGATTTTCCCGGAGCGTATGCCCTCCATGTCATACCCTACGGACATATTGAAAATGAAGCCCTCCGGGTCTCCCAGCTCAAATTCCCTGGAGATAAGCTTTATGGCAAACCATGCCTTTATGTATTCCTCCATGGCCTGGGGAACCCGCAGTTCCGTAGACCATTCGCAGTTGTAGCACTCGTCCGCCGCCGTAATGCAGGGCTTGGGCACCGGCAGGTCCTCCCCGTCCAGCACCTGCACCGTTTTCAGCTCGAAAAAGCGGCCTCCGGCGGCGTAGGCGGCAATGATGTTCTGGGCAAGCTGGGTGTGGGGCCCCGCCGCCGGGCCTATGGGCGTCTCCAGCTTCTCCCCGAAAAACTTAAGCGCCTTGCCCTCGGGAGCCCTGTACAGCTTTTCCACCCCGAAAATTGTTTTTCTGGCTGAGTACTCCTGGAAAATCCAGTCCATAAGCTGCGGAAAGGGTATGGGTCTCATGCGGTCGCTCATCATATTCCCCCCTCTTCTTTTCTTGGAACGCAGTCTGGTCATCCGTTAAGAGTTTTCCAGAGCTTTGCGGCGGTTTGGCAGATGTCGGCTTTTATTTTCTCTTCATCAACGCAGGTGAGTTCCCTGTCTTTCATAAGCACGCGGCCGTTTACAATGGTTGTGCGGCACTGTCCCCCGTTCATTCCAAACAACATATGGCCGTCCGCGTTTTCGTGGGAGAAGGGCGTATAGGGCTTATAGTCCATTATAATCACGTCTGCCGCCGCCCCGGGCTTAAGAACGCCAAGAGGCTTTTCAAAATACCTCGCGGCGATTCTGGCGTTGTTGTAAAAGAGCATTTCCGTTACCTCCTGCCATGCCACATTGGGCAGGCCCGCGTTGTGGCGCTGGATAGCCAGGGCTACCTTGGCGCTCTCCAACATGTCGTGGGTGTATGCATCTGTACCCAGACCCACCAGTATGCCCTTTTCGAACATCTGCAGAACGGGAGAGCAGCCTACGGCGTTGCCCATGTTGGATTGGGGATTGTTGACCACCATGGTATCGGTAGCGCAAATCAGGTCCATCTCTTCGGAATTTATATGTATGCAGTGGCCCAGAATAGTCTTCTCCCCTAAAATCCCCCGGTCCATAAGGCGGCTAACCGGGCGCTTGCCGTATTTTTGCAGGGTGTCGTTAAGGTCGTTTGGACCCTCGGAAACGTGGAGATGGAAGCCGGCAAGGTCATCGTTTGCCTCCACGCACCGCTCCAGGGTTCTGTCGGAAACCGTAAACAGGGCATGAATTCCAAACATGCCTTTAAGCATATCGTCGTTCAGGGACCTTGTGTATTTGATAAACTCCGCGTTTTCCCTGATGCCCTCCAGGCACTTTTCCTCTCCGTCCCTGTCGGACACCTCGTAGCACAGGCAGGAGCGCAGCCCCAGTTCCTTTGTAACTTCCCCGATGGCAAACAGCGAGCCCGGTATCTGGCAGTAGCTGGCGTGGTGGTCGAATATGGTGGTAACTCCCTGCCTTATGCAGTCCATGACGGTGGCGTAGGCGGACGCCCTGGTGCCCTCCATGGTCAGGTGCCGGTCTATGTTCCACCACATGCCCTCCAAAATCTCAAGAAAGTTTGTAGGGGCATAGCCCTTTATGGAAAGGCCCCGGGCCAGGGCGCTGTAAATATGGGTGTGGGCATTGATAAAACCCGGCATGATGACGCCGCCCCGGGCGTCCACAAACTCCGCCTGGGGGTACTTTTTGCGGAGCTCATCGTAGTCCCCCACCTCTTTGATTATTTCCCCATCCGTCAGGACGGCGCCGTTTTCATAGTAGGGCTCCTCCCTGTTTCGGGTCAACACCTTCCCTTTTCCTATAAGTAGCAAAGCGACTACCTCCTTTTCGCAGTTTTCCCGGTAAACTAATGCGTCAATTAAACATATTGGGGAGCGTTCAATCCTATGAACGCTCCCCAGGTTTTGTTCCGGCTAAGCCACCGGAACACGCCTTAAAGAGCGGTCAAGGTGGCCCGTGCGCAAAGCACTCCGTTACAACCAACACTATGTATTTGTAATGAATTTTACCACTTTTTCATCTTTTTGACAATAGATAAAACCCGGATTTATCGGAGACAGAGCTCATTTTAAAACGGAAATCAGGGGTGACGAATAATAGTTTTGAGGGTTTACCGTCAGGACGTACCTGTTGTTACTATAGGCGTATATGCCTGCGTCCATGACGTCGCCTTTTTTCCCGTCGGTGACGACCAGAACAAAATGGCTCTTGCTTACCATAAATTTATTCCTTTTGGATATGGAGTCTTCCGAGGCGCGCCCTTCCAGCAGATACTCCTTATCTGTCTGGACAATTATTTTATAAAACCTGTCGCATTCCTCTTCCAGCCAGTCGTTGCGCATGTCCTCATTGGCCAGAAAACAGTCCAGGGTAATGGGGTATTGCTTTTTTAAGTCGAGAATAATCTCCGCTGCATAGGTTTCCGCTCCCCGTTCAAGTCCCGTCAAAAAGCGTGTCACGCCATATGTAGTAATCATATGCTCTATTTGCTGCCTCAGCAGTTTTTTAAGTTTGATACATCTGGGGTCTTCTTCGTTAAATCTCCATATCAGTTCCTGCGGCCTCTGCCCAATAATGCAACACGTATGATCCATTCTTACAACACACCAAATCCAGTAATTATGTAATAATGCTTAAACTCTATGCCGGCTGTAGTTCTATGGTGGATTGCCATCGGCATAATGTTTATGGTGGCCCGATATGCAAACATCTGCATATCAATAATCGTTGCGCATTAATCTGCCTGTCCCGTCATATAAATACCGGATTTTCCATTGAAGGGATTATACTGTTGTGCCTTACTTTCAGACAACTAGTGTAACGCCGATACAGGATTTCACACTTCAATGCTAACGATTGCCCCCACAGTGTTATATCATAAACCGTCTGGCGTTGCAAGAGCAAAAAAGGTCGAAAAATGTAATATGTGTAATTCTTTTACATTTGATGTCGTAATTTGCTTAATACTTGCCATCAGGGCCTTTCCCACAAACAAAAAATACTGCCGGCAATAAACTGCCGGCAGCATTTTTTGTTGCACCAGATGTCAGATTCCCTCACCGTTGTTCCATTTCCAGTTTCGTATCTCAGGCATGTCTATGCCGTAGTCGCGGATATACTGGCGGTGCTCTACCAGCTTGTCCTTCATGTGCTGGACCAGGTAGGCCGCCCGGTTGCCCAACGCCGGCAAACGTTGAATTACGTCTATAACCAGGTGAAACCTGTCGATATCGTTGAGCACCCGCATATCAAAGGGAGTTGTAATGGTTCCCTCCTCCTTGTAGCCCCGCACATGGAGATTTCTGTTGTGACGGCGGTAGGTCAGCTCGTGGATGAGGGTAGGATAGCCGTGGTAGGCAAAGATTATGGGCTTGTCCCTGGTGAACAGGGTGTCGTAGTCCACGTCGGAAAGGCCGTGGGGATGCTCCGTTCTGGGCTGCAGCTTCATCAAATCCACCACGTTGATAACCCTGATTTTCAGCTCCGGCAGTTCCCGGCGCAGAATAGTCACCGCCGCCAGGGTTTCCATGGTGGGGGCTTCCCCGCAGCATGCCATGACCACGTCCGGCTCCTGCCCCTGGTCGTTGGAGGCCCATTCCCATATTCCTATACCCTGGGAGCAGTGCTTTACCGCCTGGTCCATGGTGAGCCACTGGGGCCGGGGGTGCTTGGAGGTGACCATAATGTTCACGTAGTTCCGGCTTTTTACGCAGTGGTCAAATACCGACAGCAGGCAGTTGGCGTCGGGGGGCAGGTAAATGCGCACCACGTCCGCTTTTTTGTTGGCGGCATGGTCCAGAAAGCCCGGGTCCTGATGGGTAAAGCCGTTGTGGTCCTGCTGCCATACGTTGGAGGAGAGAAGATAGTTTAATGAGGCAATGCTATGGCGCCAGGGCAACTCGTTGCAGATTTTCAGCCACTTGGCATGCTGGGCAAACATGGAGTCAATAATCCGTATAAAAGCCTCGTAACTGTTGAAAACGCCGTGGCGCCCGGTTAACAGATAGCCCTCCAGCCAGCCCTGACACATGTGCTCGGAGAGCATTGAGTCCATGACCCTTCCGTCGGGGTCCAAAAATTCGTCATCTTCGTTTATGCCGCCGAGAAAACGCCGGCCCGTAACTTCAAATACGGGTCCCAGGCGGTTGGACATGGTCTCGTCCGGGCCAAAAATACGGAAGTTCCGGGACTCCATGTTCAGCTTCATCAAATCCCGGACATAGTGCCCCAGCACCAGCATGTCCTGGGCCTCAATCTCACCCGGTCCGGGCACATCCACCGCATATTCCCGGAAATCCGGAGTGCGAAGATCCCGCAGGAGCAGGCCGCCGTTGGCATGGGGATTGGCCCCCATCCGGCGTATTCCCTTTGGCGGGAAATCCCGGATAATTTCCCTGGGGCGGCCGTTTTCGTCAAAAAGTTCTTCCGGCCGGTAGCTGCGGAGCCACTTCTCCAGCAGGGGCAGGTGCTTCTCCGTATTCTTCCCCATGGTCAGGGGCACCTGATGCGCCCGGAAGCTGCCTTCCACTTTTTTGCCATCCACCTCTTTGGGGCCTGTCCATCCTTTGGGCGTCCGGAGCACAATCATGGGCCAGGTGGGCCGGGTGGTGTTGTTATGTGCGCGGGCGTGGCTCTGGATGCGGCGTATCTCCCTGATAACGCCCTCCAGTGTGGCGGCCATAAGCTGATGCATTTGTTCGGGCTCCGAACCCTCCACGAAATAGGGCTCCCAGCCACAGCCCCGGAAATAGCTCTCCAGCTCCTCCCGGGTAATCCGGGCGAAAATTGTGGGGTTGGCAATTTTGTATTCGTTGAGGTGGAGTATGGGAAGTACCGCTCCGTCGGTAATTGGGTTTAGGAATTTGTTGGAGTGCCAAGAAGCAGCCAGGGGACCAGTTTCCGCCTCTCCGTCCCCCACTACGCAGGCGGCGATAAGGTCCGGGTTGTCGAACACCGCTCCGAAGGCATGGGCCAGGCTATATCCTAGCTCTCCGCCCTCGTTTATGGAGCCGGGGGTCTCAGGCGCCACGTGGCTGGGTATGCCCCCGGGGAAGGAAAACTGCTTGAAGAGCCTTTTCATCCCCTCCTCGTCCCGGGTAACGTTAGGGTAAATCTCCGTATATGAACCGTCCAGCCAGTCCTGAGCCACCATGGCGTTGCCCCCATGCCCCGGCCCGGACAGGTATATCATGTTGAGGTCCATTTTTTTGATGACGCGGTTTAAATGGGTGTATATAAAGTTTTGCCCGGGCACAGTGCCCCAGTGCCCCACAATGTTCTTTTTAATATCCTCGGGTGACAAGGGCCTTTTCAGCAGGGGGTTGTCAAGCAGATACAGCTGACCTGCCGACAGATAGTTCGACGCCCGCCAGTATGCGTCGATTTGCTTCAGCTCTCCGGGCGTCAGCACGGGTTTTCTGGGTATCCT
This sequence comes from Clostridiales bacterium, assembly GCA_012838665.1. GTDB lineage: Bacteria > Bacillota > Clostridia > Oscillospirales > Oscillospiraceae > DUOX01. Next base: position 33,340 of record DUOX01000002.1, read on the forward strand.
CGTCCTTGGCTTATATGTCCGGTTTTCCATAGCAGTGGCCATATTCAAATCTCCTTTGCTTGAAACTGGTTTTAGTTCCTCTTAGTAATTTCTGCTCCGGACTGCAATTTATTCATGGAAACCCTGGACACCGTGAATTGCCTTTGAGTCAGCCGTGAGGCGGACATCTTGGCCGGGATTTCGACCCTTTTTTATATTCTGCTTGCCTTAAAGGAAATAAGAATATACAATATGCTCGGGAGTGATGGGATAACCATGATAAACAGGGATACCTTTTCAAGCTGCCACCCGGCTGTAAATTTTCTGTATTTCGCCCTTGTGCTGGCTTTTTCCATGATATTCATGCACCCTGTGTGCCTGGGCGTATCCCTTGTCTGCGCCCTGGCATACAACGTTTATTTAAACGGGCGCAGGGCGGTGCGCTTTAACCTCTTATATATGCTGCCCATGTTCCTTGTGGCGGCGCTTATTAATCCCGCCTTCAACCATCAGGGCGTGACTATCCTGCTTTATCTGAAAAGCGGCAATCCCCTGACCCTGGAATCTGTCATTTACGGCATTGCAGCCGGTGTTATGCTGGTATCGGTTATTTCATGGTTCGCATGCTTCAACGCCATCATAACTTCCGATAAATTCATATACCTTTTTGGCCGGGTGGCCCCCTCCATGTCCCTGATTTTGTCCATGACCCTGCGTTTTATTCCAAGATTTAAGGCTCAGATTAAAGCGGTGTCGGACGCCCAAAAATGCGTCGGCCGGGACATTTCCAGCGGCAGCCTTATACAGAGGGCTAGAAACGGAATAACCATACTGTCTATCATGGTCACCTGGGCACTGGAAAACGCCATTGAAACTGCCGACAGCATGAAGAGCCGGGGCTACGGGCTCCAGGGCCGTACGGCCTTTTCCATATACCGCTTCGACAAAAGGGACCTCTGGGCTCTCCTCTTCCTGCTGATTTGCGGAACATATATTGCCCTTGGAGCCATACTGGGTGGGCTTAGGTGGCACTATTTCCCCACAGCGGGGGGAGTCGGGCTGGAGCCCTACCCGGTCAGTATTTTTTTAGTCTATTTTGCACTTTGCATAAGCCCCGTGGCAATCAATCTTTTGGAGGATAGAAAATGGAAAGCTTTGCAATCCGCAACCTGAGCTTTATATATCCCGGACAGACCAAAAAGGCGCTGGACGGATTGAGCTTTTCCGTAATGCAGGGCGAATTTGTAACCCTTGTAGGCCCTTCCGGCTGCGGGAAAACAACACTTCTGCGACAGCTAAAGACCGTTTTGGCTCCTTATGGTTCCACAAGCGGTGAAATCCTCTTTGAGGGCAGGCCCCTGAAAGAGATTGACCAGCGGGAGCAGAGCGCCCGTATCGGCTTTGTGATGCAAAACCCGGACAGCCAGATTGTAACCGACAAGGTATGGCACGAGCTGGCCTTCGGCCTTGAAAGTTTGGGTTATGACAGGGCCACCATACGGGGCCGCGTAGCCGAAGTGGCCAGCTTTTTCGGCATTCAGAACTGGTTTTACAAAGACGTAGCGGAGCTTTCCGGCGGGCAAAAGCAGCTTTTAAACCTGGCCTCCATCATGGCAATGCAGCCCTCGGTACTGATTCTTGACGAGCCCACCAGCCAGCTTGACCCCATTGCAGCCACTGATTTTCTGGCAACAATCGGTAAAATCAACCGGGAGCTGGGGCTTACCGTCATAATGACCGAACAACGGCTTGAGGAAGTATTTCCTATAAGCGACAGGGTTCTTGTCATGGATGAGGGAAGGCTGATATGCGACGGCAGCCCCGGGGATGTGGGGCAGATTCTGAAAAACAGTGGACACAGCATGTTCCTTGCCATGCCGGCGCCCATGCAAATCTACGGGGCCGTTCAAGGCGATGAGGACTGCCCCGTTACTGTGCGGGAGGGCAGGCTTTGGCTCAGTAATTATGCAAATAATCATATGCTAAAGGATATACCCGAGGAAGCCGTTTACTCTCCCCCTTTGGGTTCACCCCCCGTTGTGGAACTGGAAGACATATGGTTTAAATACGGGAAAGACCAGCTCGACGTGCTACGGGGCCTGTCCCTGAAGGCCTACCGGGGCGAATTCCTGGCCGTAGTGGGCAGCAACGGGGTCGGCAAGACCACCATGCTCTCCATTATATCTGGCCTCAACAGGCCCTACAGGGGCAGGGTCATATTGGAGGGCAGGGAGCTGTCGGAGCATAAAAGCCCTTACAGAGGCCTTTTGGGCGTTCTCCCCCAAAACCCTCAGTCCCTGTTCGTAAAGAAGACGGTCAGGGAGGATTTGCTGGAAATGCTGGAATCCCCCTCCCTTTCAATATCGGAAAGGGATAAGAAAATTGCCCACGTTTCCCGGCTCTGCCGGCTGGAGGAACTGCTGGACCGGCATCCTTATGACCTTTCGGGGGGCGAGCAGCAGCGGGCGGCCCTGGCGAAGATATTACTTCTGGAGCCCCGGATACTGCTCATGGACGAGCCCACAAAGGGTCTGGACGCCGAGTTCAAACAGGCGCTGGCCGCCATACTCCAAAGCCTTCTGCGCCGCGGCGTGACGGTTATCATGGTGAGCCATGACATTGAATTCTGCGCCAAATACGCCCACCGCTGCGCCATGTTCTTTGACGGGGGAATCATAACCGAGGATACCCCCAGGGCCTTCTTTTCCGGCAACAGTTTCTATACCACCGCCGCCAACCGTATGTCCCGCCACCTGCTCCCCTCCGCGGTAACCGCTGAGGACGTAATTGCGGCCTGCGGCGGAAAGCTGCCACCCTCTCCGGAACTGCCGGAAGACAGCGACATCGGCTACAGCATTTCCCCTCCAAAAATAGCGGAAGCTCCCGATAAAAAGCTTCCCCTGTGGCGGAAAATAATTGCCGGAATAGCCGGTAGCGCCTTTCTTGCCGTTACCGCAGCCTCCCTTGCCGGGGCTGATATGTCTTTCCTCTTCGGCACAAACCCCATAACCGTAAATATTTTTCTTATAGGCGCCCTCCTGACGCTGGCTCTGGCCGTGAGCCGGCGGGGGGATAATGTCACCGGGAACAGGCAAATACCCGTTGGGCAGCGGCGGCTTTCAAAAAGAACAGCGGCTTCGGTGCTTATGATACTTCTGGCAGTCCCCCTGACCATCTTCATAGGAGTGTACTATCTGGGGGACCGCAAGTATTTCTTTATTTCGCTCTTAATCATTCTCGAGGCCATGCTCCCCTTTTTGCTGGTTTTTGAGGGCCGGAAACCCCAGGCCAGGGAGCTGGTGGTCATCGCCGTTTTATGCGCCATGGGCGTCGCGGGCAGGGCTGCCTTTTTTGCGCTGCCCCAGTTTAAGCCCGTGGCGGCCCTGGTAATTATCGCCGGTGTGGCCTTCGGCGGCGAGGTGGGGTTTCTGGTGGGGGCGCTTACCATGCTTGTGTCAAATATCATGTTCGGCCAGGGCCCCTGGACCCCCTGGCAGATGTTCGCCATGGGCATAATTGGTTTTCTGGCGGGACTGCTTTTCCGAAAGGGCTGGCTGCGCCGCAGCCGCCTGTCATTAGGCGTCTTTGGCGGGCTTTCCGCCCTTGTCATTTACGCGGGACTGGTAAACCCCTCCATGGTCCTTGCATATTATGCAAACCCCACCTTGCCCATGTTCCTGACGGCATATATCGTTGCCCTGCCCTTTGACGTCATCTTTGCCCTTGCCACGGCTTTCTTTCTTTGGATTTTTTCCGGGCCCATGCTTGAAAAGTTGGACCGCATTAAAGTCAAATACGGCCTTGTGCAGGTGCCGCCCGAGAGCATGAAAGAGACAGACGAATAATATTTTAAGGCTGAAACCGCTATATTTGACGGTTTCAGCCTTTTTCCCTGTCTGACTAAAAAATGCTTGCATTTTGCCGTATGTTATAATACGTCAGGTACTTGACAATTGTTCCAAACCGGGGTAAGCTATCGGAAATGTAAATTATTTGTAATAAAACACAACCAAGGAAGGAAGTACTCAATGAAAAGAAGTAAACCCCGCAATGGTTGGCTCGTGCTTTTCACCCTCTATTTCTACAGTATCTGCGGCAGTCTTAACGTGCTCAAGGTGCCGCCAGTTTTTGGCTTGCTAATGCCGTATTTCAATATCAATTCAACCACGGCAGGCTTTATTACTTCCATCGCTTCCCTCTCCGCTCTTATACTGGTGTTCCCCAGCGCCCAGATTATGAGGAAGCTGGGACCATATAGATGCGGATTGCTTTCCATAAGCCTTGTTGGCTTAGGCGGGTTAGTTGGCGCCATCTCCACCAGCCTGCCCATGCTTCTGGTAGGCCGCTTCATCGAAGGGTTCGGCACCAGCATGACGGGCGTTACGGTATCCACCCTGGTGGCTCAATACTTTCAGGGTCCTGCCCTGGGGCTTCCCATGGCCATCTGGTCCACCTGGTTCCCGGTAGGCAGCGCGTTGGGTTATATCATGTCCAGTAACGTGGGCTATGCCTTCAATAATTGGCGCGCCGTCTGGTGGGCGGGCGTGATACTCGAGGTTATTGCCTTCACCCTTTTCGCGACAATAGTGCGTGAAAAACCAAGCCCCGAAACCAGCCGCCCGGACAACGGGAACGCGGCAAAACAGCCCGGCTTTTTCCTTGGCATCAAAAACGCGAGGGTGTGGTGCCTCGGCCTTAGCTATACCATAATGATGCTGGGCAACGTGGGTTTCCTTTCATTCGCCACTCAGTATTTCACCCAGGTTCTGCATATCGAATCCGCGGTGGCCGGCTCGGTATCCAGTCTGGGCTATTGGTTCACCGCAATAGGCGGCATCGCTGCCGGCATCGTCTCCAGGCTGCGCAAAACCTCCTCGCTTAAACCTCAGTTTGTCCAGATTATTGTCTGCTCTGCGTGCGCTCTGGCCATTCTTCCCTTCGGTTTCCTGCTACCATGGAGCGTGATGCTGCCGTATCTGTTCGCTCTTGGTTTCATTAACGGTTATACCCTTGCGGTGATTTTTGCGACAGTGCCGAGAATTGCCGTTATGCCCCAGCTTATCGGCGTCAGCATGAGTATAATCTTCTTTACCCAAAATATGGGGAGCTTTTTCGCTCCGCCGCTTATGGGCAGGCTTATTGAGGGCGGCAACTGGACAAACGCAGCCTTACCCATGGTAGGCATTCTGACCGTCGGCCTCCTGTTGACGGTAGCTGCCGCCTTGCTGAAGGGCGAGGGAAGTTTGCTGGACAAGAAAGCCCGCCCCGCCGGCGCTGAAGCTGACGTTAAGGGAGGAAGCGACGAAATCATAAGCGGCAACGGCAGCTCTTCCGGCGACTCAGAAGAACCGGGCCCCCCGGGCAGTGACAGCCGGCCTGATGTCCATCCGGTCTTGAGCGCCGTATCCGGCGACGACACGGAAAGGTCAGACTCCGGCGAATAAATCATCGGGTCGGCAGCGTCCTTCTGCCGGCTGCTTTAACATAAAAATAAGACAGACCACGCCTTGCTGGTCTGTCTTATTTTGGCACCCCCGACGCGATTCGAACGCATGACCTTTCACTTAGGAGGCGAACGCTCTATCCTGCTGAGCTACGGGGGCATATGGAGTTTTTAATCGGGCATACCCGTTATCCGATGTGCCAGAAAACCATTTTAACTTATAGCATGGATATTGTCAAGTGCCGCCATGGAATTAAAAAGTTCGGCCGGGAAAAGAAAAGTAAAATCAAAGCGGCTCGTATGAGCCGCTTTGATTATTAGTAATACATTACCTTATAAAAATACGGGTAGACATTTATAACCTGCTGGAGGTTGGTCCTTGACCAGGAGCCGGGGTCATTCACGGTAAAGCTGGAGGCGGAAAGGGATGAGCCTCCGCCATAGCCTTTCACAACCACCCAATGCTGGCCGCCCCAGGAATTTTTAAGTCCCACCATGACAGGCCTGCCGGCTTTAATTTTGTCGTAAGTGAACTTCAAATAATCTCCGCCGGTATACGCGCCGTAATTGCCGGGCCAATATACCGCGCCGCCGGAGGTATATTTCAGCCTGGAGGCCATGGTGTTTGGGTAAATGTTGGTTCCCGTCCTGTGGGATTCCATCATGGCCAGGGCCACGGTTGAACAGCCTATATCCCCTATTGTCCTGCCCGAAGAACCTACTTTCGTATAGGCCCACCTGGAATCGTTCTGTTTATAGTCGGGTACGTTAAGTGAAACCGCTGAATAGCCGCCACCTGTCTTTAAGTAGGTTCCGCTGGCGTAGCCTACCCGGGTTCCGCCGAAAAGCACCTTCTTCCACTTGCCAGAAGATGATAAGACCACGGCATATTCCCCGCTATTGAGCCAGCCTATTACGCCGTAGGATGTACCCGGCCCTGAGCGGACGTTTAGGCTGCCTTCCACATACGCGGGATATGTACCGGAGACTTGCTTTATGTAGGAACCGTGACAGTAACCGTATTGGCCCTTGCCGTATTCCACGCGCCACCAGTTTCCGCTTTTGGATATCAGAGTCACATAGCTTCCGTTGGGCAGGCTAGTCAGAATTGGCGCTGATGTGGAGGCCCAACTCCGCACGTTCAGCCTTCCCGAGGACAGGGAGACAATCCCCGCTGTTGAGGCGCCGTCCGCTGCCAACGCGGCGACAGACATGGCGCTGGCTATGACTATAACAACCAACACTATGGATATTATCCTATATAACTTGTTCTTCATAGAATTCTCCTTTCACCGTTAGTTTAGGGGAATTTTGGCCAGAGCCGCAAAGATTTCACCCATTTGCTGCGGCAATTGCGGCAGGCCAAGAAAAAATAAGCCCTTTCTGTCTTTACAGGCCTTACAGTTCCACAGTATAACAGACTTTGTCTTGCTTTTGTCAGGCCAATTTCTGTTACGGCAGCCATTATTCTTATCTGGCTTATTTTATTTCCAAAATAAAAAACTAAAAAAAGTCAAAAATATGATATAAGGTATTTTTTCATACGAAAAAATACAAAAGCCCAAAAAGGGCCAATATATACGGGAGGCATATATTCATGGATAGATTGGCGTTAATACTGTTAATTATAGGCGGACTCAACTGGGGCTGTATCGGCTTGTTCCGATTTGACGTGATTGCCGCCATATTCGGGGGGCAGGTCTCCTCCTTGAGCAGGGTAATATATACAATAGTCGCATTGGCCGCAATCTGGTGTATATCTTTTCTGTTCCGCGAACGTGAAATCGTCAGGAGAAAACATCCCAATAACTAGCAACAAAGACAGCATGCGAAAAAAGCATGCTGTCTTTGTTGTTTCAAACAAAAATTTATTGCAACCGTCTGCAAGATTTGATGAATTGGTAAAAAACCTGGGTTTTCCTGTCGAATTGGTTTGTTAAAGGGAGTGATGCGGAACGAAACTTATCTCGGCTGCCTCTACCCCGCAATTAATACTTCTTTTTCTCGACCAAATCCGAGTATTTTCCTTTGAAATATATCTCCAAATCGTTCTTTGGCGGCCCCTCAAGAAGCCTGCCCTCGGTGTCGAACCTTCCCCCGTGGGCCGGGCAGTCCCAGGTTTTTTCCGCAGTGTTAAAGTTCAAGTTGGTTGACATGTGGGTGCACATGATGTCGATAATCGTGACGTTGTCGTTCTCATCCCGATAAATTCCGGCCTTTTTGCCTTCGAAGTTTATAACTCTCCCTTCACCGGGCATAAGGTCGGCTATGCTTTCCGCACCTTCCAGTTTGGACTTTATTAGTTCTTTTACGGCGCTGGTTACGCCGTACAGGGTCTTGCCCAGGGAGCTTATCTGGTCCTTGCGGGTTCTGGAGTACAGGCTCTCATAGCGGCAGTTGCCCTGGGAAATCAAATCCGCAATCATGATGCCGGCAAGGCTGCCGTTGGAAAGCCCCCACTTGCGGTATCCCGTAGCCACGTAGATGTTGGAGTTGTCGGAAATGCGCCCAATATAGGGAATCTGGTCCGGAGTCTCATAGTCCTGGGCGGACCATCTGGCCAGAACCTGCTCCACTCCCGCGATACTCTCGGCAAATGTAATCAGGTTTTCATGGTGCTTGTACATATCCTTTTCGCCCCGCCCCGTCTCGTGGCTCTCTCCCACCACGATGAGAATACGTTCGCCGTTCTCAACATGGGTTCTTATGGAGCGGGCGGGGTCGCTGACGTTGATATAACTGCCGTCAGGCCAATCCCTTTTTACCTTTGCGGCCACGCCATAGGCGCGCTTGGGGTACAGGCGGTTATAAAACAGATTAGGCCCGTCGTAAAAGGGGTACTGGGTGGCCATTACCAGGTGCTTGGCCCTGATTATGGCTCCGTTTTCGCAGTGTATTATTTTTATATCCTCATTATCCAGCTTTATGGCTTTTGTGTCGCAGTATATTTCCGCTCCCCCGGATACGGCGGCCTCGGCCAGACCGTTTACATACCGGACAGAATGAAAAACCGCCTGATTTTTAAAGCCCAGCATGCCATAATTCTCCGCCGGAAAGTCGGGTTCTTTTATGAACTCCGCATCAATTCCAAGCCTTTTGGCGGCCTCATACTCCATTTCGACGGTCTCAATGTCCCACTTTGTGGAGGCGTACACATAGGCTGTGCTGTCTGCAAGCTGGCAGTCGATGGATTCCTTTTCCACCGCCCGCCTGACAAATTCAATGGCCTCGCTTTGGGATTGGGCATATTCCCTGGCGACGTCCTCGCCGTATTTGTCGATGGTGTTGCTGTAGAAAATATCGTGCTGGATTGTGAGCTTGCCTGTGGTATTGCCGGTGGTGCCGCCGCACAGGGCCTCCGCCTCAATCAAGACCGGTCTTTGTCCTTTTTGGGCCAGACAATAGGCACAGGTAACCCCCGTTATGCCGCCGCCTATTATAAGTATATCGGTTTCAAGGTCTTTTTCCAGCCTGGGATAATTCTTTCCGGAAGCCGTCATCCTCCAATATGACAGGGTGTCTGCGTTCAAGGCTTATACCTCCAAAGCTTTCCGTCCCGTAACAGCTTGGCATTACGCAGAAAGCAGTTATTTTTCAATGCGTACATATTATGTGTTTTATAGAAAAAAATATTAAAGGTACTAATTGTCGGCAAAAGAAAACCTGCGGTGGCTCTGTCGAATTATATTCCGGCAGAACGTCAGCGCAAAAAGCTGAAGAGGAGGAATATTATGCTCAACTATGACCTGCTGTTTACCCCCTTCAAGATAGGGAAAATGGAAGTCAAAAACCGGATTGTCCTGTCCCCCATGGGTCTAAACTGTGCCCATCCCGACGGGACCATAGCCGATGACGAGATTTATTATTTCGAGGAGCGGGCTCGGGGCGGCACCGGGCTTATTATCATGGGCTGCCAGTTTATCACCAAAGACCTTGCCCAGGGCTCTCTTGAGGGCTATCTTGACAGTACACATGTAATACCTCAGCTTACCAACCTCTGTGAATCGGTTCAGAAATACGGTACCAAGATAGTAGCTCAGTTAAGCTGCGGCACCGGGAAAAACGCTTTCGCGAACATGTACGATGACCCACCCGTGTCGGCGTCCCCCATCCCCTCCATGTTTAATCCCGATGTTATCTGCCGGGAGCTTTCCGTAGAAGACATTAAGAAAATCATGGAGCAGTTCGCCTTTTCCGCTAAGCTGGTGAAGGACGCAGGATTTGATGCCATTGAGGTACACGCCCATGCCGGATACCTGGTGGACCAGTTTATGTCTGCCGTTTGGAACAAGCGCCAGGATGAATACGGCGGCACTCCGGAAAAGCGCATGCGCTTTGCTGTTGAGATTGTCCAGGCCATCCGCGGCGCCGTGGGGCCGGACATGCCAATTCTGTTCAGAATCGCCTGCAAACACCATTTTGAAGGCGGGCGCACCCTGGAGGAGACCCTGCCCCTCCTGAAAATTCTGGAGAAAGCCGGGGTAGATGCCCTCGACATTGACAGCGGAAGCTATGAAAACATAGAATACATCTTTCCGCCGGCATATTTGGGAGACGCCTGCATGGAGGATGTCTGCGAAGGGGCCAGAAAGGCCGTAAGCATACCTCTGATGAATTCGGGCAACCACACGCCGGAAACCGCCCTCAGGCTGATTGAATCCGGTAACGCCGATTTTGTCATGTTTGGCAGACCGCTTATAGCCGACCCCTACCTTCCCAACAAGCTGATGCAGGGCAGGCGGGAGGATGTGCGGCCCTGTATCCGCTGTAATGAGGACTGCATCGGCAGGATTATTACACGGCTTACCAAAATAAGCTGCTCCGTTAACCCCCTGGCGGGCTTTGAAAAACGTTTTTCCGTTGAAAGGGTAAATGAGCCCAAAAAAATCGCCGTCGTCGGCGGCGGCCCCGCCGGCTGCGAGGCCGCCAGGACAGCGGCGATCCGAGGCTTCAACGTCAGCCTCTACGAGAAAGGGGACGTCCTGGGCGGCCAGCTCAGAGCGGCAACCACCGCGGACTTCAAGTCCCAGCTTAGAAAGCTTGTGGACTGGTACGAGCGCCAGCTTAAGCTTTGGGGGGTTAACGTCCATTTAAATACTGAGATAAGCGCGGATTCCCCCCAGCTGGAAGAGGCCGAGGCCATCATCGTGGCTACGGGGGCAACACCGTTGAAGCCTGATATAATGGGCCTGGAAAACGCCATTGATATCATCACTACCCACACCCATCCGGAAAAACTAAAGGGAGACAAGATAGTCTACTGCGGCGGAGGGCTTTCCGCCTGCGACAGCGCTTTGGAAAACGCCTTAATGGGCAAGAAGGTGGCAATAATAGAAATGCTGGACGAAGTGGCCGCAAATGACCATTTCATCAACAAGGCTGCCCTGCTGCCTATGCTCCGGAATAACGGGGTGGAGCTCTATACCGGGCATAAGGTGCTGGAAATCACCAATAATGGCGTAAGGGCCAGAAAAAAGGATGGTACGGAGGTCGTTATAGAGGCGGACACCGTAGTCTCCGCCTTTGGCATGGAGCCAAACGACAGGTTAGCAAGGGAAATTGACGCGAAATACCATAATAAAACCCGAATTGTCGGAGACTGCGCAAGGATAGGCAAAGTTGGCACCGCGGTCCGGGATGGTTTTTTTGCAGCGATAACCATACAATAGGGTTAAATCATCCGTCGATAATCAAAAGCTGTTCATATTAAACCCAATACAAAGCAGGGGCTGGGAAACAGCCCCTGCTATTGCTTTGGTTAAGCTATTATTGCCACCAAAAGGCAGGCTTATCAAGCTGAGGATCGCGGCAGAGGATTGTTGCGGTTTTCGCGTTTGTCATAACCTTCCGAGCATAAACGCAGCACCCCATCATTGATGGACACCCTATATTAATCCCTGCTGAAACCGACAGCCATTTCCTTATCATCCTGTCCCTATAAGCCCAAAAGCATCTTTTTCGACGGGCAGAACTGTGCTGTATCACCTGCGCTCCGGCAAGGTAATCCAATGTACGGAATCCTTTTCCTCGGTCTGTGATAAGCTGGTAAAATACGGATGTTTCTTCAAACCCCACCGCTCCTTTCTTGTGAATATGGATTATGTGGATACCATTAATAACCGCCAAGTAACCTTGCGGACTCTCGCCTCCATCCCCATCGCCCAGGGAAAGGCAAAAGAAATCAAGCAGCAGTATTTGGCCTATCAGATGGAGGGAGAATAAGCAGTGTGGGCAGGTACTTTTAAATGATATTAACGGTGTTAGAACTCCTGCGATTTGGTTTTTCTCTGGTCTTTGGCCTGGCGGTGTCGGCTCTCTTTGCGGGAATAGAGCCCACGCGGAAAAACAGGCTCAGCCTTGGCCTGCTTTGCGCAGTTTCTCTTTTTATTCAGGCCGCCTGTTGGTGGCTTTGGGGCCTGGATTTGACGTCAAAGCTGTATCCTGTCATTACCCACATTCCGCTGGTATTTATATTCTCCCTATACTATAAACGCCCGTGGCCGGTATCCGCCGTCAGTGTGCTTACCGCCTACCTTTGCTGTCAAGCGCCGAGCTGGGTGGGTTTCCTTGCGGGAGCCGTCTCGAGAAGCAGTCTTGCAGACCACATTTTCTATATTGCCGCCGTGTTTCTGTGTTATTATTTCCTGAAAGAATATGTGGCCGGCTCCGTTTGGCAGCTAATGGAAAAATCAATAGAATCCTGCCTGTTATTGGGCGGGGTGCCGCTTTTTTACTACAAAAAGCATGGCGCATATCGTCGACAAGCACGGAGGAGTATTCCGGTTTTCAGTAAAGGATGGCTGGTTTATATTTCAGGCCACTACATAGTAGTAAAAATTTGAGCCTGCCCTCACAAGAAAGGGCAGGCTCGTGTTTTTATATGGTTTTTAGCAGTATATAAGTTTAGGCAGAGCCATTATATCCACGCTCAGGGCCCCGTTGGGGCAGATGCGGACACAATAGGTCCCTCCGCCGCATCCGTCGCATTTAACCATTTTTCCGCTGCTGTCAAAGCGGGGGATGCCGAAAGGGCAAACCTTGGCACAGGCGCCACAGCCGGCGCACTTATCTGCGTCCACCCTGGTCCAACCGACCTCATCCCTGCTGATTGCCCCCGAAGGGCAATGTGTCATACATGGAGCATTTTTGCAGTGGCGGCAGCTTTCAGTTATATAGTGGGTATAACCGGAAGGGCATACCATCTTGCGGTAAAGTCTCCGTGACACCGTATCCTCCCTGCCATCGGCATCATGATAATCCATACAGGTGACAACGCAGGCAAGGCAGCCGGTGCATTTATCAGTATCACAGGCTATCCTCATTTCCTGTCACCTCCCATAATCTTTTCCAACCGGCAGACATAACTGCGTGTGATTTTCCAGACCGGACAGCCAGCTGAGCCGGTAAGTTCGGGAATGGAACAAATGCGCCCTTCTGGCCCCGGTGGAAAGGATAAACGGATACTCCGGGGAAAGCCCGGCAATATCCCGCCAGTCGTGATATACTGGCAGCGCCTCGTGTCCGGAAAGCGCAGCATACCGCTCCAATACCGAGGAGACAAACTCCAGTTTGCCGCTGGGGGTTTTGAAGCCCTTCCCCGGATTCATAGGTACCGGCGTTGACAGTTTAACCGCGCGTCCACTTCCTCCGGACGGGCTTTTAACTCCTCCAGAGTCACGCCGGTCAGGCGCATAATATAATTAAGGTAAGCCTCATAGTCCTTAAGGTCCAAAATCTCACTGTGGAGGCCCATTGCATGTGCCAGGCGCAGCAGGATTTCCACATCCGGTAACTTGTCATCCGGGTCTATAAGCCGTGGAATCAGAAACAGTCGGTTATTCCGTCCGATTACCACGTTATCCCGCTCCGGCGCCGTACAACTGGGCAGGACGTAGTCCGCATATTCGCAGGCTTCGTTCCAGAATTGTTCCACCACCACACTGAACTCCACCTTGGACAGCGCCTCCCGTACCCGGTCGGCGGCGGGCCACATTCCTATGTTGGCTCCCAGCATTACCAGATTGCGGATTGGATAGGGCTCCTCCTTCAATATCGCGTAGCGTTGTTTTTGTTTACTGCCCTTCTTTTAAACGTATCTCCAATGATGTCTTTGCAGTCGAAGACGAGCTTATTGTTTCTCCCTGGGCCAAAGAGGAAGTGGCCAAGGCTCAGGAGCTGGGGTTTGTGCCGGAATATTTAGATGATGTTATCTCTTACATGAACGACCAGAAAGGGGAATTGTTAACGGAAAAGGGCGTTTACCATGTCACGGTGGATGTAGAGACTTTTAAATGCATTGTAGAAAAAGAATCGCTGTAAGAATAAATAGTCCAGTCTGTAGAGTTCTATCTACGGGCTGGATTTTGTTTTCGCAAATGCAAATATTGTTTCGTTTCTTGCAGCCTGGAATAGCGCGCCGATAATATAGCTAAAAACAAACTTCTGAAAAAAGTAGTCGAAAGAATAACATATTTAAGGGATGGTGACAATATAACCATAAAAGTAAATTATCTCTAGGCGTAAAGTGTGTAAGATAAAACGGAAAGCGAGGTGGTGCCAAATGAAACCGACTGGTAAAGCCAATAGATTGATTTCTGAAAAATCCCCCTACTTGCTCCAGCACGCCTACAATCCCGTTGACTGGTATCCATGGGGTCAGGATGCCTTTGACAAGGCAAAACAGGAAGACAAACCTGTTTTTCTATCTATTGGCTATTCGTAGGTTTATTTGACCGACATGCCATTGGTGCCATGTGATGGAGCGGGAGTCCTTTGAGGATGAGGAGGTGGCCCGGCTCCTGAACAAAAACTTCATCAGCATCAAAGTAGACAGGGAGGAGCGGCCAGACGTCGATTCCTTTTATATGGACGCCTGTGTTGCTCTGAACAACTCCGGGGGTTGGCCTTTATCATGTTTCCTGGACCATGACAAAAGGCCGTTTTTCGCAGGGACGTACTTCCCCAAAAACGATAGCCCGTATGGGGCAGGTTTCATGACAATCCTAAAGCGCATTTCCAAGCTATGGGAAAATAACCGAAGGGAGCTTTTAAATTTATCCGAATCCATAATCAGGCATTTAGACCAAAAAGGGGAAAGCAACGATCCGCCGGCAGACGTTACTTCTTCCGCATTTAGAAGCCTTTTGGCACGATTTGACGCCAAGTTCGGCGGATTTGGCGGGGCCCCTAAATTCCCGTCCTTTGGCAATCTTTTGTTCCTCAGCAGGTATTATTTTTTGAAAAAAAGCCAGTCCGCTAAGGAGATGCTTAAGAAAACCCTGGATTCCATGTACCAGGGCGGAATCTATGACCACATAGGCGGCGGTTTTTGCAGGTACTCCACGGATGAAAAATGGCTGGTGCCCCATTTTGAAAAGATGATGACGGACAATGCCCTGCATATATTGATATACTCCGAAGCTGCCGCAATTTTAGGCAGTGAGTATGGAGACATCTCCCGCCACATTACGGAATTCTGCATTCGTGAAATGCTGGACTCAAAGGGCGGGTTCTACACTGCCACGGACGCTGACAGCGAGGGCGTTGAAGGGAAATTTTATGTTTTTACGCCAGACGAAATAATTGAAGTTCTGGGAGACAAGGACGGTCAAAGATACTGCCAAATGTACGACATCACCCCCGGCGGCAATTTTGAGGGGAAAAGCATACCAAATCTTATTGGCAGGGATTTAGACGAAAATGTTGTCAGTTTTGCAAAAGAGTGTAACAAAAAGCTTCTTCAATACCGGAACCTGCGTGTTCCACCCTTCCTGGACGACAAGATACTGGTTTCAATTAACGGCCTGATGATAGCGGCATTATCGGTGCAGGGCCGCGTTCTAAAGGACGAATCCATTGTAAAAACTGCGGAAAACTGCGCTCAGTTCGTGATTTCATCACTTATTAAGAACGGGCGGCTGTTGGCCCGTTTTAGAAACGGCGAGGCGGGAATAGCTGCCAACAGCGATGACTATGCCTGCTTCATCTGGGGACTGATTGAGCTTTATCAAACGACTCTAAACCCCAAATGGCTTAAAACTGCCACCCAATTAACCGAAGATATGCATAACTTATTCTGGGACCATGAATCCGGCGGCTACTATTTTGCGAGCATGGATATGGATGAGCTGCCAATACGGCAAAAGAACTTTATTGACGGCGCTTTGCCTTCCGGAAACGGAATTATGGCAATGAATCTTATAAAACTGTCCAGAATCTGCGCGGAAGCGAAATATGAGGAAAAGGCAAGGGCCATTATCCGATGTGCCGCAGAAGTTATGGAAGCTTATCCTGCCGCAAACTCTACGATGCTTTGTGCCCTGCTTTACCTGGAAGACGGAGGCACGGAAATCGTGCTTGTAAACGGCCGGGACTTTGGGGAACTTAAAGACGCTCTCCCCCCTTTTCGCCCTTTTACTGTTGCGGCTGTCTGCGGAAAGGGATTTGAAGAAATGCAATCTCTTGCCCCATATTTGAGGGAATACAGGCAAATTGACGGCAGGGCGGCGGCATATGTCTGCAGAAAGGGAAGCTGTAGCAGCCCTGTAACAACAACACCCGAACTTGAGGAACAGCTGTCTAAACCTTAGGAGGGGTTTGCTCCTAAGGTTTTAATATTTACAGTTTGCAATATTTTTGATGATAATTATTTTTATAAAAACTGCAATTATTGCACCACTAAGCATTTTTTATTGCAAAATTTAAATGAAAAAAACTACCTGCTTTCCGCCCCTCAGCTTGACATGGATTTGATTATTAAGTATTATTTAAGTATTACCAAAGAATAAAAGCCTTAACTGCGGCAATTTTGATTATAATTGTCGCAAAATAAGCAATTTGCTCGACCAGATTTCGGCAAGCGGCGATTTGCATTATTGCATTTTATGACAAAGGTTATTATTACTAGATGTATTTTTTGCCGCCTATTTTTGCAAAATCAATCCCTTTTTGTCGTTGCATGTCGATTTCAGGAGCGTACCTATGGTGATTGGGGGGGGGTGGCAACAGCACTTTAACGAGCAAATAGACTGTGAAGGGCGTCAGCATTTACACCCTAATTAAAAAAGGAGGAACTGATGAAAAAACAATTATCAATAATTATTCTTTGTATTTTTTTGATTGCACTATTCAGCTCATGTTCGGATAAAACAGAAAGCGCAGGCAAAGTTATCTTTGGCGATGCAGGCTGGGACAGCATGAAGTTCCATAATGAGGTGGCCAGACTGATAGCCGAAGCCGCCTACGGTTTTGATACCGAAGTCGTCAGCGGCTCCACAGCCATAACCTATACTGCTCTGAAGTCCGGGGATGTACACGTCTATATGGAAACCTGGACCGACAGTATAGCAACATACGCTGACGATGTGAAAAATGGCAATGTCATTGAACTGTCCGTAAACTACGATGATAACGCCCAGGGTCTTTATGTGCCCCGTTACGTCATAGAGGGCGACCCCGGGAGAGGGATAGAGCCCATGGCTCCCGACCTTAAGACTGTCGAGGACCTAAAAAAATACAGCCACATCTTTACAGACCCCGACGACCCCTCCAAGGGCAGGATTTATGGCGCCATTTCCGGCTGGGAAGTGGACAGAATAATGCGCAACAAATTTGAATTCTACGGCCTTGGCGAATTCTACAACTACATTGACCCCGGCTCCGATCCCGCACTTGCCGCCGCGATTTCCGCAGCCTATGAGAAGGGAGAGCCCGTTGTGGCATATTATTGGGAACCCGCATGGATAACGGGAAAATACGATTTGGTGCTCCTTGAGGATGCCCCTTACGATCCCGACCTTTATCAACTCGGGCAGTGCGAATGCCCCGCAATACGCATTACGGTAAGCGCCAACCCCGAATTCGTAGAGGAAAATCCGGAATTCTGTGGTTTCCTCAGTAAATATGAGACATCCAGCGCCCTGACTTCGGAAGCGCTGTCATATATACAGGAAAACAACGCCAGCTACGAAGCCGCCGCAAAATGGTTCCTAAAGGAACATGACGAATTGCTTGACCAGTGGCTCCCTTCCGACAAGGCAGAGCTGGTTCGGAAACAGCTTAATTAATGGGGGGAGTAAGCGTTTTGGAAGATTGGCTATTTAAGTTTCCCGAAAATATATATATCAATATTAAGGAGCCCATTGACGGCGCAATAGATTACATGCTTAGAAACTGGGAGCCTTTCTTTGACGTAATTACAAAAGTTCTCCGGTCAATGCTCAGCGGGATCGGCACTTTTGTGGAGCTTATCCCCTGGTGGCTGCTGATTTCCCTGGTCTTCATTGCCACCTATGCCATGAGCCGGAAAATCCTCCGGGCCATATTGTACTCGGTTCTTCTGTTTTTTATCGGGGCAATCGGACTCTGGGACCTTATGAATCAGACCCTTACGGTAGTTATTTCCTCTGTAATTATCTCCCTGGTTTTTGGCCTGCCCATAGGAATATTGATTTCCTCAAGCAAAAGGGCCAATGCAGTTGTCCGGCCTATCCTTGACACCATGCAGACAATGCCCAGCTTTGTTTACCTTATCCCGGCAGTTATGCTCCTGGGGCTTGGCAACGTACCTGCTGTCATTGCCACTACAATATACGCCATTCCGCCGGTTATTCGCCTTACCAGTCACGGCATTCAGCAGGTGGATGTTGAAGTGGTAGAGGCGGCAAAATCATTTGGAGCTACCAAGGCCCAGGCACTGTTTAAGGTTCAGATTCCCCAGGCAATGCCCACTATTATGACGGGCGTTAACCAGACCATAATGATGGCAATTTCCATGGTGGTAACATGCTCCATGATTGGCGCCACCGGATTGGGTACCGAGGTGCTTATCGGGATTAACCGCCTTGAGAGCGGTACGGGCTTTGCCGCCGGAATTGCCATTGTTATCGTGGCCATTATAATGGACAGGCTGACTCAGGGAATTATCAGGGAGGAAAGTGCACCCAATGAATGAAGTCAAGAACAATAACATAATTCTGCGGGTGGAAAACCTGACAAAGCTGTTTGGAACCAAGAAAACCCTTGCCCGGGAAATGCTGAAAAAAGGCCACGACAAAGAGGAAATACTCAAACATACCGGGGTTACCGTAGCCGTGAACAACGTATCATTCGAAGTGGAGCGCGGCAAAGTCTTTGTCCTAATCGGACTGTCCGGCTCAGGAAAATCCACGGTGGTACGCTGCATAAACATGTTGCAGCCCCCCACCTCAGGAAAGATATACTTTGAAGGCCAGGATGTGGAGAGCTTCTCAAAAAGCGAGCTACTGGATTACCGCCGCAATAAAGTATCCATGGTTTTCCAGAGCTTTGGCCTTATGTCCCACAGGAATGTGCTTAACAACGTGGCTTTCGGCCTGGAGATTAGGGGAGTAAAGAAAAGCGAACGCGAGGAGCGTGCCATGGAGATGATTTCCATGGTGGGTCTGAAGGGCTGGGAATACAGCGATATATCCAGCCTCAGCGGAGGCATGCGACAGCGCGTAGGCATAGCAAGAGCCCTGGCAAATAACCCTGACATCCTCCTGATGGACGAGCCTTTTTCCGCTCTGGACCCCCTGGTGCGCCAGGATATGCAGTTTGAGCTTTTGTCCATACAGGAAAAACTGAACAAGACCGTAATCTTTATTACCCATGATATAAACGAGGCCTTTAAGCTGGGCGATACCGTGGCCATAATGCGAGACGGCAAGATTATCCAGATAGATACGCCAGAGGGCATGTCTTCCAACCCCGCCGATGACTACGTGCGCAACTTCATAAACAGCGCCGACAAAGCACAAATTTACTGTGTTAGGAGTATTATGCAGACTCCCACCTGCCTTGTCCGCACCCGGGACGGCGCCAATCACGCATTGAAACAAATGAAAATTAACGGCGTTTCCAGCGCCTTTGTGGTTGCGGAAAAAATGCAGTTTGTGGGCATTCTTACACTTGAAAACGCACTTAAGGTCAGGGCGGGAGAACTTGCCTATCAGAATGCCTTCATCAGGGACCTGCCTACAACCACTCCTGAAACACATATAGCCGACCTGATTCCAATTGCCGCAGAGGCATCATTCCCTATTGCCGTTGTGGATGAAAACAACCAGCTTTCCGGCATAGTCACGAAAGCCTCGGTTTTGGCATCTCTAATATAGGGCCTGTTGACTGAATAACAGCGCGCTGCGAAAAGCAGCGCGCTGTTATAACTATCCCCCGTAATTTTCTGCCGGCTGGCAATCAACTGAGGCTGTACGCCCATTTGTCATACAGCCTCAGTTTAGTTTTTATTACAAAGTCCCGAAGAACTTTGGAGTTGCTAAATCTTTTTCCCCAAACCCCTGCAAATCTTACGCAGCATTGTCATGGCTGCAACAGATATCAGCGATACAGCTGCGCAGATTACAAATACAATATTGAACCCCTCCGGGGATGCGGAACCTACTGCTGAAGCAATCTTTCCAAAGGTGATTGAAGAAAACGCGAGTCCGATAAGAATTATACCAAGGTTTGCTCCCGAATTCCTGGCGCCGAATAACTCCGTGGACATAACGGGTTGAATGCCTGAGCCTCCGCCATAGGTAAACGCAATGAGGAAAACCGCTGCCAGATACATGCCCCTCTTTGCAAAAATCATCAGAACACAGGCAACGGAAGTCACAATCGCACAGCCAATCATAATCCCGGACCTGCTAAACTTATCGGATATCGCGGGGCAAATAAGACGACCTGAGGCGCTAGCCACCCCTGTAACCATAACAGTCGCCATAGCCAAACCGGTGGAGATACCACGGTCAGCGGCAATTGTCTTTATGTAAGGTATGATAACTATGTAAGGCGCGGTAGAAACAATGGTAGACAAGATTATCAGGTAGAACATGGGGGTCTTGACCATCTCGGCAGGAGTGTATTGCTTCATGTTGGCGCCATTGTTCGCCTCAGAACTTCCATGCAGGTAATACTCAACCGGGGGCTGATTTATAAAAACCAACGCACCGCAGCCAACAATGAGGAATGCAAAAGAGAGAACCATAAAGGTAGTTGAAACACCACTACCTTCAAGGAGAATGTTGACAACAGGAGTAAGAATAACCGTAGCGGCGCCAAAGGAGCCGACTGCCAGCCCCGTAACCAGGCCGTTTCTTGCCATATACCATTTTTGAAGTACCGAAATCACAGAGTTGTAGGCAATACCGCAGCCGATACCGGAAAGCACTCCATATGTAAGGTATATCATCCACGGAGCCCCGCCATTAAGCAAGGAGGTCAGAAACATGCCGGCTGCAAACATTATACAGCCGGTGCAGATAATTATCCGGGTCGGTATTTTCTTCTGGACAAGGCCGCTGAGGATATTGCCAAGCACAAAGGCCGCCACCATTATTGACGAAGTCATGCCCACGTCGCCCGGCGCCCAGCCGAATTCTTCCGCTACATGGGGCAGAAAAATGCTCCACATATATAGTATTCCGGTGAAGAGCATAATTAAAAGTCCCATTATCAGGGACATTGTTTTTCTAGCCTGTAAATCCTGTTTTGATATTACTTCTCTCACAAATATTGGCTCCTCTGTAATATATTGATACTTACATATCGGATTATACTACTGTCTAGTTTAAAAAACAATGTTTTTCTATTAATTTCCAATATGTATAAAGAGCCTAGATTGAAAAGATTAGTGTTTTTGCTGTCTCTAACTCAAGATTAAGTCCTGTCGCTATTTCCCTCCTGCGTTTTTTATTAATATAAAGCCATAGTCAAGTCCAGAACCAAGAGATGTTTATAAAACCATTTAAGTTTTGTGTTGATTTTTGTCGAAAGCTGTGATAACATGTATTTAGATATATAAAACGGTTCACGCCAGTCGGAATCGCATATGCTCTGATCTATTAATGCCTGTCCGGTCCCGGACAGGCATCTTTTTTCCCCCTGCGGCTACTAAGCTATAGCAGCGCCTGGCAATTTCTAATCATAGCGAAAAAGTCTCAGAACCGTTTGACGGTTCTGAGACTTTTTTATGGAGCTACTGATGTGACTCGAACACACGACCTGCTGATTACGAATCAGCTGCTCTACCGACTGAGCTACAGTAGCATAAATCTATAATTGACTATCTCGGCCTTGGTATTTTAGCACAGCCTAAGGCCCAAAGTCAATGCTCCAAACTCCGTCGAGATTGATTACCCTGCGTATATTGAAGGAAAAAATGTATCAAAGTTGCGACATTTTTTTCTATTTTTCCTGATTAAGATAAAAAGTTCTCCAAAAATCACCTTCAAAAAATAAAGTCCTAACAAATAATTGTCGATTAATCTGCTTTTATTATCTTTTTAACCCTTGTTCCACGCTTACAATTATTGCCGTTAGATTGACATAAAGACGGTTAGAAAATGTTTGCAAGGAGTTATCAACATTATCAACAGGGTTTTCAACATTAAATAATCCCTTAGCCCCCAATAATTACAAGTCTATTTTACAATAATATCCAAATCGCCTATTGGGGTAATTATCAAGATGCAATATTTATTTAGTTTACATAATATTGTTTACAGCAGAAATAATCGTCGACCGAATCAAGAAAAAGCAAAAAATGCAAGACATTAAAAAATGTCCTGCATATTATTACCTGCTTTCTAAAAGGCCACTTTCCGCAAGCGAAACGTAATCGTCACCTGCGACAATTATATGGTCCGCCAGGGTAATGCCCACCATCTCCAAAGCCGCTTTTATCTGCAAAGTGGTCATCTCGTCTTCATAGGAGGGTAACGCAATACCGCTTGTGTGGTTATGGGATATGATAACGCTGGTGGCATTATTGGCCAGGGCAAATTCTACTATCTTGCGGATGCTTACCTCTGCTGTGTTTACCACTCCCCGGGATATTTCCCGGCAGCTTATAACCTTTCTCTTGGCGTCCAGGCATATCATGTAAACTACCTCGTCCCTCTCATACATAAACAGGGGCATAAGGTATTGGCCGGCCTTGGTCACCGAGTCCAGAATATCGTAGTCGGAGTTTTTTGAAATCAAATAGCGGCGGCTGACCTGGGGCACCAGTTTCAAAAGAATGGCCGCGTTCTCCCCCATGCCGGGCACCCTTTTCAAATCCTCGATTGACGCTTCCAGCACCCCGCTAAGGCTGCCGAAATGATTCAGCAGATTGTGGGCGAGGGGATTTAAGTCCCGGCGGGGCAGTGCATAGAAAAGCAGCAATTCCAAAACATTATGGTCATCAAAATTGTCAAGGCCATACTGAAGAAAGCGTTTTTTCATCCGTTCTCTATGTCCGTCATGGATACCCATATTTTTTATCCCTTCCCTAATATCTGTCTGCGGGATTTATCATATCTCCAGGGTGGCATAGGCGTTTAGTTCAGGTCCGGCTGTATTGCCTGCCAGATATTCATAATATCCCTGGCATCCTATCATGGCTGCGTTATCGCCGCAAAGGCGCATGGGGGGAATGTAAAGCTCCAACCCCTCCTTCCCTGCAACTTCCGTGAAATCCCTGCGAATCCGGGAATTTGCCGCCACGCCCCCGGCGACGGCAAGTTTTTTGTAACCCAGCTCCAGAGCGGCAGCTATGGTTCTCGGTACCAGAATATCGCTGACTGCGGCGGAAAAGGAAGCGGCCAGGGAAGGCTTATCAATCTCCTGCCCCTTTTGCTCCGCGTTGTGAATAATATTGATGACTGCGGTTTTAAGGCCCGAAAAGCTCATGTCATAGGGATGGCCTTCAATATGCGCCCGGGGCAAATCATATTTCTTGTCGTCCCCCGTCTGGGACAGCTCATCAATGGGCTTGCCGCCGGGATAGCCCAGGCCCAGAACCCGGGCGGTCTTGTCGAAGCACTCCCCCGCCGCATCATCCCTTGTGGAGCCTATAACACTCATATCGGTATAATCCCGGACATCCATTAGCATTGTGTTGCCACCCGATATGGCCAGGCACAAAAAAGGAGGCTCCAGCTCCGGATATGCTATATAGTTGGCGGCTATATGCCCCCGTATGTGGTGCACCGGGATAAGGGGCACATCCAGGGCAAATGCCACGGATTTCGCAAAGTTCACTCCCACCAGAAGAGCGCCGATAAGGCCGGGGGCATAAGACACCGCAACACCTTCCAAATCGGTCTTTTTAATGCCTGCCTCCTTTACGGCCCGGTCGGCAAGCTGGGTAATGACCTCCACATGAGAGCGGGAGGCAATCTCCGGCACAACCCCGCCATACACGGCGTGGAGGTCCGCCTGGGAAAAAATCTGGTCCGTAAGGACTTGCCGGCCGTTTCGGGTAATGGCCACGGCGGTCTCGTCACAGGTGGTTTCTACAGATAATAACAGCATTTACAGTCCTCTTTCCTAAGTAGGGTACCAATGGGCTTTAGAGCGTCAAGGTCATAAGTATGGCATCCTCCGTGGGGTTTTGATAATAGTTCTTCCTTCGCCCCACATCATTAAAGCCCAGTTTTCTGTACAGAGCGCGGGCGGCTCCGTTTGAAGCCCGGACCTCAAGGGTAACAAATGAAAGCTTCAGCTCCCCGGCGCGTTGTATAAGAGCCCTCAGCAGCTTTGTGGCCAGGCCCCGGCGTCGACAGGCGGGGTCCACCGCCACATTTGATATATAACCCTCATCCAACACATACATCATTCCAACATAGCCCAGCACCCGGCCGCCTTCCTCAGCCACAAGCAGGATATGGCGCTGGCTTCCAAGCTGGGACAGTAGCATTTCCCGAGACAAGGGCACGGAAAAGCAGGCAGCCTCAAGGGCTTCTATGGCCGGTATATGCTCTTTACTGGCGTCTGCTATTTTAAACTTTTCTGTCTTTTCGTTACTTTGCGTCATACCAATTCCTTCCGATATGCGCCTCGGCGGTGAGGGGTACGCTCAGGCTGACGGCGTTTTCCATCTCCTCCACCAGTAGGCGCCTCACTCGCTCCGCTTCATTTTCGGGGCATTCGGCAATCAGCTCGTCGTGAACCTGAAGTATCAGCCTGGCCTGGAGTCCCTCCTCCTTCAGACGCCTATGGACATTCACCATGGCCAGCTTTATTATGTCAGCCGCAGTACCCTGTATAGGCATGTTCAGCGCCACCCGCTCTCCAAAGCTGCGTATGTTGTAATTGGAGGACTTGAGTTCCGGTAAAGCCCGCCGCCGGCCGAACAGGGTGGACACATAGCCGTCCTCCTTAGCCTTTTGGACTATGCTCTTCATGTAGTCCCGCACTCCGTGGTATTTGGACAGGTAGGCGTCTATATAAGCCCTGGCCTCGCTCCTGAACACCCCTATGTCCTGGGCGAGGGAGAAGTCCGATATGCCGTAAACAATGCCGAAGTTTACCGCCTTGGCCTGGCTGCGCTGCAGGGGAGTCACTTCCTTTAAAGGCACCCCAAACACCTGGGAGGCCGTGACCGCATGTATGTCCTCGTTGGCCATAAAAGCATTCCTCATGGTCTCGTCCCCGGAAATGTGGGCCAGCAACCGCAGCTCTATCTGGCTGTAATCGGCGTCCACCAGCACTTTCCCCGGAGGAGCAACAAACATTTTCCGGATTTCCCCCCCCAGTTGGGTGCGTATGGGTATGTTTTGAAGGTTCGGCTCCGTGGAAGACAGGCGCCCTGTGGCGGTGACGGTCATCTGAAAGCTGGTGTGTATCCTGCCATCGGGGGAGATAACCTTTAGCAGTCCGTCCGTATATGTTGATTTCAGCTTTGTAAGCTGGCGGTACTGAAGTATCTCTCCTATTATGGGATGTTTGTCTCTGAGCTTTTCCAGCACTTCCACATTGGTGCTCCAGCCGGTCTTTGTCTTTTTCCCCGAAGGAAGCATCAGCTTGTCAAAGAGCACGGTCCCCAGCTGCTTGGGGGAATTGATGTTGAACTCCTCCCCGGCATGCTGCCAGATGCTCCCCTGCAGCTGCTCAATGTGGTAATTTAAGCTTTCCCCAAAGTCATACAGGGCCTTTTTGTCCACCGCGAAACCCACTATCTCCATGTCCGCCAGCACCCGGCACAGGGGCAGCTCAATTTTATAAAACAGCTCGGACATGCCAAGCTCCGACAGCCTGTCGTCCAGTATGGAATAAAGGTTATAAACGGCCTCTGCGCCGTCCTGCCGCCGGTCAAGGTATTTTTGGCTGAGCCGGGGCAGATTGTAATTGCTCTCCGTGGCCTCCAGCAGGTAGGCCGCCAGGGCGGTATCGAAAATAAAGCCCTCCGCGGGCAGGCCTTCCTTAAGCAGCATGCCCATCAGGTCTTTTACATTGTGGGAGACCTTTTTTATGTCCCCGGAAAAAAGTTCGCGGAGGAAATCGTTATAGCCATCCCCTGCCAGGGACCAGTGCACCGTAGCGGTGCATTTCCCGTCGCATATCTGCACCGCGTCCAAATCTTCCATGGGCAGCAGGGAGACATACTCCGTGCTGCGTATGCTCTCCATCAGGTCGGCCAGAGAATCAGGCCCGTCGATTTCCACTTCCGGCAAAGTGGGGTTTTCCCGGGTTTCTGGGCCTTTCCCGGGCTTTATTCCCCAGTTTTCTATGAAGCGCTTGAAACCCAGCCGAATAAAAATATCGTAAAGCTCCGGTCCGAAGTCAAAGCTGCATTTTGTATCCTCCGGGTCGAATTTCAGGGGCGCGTCCTTGTCTATGGCCGCCAGCTCATAGGAAAGTTTTGCGTTCTCGGCCCCTTCCGCCAGCTTTTTTCTGACATGTTCCTTAATGTCCAGCTCCTGGAGCCTGGCGTATATCTCCTCCACGGTGCCGAAGCGGCGGACAAGGTCCAGAGCGGTCTTCTCCCCTATCCCCGGGACTCCCGGGATATTATCGGAGGCGTCGCCCATCAGGGCTTTCAAATCCACCATTTTGGCGGGTTCAAAGCCGTATTCCTCGTAAAACTGGGCAGGGCCATACTCTAGGGTCTCCGTCCTGCCCATCCTTGTTTTCACGTATTTGACATGGGTCAGGTCGGTGATGAGCTGAAAACTGTCCTTGTCTCCGGTGACTATGAGGCATTCCCAGCCCCTGCTCTCGCAGTGCCGGCTGGCTGTGCCGATAAGGTCGTCCGCCTCATACCCCGGCTCCTCGCAGCGGCAGATTCCCATTGCGTCCAGCACTTCCTTGAGTATTGGAATCTGAACGGCAAGCTCATCGGGCATGGCCTTCCTTTTGGCCTTGTAGCCCTCAAATTGCTCATGCCGAAAAGTGGGCCCGGGCAGGTCAAAGGCAACGCAAAGGGCCTCGGGCTTTTCCTCATCAAGTAGCTTCCGGAGTATGGTCAGAAAGCCGTATATCCCGTTGGTGGGAGTGCCGTCCGGGGCGCTGAGCATGCGTATGCCGTAAAAGGCCCGGTTCACTATGCTGTTTCCGTCAAGTATCATCACTTTCATTGTTTTTCCCCCATATAACTGCCCCTGCGGGTAGATAAGTCTATTTCTCTCCCCTGAGCTTGATAAGCCTGTCCCTAAGCACTGCCGCATACTCAAATTCCAGCATCTGAGCCGCCTTCTTCATTTCCTTCTCCAGCCTTGCAATCTCCTGCTGGCGCTCCCGGGCGGTCATTCTGACCCCGCCCTCGGTGTAAGAATCCTGCTCCAGTGCACTGTCGGATATTTCAATAATATCCCGTACGCTCTTGATTATGGTCCTGGGCGTTATGCCCATACGGCGGTTATACTCCATCTGCTTGGTCCGGCGGCGGTTTGTCTCGGTTATGGCAGCCTCCATGGAGCGGGTAACCGTATCCGCGTACATAACGACAAGCCCGTCGGCGTTCCGGGCGGCCCTGCCTATGGTCTGGATAAGGCTGGTCTCGCTTCGCAGGAAGCCCTCCTTGTCGGCGTCCAGAATTGCCACCAGGGACACCTCCGGCAAGTCCAAACCCTCACGCAGCAGGTTTATGCCCACCAGCACGTCAAATTCGCCCAGGCGCAGGTCGCGGATTATCTCCATGCGCTCTATTGTCCCCACATCGTGGTGCATATACCGGCATTTGATACCAGCCTCCGCCAGATAAGCCGTCAGGTCCTCCGCCATCTTCTTGGTAAGGGTTGTAACAAGTGTGCGCTGCCCCTTTTCAATCCGGGCATTGACTTCCTCGATGAGGTCGTCTATCTGGCCCTCCACCGGGCGTACCTCAACTCTCGGGTCCAAAAGCCCCGTTGGCCTGATTACCTGTTCCACAATCTGGGCCGAGCGCTCCTTTTCAAAGTCGCCGGGGGTGGCGGAAACATATATTATCTGATTAACCCTCTGCATAAACTCGTCAAATTTCAATGGACGGTTATCAAAGGCGGAAGGCAGGCGGAAACCATAGCTGACCAGGGTTTCCTTTCTGGAGCGGTCGCCGGCGTACATTGCTCGGACCTGGGGCAGCGTCACATGGCTCTCGTCCACAAACAGGACAAAGTCCTTCGGGAAATAGTCCAGCAGGGTCATGGGCGGGCTGCCCGGCGGGCGCCCGCTGATTATCCTGCTGTAGTTTTCAATGCCGGAGCAGTAGCCAAGCTCCTGCATCATCTCAATGTCAAAGGCGGTCCGCTGGGCTATGCGCTGGGCTTCGATGAGTTTGCCCGCCTCTTCAAAAAACTTTACCCGCTCTTCACATTCCCGCCTTATTTCCTCAATGGCCCGGGCCATTTTTTCCTTGGTGGTTACATAGTGGGAGGCCGGATATATGGCCACATGGTTCAGGTAGCGCACGGGAACCCCGGTAACTACGTTTATCTCGCTGATGCGGTCAATCTCATCGCCGAAAAATTCAATTCTTATGGCGTTATCCCTTGCGTAGGCCGGGAACACCTCCACCGTATCCCCCCTCACCCGGAAGCAGTTGCGCTCGAAGGCTATATCGTTCCGCCCGTAGCGTATATCAATCAGGCGGCGCAGCAGCTCGTCCAGGCCGCGGGTCTGCCCGGGACGCAGGGATATGACCATGTTGGCGTAGTCTATAGGGTCGCCCAGGCCGTAAATACACGAAACGGAGGCCACGACAATCACATCCCGCCGCTCAAAAAGGCTGGAGGTGGCGCTGTGACGCAGGCGCTCTATCTCGTCGTTTATGCTGCTGTCCTTTTCGATATATGTGTCCGTATGGGGCAAATAGGCCTCCGGTTGGTAGTAATCGTAATAGGATACGAAGTATTCCACGGCATTTTCCGGGAAAAATTCCTTGAATTCCGCACATAGCTGGGCAGCCAGCGTCTTGTTGTGGGCAAGTACCAGTGTGGGCCTTTGCACGCGCTCGATAATCTTTGCCATGGTATAGGTTTTCCCGCTGCCGGTCACGCCCAACAGGGTCTGTTCTTCAAACCCCATATCCAGCCCTATTGCAAGGGCATCAATTGCCTCCGGCTGATCTCCCGCCGGGGAGTATTCGCTTACCACTTTGAACTCCGCCATCAATGCGACCTCCGCAGGTTTGACAACACCAAAAACTGATACCTCTAATTTAATCATACCCATTTATTCTACCATAAAATAGCGGCAAATCAACTAGCCGGAGAACAAATTAGCTGCCTCCATTGCTGGAGACAGCTAATGCTGTAATGATATTACGTTTAACGGGTCTCGTACCTGTCATATGCGGCTTTAATATCACCCATCTTGCCGAATACGGCGCCAAGCTTGCCGTTCAGCAAATCGGTGAGGGCCGCTTCGCTCTGGGTAAAACCCATAACTGTGCTGGATGGGAAAGTCCTTCCATACCAAGTCTTCTTTAGCCAGGTTTATATGTTTCAAAAATGCCCGAAGAACAAAAAAGCGGACAAAGAAACTGCCCTACGCAACAAAACCGTAAGGTAGTACACTTGTCCGTCGACAGCAAAAATTAGTATTACTTAAACAGGCAGCAGCTTACAAAGGCCATGGTATTGGGGCCGTAATAGTAAGGCACCCCGTTATCCTTGCATACCTGGCTGACGAAAAGCCCGCAGGCCTCCATTGAGGGAAAAACCAGCTCCGGGAAACGGCAAGGCTCATCCGGCCAGGTGCATTTTTCACAGAGGCGGCAGGCCCCCACCCCCATGGGCAGCATGTCAAGTTCCAGTTCTCTAAGGTGCCTAATCAGCTTTTGGAAATTCTTTTGATGGCGCCGTTCCAGTTCCATTATAGCCTCGTAATCGTAGGAGCTTTCAAGTTCCCCTACGGTCTGTACCAGTATTCCCTTGTCATACTGGGAGCACCTGGCCTCCAGCTCCTTCAGGCTACCGCAGGCCGGGGGGCAGCTCCAGCTCTTGTTATAGCTCTGGCACCTGTCAGCAGCGCACATTTCCCTGACTTCAGGCAGGTGCTTCAGGGTTTTGGGGTCCAGAGGCTCAGCCACCGTAAAGCCGCAGTCCCTGGCAATTTCAATAATGCTTTCAGTTTTCATCGCTTACCTTGTTTGCCTCGTCAAAAGTCATTACTTCTATATATTTCTCATAAAACAATGAGGAGGCCGACAGCTCCAGATACTCGCATTTCGCGGTAATCTCCTTCAAAAGCTCCCGGTTTGCCATGTCCAGGGCCATGGCCGCCCCGGCTCCGGCAGAGTTGCCCACATGGTGGGTTTTCCCCATCAGGGCCGGAGGAAGAAGGCCTATGGTACAGGCGCTTTCTACCCGCATATAGGCCCCGAAGCCCCCGGCAATGATAACTTTTTCAATATCGTCATAAGTTTTGCCCAGGATTTCCATGAGGGTTTCTATTCCCGCGCGTATGGCGGACTTGGCCAGCTGCAGCTGGCGCACGTCAGCCGCCGACACATACACCTTGTCCGTAAGATAAAACCGCATCTGGCCCTTCTCGTCCGCCTTAAGGCGCTCTCTGATATGCTCCGGCGCCTCCTCCGGGCGACGCATGCGCCCGCTCTCCTCCACTGCACCGCAAAGCAGCATTGCCGCAAGAATATCAATGAGTCCGGAGCCGCAAACACCCCTGGCGACCCCGCCGCCGATAACGGTGAATTCCAGCCTTTGGTTTACATAACTTGCCTTGTTGATAGCCCCGGCAGTGGCGTCCATGCCGCACTCTATTTCTGCGCCTTCAAAGGCCGGTCCGGCCGCCGTGGCGCAGCAGATTAACCCGTTCTTGTCCCCCAACGCCATTTCGCCGTTGGTTCCTATATCCAAAAACAGGCAGGTTTTATCTTCCTTCCAAACCCCGGAGCTGAGCATGCCCGCAGTGATATCCCCGCCCACATAGCCGGCCAGGGCGGGACATAGATACAGCTCTGCATCCTCAGCCAACCCTACGAGTAGCTCCGACGCCGGTCGCATATCCCCAAACAGGCTGACGGTAGTAAAGGGGGCCACGCCTATTCCAACAGGGGACAGACCTGCCAGTATATGTTCCATAACAGTGTTCCCCGCAATGGACACTCTCTTTATTTCCCCGGTCTTTCTTCCTGCCCGGGCACAGAGCTTGCCTACGGCCTGATTCAACTGCTCCCGTATGACACCCGAGAGCTGCTGAAGCCCGCCTTCCTTTGCGATATACTGTATGCGGCTTAATACGTCCGCACCATAGGGGCGCTGGGCGTTCCTGCCGCTCTCCACCTCCAAAAGCTTGCCGGTTTCCAGGTCGTAAAGGTAGGCTGCCACGGTGGTGGTGCCAACGTCCACCGCCACGCCCAGTCCGGTTCCGCATGGTGTTATGTCAACCGCTCCCCTGGTGAGCACCTCCATCTTATGTGTGTCCGGCAGGCTCACGTAGCAGTCCCGGTCAACTCTGGTCTGGCAGGCCAGCACTTCCCTCCCCTCCAGATTTACCCGGCATTGCCGGCAGGTGCCGTTACCGCCGCAGGGGGCGTTTATGCTGTATCCCGCGGTGCGTAAGGCATTAAGCAGGGTATCGCCTGATGGGGCCTGTATCTTTCTGGTCTCTCCATTGTGGGTTGCCGTTATGATATAGGTTGACATAATATTTTCACACCCCTGTCTTTTTCTCCCCGGCTTATTTACGCTTATCTTTTGCAGGCATCCTGGTGGTTATTTATTATACAGTACGGCTTCGCCCGTGGCAAGGCTCTTGGGGACATCCAGCACCCGCTGGTTGTGACTGCCCCTCCACTTCAGGGTCAAACTGCGCTGCTCCAGTATAAAAGGGCCGTCCACAAGCACATCGCACAGCTTAAGCAGCTCCCGGACGGCCGGCCTGTCGTCATTCATCAGCTCTTCGAATGTCCAGCCGCTGTATGCCCATACGTTCAGCCCGTGTTCTTTGGCGGCCCGGGCTATGGCGGCACAGTCCTCCGGCTGGCAGAAGGGCTCCCCTCCCGTTAGTGTTATGCCGTCCGTCAGGGGGTTTGATAGCATGATTTTTATGATTTCACCGGCGCTCATTTCCCTTCCCCCCTGAAAATCGTGGGTTTGGGGGTTGTGGCAGCCCTCGCAACGGTGGGGACAGCCCTGGGTAAACAGCGTAAAGCGAAGGCCCGGCCCGTCTACTATGGAATCCTGTATATAATCGGCAATCCGCATATGTTTTCCTCCGTTTTTTCATTCACCTGTTAAGTGGAATTTCTATTTTTACAAAAAGGGACGCATACGCGCGTCCCTTTCGTATATAAACAACGTATTTACATTCCGTGTTTAACACGGTCCCGTTCCTCTGCCCGTTTGGCATCATTAAAGCGTTCAAGGCTGCCCACAAGATAGCCGGTAATCCGGCGAATCCGCTCAAAGGGAACGCCGTCCTCCTCGGTGCGGCCGCATCCCGGGCACTGGTCATTAATTATTCCGGAGAATCCGCAAACGGGGTCCCTGTCAACGGGGTGGTTTATGGAACCGTAGCCTATGCCGCATTCCTTCATATACCGGACAATCTTTTCAAATGCCTCCAGGTTGTCCGAGGGGTCGCCGTCCATTTCGATGTAGCTTATGTGTCCGGCATTTGTCAGGGTATGGTAGGGCGCCTCCAGGGCTATCTTCTCAAAGGCGGTAATGGGGAAATATACGGGTATATGGAAACTGTTGGTGTAGTATTCCTTGTCGGTTACCCCTTCGATGACTCCAAAACGCTCCCTGTCCAGCTTCACAAAACGGCCTGCCAGCCCCTCGGCGGGTGTGGCAATAAGGGTAAAGTTCATGCCGTAGTTCTTGGATGCCTCATCCAGACGGGCACGAATATGAGCCACTATTTCAAGGCCCAGATTCTGGCTCTGCTCGCTTTCCCCGTGGTGTTTGCCTGTGAGGGCTATCAGCGTCTCTGCCAGTCCAATAAAGCCGCAGGTAAGGGTGCCGTGCTTGAGCACATCCCGTACTTCGTCGTTCCACCCCAGCTTCTCGCTGTCCAGCCATACCCCCTGTCCCATGAGGAAGGGGAAATTCTTGACTTTTTTCCTGGCCTGGATTTCAAAACGCTCCAGGAGTTGGTCAATTACCAGGTCTATCTTGCGGTCCAGCTCCTCGAAGAAGCCGACGGTATCCCCCTTGGCCTTGATTGCGATGCGGGGCAGGTTTATTGTGGTAAAGCTCAGGTTGCCCCGCCCGTTGCTGATTTCCTTGGCGGGATCATAGACGTTTCCTATGACGCGGGTCCTGCAGCCCATGTATGCAATTTCAGTCTCGGGGGTTCCCTTATAATAGCTGGCGTTGAAGGGCGCATCCAGGAACGAGAAATTGGGGAAAAGACGCTTTGCGCTGCAGCGGCAGGCCAGCCTAAACAGGTCGTAGTTGGGGTCGCCGGGATTATAGTTGACCCCCTCCTTGACCCTGAATATCTGGATGGGGAAAATGGGGGTCTCCCCGTTACCCAGGCCTGCCTCGGTGGCCAGCATGACATTTTTCATGACCATACGCCCCTCAGGGCTTGTATCCATACCGTAGTTGATGGAGCTAAAGGGGGTCTGGGCGCCGGCGCGGGAATGCATGGTGTTAAGGTTGTGTATAAAGGCCTCCATGGCCTGATAGGTGGCCCTGTCCGTTTCCTTGGTGGCGTAGTGCTCCGCAAGTTTCTGGGCTTTCCGGATAGCTTCCTCATCCCCGAAAAGCTCCGCAAGGCGGGGCAGCTCGGCTTCCTGGTAATCGGCGCAGCCATCCAGGCGGGGATACAGCCCGGTTTCCTTTTCTATGGACTCCATGTTGGCCCGGATTTCGTCTTCGGGGTCATCCATGTCCTTCCAGAGCATCAGAGCCTTGGCCAGATTCTGGCGGTAAAGGCGCTTAAAGGTCTTGCGTACGCCGTCAGCCATGCCGTAGTCGAAGTTTACAATGCTCTGTCCGCCGTGCTGGTCGTTCTGGTTGGACTGGATGGCAATGCAGCACAGGGCGGAATAGGAGGCAATATCGTTGGGCTCCCGCAGGTGGCCGTGCCCGGTGGAAAAGCCGCCCTTGAAAAGCTTTTTAATGTCAATTTGTGTGCAGGTTGTGGTGAGGGTGTAGAAATCCAAATCGTGGATATGGATATCCCCCTCGTTGTGGGCCTTGGCATGCTTAGGCTTCAGCACAAACATCTTGTAGAATTGCTTCGCGCCCTCGGAGCCGTATTTAAGCATGGTGCCCATGGCGGTGTCGCCGTCTATGTTGGCATTCTCACGCTTGACATCGGAATCTTTTGCATCGGCAAAGGTAATCTCCTCATATGTCTGCATGAGCCTGGTATTCATCTCGCGGATCCGGCTGCGTTCGGAGCGGTAAAGTATATACGCCTTTGCCGTCTGGACATAGCCGTTGTCCATTAGAACGCGCTCCACTATATCCTGAATATGCTCCACATCGGGGGTGACTGCCCCCTCCACCTCCAAGATTGAACATACCTCTGAGGCAAGCTGGGAGGCTATCTCCTCGTTACCCAGCTTATAGGTGGCATTAAAGGCCTTGGTAATAGCTGCCGCAATTTTCGACTCGTCAAAGGGCACTATGCGCCCGTCTCTCTTTCTTATGCTGGTAATCGTCATTTGTATTCCTCCCCATATATTTCAACAGGCGAAACACAATATATTGTGCTTTGCCATATCTTTGGAGCACAGATATAGTACATCAGCTATTAACAAAAGTCAAGTTCAAAAAATGCAATAATTGAGAATTCCGTCAAACTCGGTGCACCATTCCGCAAATTTAGGGTGCGGAACTACTTCCACACCCTAGATTTGTTCAAAAATTCGTCATTAATCCAGCTTTGTATCCAGGATTTCAAGCTCCTCTTTCAGCTTTTGGGGCAGTTTATCTCCAAATTTCTCGTAAAACTCCCGAATATCCCGGCATTCTGCCCGCCAAAGCTCGCGGTCCACGCTGAGGAGAACCCGCAAGGTATCCCGGTCCACGCCGGAGCCTTCAAGCCTGATGTCCTCCGGCCTGGGCAAGTACCCGATGGTGGCCTCCGTGGCCCCAATCTCGTCAAAGCACCTTGCCATAATCCATTCCAGTACCCGCATGTTCTCGCCGAATCCCGGCCAGATAAAACGGCCCTGGTCGTCCGTGCGGAACCAGTTGACGTTGAATACTTTAGGCGGGTTTTTCAGTTTACTGCCCATGTCCAGCCAGTGCTGCCAGTAGTCGCCCATGTTATATCCGCAGAAGGGCAGCATGGCCATGGGGTCCCGGCGGACTACGCCCACGGCGCCGGTGGCGGCGGCGGTGGTCTCGCTGGCCATTATGGAGCCCACGAAAACACCGTGGTACCAGTCCCGGGACTGGTACACCAGAGGTGCGGTTTTGGCCCGTCGTCCCCCAAACACAATGGCTGAAATAGGGACACCCTGGGGGTTGTTAAACTCCGGGCTGATGCAGGGGCAGTTCAGGGCCGGCGCCGTAAACCGGGAATTGGGGTGTGCGCCCTTGGAACCGTCGGAGGGGTCCCAGGGTTCCCCCTTCCAGTTCAAAGCGCCCCGGGGCGGGGTATCGGTCATCCCCTCCCACCAAACGGTATTGTCGGCAGTCAGGACTACGTTTGTAAAGATTGTGTTCTTTCTCGTGGCCGCAAGGGCGTTTGGGTTTGATTTTTCGCTGGTACCGGGGGCAACGCCGAAAAAGCCAAATTCGGGGTTCACGGCCCAAAGCCGGCCGTCATGGCCTATGCGCAGCCAGGCAATGTCGTCCCCCACGCACCATACCTTCCAGCCCTCCTTCCGGTAGATCTCCGGAGGTACCAGCATGGCGAGATTTGTCTTGCCGCAGGCGGAGGGGAAGGCCGCCGCCAGGTATCTGACTTCTCCCCGGGGGTTTTCTATGCCGAGAATCAGCATATGCTCGGCCATCCAGCCTTCCTTCCGGCTCAGAACCGAAGCTATCCGCAGGGCGAAACACTTTTTGCCCAAAAGCACGTTTCCGCCGTAGCCGGAGTTGACTGACCAAATGGTATTGTCCTGCGGGAAGTGGACAATATATCGCCTTTCCGGGTCCAAATCCGCCTTGGAATGAAGGCCCTTTACAAAGTCGGGGCTGTCTCCCAGCGCCTCATAAACCTCCCTGCCCATACGGGTCATGATGGCCATGGACACCACCACGTAAATGGAGTCTGTCAGCTCGATTCCGTATTTGGCAAAAGGAGAGCCCACCACGCCCATGGAATAGGGTACCACGTACATGGTGCGCCCCCGCATGGAGCCGGTGAAGATGCCCCGGAGTTTTTTGTACATCTCCTTCGGGTCCATCCAGTTGTTGGTGGGTCCGGCATCTTCCTGCTTTTCAGAACAGATAAAGGTGCGATCCTCCACGCGGGCCACGTCGTTGGGGTCACTCCTGTGGAGGTAGCAACCGGGCAGATATTCCTCATTCAGCTTTATGAGCTCCCCGGTGGCCATGGCCTCCCTGCGGAGCTCCTCCAACTGCTCTTCAGAGCCGTCAATCCACACGATTCTGTCGGGCTGCGTCATGGCAGCCATCTCTTGAACCCATTTAATTACATGTTCATTTTCTGTGAGACTCATGGATATCCCCCTTGAAACCATCCGTAATTAATATTACCTATAATAAACCAGCAATCAGAAAAAAGCAATTAATTGAAAGAATTTGTAATTTATTATTGTGCCGTGCTAATTTAATTGCATATAATCAAAAATATGGTAATGTGCCGTTATACAGGCGCGCGTCATTCTGTTCGCGGAACCCCAAAGGGGACGGCACGGGGGACGCGGGCTATTACATTAAAGGAGGATTTCCCAATTCCAGGAGATGCAGAATGTTGAAGTGGATGATAACAAACGCCCTCTGGAAGATATTTATTTGAATCAATTGTAATCGAAACTTTCGGCGAAAAGTACGGCAAGCCGAAAACCATCAAGGAGAAAGACTGATTAAAGCATCTGTAAGGGCGGCAAACTCCCCTATACCAAGGTTCTCCCCCCTGACCCTGGGGTCCAGGCCGCAGGCGGAAATGGCCTTTTCTATACGCTCCTTGTCAAAGCCTTCAAGGCCGGAAGCCAGGGCGTTTTTCAGGGTCTTCCTCCTTTGACTGAAGGCCCCGCGCACCACTTTAAAGAACATTTTCTCGCTCCCTACCGGCACCGGGGGCGAGTTTCTTTTTTTCAACCGGATTACCGTAGAGCTCACTTTTGGCTGCGGTATGAAGCATCCGGGAGACACGTCAAAAAGGATTTTCGGCTCCGTATGCCAGTTTGCATAGACCGTAAAAGAGCCGTAATCGTCGCTGCCGGGCATGGCGCAAATCCGCCTTGCCACTTCCCGCTGTATCATCACCGTAATGGTGTCAAAGCAGCCCGCCTCAATAAAGGCCGTCAGCACGGGGCTGGTTATGTTGTAGGGCAGGTTGGCGCAGACCACAGGCCGCAGGCCGGAAAAATGCCCCCGGACCAGTTCCGGCAGGTTAAATTTCAGCACGTCGCCAAACAGTAGCCTGACGTTATCCAAACCATGCAGGGTCTCCTCCAGCACCGGTTTTAAGGTTTTGTCCAACTCTATGGAGAGTACCTTTCCGGCCCGGAGGGCCAGCTGCTCCGTGAGGCAGCCTACGCCGGGCCCCACCTCCAAAACCCCGGTGCCGGAATCCAAACCGGCTTCTTCCGCTATCCGCCGGGGCACCCAGGGGGCAACCAGGAAATTCTGCCCCATGGATTTAGAAAAACGAAAGCCGTGCCGGGCCAGAAGTTCTTTAATTTGATGAATATTGCACAGGTCCATGTTTATTACCTCATATTTTATAGGCCTACTTGGGAATCAAGGCGGGGAGTATCCCGCCTTGTGCTTATTTAAAGGACTTTCTCATAGGCAAGGCGCTCCCTGCCCTTCTCGGGCCCGGAGTCCAGGTAAACGACGCCGCAGAGGACGTACCCGCATTTTTCCAGAAAGCGCCTCATGGTCAAATTGTCCCTGTGGGTGTCAACCCGCATGCTGACAGCCCCCATGCCCCGGCACAAATCCGCCGCCAGCTCAAGCATCTCCGAGGCAAGGCTGCTGCCCCGGAAATCCTCCCGGACCGCGGTACGGTGAACAACCCCGTAGGGAGTCCCCTCCGACAGCCATTTGCCTTCCCTCATATCCTCATAGCAGCTCTCCGGGCCCATGGATATGGCTATAACGCCGGCAATCTCGTCTTCGCAGGTAAACACCCAGCAAGCGCCTTTGTCCATATCGGCCAGGAACACGGAAGCATCGGGATACCCATTCTGCCACTGATCCACGCCCTGACTTTTCAAAAAAGTCCGGGCCTGGGAGACAATCTCCATAATGCTGTTGATATCCTTTGGCTCCCCTTTGCGGTAGTCGAAAACCGGCCCAGGTTCCGCGGCGGCCCGCTCCCGGTTTATCTCGGCCAAAAGCTCCAGGTCCTCCTTGTCCGTAAGCTTTAGCCTTGCAAACAGATCCGGACGCCTTTCCATG
Organism: Clostridiales bacterium; assembly: GCA_012838665.1. GTDB lineage: Bacteria > Bacillota > Clostridia > Oscillospirales > Oscillospiraceae > DUOX01. The sequence goes on from DUOX01000002.1 coordinate 71,494, forward strand.
GTGCGGATAAGGCTCTGCTTGCGTCGCCACGCCCTTATCCTAGCATGATTTCCGGACAGCAGCACCTCCGGCACTGCCCTGCCCTCCCAGACCTCAGGCCGGGTGTACTGGGGGTATTCCAGCAGGCCGTCCCAATGGCTCTCCCCGGTGAAACACTCCTCGTCCGCCAGCACCCCGGGCACAAGGCGGCACACGGCGTCACAGACGGCCATGGCGGGAATTTCACCGCCGGTAAGTACAAAATCCCCTATGGAGATTTCCTCGTCCACGCACTCCTCGATAAAACGCTCATCTATGCCTTCATAGTGGCCGCAGACCAGAACCAGGTGGTCGTAATCCCGCACGAACCGTTTTGCCGTCTCCTGGTTAAAGACCTGCCCCTGGGGGGACATGTATATCACCCGTGTTTTGCGCCCTTCAGACTGGCTGAGTATATGGTCAAGGCAGGCCTTCAGGGGCTGCGCCATCATAACGCAGCCCCATCCCCCGCCGTAAGGATAGTCGTCAACCTGATTTTGCTTGTTGTCGGTAAAATCCCTTATTTGTATGCAGTTTATTTCAATAATGGACTTCTTTGCCGCTCGTCCAAGTATGCTCTCACCCAAAACCCGGCTCATGGAGTCGGGAAACAGGGTCATAATATCGATTTTCAATAAAATCACCTCTCGGGCTGAGCCTGCCCCGGAAATTACATGCCTTCCAGCAGCCTTACGGTTATGATTCCCGCTTCCACATCCGTGTTTAAGACAAACTCCGGTCTTGCGGGAATGAGAATCTCGCGCTCTCCCTGAACCACATAGACGTTTCCCGCAGGCAGCTCCAAAACATCCGCCAGCCTGCCCAGCTCATTTCCGTCCTCGTCAACAACCCGGGCGCCGATTATATCTTGAAGGAAGAAATCCCCCTCCGGCAGCTCAATGTCATCCCGGTCTATAAACACAACCTGGTTTTTTAGCCTCATTGCGTCGTTTACGTTCTCAATGCCTTCAAACCGGGCAATAAGAAAGCTCTTGTGGACCCGTCCGTCCAGCAGGCGGACAGGCTCTCCCTCTATATATACGGTATCAAAGTTTAAAAGGAAGTCGGCGCTGTCCGACCACGGCATTATTTTTACCTCGCCTTTAATGCCGTGGGTATTGACAATTTGACCGGCCTCCAGATACTTTTTTTTCATTTTAACTTACCCCTTAAGAGGTTTATTCACGGGGAAAGCCTTGCGCCCCTGCGCCGGATAATTGGGACAAAAGGGCCGCATATACGGCCCTTTTATCAGTCAACAATTTCTACGGATACTCTTTTGCCCTTTCTCTGGGCAACAGCCTTCATAAGGATGCGGATCTCCTTGACAATACGGCCGTGCCGGCCGATGACCTTGCCCATATCCTCGTCGGCTACCCGCACTTCAAATACGGTTTCACCGGCGCCCTCGCGCTCGGTTACAGAAATCTCGTCGGGCTTATCTACGAGGTTCTGCACAATGTAGGTCAAAAATTCTTTCATCTTACACTCCTTATAGAACCTCAGCTTTTTTCAGCAGGGCTCTCACTGTGTCCGTGGGCTGGGCACCGTTGGCAATCCAGTACTTGGCCCGCTCAACGTTTACATTAAACTCAATGGGAGTCTTCAACGGGCAGTAGGTGCCGATTTCCTCGATGAAACGGCCGTCACGGGCCTTGCGGGAATCAGCCACAACTATGCGGTAAAAGGGATTCTTTTTGGCTCCCATCCTGCGCAGCCTGATTTTTACCATTTTATATTCACCTCCATGTATAGCGCTTGTATATCAAAAACCGAACAAATTTTTTTGTCCGAATTTTCGCTTTTTCTTGCCGCCGGTCATCTGCTTTACCATAGTCTGCATCATTTCATACTGTTTCAACACGCGGTTTACGTCCACAACGCTGGTTCCGCTGCCGGCAGCTATGCGTTTTTTCCGGGAACTTCCCAAAACGTGGGGATTTTCCCTTTCATATGGCGTCATGGAAAGTATAATTGCTTCCGTCCGGGTCAGGGCCTTTTCATCGAAAGTGGCATTTTTGAGGGCCTTGGCGTCAAGTCCGGGAATCATTCCCACAATGTCGGATATGCTTCCCATGGATTTCATTGATACCATCTGGTCATAAAAATCCGTCAAAGTAAACTTGTTCTGCCTGAGCCTCTCGGCCATCTCTGCGGCCTTTTTCTCGTCAAAACTCTGCTCCGCCTTTTCGATAAGGGTCAGCACGTCCCCCATGCCCAGTATGCGGGAGGCCATGCGGTCCGGGTGGAAAACCTCAATCTGGTCCAGCTTTTCGCCCACGCCCACATATTTTATCGGCTTTCCGGTGACGGCCTTGACGGACAGGGCCGCTCCACCCCGGGCGTCGCCGTCCAGCTTCGTCATCATAATGCCGTCTATTCCCAGGGCATGGTCGAAGGCGGAGGCGGCGTTTACCGCGTCCTGGCCCGTCATGGCGTCCACCACAAGCATGATTTCCGCCGGCTGCGTGGCGTCCCGGATGTCCCTCAGCTCCTGCATGAGCTCCTCGTCTATATGGAGCCTGCCGGCCGTGTCCAGGATAACAAGGTCGTTCCCATGCTTTCTGGCATGCTCAACGCCGGCCCTGGCTATGTCCACCGGGTTGCCCTGCCCCATCTGGAATACGGGTATGCCAAGCTGACTTCCCACGGTCTCAAGCTGCCTGATGGCGGCTGGCCTGTAAACGTCGCAGGCCACAAGTAATGGGCGCTTGCCGTTTTTCTTCAACAGGGCTGCAAGTTTTGCGCCGTTTGTGGTCTTGCCCGCGCCCTGAAGGCCTACCAGCATAAGTACGCTGGGGGATTTTGAGCTGATATTAATCTTGACATTGGTGCTGCCCATGAGGGCGCAAAGCTCCTCATTGACAATCTTAATGACCATCTGGGCCGGGGTCAGGCTCTCCAGAACGTCAGCCACCACTGCCCGCTCGGACACTTTTTTTATAAAGTCCTTGACCACCTTATAGCTGACGTCCGCCTCCAACAGGGCAAGGCGCACTTCACGCATGGCCTCCTTTATGTCGGCCTCCGTCAGACGCCCTTTTCCCCGCAGCTTTTTAAACGCGGCGCTAAGTTTTTCAGACAGACTTTCAAATGCCATAATGCTATCCCTTCAAATCCTGAAGCCTTTTTTGGAGGCTTTCGGCCCGTTCCCTCGCCTCCCCACGGCAAAGCTGTATTAGCCTTGCAAGTTCCGTTTCCATCTCCCGAATAATCTCCCTCCGTTCCTCGAAACGGCGGAGAAGTCCGGTTTTTTCCTCCATCTGCAGGAGGGTATTCTCGGCGCGCATGATAATATCCCTTACTCCCTGACGGGATATCCCCTCGTTTTCCGCAATCTCTGACAGGGAAAGGTCCTCGTTATAGTACATTTCAAAATAACTGCGCTGCTTTTCCGTGAGAAGCTCGCCAAAAAAGTCCAGCAGCATGGTCATTTTAAGGGTTTTATCGCTCATGTCCCACGCCTCCGCTCGGGGTATTATATACGCTACGGCAAACGTTGTCAAGTGTTTTTACTTTACACCCGGCATTATAACCTGTTCCCGCCTCTGTCTGCGCCCGTTTTTGAATATTTACCCATTTTAACGGGGAAACTGTTGGATACGACATACGCAAAATGGGGGTACACCATGACATACAGCAATAACGGCATATACATCGACCCGGAACGTTTGGACGCCTACGGCGAAAATGTGGCCAGGTCATTTAAGCCCCAGGGCACTGTCACCGGCCAAAAGACCGCCGGCGAAGTATACAAACAGCTTCGCGAAATAAGGGAAATACACGACCGGCTTCAGCGGAGAATCAGCGGCAACGCGGGAATGCCCCAGGCCTACGAATGGCTTTTGGACAACTGGTATCTTGCCCAGCGGGAGGGCCTTGGCGCCGCCATTGAGCTGAAAAACGCAGGCCGCCTGCGGGCTGTCGAGGGAAGTGCCATGATATATGAGCTGTGCAATGCCCTGGTACACTCCGGACAGGGGGAGATAACCCGCTCCCGCTGCGAGCTGTTTCTTACGGGCTTTCAGCGCAGCCTGGTATTAAGCCGCCGGGAACTAGGCCTTTTTCTGCCCGGACTCCGGGCCGCCCTCATTTCCACGCTCCATTCCCTGTGCAAAAGGCTGGAATCCTCGTCTTCCGAGGAGCTGGACCAGGCTATGGGCAGGGTTTTTTCCTCCCTTCGGCTTCTGGGAAATCTGGACCTGTCCGAGACCCTGGAAAAGGTGGACCGAACGGAACAGATACTCCGGCGCGACCCGGCCGGAGTCTATTCTCGCATGGCCGAAAAAACTAGGGAGCACTACCGCCGCCAGGTGGAAAAGCTTGCAAAGCGGCACAAGGTACCGGAACACAGGGTTGCCCAGCGTATCCTCAAGCTGGCTGAGGGCAGCCGGGGCCGGGCCCGTCATGTGGGCTACCATCTTTTTATCGAGCCTCTGGGACAGGCCCCGGACACCAGCGGCCAGGGCCTGTATATCGGGGGGATTGTTTTTATCACCCTGTTTTTGTCGCTGTTGCTGGGCTTTTTGACAAGCAGCGCCCCGGCGGCCATGCTTCTTATCATACCCATATCCGAACTGGTAAAAAACCTGTTGGATTTCATTTTGCTGCGCGTGGTCCCCCCCAGGCACGTGCCCCGCATGGATTTGCGGGACGGCGTTCCTATAGAAGGCCGGACCCTGTGTGTTATTTCGGCCCTTATAACAGGCCCCGACAGCGGAAAGGAATTTGCCCGGAAGCTGGAGGAATACCGGCTTGCCAACCGGGACGCCGGAGACAATCTGCTTTTCGGCTTCCTAGCGGACCTGCCAGACACCAAAAAAGCCGAGCTGCCCGGCTCCGATGAGTGGATAAAAAGCGCCGCCGGAGCCATTGAAGCTCTAAACAAAAAGTACGGCGGCGGGTTTTTCTTCCTCTACCGGGAGCGCAGGCTTTGCGAGGCCGACGGCCGCTATATGGGCTGGGAACGCAAGCGGGGAGCTATTATGGAACTGGCAAGGCTGCTGGTAAATGGTGAAAGCAGCCTCCAGTGCGTGGCCGGAAACCGCCTGGGGCTGAGAGGCGTCAAGTATATTCTGACCCTGGACAGCGATACTCGTTTGGACCCCGGCACCGCCCGGGAGCTTATCGGGGCCATGCTCCACCCCTTAAACAGGCCGGTATTTGACGAGAAAAAGAGGGTTGTCACCCGGGGCTACGGCATCATCCACCCCCGGATGGCGGTGGAGCTGGAATCCGCCGGAAAAAGCGAGTTTTCCCGCATATTCGCCGGCCAGGGTGGAACCGACCCCTATGGCATAGCCTGCGGAGAAATATACATGGACCTGTTCGACCGGGGCGGCTTCTCCGGCAAGGGCATTATTGACGCAAAAATGCTTCTGTCCTGCATGGAAGGCCGCATACCGGAAAACCGGGTCCTCTCCCACGACGCCCTGGAGGGGGCCTATCTCCGGGGCGGCTTTATGGACGACGTAGAGCTTACCGACTGCTCCCCCTCCTCCGTATCCAGTTACTACAAGCGCATGCACCGCTGGACCCGGGGTGACTGGCAGAACCTGCCCTGGCTTTTTCGGCGGGGCCGGGAGCTTTCCGAGGTTGACAGGTGGAAAATTTTCGACAACCTGCGCCGGAGCCTGGTATCTCCCATGACCTTTGCCACGATTTTTGCGGGCTTTCTTCTGCCCGTGGAGGCTCTCAGCTGGGCTGCCGTAGCCGCCCTGCTCTCCGCCGCCTCCCGCCTGCTTCTGACCCTGGCAGAGAACGTAATGCGCCGGGGTGAAGAAAAAAAAGTCCGCTACCACTCCGCCGTCATCCACGGCGTGGGCGGCGCCATCATACAAACCGTGGTGCGGCTCATACTCCTGCCCTTTGAGGCTTGGGTCTGCTTCTCCGCCGCGGTCACCGCCCTCTGGCGGATGTTTATAAGCCATAAGAACCTTTTAAGCTGGCAGACCGCCGCCCAGAGCGAGGCAAAAAAGGGCAGCGTCCTCGGCTATTACAAAGAAATGTGGTTTTCCGTTGTTGCGGCGGTGATTTCCATGGCCTTCGCCCCCTCGATTATAGGTAAGGCGGCGGGGGTGATTTGGCTGTTCAGCCCTCTTTACGCCACCGCTCTAAGCCGGGAAAGGCGCCGGAAAAAACAGGTGGACAACGCCGACAGGGATTACCTCCTCCAGTGCTGCCGGGAGATGTGGAGATTCTTCGAGGTCTATATCGGGCCGGAAAACCACTTCCTGCCCCCGGACAACTGGCAGGAACAACCGCCGGTGGGTCTGGCAAGGCGCACTTCCCCCACAAACATCGGGCTGTGCCTTCTGTCGGCCCTCTGCGCCCTGGACCTGAAAATCACCTCGGAATACACGGCCATGGGAATTATCGAAAACCTGCTGTGCACCATGGAGCGCCTGCCGAAATGGAAAGGCCACCTTTACAACTGGTATGATACCGCTACCCTGAAAACTTTGGAGCCCAGGTACGTCTCCACGGTGGACAGCGGCAACCTGGCCGGCTGCCTTATCACTCTGAGGGAAGGGCTGTTGGAATACGGCCGCCCGGACCTGGCGGCCAAGGCCGACGCCCTTTTGCGCCCTATGGATTTTCGCCCCCTTTACGACGAGGCCCGCCGCCTGTTCTATATCGGTCTGAACGTGGATCACGAGGAGGCCTCCAGCGGCTGGTATGATCTGCTGGCCAGCGAGGCAAGGCTCAGCGGCTATGTGGCCATCGCCAAGGGTGATGTGCCCCGACGCCACTGGCGCCGTCTGGGCCGCTCCCAGGTTCAGAAAGACGGCTTCCGGGGCATGGCCAGCTGGACGGGCACCATGTTCGAGTATCTGATGCCGGAACTGATGATGCCCTGTTATAAGGATTCTCTCCTATATGAGAGCGCAAAATTCTGCCTCTATGTCCAAAAAAAGCGCCCCCCTAAGGGCATACCCTGGGGAATATCGGAGAGCGCCTTTTACGCTCTTGACCCCAGCCTTAACTACCGCTATAAGGCCCACGGCTGCGCGGCCCTGGCCTTAAAAAGGGGCATGGACCGGGAGCTGGTCGTATCACCTTACAGTTCTTTTCTGGCCCTGAACTTAGACCCCAAGGGCGCTATAAAAAACCTCAAAAAACTTGACCAGCTTGGTGCCCGGGGCAGGTACGGTTTCTGGGAGGCGGTGGACTTTACCCCCTCCCGCTGCCGTCAGGACAAGTTCGAGATAGTCCGCTGCGTCATGGCCCACCATATCGGAATGAGCATCATAGCCGTGGCAAACTACCTCTGCGAAGGCTGCTGTCAAAAACGTTTCATGGCAAACCCCGCCATGGCCGCCCACGCGGGACTGTTAAAGGAAAAGGTGCCCATCGGCGACGTGCTGCTCCGCCGGACTCACAGAGAGCTCCCGGAAAAACCCCCCAGGCTGGCAGCGGAACTGTGGCGCCAAAGCGGCGCCGGAACGGATTACGAAAAGCCCGCCTGTTGCCTGCTGTCAAACAGGGCTTTCCATGTTATGTTAACCGAATCGGGCATAAGCTCCGCCCGCTACGGTGACGTGCTTTTATATAAAGCGCCCCGCAGGCAGCTGGGTGACGATATCGGCCTGAAGCTGCATTATTCCGACACCAACAGGCAGACAAGCCTGCTTCCCCTGCCGGATATGTCCCGGGACGTGGAATATTCCTGGGAATTCTGCTCTTGCTCCGGGATAATATCCGCAAATGCCGGTTACTTTCAGTCAAGAGCGGAGCTGTCCGTCGACCCGAGAGAACCGGGCATGCTCTGGCAGATAAGCATGACCGCGGGAGACAGCACTCCCGTATCGGGAAAACTGGACCTGACCTTTGAACCGGTGCTGTATAACGAAATAGATTATGTAAAGCACCCTGCCTTTATTTCCCTGGGAATGTACTCCTATGTCAAGGACAGCGCACTTATGATAAAGCGATTGAGACGGGGCAAAAGAGACGAGTGCTATTTATGCCTGGCCTGCGACAAGCCTATTGAACTTTCCGGAGCCCCGGGCTGGCTCAGCGGCAGCGTTATCCGCGCCCAGGTACAGATGAGCCTGAAGCCGGGGCAGTGGGCCAACGTCCGCTTTGTAATGAGCCTGGCGGCTACCGAAAAGGAAGCCTATGCCAGTGCCCAGAGGATATTGTCCGCCCCGGAGTGCGAAAAAGCGGATCTGCCCTCCGCCTGCGCCGCCCTTTTGCGCATGGAAACAAGTCATGTGGACGCCGCCATGAACATGATAAAATACCTGGCTTTCCCCAGAGTTTTCCGGCCTCATGCAGCCGAGGCCTCGGCCAAGTGCCGGGAGGGCAAGGAGGGCCTTTGGCGCTTTGGCGTGTCGGGGGACATGCCCATATTGTGCGCAAAGCTCAATTCCGCCGATGAGCTGCCCGCCGCCGAGGAGCTTGTAAAGCAGCACGCCCTGCTGTCCACCTGCGGCATGCCCTTTGATTTGGTCTTTATAACCGACAACGGGGGAAATTACCGCAGGCCCCTTACCACCGCAATCTGGGACCTGCTGCGCAAATACGGCCGGGAGTCCTTCGCCGGAATCCGGGGAGGAGTCCATTTGGCCGATGCCTCCGCCGACACCTCCTGCCTTTTGGCGTCCGCAAACCTGGTTCTCCGGCTTGACTCCCCGCGCTTGAATGAGAGCAGAAACACGGGGATTAAATATATTATGTCAACTTACTTTCGTCGGTTGGCTATTAAAATTCCAGAATACAGATGGAATGATGATAACAGTTTCAGCTTTTATGTAAACCAATCACTGCCGCCCAGGGCCTGGGGAAATATGCTTACCAACGGGCTATTCGGCTTTTTCGCCACGGACTGCGGGACCGGCAACATGTGGTACAAAAACGCCAGGGAATGCCGGATTAACCGCTGGATTAACGACCCCAGGGCCTCCGCCGGAACTGAGACGCTGGACCTTATTGCCGGAAATCGGCGCTACAGCCTCTTTGCCGGAGAAGATGACGGCCACTGCATGGTAACCTACGATTTCGGCTCCGCCGTATGGGAAAAGCGCGTTGGGGACTACCTCGTCAGAACAACGGCCTTTATCCCCACCGACACCAACGCCAGGGTGCTCATCATCGACCTTGAAGGGGCAAAAGGCGCCCATATCGGCTGGGGTACAGAACTGCTCATTTCCGGCGACGAGGCGGATGCCCAGCAGGTGGTCACCGCCTGGCACGAGGGCGTTCTCATGGCCAGAAACCCCAGAAGCCCCTTTCCGGACAAGCCTTTTATCGCCGCCTCCTCCGTACCCCCGTCCGGCTTTACCTGCGACCGCTTTTCATGGCTGCGGGGAGACCTGGACGGGCATTACGGGGCGGGCTACGACCCCTGTTTCGGGGCCATTTATCCCATAGAAAACACGCTGGTTCTGGTCTGCGGCTGTGACGACATTTCAAAGATATGCGGCCTTACGGACCCCACCGCCGCCCGGGAGGCTTTGGAGCAGGTCAATAAACTGTGGCGCAAAGCCGTCCTCCGCCTGAGGGTGAACACACCCGATAAGGAATTAAACCAAATGCTGAACGGCTGGCTGCCCTACCAGACCCTTGCCTGCCGAATGATGGGACGCACTTCAATATACCAGAACGGAGGGGCCTTCGGCTTCCGTGACCAGCTCCAGGATTCCGCCAGCCTTATACTGACGGACCCGGGCATAATCAGGAAACACATTTTGGAGTGCTGCGCCCACCAGTTCGAGGAGGGAGACGTGCAGCACTGGTGGCACCCCGGAGGCAAGGCCTCCAAAGGAGTGCGCACCCGCTGTTCCGACGACCTTGTGTGGCTGCCCTGGGCCTTGTGCGAGTATGTGGAAAAGACCGGCGACACCTCCATCTGCCATGAGCTGGTGCCCTATATCCGCTCCAAGCCCCTTGAGGAGGATGAGCATGACAGGTATGAGTCTCCCGACATATCCCCGATTTCCGAAAGCGTCATAAACCATTGCAAAAGAGCTCTGGATATGGTGCTGAAAAGGGGCACCGGAGTCCACGGTCTGCTGCTGTTCGGCTCCGGTGACTGGAACGACGGCATGGACGAGGTGGGCGCCGAAGGCCGGGGCGAGAGCGTGTGGCTCACCTGGTTCTTTTCCCACACCGCAAGGCGTTTCGGAAACCTGCTGAAATCCCCGGGTGGGGAGGCAGCTAGCGGCGCGGAAAAATATATCAGCGCCGCCGCCAGTTTCGGCCGGACGGCAAACGACGCCTGGGACGGCCAATGGTATCTGCGGGGCTATTATGACGACGGAGACCCCCTGGGAAGCCAGAACTCCGACTGCTGCCGCATAGATTCCATTGCCCAGAGCTTTTCCGTCTACTGCCCGGAATCCGACCCCAAGCGCCGGGCCATAGCCTTAAATAGCGCGGTCCAGTACCTTTTTGACCGAAAAAACAAGTTTGTTCAGCTTTTTGACCCGCCTTTCGAGAATTCAAGGCAGAACCCGGGTTACATCCAGAGCTACGGGCCGGGTTTTCGTGAAAACGGGGGGCAATACACCCATGCCGCCATTTGGCTGGTCCAGGCCCTGCTCCGGGAGGGACGCGTCCAGGACGGCTACGAGATGCTTAAAACCCTGCTGCCGGCGAATCACGATTTGGCAGTATACGAGGCGGAGCCTTATGTCATCGCCGCAGACGTCTACGCCAACCCGGATTATATGGGCAGGGCCGGCTGGAGTTGGTATACCGGCTCCTCCGGATGGCTGTACCGGGTCTGCGTGGAGGACCTTCTGGGTCTGCGTCTTCGCAGCGGCAGGTTGTATATCGAGCCCCGGATTCCCCAGAACTGGGAAGGCTACACCGCTGTCTGGCGGAGCTCCGACGGTACGGAGCACAAGATTGACGTACACAGAGACAAAATATTTGTGGACGGGAATGAATATGACGGCGCAGGCATTCCCATGTAAGGACTCCGAGCCAGTTTTCGAGGGAAGTATCCTTTCTCCTCGGGAATTCAAAATTAATAAAGTTTTCATTTCCAAAAAAGGAAGAATATGATATTATCTTGTAATAGGTAGATAGGAGGAGTACAGACATGGAGGCTATCAGAAAAAAAATAATGCCCTTTGTGGAACTCACCTGCCTGCGCACCGATAAATTCAAAACCGGATGCCTGAGCGTCAACCTGCTTACACGACTGAGCCGGGAAAACGCGTCAAAAAACGCTTTGATTCCCCATGTCCTGCGCCGGGGCAGCACCGGCCACCCGGACATGGAGAGCATTTCGGCCGCATTGGACGAGCTTTACGGTGCCCGCATTGAGCCGGTGGTTCGCAAAAAAGGCGAGGTTCAGGCGGTGGGCTTTTTCGCGGACTTTGCCGATGATGCTTTCGTGCCAGGGGGGGAACAGGTTCTGGAGAAAGTGACCGCCCTTATGGGAGAGCTGCTTCTCAGCCCCAATACCCGGGGTGGCCTTTTCCTGCCCGCATACGTTGACAGCGAGCGCGAAAAGCTGCTGGAGCGGTTACGGGCCCGGATAAACGACAAGAGAAGTTACGCCGTTCAGCGCCTGTTCGAGCTCATGTGCTTTAGCGAGGACTACGCCACCGACAGGATGGGCACCGAGGAGGAGGCCCAGTCCATCAACTACCAGAAGCTTACCCGCCACTACAAGCAGCTTCTGCAGTGCGCTCCCATAGAGGTATTTTACTGCGGCGGCGCCGACCCCCTGCGGGTTGAGCGGGCCGTAAAAAGCGCCCTTGTCACCCTGCTCCGGGGGGAGCCGGATGAGGACATAGGCACCGATATACGCATAAACACCGTGGAGGAAAACCCCAGGTACTTCACGGAGGAACTATCCATCACCCAGGGCAAGCTGTCCGTGGGGTTCAGGCTCGGAGAATGCATGTACAACCCCAACATGGCCGCCATCCGGGTCTTCAACGCCGTTTACGGCGGCAGCGTCACCTCGAAACTGTTTATGAATGTCCGGGAGAAATTGAGCCTGTGCTACTACGCCAACTCCGCCATTGACAGGCATAAGGGCCTTATGGTGGTTTCCTCCGGCATTGAATTTGACAAGTACGATGCCGCCCTCAGCGAGATTTTCGCCCAGCTTGAGGCGGTTAAAAAGGGCGACATCACCGATGACGAGCTTGCTGCCGCCCGAAAAGCCGTGGCAACGGAGCTGCGCTCCGCAATGGACAGTTCCGGCGCCCTGGAGGATTTTTGGCTGGCACAAAACGTGGACGGTCTGTACTACGGCCCGGAGGAGCTTGCGGCTCTAGCAGAGTCCATCACCAGGGACGAAGTTGTAGAGGTGGCAAAGGGCGTGGAATGCGACGCCGTATATTTCCTGCGGGGACTTTCCGAAGAAGGAGAAAAAGCCAATGGAGATTAGGAAATTCGAGAATATCCAGGAGACCCTTTATACAGACGTCCTGCCGAACGGCCTGACCATAAATGTGGTCACGAAACCCGTCTGGCTGAAGTGCTTCGCCCTCTTTGCCACCGGCTACGGCGGGGCGGACAGGCGCTTTAATCTAGGCGGGCAGTGGGTTGACACCCCTGCCGGAGTGGCCCACTTTCTCGAGCACAAGATGTTTGACACCCCGGACGGGGACAACGCCCTGGCCGTGCTCTCCGCCAACGGGGCCCAGCCCAACGCTTTTACCAGCAACTCCATGACCGCCTATTATTTTGAGAGTACCCAGGGCTTTTACGATAATCTGCGCACCCTTTTGAGCTTTGTTTCCGTCCCCTATTTCACGCCGGAGAGCGTGGAAAAGGAGCAGGGCATAATCGGCCAGGAAATACGCATGATTGAGGACAACCCCGGCTTTGTGGTATACTTGAACCTGATGAAAAGCCTCTATGCCCGCAACCCCATCCGGGACTCCGTGGCTGGCAGCATAGAGAGCATTGCCCAAATCACCGACAAAACCCTTTATGACTGCCATCGCATATTCTACAACCCCTCCAACATGGTCCTCTGTGTTGCGGGAGACGTGGACCCGGAGCGGATTTCCGCCATGGCGGCCGAAATCCTGCCCAAGGAGCCCGGGGAGGTGCCCCAGCGGGACTACGGGGAAAAGGAGGGTCCCCTCCCCGTCAAAACCAGGACGGAGGTAAACATGGAGGTCTCCGCCCCTCAGTTTATCTTCGGCTCAAAGGTGTTTCAGGCGGAGAAGGGAGCTCCCCTGCTCCGGCAGAAACTCACTGTGAACCTGGCCCTGCGCTGCCTTATGGGCAGGTCTTCGCCCTTTTATGCCCGCCTTTACGCCCAGGGCCTTTTGAACAACGACTTCGGCTACGATCTGGATTATTCCGGCGGCTACGGCACCATAATGGCCGGGGGCGAAAGCTCCGACCCGGAAAAGGTTATTTCCGAGCTTTCCAAGGAAGTCTCCGCCGTTGCCGACAAAGGCCTTGACGAGGCCCTTTTCAGCCGCATAAAAAAGGCCGCCTACGGCAGCAGGCTCCGGTCTCTGGGCTCCTTTGGTGTTCTCTGCCAGAACCTGGCGGAGGGCAAGTTTGCGGGATACTGCGACCTGGACGCCTTTCACGTGCTGGAAGAAATCACGGTCTCCGAAGTAAGAGACTTTATCGCAAATAATCTCGCCCAGGACAAACTCGCTATGTCCGTGGTCCACCCGCTGCATTAAGGCCAGACTGCCGGACATTCGCCCCAGAAAGGACTGTATCCGATGAACGCAATGCGCAGTGCTACCATTACCTTCCCCATGCTGGGAGACCGGTTTTCCATTAACCCTTCAGCGACCTTCCATTTATTCGGCCGGACCTTTTACTGGTATGGAGCCATTATCGCATTAGGCTTCCTGCTGGCCGTCGTCTACTGCTTCAAACGCAGCAGCCAGTTCGGGATTTCCAACGACAATCTTATTGACCTGCTCATTTTCGCTGTGCCGGCAGGTATAGTCGGGGCCAGGCTTTACTATGTAATTTTTAACATATCCGAATATGTTGACAATCCCGTAGATATTATTAAGATATGGGAAGGGGGGCTTGCCATCTATGGCGGCATTATCATGGCAGTTATTGCAACCGCTATATTTTGCAAGGTCAAAAAAATCCCCCTTGGTCCGATTTTGGATATTGGCGCCTTTGGCCTTCTTATAGGCCAGGCCGTGGGCCGGTGGGGCAACTTCGTCAACAGGGAGGCCTTCGGGGTCGAAACCCAGGTCCCCTGGCGCATGGGCCTGACCCCCCGGGGCACAAACACTACCTTTTATGTGCACCCGACTTTTCTATACGAATCCCTGTGGAACGTACTGGGCCTTGTGCTGCTGCACATTTTCTCGAAAAAGAACCGCCGCAGGTATGACGGTCAATTATTCCTCTATTACGTATGCTGGTACGGACTGGGCCGCATGTTTATAGAGGGCCTGCGCACCGACAGTCTATACCTGTCCGGTACAAACATACGCGTATCCCAGCTTCTGGCCGGAGCCTCCCTCCTTGTGGGCCTCATTATTCTCATCGTCAACCGGTTTCGCCATCACGAGCCGGAACAGTTATGGGTAAACCGGGTGCAGGCCATACATGCCGGGGAAGATATTGGGAACGCCGGAGATGACGATAGCTTCTCCGAAGCGGCTGAGGAGGAAATACAAGATGGGGTAAGCCAAATTCCCCGGGAGGAAATATATGGCGGACCCATAGCGGAGCCTGCGGATGCGGTGCCGCCCGACAGCGAAACCGCGAAAGAAACCCCGGAAAAAACCGAAGACAGCGACCAGAACGACGAATCATAACAAATATCAATGTACAGGAGGAACAGAATATGGCAGATTTCAATTTTGACATCAACGAAGTAAAAGAAAAGGTAATGAGCACTATAGGCAACGTGGCGGACATGACAAAGGATTTCGCGGAAAAGACCGCAGACAAGGCAAAGAGTATTGCCCGCATCGCAAAGCTGAGCATGGAAATAAATGCGGAAAAGGACGTTATAAAAAAAGCCTACATAGAGATAGGCAAGCTGTACTACGAGACCCATAAGGATGACCCCGACGGCTTCTTTGCCCAGCTCTGCGAAGAAATCACCCAGTCCATGGAGAACATTTCCGCCAAGCAGGCTGAAATCGACAGTCTGAAATCTGACATCACGGATGATGACAGCATCGAGGTGGAATTCGAAGCTGTGGTATCCGAGGCCGAGGAAGAGGCAACGGAATGCCCCTTGGATACAGCTGAGGAGCCCGCTCAGGAACAGGAAGAGGAGAAACCCGAAGAAGACGGGGATGAGGCCGAGTAAGTCTCATATCCATATGCAAAACAGCCGTCACAATAGTGGCGGCTTTTTTTGAAAATGCGGTAGGAACAGGTTTTTGAAGTTAATCTCTGCGGTCTTTTATCCTCTGGGATTCTTAAGGGCCGGAGCCCTTAAGCGTCTTTTGGGTACTTTTCCACAGGGAAAAGTAACGCCCCTGGCAGGGGGGGGCAGGATTTCAAAGTTAATCTTCGGCAGTAATCTATAGCTGGGTTTCCCTCCGGGGGGCTACTTTCTGTTCGGCCAGAAAGCAGCCAAAGGGCCGCACAAGAGGGGGCTTTTAAAAAGCCGCCCCCTCTTGCGAATCTCCCCCTGTGTGTTGGGGTTGCTGCGTTTGTTTTGGGGTTGTGCGGGGTTTAAAGAAAACAGACTTTAAAGGTGCGTACCTCTGTTTCCGCTGAACGCTGGTGCGGGGGAGGGTTTGAGATAGAAGCGGAGGGGTGATAACGCTCCTGGCAGGGGGGAGGTTTCTATTTTCATCTTTTCATGCTCAACTCTGAGCGGTAATCTTTAGCTGGTCATCCCTCCGGGGGGCTACTTTCTGTTCGGCCAGAAAGTAGCCAAAGGGCCGCACAAGAGGGGGCTTTTAAAAAGCCGCCCCCTCTTGTGAATCTCCCCCTGTGTGTTGGGGTTGCTGCGTTTGTTTTGGGGTTGTGCGGGGTTTAAAGAAAACAGACTTTAAAGGTGCGTACTTCTATTTCCGCTGAACGCTGGTGCGTGGGAGTTTCGAATTAATTCTTATAAGCTTGGTCGGCACAGGCGCACGCACGAAGTCGTGCAGCCGTATTTTCCGGCGCTTGC
>DUOX01000058.1 GCA_012838665.1 Clostridiales bacterium
TAGGTCGGAGGTGTAAGCACAGCAATGTGTTTAGCTGACCGATACTAATAACCCGAGGGCTTGACCTACAATTATGCAGGCAATACCTTGCTTTTCCCCTACCTTTGTTCAGTTTTCAGGGTGCAGTTGCTAGCTGGAAAGAAGCCTAGTGAAGCAGATTACTTAAGACTTTCTTTTCATTGCTATGGGCACCTTTAGCTCAGCTGGTAGAGCACCTGACTCTTAATCAGGGTGTCCAGGGTTCGAGTCCCTGAAGGTGTACCACCATGAGGGTGTGTACACACCCTCATGGAAAACCCTTGACAAGTAAAATCAAATATTGTACTATTTACTGTGTCAACAGCATAGTCGGTGCCAATAACGATGAGGGTCCACCCGTTCCCATTCCGAACACGGAAGTTAAGCTCATCAGTGCTGAAAATACTGGACTGGAGACGGTCCGGGAAGATAGGTCGGTGCCGACACATTTGAGGCCCTTTGGGCCTCTATATTCCTCCTTAGCTCAGCCGGTAGAGCATGCGGCTGTTAACCGCAGGGTCGTTGGTTCGAGTCCAACAGGGGGAGCCATGAAGCGGTATTGCCGCCACGGCACCGTGGCGGCAATACCTTATTCCTTGTACCGCAAATTAATGTTTTAAATTCTAAACCCGGCGTTTTTCTAGAATATAAGGGCCTTTAGCTCAGTTGGTTAGAGCAACCGGCTCATAACCGGTCGGTCCGGGGTTCGAGTCCCTGAAGGCCCACCACATAGTTGGAGCAGGCCTGCTCCACTACGCTATTGTCATAAGGCGTAAAATGCGCATCCCTTTCTTCCTTCCCGCTTGAACAAGCGCACAAGGAAATTGGATGCGGAAACTGCGTAGGGGCATAGCTCAGCTGGTAGAGCGGCGGTCTCCAAAACCGTAGGCCGAGGGTTCGAGCCCTTCTGCCCCTGCCAAGACACCGGATTGGTTTTTCCAATCCGGTGCCTTTGTTTTTTACGAAATATAATATAAATGAGCCCCCGTTAAAAGTGTCGGCACTTGTACGGAGGCTCATTTGTGTTATATGCGGCTATTGATTTACGGGCTCCCGTTTTTTAATGAATTCTACAAAACGGAGGATGGAGTTTTTGGTGCTTTTTTTCTTCCAGGCTGCCAGGGCGTAGGTATCCTGTAACAAGTCCTCCGAAACGCACAGCTTAATCAGCCCGTCGTGGCCTATGTCCAGGGCGTCGCTGCATATGGTGACCCCCTCGCCCTGCTTTATTGCCATCTTCAGGGACTGCAGGTTCGGAACATACCTTATTGAGGGGGTAAACCCGGCTCTCTTACAGGCCATCAGCACCTTTTTTCCACCGTTTTGACTTTCATCCGGTGAAAGTATGTAAAAAACCTCATTCCTGACATCTATCATGTTTAGCTTTTCCCGCCGGGCAAGGGGATGAGAGGAAGAAATGGCTATGTAAAGGGTAAGCTTTTTTATAGTATGGGTGCAAATGCCCTGCAGATTATCAAGGTCAAAGCTGGTTGAAAATATCAAATCGCAGGAGCCGACCAAAAGGCGTTCCCTCAATTCTTTAAAGCCATAACAGCAAACCCTGACCTTGTATTCGGGGTAAAGGTTCTCAAATTTGGAAACAAGCTGGGGCAGGAAGGAGTCGTAATTGAAGCCGTCAAGGCATCCAATGTTAAGCACCTCCCTGGTGCCCCCCTCAGTGGCATGACAGGCGGCTATGCTTTCAGAAAAGTGCGTCATCAGCTTTTTCCATTCGGTATAGAGGAGCGCGCCCTCCGGGGTGGGCCTGACGCCCTTGTAGCTCCGCTCAAAGAGCCTTATGCCAAGCTCCTTTTCCAGCAGGGCTATGGATTTGCTGACGGCAGGTTGGGTCACGTATAAAAGCTTTGCCGCATCGGTGAGGCTTTCAAGTTCAGCTACTGTCAGGAAATAATCAATTTGCCGCAAAGAAATGTTGTACATTAATACCCCCCCGTTTGATGCACCTGCTTGTTAAAAAAACGACGCATATTGACGTAATCTGGGAGAAAACTGACAACAACTGCTAAAACGCTTATTTTCTAGCATTATAACAGATTTTTTTGTTTTAGAAAAGCAAAATTATACCTCTCTTGAAAATCATAAAAATGGCTGATTATGATTAAGATAATAATAGCAAAAGGCCAAAACTTACGTCCTTCTGCCGCCATAACTGGTGGTTATAACCTCAAGAAAATCTGCTATTTCACAAAAATAATCGAATGCTATATAATTATCATAAATTGTTTATTATTTAATTATCAAAAACTGTGAAAAACCACTATACAGGCGAGATGAAAGGAGAAGGAGCATGAAACTGGATGCGGATATTGTGGTTGTGGCAGCAGGGCTTTCGGGCTTGGCTGCGGCTATTACTGCTGCGGAAAATGGCGCATCGGTAATAGTCGCTGAAAAGGCAAACACCACCGGAGGCGCCGCCAACATGGGCATGGGCCCTCTGGGAATCGGTTCGCGAATTCAAAAGGAGCAAATGGTCACTCTTACGCCAGGGGAAGCGTTTAGGCGTCATATGCACTTTACTCATTACAGGGTAGACGCGCGCCTGGTCCGCGACTATTATTTCAAGTCCGGCGAGACCATCGACTGGCTCATGGACATGGGTGTGCAATTTGTAGGCGTACAGAGGGCTTTTGCCGCACCCGAACTCACCAGAGCATACTCAGACGGGGAATTTACCTGGCACGTTGTAAAACCCGAGGCAGGGCGTCCCGGTCCCCGCTGTGCCACTGCAATGATAAAGGCAATGACCGACCGTGCCACTGAACTTGGCGTTCAGATTCTCTATGAAACCCCCGCCAAGAAGATACTGGTTGAAGACGGAGAGGCAGTAGGCGTATTGGCCGTTGATAAAAATGGCGAAGAAATTGAAATTACCTGCGGAGCGGTTATTATTGCCACCGGGGGATGCGGCGCCAATCCGGAGATGATCAGGGAGCATACCGGATATGAGTATGGAAAAACCATTTATAATTTTGCGGTTCCGGGTATGACCGGGGACGGCATCCGCATGGCATGGGAGGCGGGAGCTGGCAAGACTGATATTACTATGGAGCTTATGTATCAGATTCCCGATAACATGAACCATTTTGTGATTGAAGGCGCATTCCGCCAGCCTTGCCTTTGGGTGAATAAAAATGGTGAAAGGTTTATACCTGAAGACCAGATTGCCAATACCACTTTCACCGGAAATGCCATTTCCGTTCAGCCTGATAAGGTCGCGTTTGCAATTTTTGACGACGCAATGCTACAGCACTGGAAAAAGCACGGCGGCGATATAATTTCACACGTTCATCCTCCCGATTTGTATGAACAGTTTGAACAGGAGTGGGCAAAAGATTTAGCCGCAGGATACGACCCCATCTGCGAGGCCAATACGTTCGAAGAGCTTGCAGAAAAAGCCGGAATAGACAAAGAGAGCCTGCTTGCCACTGTAAAAGAGTACAACGAAATGTGCGCAAAGGGGCATGACTATTTATTTGAAAAAGAACACAGGTATATGAGACCCATTGGCAACGGCAAGCTTTATTGCTGCAGGCAGCATGTTGGCGCCTACGGAACTCTGGGCGGGATTAAGATTAACTATAAGACCGAGGTTTTGACTGATGACAACAAAGTAATACCCGGACTTTATGCGGTTGGAACCGATGCATGCAATATTTACGGCGTTAGCTATCCCTTTATTTTATCTGGAAATACCATGGGATTCTGCCTTAACTCAGGGCGGATTGCCGGAGAAAACGCAGTAAAATTTATCTTCGCTGAAGAAGATTAGATGAAAATTAACGAAAGGGATGATAGTATGGCCTATAAAGTAATGGGAATCGTGGCCGGCCGTAAAGGCGGCAACACGGAAATGTTAATGAAAGAGGCACTCCTTGCCTGTAAAGAACAGGGGGCCGAAGTCAGTTGGATTAACCTGCAGGATTTTAAGATTCTCCACTGCACAGGTTGTGAAGGCTGCGTTATGAACACGATAAGGGGCGGAAAAGAGCCTTTCTGCGTGTGGAA
>DUOX01000059.1 GCA_012838665.1 Clostridiales bacterium
TCAATTGCTTTGTGAATTTGGATGATTGGAGGTTTTGTACTTTACCGATAACGTACTTAGCGATTGGGATTCAAATATGGATTATCCGGATGAAGACAAATATTACATGGGAAAATCGGAAGGGGAGAAAACTGAGCTTTCATCAGGCTGTGAAGGCGGAAGAGCGCTTAGAATTGACTTAACAGCAGAAGCTACAATCAGTGTGACCGAAAACACCTTCCAGCCCAACGACAATTCAAATCCGGTTGATCCCGATTATGTTAAGATTACCGGCGTCGACAATAATAATGTAAACAACCTAATTGGAAGCCTGATTGAGCAAAACACTTGGCCGTATGGTACTGAATACTCAACTGTTATACTTGTGAATAACACGCCTGGCACAACAGACCGTTCCAAAGTCGCTGGCGAGTACGCAGTATACAGAGTTGGCAGTGATAATCTGGAAGAACTGTTAGATGTGATTGCAGGCAAAGGTAGCTACAATATTTCCGAAACGGACGGAAGCATATCAATAGGCAGTTTATCTTCAGATTAGTCAATCGCTATGGTCGGCGCTAACCGGCATCCTGTTCGCAGTTTCCCCAATTAAAAACAGCATTACGAAAAACAGAGTCGCTGTGGAGCGGGGCTCCACAGCGACTCTGTTCGATTAATGGCAAGACGAAATACCATTTTTCCCTGTCCGTTATAAATCATTTTGGAGATTGACTCACTGCCCTTTATCAGCTCTGCGTCTTTGCTGGCCCACGGCGGGGAAGTAACTTTCCAATTCACAGCAAAAAGAGAAAGACAGACAGTTTTTTGCCTGTCTGTCTTTTTTGCCGGAATCAATACTAATCTTCATCCTCCTGAGGATATACGCTGACCTCAATCCGCACCAGGGCGCGCCGCAGCATGACCTGGTAGCTCTGGATTTTAACGTCTTCGGAGCGCTCCTGAAGCAGCAGTTCGGCCTGCCTGCGGTCGGCTTCAGCCCGGGGAAGGTCGATTTCTCCCGGCCTTTGGGCGATGGTGGTCATTATTCTGACCAGGTCGTCTTTTACCACGGCAACACCGCCGAAAACGGCAATCTTCTGCTCTGTTCTGCTGTTGTTTATTATACGGAGGATGCCGTCCCCCAGGGCTGCGGAAACCGCCGCATGCCCGGGCAAAACCCCCATATCCCCGTCTATGCAGCGCATAACGAGCATATCGGCCTTTTCTTCAATTTTAAGGCCTCGGGGGGTAAATATCTGTAAATGAACCTTTTTTCCGCCCATGACATCACCCATTTGCCTGCCTGTACCTTTCAACTACCTCGTCAATGGTGCCCGCATTCAGGAACATTCCTTCGGGAATTTCATCGTGGACTCCGTCAATAATTTCCTTAAAGCCCCGGACTGTCTCGTCTACGGTGACATATTTGCCGGGAATGGAGGTATACTTTTCCGCCACAAAAAAGGGCTGGGACAAAAAGCGCTGTATCTTTCTTGCCCGGTCCACGATAAGCCTGTCGCTTTCGGACAGCTCGTCAACGCCCAGTATGGCCACAATATCCTGCAGGTCCCTATAGCGTTGCAGAATGCTCTGCACGGAGCGGGCCACGTGGTAATGCTCCGCCCCAACAACGGAAGGTTCCAGAATCCGGGATGTGGATTCAAGAGGGGATATTGCCGGGTATATGCCCTGCTCCACAATGGAGCGGGACAAAACCGTCACCGCGTCAAGATGGGCAAAGGTTGTGGCGGTGGCAGGGTCCGTAAAGTCGTCGGCGGGGACGTATATGGCTTGAACAGAGGTTATCGAGCCGGATTTTGTGGATGTAATGCGCTCCTGCAGGCTTCCGATTTCGTTTGCAAGGGTGGGCTGATACCCCACGGCACTGGGGATGCGCCCCAGCAGGGCGGAAACCTCGGAGCCCGCCTGAACAAACCGGAATATGTTGTCAACAAACAGCAGCACGTCCTGCCCTGCCACGTCACGGAAGTATTCCGCCATGGTAAGGCCGGTGAGCCCAACCCGCATCCTGACCCCGGGAGGCTCGTTCATCTGGCCGAACACCAGGGCCGTCTTGTCAATAACCCCGGATTTAATCATGTCATAATACAGGTCATGCCCCTCACGGGTACGCTCTCCCACGCCCACGAAGACGGAATAGCCCCCGTGTTCCGTTGCAATGCTGTTGATAAGCTCCATGATGAGTACTGTTTTGCCCACGCCGGCACCGCCAAAGAGGCCTATTTTGCCGCCTTTGGGATATGGGCAAAGAAGGTCTATGGCCTTTATCCCCGTTTCGAACATCTCCGGCACAGCAGTCTGCTCCGCCAGGCTGGGGGGATTCCGGTGGATGGGCCACTTCTGCTCGGTTTGCGGGTCCGGCTTACCGTCAATGGCTTTCCCAAGGATGTTTACAATCCGCCCCAGGGTCTCCTCCCCCACGGGCACGGTGATGGGCCCGCCGGTATCCATGGCCTCCATTCCCCTTTTTAAGCCATCCGTGGGGTGCATGGAAATGCAGCGGACCGTGTTGTCCCCCAGATGCTGCATTACTTCCAACACAACGGTTTCCGTACCCTTTTTCACCTCTATGGCATTATATAGCGCAGGCAGTTCCCCCTCAAAGCGGACGTCCAGTACTGCGCCAATTATTTGCACAATTCTGCCCGTGTTTCTATTTGTCAACACAATTCCACCTTTATTTCAGGATGTTGGCTCCGCTCACAATCTCGTTTATTTCCTGAGTAATGACGGCCTGCCGTTTGCGGTTATACATAAGGGTCAGGTCATCAATAATCTCCGTGGCGTTTTTGTCTGCCGACTCCATGTTCACCATTCGGGCGGCGTGTTCGCAGGCCACCGATTCCGAGTGTGCCGCAAAAAAATACATGTGGAGATACAGCGGGATAAGCTCATTTATAAACGTGTTTGCGTCAGGCTCATATTTCATCCCTCTGTACCTTATTCCGGAATCCTCTCCGTCGTCTGAAATGGGCAGTATCTTTTCAACACATGGCGCATATTTCAGGGTGGTTTCAAAACGGGTGTATGCCACATACACCTCGTCAACCTCGCCGGACAGATACATGTGACGAATGCGCTCCGCCATCCGTCCCGTGCCCTCGTACATCTGGGTTTCGGATATATCCGTTATCCTGCGTATTACGTTTTTGTCCCGCCGCCTGAAAAATTCGCTTCCCTTTATACCCACAACAAGTATTTTTTCATTTTTGCCCTTCATGTGCGCCAGCACGGCTTCGGAAATATTTTTGTTATAGCTGCCGCAAAGCCCCTTGTCGCTGGTAATGACAATATACGCGGTGTTTTTGACTTCGCGCTGCGCAACATAGACATTGTCCCTGACTTCCTCGCAGTATTTCAAATCGTCTATGACGTTTTTTATCTCCGTAAATATGGGGCGGGCGCCGTCCAGCCTGGCCCTGGCCTTGTGAAGCTTGGCAGCGGAAACCATGTCCATGGCCTTCATGATTTTCCTAGTGGTAGCTACGTTGTTTATCCGGTGTTTAATATTGTGCAATGAAGACATGGCTTTTCACCCTAACTGAAATTGTGCAACGCTTTAAATTCACTGACTGCCTCCTGGATTTTTTCCTCCAACCGGGGGGATATGTCCCCGGTGTCCCTGATTTCGTCCGCAATATGCCGCTTATTCCGGTCAATATACATCAGAAACTCCCGCTGAAATTCCCGCACATGGGTAATGTCCACATCCATCAGGTGTCCGTTGACAAGGACATAAAGAATAAGCACCTGGTGCTCTATGGACATGGGCCTGTACTGAGGTTGCTTGAGTATTTCCACAATGCGCTGGCCCTGCCGCAGGCGGTCCAGGGTGTCCCGGCTCAAATCGGAGCCGAACTGGGCAAAGGCCTCCAGCTCCCTGTACTGGGCAAGTTCAATACGCAGAGGTCCGACAATTTTCTTCATTGCCTTAATCTGGGCGGAGCCCCCCACACGGGATACAGAAAATCCGGGGTTTATAGCGGGTCGGACACCGTCATTGAACAGCTCCGTTTCCAGATAAATCTGTCCGTCGGTGATGGAAATAACGTTGGTGGGAATATAGGCGGATATATCCCCCTCCTGGGTTTCGATAATGGGCAGGGCGGTAAGCGTACCGCCTCCGTACTCATCGCTTAAACAGGCCGCCCGCTCCAGGAGCCGGGAGTGCAGATAAAACACATCCCCCGGATAAGCCTCTCTTCCCGGCGGGCGGCGCAAAAGCAAGCTTATTGCCCGGTACGCCACGGCATGCTTTGACAGATCGTCATAGACAACCAGCACATCCCTGCCCCGGTACATCCATTCCTCGCCGATGGCGCAGCCGGCAAAGGGGGCTATATACTGCAGGGACGCCGGGTCGCTGGCCGTTGAAACCACCACAGTTGTGTATTCCATGGCCCCCGTTTCCCTGAGTATATTGACAATACGGGCAACGGTGGAGGATTTCTGCCCTATGGCAACACATATGCAGAGCACGTCCTTGCCCTTCTGGTTAATAATGGTGTCAACGCAAATGGCCGTCTTTCCGGTCTGACGGTCGCCGATAATCAGCTCTCTCTGGCCCTGTCCAATGGGCACCATGGCGTCTATGGCCTTAATACCCGTCTGAAGAGGCACGCTTACCTCCTTGCGCATGATAACGCTGGGGGCCGGGCTTTCTATGGGACGGAATTTACCGGCGGCAATGGCGCCCTTGCCGTCAATGGGCTGCCCCAGGGCGTTTACCACCCGCCCCAGGAGGGCATCCCCCACGGGTACCTGGGCCATCTTCCCCGTCAGCTTGACGGGGTCGCCATCCTTAATGCCGGCGTCCGGGCCCATGATTACGGCTCCTATGCTGTCCTCGTCCAGGTTTAAGGCCATGCCGTACACTTCGCCGGGAAACTCCAAAAGCTCTCCGCTCATGGCGCCCTGAAGGCCGTAAACACGGGCAATGCCGTCTCCCACCTGTATGACAGTACCCGCCTCTGAAACATCCAATTTGGATGAGAATGATTCTATCTGCTGTTTTATGACGGAGGCAATCTCGTCAGACTTTACTATCATTCGGTGCCCCCTCTCTTTAAACTTTCTTTCATATTTGTCAGCCGGGCCCTCACTGTCTGGTCAATAAGTCGTCCTTCCACATGGACATAGAATCCTCCTATTAAAGCGGGGTCCACCTGGATCTGGATTTCTACCTCCCTGCCCAGTTTCCGGGTCAGCAGCCTGCCCAGGGCGAGAACCTGCTCTTCTCCGAGGGGGGCGGCGGATACAACGCATGCCGCCGCTTTTCCGCTGTGCTTTTCTACCATGTCCATGAAAGAGGCAAGGGCCGGCAGTATTATCGCCTCGCGGCTTTTATTTACGGCTAGATATAGAAATCCCATTAAATCCTCTGAGATTTTACCTGCAAACAGGCTGCTTAGTAATTCGCATTTGGCGCTGTTGGGAATGTGGGGGTGCAGTAAAAAATCCTCGCACTTATCGGTTTCCAGGACATCCACGACAAAAGCGGCCTGCTGCATCTGCTCTTCCAGCGTCCCCTTTTCCATGGCCAGTTTAAAGAGGGCGGAGGCATAGCGGTATTTCAGTTCAGCCATGCTGTTTCCTCCAACTGGGCCATTGCTTCATCAAAAAGCCTGTCCTGGGCCTCCCGGTCAATGGCATGCTCTATGAACTTTCCCGCCAAAAGGGAAGCAATCTCGATAATGTGCAGCCTGGTCTCCTCTTTAAGCCGTTCCCTTTCTGCTATGATGTTCTCATGGGCGCGCCGCCTTATTTCCGTGGCCTCCCATCTGGCCTCTTCAATAATATGCCTGCTCCTTTCGGCGGCGGCAAGCCTGGCGGATTCTAATATCTTGATGCGCTCCGAATCAATCTCCTGCAGCTTTTTCTCGTACTCAGCTTTAAGCTTTTCAGCCTGGTCCATTTTCTCCTGGGCCTCTTTGAGCTGCGAGCTGATTTTGTCCGTACGCCTGCGCAAGAATTCCTGCACCGGTTTATACAGAATAAAGCCCAGCGCGGCAGCCAGAATACAGACGTTCAGCAATTGAATCCCTATGCTAATAAGCGTCTGCTGGTCCAGGCCGAATACACGCCCTTCAGGCACAAGCCCCGACAAAAGCGCTATTTTAAAATTCAAAACAAGAGGCCTCCCTTCTCTGGCATCTCCGTCAATCGGGAAGTTTACGGCGGCCCTGGCCCATACCATTGCTCAGGCACAGTTTGTCCCGGGTATCCCCGTTCAAACAGGATTGGGCAGTTTTACCATTCAAGTAGTCATCCCATGTGCTGAATATAAATGTTAACCAGGGGATTTGCAAAGAGCATTATAATGGCAATCAAAAGCCCATATATACCGGAGGTCTCACCCATTGCCAGGCCAATAAACATGGCGCTTCTTATGGAATCGGCAGCTTCCGGTTGGCGTGCCATGGACTCTATTGCCTGGACAGCAACTTTTCCCTGCCCTATGGTGGTCAGTATACCGTTTAAAAGTGCAATGGCAGCAGAGATGTGAGCTACAGCGATAACAAAAGCTAAAGGATCGTGCATAAATGATTCCTCCAATTCGTGATTTTCATAGTTTATGTATCCGTTGTCAGGTTACCTCAAAGAGGCTATTCGGTGGCTCCCTTTATAAACATAATGCTCAGTACGCAGAAAATGTATGTCTGCAGAGCCCCCATAAACAGGTCAAAATAGGCATGCAGCACAGCGGGTATGCCAAATTGAAAGATAATGGGAGCCAATTGATAAACCAGGGCCATCAGAATCGTTCCCGCCAATATGTTCCCGAAAAGCCGGAAACTCAGGGAGACAGGGCGGGCCAGTTCTCCAATCAGATTCAAGGGGAAAAATATGAACAGGGGTTCAAAAAAGGATTTAACATACCCTGTTTTACGGTATTTAATGCCCATGACTTGTATCAGTATAAAGGTTGCAAGGGCAAGGGCAAAGGTGGTGGCCCAGTCTGCGGTGGGGGGGCGAAGCCCCACAACCCCGCTGATGTTGGACACAAAAATAAAGGCGAAAACGGCAAAAAACCACTTTCCAAGGGGCATCAGTTTTTCCCCACCGGAGTTTCTCAAAAAGCCGTCAAATATCTCAACAACCGCCTCCATGGCATTTTGGAGGCCTCTGGGGATTTCTTCAAAGCGGCGAAGTTTGAAACGCAAAAAGAGCGCAAGGACAATAAGCACCAGCATGATAATCCAGGTGTTGAATATCGTCCGCGTAATCCATATCTCCACGCCGCCAATTTGAAGAACCCAAAGGTTGTCAACTCTAAAATCCAGCAAAATATCACCACCCGGCAGCACACTCATGGCGCATCATATTTTCTTAAAAACCTTTAAACAGTACAGGGCTATTTGAAAGGAAAAAACGCCGGCGACTGCGCCCCACAGGCTTATGGCCGGAACAAGAGCGGCCAGAACCAACACTGCCCCGGTAAACGCAAGTCTCAATATGTGTTGAAGGCGAACATAGTTTCCGGCACTGGTTTTTTCCATTCCCAGAGCCTTGTCCACAGCCCGTTCAAGGAGCATAACCTTGACAATGCTGGCCGCCGAGCCCAGCAGTACCCCAAAGACAAAGGGCAGACAGTCCGGGGACCGGTAATAAATGACGGAAGCGGCAATAAAAACCAGCGTCAAAATTCCAATTGTAAAAATCATTTTTTTTGCAATATCAGACAGCTTCATAATCACCTTTCAAATTGATTGTCATTTCTTCTTTTGCCCCAAATCAAACATGGCCTTTATGGCGGCTCCCGCCCCCAATAGAGAAAAAAACAGCAGCAGCCATGGCGAAGTACTAAGAAGATTGTCCAGAAATCTCCCCAGAAATACGCCAATGAGTACGCATGCCGCCATCGTTATTCCTATTTGTGAAAAGAAGGATAACGCACGCAAAAATTCTTTGCTTTGTTTTTTATCATCTTCCCGCGGCTTTTTCAGACCATTAGCCCCTTTCAATTTAACAGAAGACGTATCCTTATGTATGAAAACAGAGTGAATGTTTTTTATCATATCACCCTATTAAATTTTGAAAAATATCAGTCAAATATAAAAAAGCCCTTCTATCGCCTTCGTTTCTAGCCGTCTTATTAATTATTTATCCAATGCCATAATTTTACCACAGGTTTTTTTGAATAGTCTACTATCTTTGAAAAAATTTAATATTTATTAATAAATAATTCTTATTAATCAATGCCCTTAATCCGGCTTGAACAAATAGACTGGTCCAAATGCCCCTGATTCAGGGGCATTTATGTATAATCACAAACTATGTAGACGCCGTAACAGCGCAGCAGCTATCGCCGCAAGTGTCCTCGTCCCGGCTTTTTGTCATGGTACAATTAGGCTCCAGGCCCTCCTCCTTCAACCGCTCCGTACCCCATACGTACATGCTCTCCAGGATGTGTCGGAGGCTCTTTCCTTTTTCCGTAAGGGAATACTCCACCTTCGGGGGCACAACGGGATAAACCTTCCGATTAACCAGTTTATCCGCCTCCAATTCCCTGAGCTGCTGGGTGAGCATTTTCGGTGTGGCTTCCGGCACCAGGGCCCGCAGTTCTGAGAAACGAAGCACCCTGTCCATCAAATGCCACAGGATGAGGGTCTTATACTTGCCGCCAATAAGCCGGAGGGTTGCAGAAACTGGGCATATTACGCCCGTTTTTTCCTTTTCCAAGCCTGCTCCTTTCTAATAGTATCTTTTTAGGTACTATGTTACCAATTAGTGTATTCTTGTAAAAAAGTCAATTACTGTAATAATAATACCAACAACATATAAAATTGTCAAACCCGGTTTTGAAAGGGAGTCGAGTCAATGAAAAAAGTCCAATTTGACGTAACGGGCATGACCTGTTCCGCCTGCTCGGCACGGGTCGAAAAGGGCGTTGCCAAACTGGAAGGCGTCCAGGAGGTCAGCGTAAATCTTCTAAAAGGCAGCATGGCGGTCAGACTTGATGAAAATGTAATCGATACCGGCAGGATAATAGACAAAGTCGTGGACCTGGGCTACGGCGCCGAGGTGCAGAAACCCGTGGAAAAAAAGCAGGAGCTAAAGCCCCTGGACACCGCCAAACTGGAAACAGATGCCGTAAAAAGACGCCTGATTGTCTCCATTATATTTGCCGCTCCCCTGTTTTACATCTCCATGGGCCATATGGCCGGCTGGCCAATGCCCGCCTTTTTCCATAATGCCATGGTGTTTGCCTTCACCCAGTTTCTCCTGGTGCTGCCCGTCATTATTGCAAACGGCAAGTACTTTCAAATCGGGTTTAAAAATCTTTTTCGCCTCTCCCCTAATATGGACTCCCTCATTGCCCTGGGTTCCGGGGCGGCCGTTGTCTACGGCATATATGCCATATACAAGATAGCCTGGGGAATGGGCTCTGGGGATTGGGATACGGTGCGCAGTTTCTCCATGAATTTGTACTTTGAATCCGCCGGCATGATTCTAACCCTCATAACCCTGGGAAAGTTTTTTGAAGCCCGAGCCAAGGGCCGCACCTCCGAGGCCATCGTAAAGCTCATGAACCTGACCCCGAAAACCGCAACGGTGCTGAGGGACGGCGCAGAGGAGGTTATCCCCCTGGAAGGGGTAGTAAAAGGTGACGTTCTTATCGTTAAGGCCGGGGATACTGTTCCGGTGGACGGCATGATAATCGAAGGCTATTCCTCCGTTGACGAATCCGCCATAACGGGCGAAAGCCTGCCTGTGGAAAAACATGCGGGGGACAGGGTCACGGGCGGCACCATCAACAAAACCGGCTATTTCAAGATGGAGGCCACCGCCGTGGGGGACGAAACCACCCTGGCGAAGATTATACAGCTTGTGGACGAGGCCACTTCTTCCAAGGCCCCCATAGCCAAGCTGGCAGACAAGGTCAGCGACGTCTTCGTCCCTGTGGTTATTGCAATTGCCCTTATCGCCGTGGTGGTGTGGCTGCTTTTGGGGCGCGGCCTTGAATTTGCCCTGTCGATAGGCATTTCCGTACTGGTAATCTCCTGCCCCTGCGCTCTGGGACTTGCCACGCCTACGGCCATCATGGTGGGCACAGGCAAGGGGGCCGCAAAGGGCATCCTCATAAAATCCGCCGAAGCCCTGGAGGTTGCCCACAGTATAGACGTGGTTGTCCTGGACAAAACCGGCACGTTCACCGAAGGCAGGCCCCGCGTTACCGATATTGAACTAAACGGCATTGACAAGGCAGAGCTTTTAACTCTGGCCGCCTCGTTGGAAAAAATGTCCGGCCATCCCCTGGCCGAGCCCATTATCTCCGAGGCCGAAGCCCATAAGCTGGAAATGAAACCGGTTGAGGATTACAGTCTCATTCCCGGACAGGGAATTACGGGCGTAATAGAGGGAAAGAAAATCTTCGCGGGAAACCGTAAGCTTATGGCTTCCTCCGGTATAGATATTGAACAATTCACCGGGCTTGAGGAGAAGTTGGCCAACGAGGGCAAAACCCCCCTGTTCTTTGCCCGTGACAAGGAACTTATCGGCATAATCGCCGTGGCTGACACCATAAAGCCCACCAGCGGGCAGGCCATTTCCCATCTGCAGGGAATGGGCATAGAGGTCATAATGCTCACCGGAGACAACAGCCGCACCGCCGAAGCCATAGGCAGGCAGGTTGGCCTGGAAAAGGTTATAGCCGAGGTGCTGCCGGGGGACAAGGAGCAGGAGGTTCGCGCTCTCCAGGAGCAGGGAGAGAAAGTGGCCATGGTGGGAGACGGCATAAACGACGCCCCTGCCCTTGCCCGAGCGGACGTGGGCATCGCCATCGGCGCCGGCACCGACATCGCCATCGAATCCGCCGATATAGTTTTGATGAAAAGCGACCTGCTGGATGTGGCCGCTGCCATACAGCTCAGCCGCGCCGTAATGCGCAATATCAGGCAAAATCTTTTCTGGGCTTTTATCTACAACACCATCGGAATCCCCATTGCGGCTGGCCTTTTCTACTTCGCAGGCGGCCTGCTTCTCAACCCCATGATAGCCGCCGCCGCCATGAGTTTCAGCTCTGTGTCCGTGGTCACAAACGCCCTGCGCCTTCGCTTTTTTACCCCGAAATGGGAAAAGGCTTAATACGTATAATAATGACATCATTGATATAAAGGGAATCTCCGAAAATGAGCTTAAAGACCGCATACTTAACCTTATTGACAGCGTTAATAAACGGGAGGGGGAGCAACCTTGATTTTATTTTTGATTGTTATAATGTGGGTAGTTTTTGTAAGCATGGCTGCATCCGTCCTGCTTTTTAGGCGATACCGCAACAATCAGGTGCTGGAGACCACTCTGTCGAAAACACATGCCCGGCATCCTGAAGTAAAAAAAGTGCTCGGCTCTTTTGCCAGGGCCTGTTATGTGGTTTTGATTGTTTCCATGCCCCTCAGCCTTTTGTCGCTTACACCCATAATGCGGCCCTACGCGGAGTTCTATATGCTCCTTTTGGTTGTAATAAACCTTTTTGTCAGCTGGCTTATGGTTGAGCGCCATAAAAAGATGCTTTTGCAGGCATGCCAAAAAAAGCCTTCTCTTTATTGCGCCTGTGGTGCTTTTGACCGGCGCGCTTTTGTGCATTGCCTTTTGGCACCAGAGGAAAAGCCGCAGTCTTGCAAACCGGTTTATCAGTCAGCTGCCGGAGGTTTGATTAAAACATCCGCCCTATGCCGCCCCATTTCACTATTGGTAGATAATAATAAAGCGCTGAAGCTCAAGTTTCAGCGCTTTTTTTATCCAAATTAGAATATCAAATCACCTTCTCTAATACTTTAGTTTTCTACCATTTTTTCGCGGCATATATATACCATTTTTATCAGCTGACCAATATATAAGGTTTTTAAAGTCCTTTTTCTTAACTTTTATGTTTGCAAAGGGATTAATGAATAAGTATGTATTCGTATGATCGTACTGTTCATTAATATATGCTTCGGTAAACAAAATTGCAGATATAGTTTTATAATAATCATCTGCAAAAATATTACAGCAAACATCTGCATCGTTATAATTTTTTAATGTTCTACGGGTATACCCTGAGCCGATTTGTTTTCCAGTTCTCAAATCAATAGTTATATAGGGTTTTCCAACGGCATATAGAATAGACAATAAATCAAATGCGAAAACACCCATCATTAGCATTTCTGCCAAGCGCCCTGGAGAAAGAAAAATTATATAAGGCTTATCCTTATCAATTTGATTATTTTCAACATATTTCGCATATTTCTCTCGTTTTTCTTTAATTGATGCAAGTAATCGTAAATAAATTTTTGGTTCCCGTTCATTATAGTCATTTAAACAACCTACCGAATTCTCTATTGTGTATTCTGATAGACTGCTATCATTTCCAAAAGTACTGCATACACATTCTATGTAATAATGATTATTCAAACAAAAATCCGGGCCTGCTTCATGCTTACTATCTGAAGATACATATAAAT
Organism: Clostridiales bacterium; assembly: GCA_012838665.1. GTDB lineage: Bacteria > Bacillota > Clostridia > Oscillospirales > Oscillospiraceae > DUOX01. The sequence goes on from DUOX01000059.1 coordinate 12,444, forward strand.
CACCAAATCGACTTAGAAAATCCATGGCTTTAATTTCGTGAGCTTTTTGGTAATAATCATTCGAGATTTTGTTGATGATTTTTCAACGGCTTTTTCTAATTCACCTATACGATATCTTTTTTCTTTATCGCTCATTTTACTCCTTTGTATCAAATCTTTATGTTCTTCGAGATGTTTTTCTAAACTAAACATGTAGTCCTTATTCCCCCTTTAAACATGTAGTCCTTATTCCCCCTTTGTGTTTTATACTTTATTATACAAAATATTGGAAATTATTACAAGATAAGGGCTGTATCTTCTAAATCCTCTTTAAACGCAAATTCCATTTGGAATAAAATAAAAATCCCGTAATCTCAATGACTACAGGATTTTGCTTTTTCTGGTGCGCGAGGCGGGACTTGAACCCGCACGTGCGTATTGCACACTAGAACCTGAATCTAGCGAGTCTGCCAATTCCACCACTCGCGCATATGCTGCCCCTATTGAGGCGCTTAAACATAATAGCATTTTCATATTAAAATGTCAACATAAATTTGAACTATGGCCTCTGCCCGGGAAACCCTCGCACGTTTATAAGCCCGGTACAAGTCGGACAGGCTGCTGCAGCCCGCCGCCCGCCGTCAAGCTGTTGCCGTATGCAAATTTCAAAGGACCTGGGCCCGTCCTCCGGAGAGGCCGGGCCGGGTCCTTTTGCTTTGTTGTTTTTGATGCCTAATTCCTGTCCGGCCATTAATATTTAAAACCCTTCGCTACTAACTTATACGTAGGATATGGTACCCTTCCTGGGGCCCCTGTCCTTTACTTCAGGTCCGGGGTAACCGAAGAACGCGGCGGCACGAACAACGTATCCCTCCGGAACCAGCTTGGGCTTTAAGGCCAGTCCTTCGGGGCAATTAAAGAAGTCCTTGACCATTGCATGGGACCATCCGGAGGCTATGCCAAGAGAAGCGGCCGCAATGAACATATTCTCCATTGCAAGGCAGCAATCCTGGAAATTGGTTGGATGGCTTTCCCTACCCGAGACGATTATCATAACGGGGGCGTTCCTCATGGTTTCTATTGGTCCGGGAGGAAGATTAATGCCGGGCGGAGGTGTAGGCTTTGGCATAACCTTAAACACCTCTCCAATTCTGTTCAGCATTTCCCTGCTCCTAACCACAGTAAAATGCCATGGCTGACCGTTCATGCCCGTTGGAGCATAAAGACCGGCCGTCAGTATTGTTTCCAGTTCCTCGTCTCCAATGGGCAGCCCGTCAAATATCTTATAGCTTCTGCGTGAAAGAATGCTTTTCATGGTCTCATTGTGAATCATGGCTTCAGACTCCTTTCATACAAGTTTTTCAGCGTTATTATAATAATTAATAGCCCTTGTGGACATTATACCATTTAACGGAAATTTTGCAAATAAAAACAGGGCTCAGGCAGCCTTTATCAAAAGCGGCCACGTGCCCTGTGTTTGTATGGTCAGTCAAGCGGTTTTTTGACTTTTTTCTTCGGGATATTCCACTACTGATCCGGCATTTTGGGAATCCACAGAATACATATGAGCAATCAGGTCGAGAATCTTGTTGGAATAACCCCACTCGTTGTCGTACCAGGCAATAAGCTTAACAAATTTGTCGTTAAGGGCTATGCCGGCCTGGGCGTCAAATATGCAGGTTCTGGGATCGGTGATGAAGTCGGAGGAAACCACGGCATCCTCTGTGTAGCCAATAATGCCTTTCATCTCATTTTCCGAGGCCTTCTTGATGGCCTGGCAGATTTCCTCATAGCTTGCCGGTTTCGCCAGATTAACGGTCAAATCGACAACCGAAACGTCCAGGGTGGGAACCCGGAAAGCCATACCCGTCAGTTTGCCGTTAAGCTCGGGGATAACCTTGCCCACTGCTATGGCGGCGCCTGTCGAGGAGGGAATAATGTTCCCCGCGGCCGCTCTGCCTCCCCGCCAGTCCTTGACTGTGGCGCCATCCACCGTCTTCTGAGTGGCGGTGGTGGAGTGTACCGTGGTCATAAGGCCGTAAACAATGCCGAAATTATCGTTAATTACCTTGGCCAGGGGCGCAAGACAGTTTGTCGTGCAGGAGGCATTGGATACTATATCCATTGAGGACTCATAGCTGTTGTTATTTACACCCATTACAAACATGGGCGCGTCTTTGGAAGGCGCGGAAACTACCACCTTTTTTGCTCCTGCCTTAAGGTGCGCTTTCGCAAATTCCGTGGTGGTGAATCGGCCGGTGGATTCCACGATATACTCCGCTCCCACCTCATTCCAGGGAATCTCCGCCGGGTCCTTGGAAGAAAACACGCGGATTTCCTTGCCGTTGACTATTATACTGTTTTCAGTGCTCTCCACCTCGCCCTGGAATCTGCCGTGAACTGAGTCATACTTAAGTAGGTACGCCATATAATCCGGGGAGAGCAGATCATTAATACCAACAAATTCAATATCGTCTCTTGGCAATCCGGCTCTGAACACCAATCTCCCTATGCGCCCAAAACCATTAATGCCCACTTTAATCTTCATGACAATCCGCCCTTTCAAGCTTGCATAATATCTCAAATGTATGATACATTTGAGATATTACCATTATACGCTATTATTGGTAATTTGTAAAGAGAAAATACATATAGAAAAAAACAAATTTTTCTAATCAGAAACGCCTTTCATTAATTATAATTTGTATTTGACCCTCTTAAATTCGAGGTAATTATGCCCCATTAATGTTTTGTAAAATTTTTTATGGTCATATAAAAAAATTTTGTGTGCTATTTTTCTTTATTTTCACTGTCTATGTTCTATAATAGTTTTGTTTTTCATATAATTATATTTTTCACTTAAAATAAACACAAAGGGGACCCTGTAATGAATTCGTTTTATCCGCATCTATAGCATATTACGCAGAAAAAGCCCGGGGTGGCGCGGCCGTTGTCACGGTGGGCGACACACATTGAGAACATAATAAGCACATAAAAATACTGGCACTTGGAGTTATTTCAAGTGCCAGTATTTTTTGCAAAAACTTCTGTAGGCTACCTTAGCTTGCTTAACAGCTTGTTGAAAAAGTTGCCAATGGCTTTAATTATTTTCTTGGCAGAATCCACGAATTTATTAACGGTTTCCTTGGCCCCCGCCATTTTTTTGATAGCCTCCTGGACGGACTCCACCTTCGACTTAAGCTCGTCGGTGCTAAGTTTTTCCAGAGAACGGCACAGTTTAATAAGCTGGTCCACCTGACCATCGGTAATGGAGACATTGTATTCATCGGCAAGCTCCCGGATTGTGTCCCTGAGTTCGTCATCCGTCATATTCTTGGTTTCGTCCAGAATCAGCTTTAACTCATTGACAATGGTTACAGCATCATAGCTGCCAATCTCGTCGGCCAATTCAGCCGTTATTACCAGCTCCTGGGTGCCGACAATCTTCGCCAGCTCATCCAGGGTCTCCCCTGTTATGTCTTCATAAGCCTTATAAATCCCGGTAAGGGCCGCAGTTCCGGATACGGCGAAGGGCGCAGTCACTATAACCCTGGCATCGTCAATGCCGGCAGTCACAAGGGCGTTAACATACATCTCCTTAGTGCACCAGCTAATATTTGAGGTGCTGACATTCAGGCCCTCGCCTTCAGCCAAAATCTCGATGTAGACACAGGAAATGGCCCTGGTCCCGATAAGGGAACTGTCCACAAGGCCGTCCAAATACTGGCGCTCCTCGTCGTTTGTCACCCGCAGCTCTTTGACGCTGTCCCGCTCAATATTGAAGGTCTCATATACCTGCCGGATCTGTTCCTCCGTAAGGTTGGCGCCAATGACAGCCCGGGCGTCGCCCTCGTTGAGGGCCATTGCCGAGCACATGCCTGCCAGTATAAAAATTGACAGCAAAAATGCAATAAACTTTTTCATAGTATCATCCTTTCAGCATTGTAAGGAGTATTGTCCAAAGAATAAATATCTAATCAGGCATATTTTACTACGCATACGTTAAAAAGTATACCATATTTTTCAGACGATAAGGTTTTATAAAAGTTCCCAAAATATTTGGCAATTTCTTTTCAAAAAAAGCCCCATTTTTCAACGTTTCCTTGTTATAATTATAACATATAAAATATACAAAAAAACACTTGGCAGCTAGGTTTTTTTAAGTTATAATCCATGTTACTGGACTTTTTGTAGGCTTTTTACGCCAGAATATAAAGAGGAGTGTTATAATGGAACTAATCAGCAGAATCAACAATTCCGTAAACAGTTTCGTATGGGGACCCATTATGCTCGCCCTAATCGTGGGCACAGGTATTTTCCTTACCATCCGCTGCAGATTCCCGCAAGCCTCCAAGTTCGGTTACATGTGGCAAAACACGGTTTCCACACTTTTCAAAAAAGGTGACAAGGCAGCCCTTGCGTCCGACGGCACCAATGTTTCGCCTTTTGCCGCCGTTTCAACGGCTCTGGCCTCTACGGTGGGCGTGGGCAACGTGGCCGGCGTTGCAGGTGCCATTGCCGCCGGCGGTCCCGGCGCGGTTTTTTGGATGTGGGTATCAGCCTTCTTCGGAATGTGCACCAAATACGCTGAAATAGTCCTTGCTGTCCATTTCCGCCAGGTAGCTGAAGATGGCACACACTACGGCGGTCCCATGTACTACATCGAAAAGGGCCTAAAGTGCAAATGGCTGGCCTGTATCTTTGCGCTTCTGGGAGGCCTTGCCTGCTTCGGCATCGGCAACGCGACCCAGGCCGCAGAAATCTCAGTAGCCGTAAACAACCTTACCGGAGCCGGCTTTGACTCCTCTTTTATCACCGCTATTATCCTGGCTGCCATAGTCGGGATTGTTGTCATCGGCGGCATAAAGAGAATAAGCACGGTTACAACATATCTTGTTCCATTTATGGCTCTGTTCTACATAATCATCGGCGTAGGCATTATCATTGCCAATGCCTCTGTTCTGCCCCAATGCTTTGCAATAATCTTCAAGAGCGCTTTCAGCCTTAAGGCAGTCGGCGGCGGCGTCTTCGGCTACGCAATTTTCCTCGCCATGCAAAAGGGCATAGCCCGCGGCGTCTTCTCAAACGAGGCAGGTCTCGGCTCCGCCCCCATTGCCCATGCTGCCTCCTCCACAAAGGCCCCCGTTAAACAGGGCCTTTGGGGCATCTTTGAAGTGTTCATCGACACCATAGTTATCTGCACCATCACCGGACTTCTGGTAGTTCTCTCCGGCACATATGAAACTTCCGGCCTCACAGGCGGCGCCCTGACGGCCCATGCCGTTGAAACACTGCTCGGTAGTGTCTGGGGCGGCAACTTCGTCCGCTTTGGCCTTCTGCTCTTTGCCCTGTCCACCATCCTGGGCTGGTGCTACTATGGGGAAACCTGCTGGGGCTACCTTACAAATAACAACAAGACCGTCACAATGATCTATCGCATAATCTTCACTCTTGTATGCTTCATCGGTGCCTGGACATCTTCTTCCAGCGTCATAAGCGATACCTCCACCCTTAACCTGATGTGGAACCTGGCTGACACCCTTAACGGACTTATGGCAATACCCAACCTTATCGGCCTGCTGTTACTCTCCGGTATAGTGGTTAAGCTGACCAAGGAACATTTCAACAGCAAAAGGCTTAAGAATTAGTTTGCTGCCAATGCCTTATTAATGATAATGAAAACGGGGCCTTCCACTGTGGGGGGCCCCGTTTTCATTGTCGAATATTCATCAGCAACCGCAACCGGAACCAAACACCCTGTTGTAGTTGGCTATGGCCTCCTCTATAATGCGCAGGGCATCCTCTGCATAGCTGACTTCCTTAACGGCAGTTTCCTTATTCTCCAGAGCTTTGTAGACGGAGAAAAAATGTTTCATCTCATCAAATACATGCGGGGGAAGCTGGTCAATGTTCTTATACGTGCTGAAAACCGGGTCTTCAAAGGGTACGGCGATTATCTTATCATCCAGCTTTCCGCCGTCCAGCATGGAAATTACCCCTATGGGATAGCAGCGCACCATGGTAAGTACGTCCAACCGTTCACGGCACAGGACAAGAACATCCAGAGGGTCATCGTCATCTCCCAGGGTGCGGGGTATGAAGCCGTAGTTTGCGGGGTATTGGGTGGAGGTGTGAAGTATCCTGTCCAGAATAATCATCCCGGTTTCCTTATCCAGCTCATACTTCTTGTTGCTCCCCTGGGGAATTTCAATCACCGCAAGAAAGTCCCCTGCCTTGATTCTAGCAGGATTTATATCGTGCCAAATATTTTTCATCCAAACATTCCCTAACGGCCTGCCAAAACTGCTAACAGGTCAAAGTTTCTTCTGTATTTGCCAAATAAAATTATATAATACATTTTCCCCATATACAACGGACGTATATACTGAAAAAAGCAACCTGCCGCACTCGTTTTTTATTGAAAGAGATAACTTTCCCAAGTCTATTTCAAAAACATGCGCACCAGCTTGAAATTCTTATCGGTATAGGGATGATACCGCATTTTCATGTCTATCCAGTTGTATTTCTTGACCATGCTGCGGTAGTGGGTAAAAGTATCAAAACTCTTCTTTCCGTGATAGGAGCCCATACCGCTGTGACCCACACCGCCAAAGCCCATATGCGGGGTAGCCAAATGGATTATGGTATCGTTGATGCAGCCGCCCCCGAAGGAACACTCCCCGAGCACCCTTCTTTCCGTCTCCCTGTTCCGGGTAAACAGGTAAAAAGCCAAAGGTTTTTCCCTGGAACGGACAAAAGATATGGCCTCATCCATATCCTTAAAGGTAATAACCGGCAGTATGGGGCCAAATATCTCCTCCTGCATTATCGGGGAATCTGGTGTTATGTCAACCAATACAGCGGGCTCTATAAAACGCCTGCTCTCGTCGAAGGTTCCGCCTATGGCCGCCTTCTCTCCCTCCATAAGCTTCAGCAGGCGCCTGAAGTGCTTTTCATTCACTATAACGGGCATATCGCCCATGTCGCCGCCGGGGAAGAAATCCTCCAAGGCGCTACGGTATTCTGATATAAAGCCCTCCCGGAGGCTTTCATGTATCAGGAGATAGTCCGGCGCGACGCAGGTCTGCCCCGCATTGAGAACCTTGCCGAAGGCTACCCTCCGGGCAGCCAGCTTCAAATTGGCACTTTCGTCTATTATCACGGGGCTTTTCCCACCCAGCTCCAGAGTGACGGGCGTCAGGTTCTTTGCCGCCGCGGCCATTACCACCTTGCCCACGGCTACGCTGCCGGTGAAGAAGATGTAATCGAAGCGCTGTTCCAGCAGGGCGCTGTTCTCCTCCCTGCCGCCTTCCACTACGGTAACGTATTCCGGAGGGAAGATCCCCTCAATGAGCTCCCGCACTGCCCGGCTGGTGGCGGGAGCATAGGCCGAGGGCTTTATCACCGCACAGTTTCCTGCGGAGATGGCCCCCACCAGGGGCGTCAGGCAAAGCTGCAGGGGGTAGTTCCAGGGGGATATTATCAGGGCCACGCCGTAAGGCTCGGGGGATACGAAGCTTTTGGCGTGAAACTGTGACAGGGGCGTTTTCACCCGCCTGTTTTTTGCCCACCGGGGCAAATGCTTTATGTGGTATCCGATTTCGTCCAGAACTATGCCGATTTCGGTCATGTAGGTTTCAAAGACCGTCTTGTTCAGGTCGGCCCTCAAGGCTTCATAAATCCTATTCTCGTTTTGCTGTAAAGCCTCCTGCAGTTTCCTCAGGGCGTTCAGGCGGAATTCCACTGGCCGGGTCCTGCCCGACATGAAAAATTCCCGCTGTTCGGCTACGATTCGGGGAATATCCATATAGACAGCCTCCTTATTAATAATTGATGGCGGGGAAACGCGGGGCTTCCCCGCCACGAAAATCACTCGCAGTCCAGTACGATTTTTATAAGTTCCGGCGGATTTTTCAGCATTAGTCTGAAGGCATCCTTATACCTGTCCAGGGGGAAGCGATGGGTTATGAAGCCTTCCGTTTTATAAATCCCGTCGCGGATCCACTCCTGAGCCAGATCGAAGGTGTAGAGCCTGCGGCCGTTCCATTCTTCCATGCCGTGGGCGTCTATGCCTATGATTTTCAGCTCCTGCCACCAGATGGGCGTCTCGTCGAACCTGACGCTGTTCATGTGGTGGCCCACCTTGACGAAGGTGCCCCTGGCCCGCAGGAAGCGCAGGCAGTTGGTGTTGCTCCATGCACCGCCGACGCAGTCAAAGACCATGTCGAAACCGCCGAACATCATCTTGTTGTTGTTCATGCCGGTAAAGACCCGGCTGCCTCCCGTGGCCTTGGAAACGGCCTCGTAGGGCTCTCCCTTAAGGATGTGGTCGGCGCCCAGTTTCAGGGCAAACTCCTGCTTGGGCTTAATCCGCTCCATAACCCAAACCTCGCACTCTGGCTGGATAATCTTGATGGCCTGCACCACTCCAAGCCCGATGGTGCCGCAGCCCAGCACCATCACCTTGTCCCCCTTCTTTGGAGGAGACATCAAAACGGCGTGGATGGAAACGGCGGCTGGCTCTATCATCACCGCCTGGTCGTCGGTAAGCTCGTCAAAAATCCTCGTGAGCTGCTGCTCCGGGGCAATGAAGGAATCCCCGAAACCCGCCCCCACGTCAGGCAAGTTCAGGGGGCTTGGCTCGCCGTAGTTTTCGCACAGGCAGTAATTACCTTTCCTGCAGAAGCGGCAGGGCTCCTTGATGTCCTTGTTTCCGCAGCTTGACATATACTCCCTAAGGGTTACCCTGTCGCCCACCTTAAACCCCGTGACCTCGGGCCCAACTTCCACAACAACGCCGACGGTCTCATGGCCCAGATATGTACGTTTGGATGTGGGAATGGGCTCCAGCGCCGAGTCGGTGCTGGTAGTAGCCTTGAAAAAGCTCAGGTCCGTGCCGCAAACGCCGGCGCAAATGTTCTTTACCCTTACCCAGTTTGGGGCGGGCAGGGGCGGATCGGGAATATTTTTATTATACTTTACGGCATTAAGGCCGGTAAACAGCAAGGGATTGCAGCATTTGGTGGCAAACTTTGTCACCAGAATTCTGGGTATGTCTTTCTCAAAATAAATGGTTTTCATTTATCCCGCTCCCTCCTGTCAGGTCAGCATACTTTGAAGGATGGACATAAAGTCGTTAAGCTGGACGGCGTATTCCGGGGCACCTATGGTCTCCACGTATCCCTTTTCCACCGCGGCTACGAACTCTACCTCCTTCAGCAGCACCTTCATGGCCCCCTCCACGCTGAGGAAGTGGAAATGCACAAAGGGCCTGCGGCGTTCGTAGATGCCGCGGCCTGATTTGGAGTTGCCGGCCTTGACCCGCAGGTAACAGGCAATGCCGGTTTCCGGGTAGGGCTCCACGGAGAACTGGTAAATCCTGTCCGGTTGGCGCAGGCACCAGGCATGCATGTCGGAATCACCCAGCTTGTTATAAACTGACAGGGCCCTGACAATCATATAAAGGCTGCACTTTACCTTCAGGGCCTGCTTTTCAGGCTCCCTGGGCTTTTTCTTCGGGGACATTATCATAAGTCCCATAAGCAGCGAGAGTATCCTGGGCAGCATGGAAACCTTCCCCTTGATGGCGGGTAGGGCCAGGCCGCCCCTCAGCAGGGCGTTCATCTTCTCCACGGAGGAAAAAGTGAGGGCCAAGTCATAACTTTCGGCGGGGCCCTGAACGACGTTCAGCTTTCCCTTGTCGAAATTCAGCGTTACCGCCAGCAGTTCCCCGTCATTTTTTGCGCCGAACTGCACCACGCCGGCAAAGTCTTTAAACTGTTTATTTAACTTGGGGTCGTCGTTCATAAGCACCTGCATGATCGGAAAAACCGCGTTAAAAAACAACTTAGCGGCCATAATCTCTCGGGGCGAAGCAGACAAAGTTAGCACTCCTTTCGGGTTTTATTATACAGCCGTTTTCGGGCCTCGCGAGGCACTCTGATTTCCCCCTTAAAGGGGGCCTGCCCCGCTCTATTCGTCTTCCCAATCTTCGTCGGCCTCATATTCCCGGCCCAGCATCTCCCTGACCCGGTCTATAATTCCGTTGGCGTCAAGGCCGTAATGGGCATAGAGGTCTTCGGCGTAGCCTATGGTGGCAAACTCGTCATAAATTCCGTGCTTTTTGAAGACACAGCCCATGCCACTCTCGGCGATTACGGAGCCTACCGCGTCTCCCAGGCCGCCTTCCACGTTGTGCTCCTCAATAGTGAGTATACGGCGGGTCTCCCGGACTGCCTTCAGAATCGCCTCCCGGTCTATGGGCTTGATGGTGTGCATATTGATGACCCGCACCGAGATGCCGTCCTGTTCCTGGAGAGTTCTGGCCGCCTCAATGGATTGGAGCACGGCAATTCCACAGCAGATTATGGTCAGGTCGGTACCGTCTCCCATCTGTATAGCCTTGCCGATTTGAAATTCGTGGTTCTCGTCCTCATAGCAGGGAGGCTCAAAGCCCCGGCCTATGCGTATGTACACAGGGCCGGGTATGTCCACGCAGGCTTTTACGGCCATGCTGGTCTCTATGCCGTCGGCAGGGCAAATGACCGTCATGTTGGCTATGGAGCGCATAATGGCAAAATCCTCGGTGCAGTGGTGGGTGGTGCCGGCGTGCCCGAAGGAAATGCCGGCATGGGTGGCTATAATTTTCACCGGCAGGTTCTGGTACGCAATATCCGTGCGTATCTGCTCCCCTGCCCGGAGACAGGCGAAAACGGCCATGGTAGAGGCGAAGGGTATAAGCCCCGCCTTGGCAAGGCCTGCGGCAATGCCGAACATGTTCTGCTCCGCTATTCCAACGTTGAAAAACCTGTCGGGGAAGGCATCCGCAAAGCGAACTATAGCGGTAGACTTAGCCAAATCCGCAGACAGCCCAACGATTTTATCATTGTGCTTGCCCATCTCCGCCAGAGTTAGCCCGTAAATCTCCCGGGCGCTCATGGTGGCGGCGTCATATGCATTCCATGTGGTTCCCGTTACGATAGACATTTAACTTCCCTCCCCTATGAATTCATAATGCTGGCCTTAGCCTTTTCGCACAGAGCAGAGTCTGCGGAGGCATAGTGCCATACCACGTTGTTCTCCATAAAGTCAACACCCTTGCCCTTGACGGTGTTGGCAAGAATCAATACAGGCCTATCCTTTACCCCCCATGCCCTGTCCAGAGCTATTGAAAGCTGGTCAAAATCGTGTCCGTCTACTTCTATTACCTCGAATCCGAAGGCCCTCCACTTGTCGGCAAAGGGCTCCAGAGCCATGACGTCCTCGGTAAAGCCGTCTATCATCAGCCGATTTCGGTCAACAATTGTAATAACATTACCCAGCTTAAAGTGGTTCAAAGCCATGGCCGCTTCCCAGACGCTGCCCTCGCAGCATTCACCGTCTCCAAGGAGGCAAACTACCTTGTAGTCCTTTTTCAGGTAACGGGCCCCAAGGCCCAGCCCCACCGCCATGGAAAGGCCGTGTCCCAGAGAACCGGCGGATACATCACAGCCTACTACCTTGTTGCTGTCGGGATGCATGGCAAAGGGTGAACCAAAATGGTTGAAAGTTTTCAGCTCTTCTTCGGGGAAAAACCCCTTCATGGCCAACACGGGTATGAACCCGGCTGCAGCGTGACCCTTTGAGAGCACAAAGCGGTCCCTGTCCTCCCAACAAGGTTCCTCCGGTCTCACATTCAAATACTTGAAATAAAGTATTGTGAGGATTTCCGCTATACTCAAAGATCCTCCAATGTGGGCGCCGCCAGACCAGGCCATTACGTCAATCATTGTCAGCCTGAGTTTTTTGGCTATATTTTTCAGTTCCTGTCTTTCTACATCCGTAAGTGGCATTTTCTTTCCTCCTTTGGCGTACATTTATGTACGCAGTATATACCAACATGGTGAAAATGTAAATAAATTTCAGATTCTTTTGTCGCTTTTTCGTGATAACCGACATATCTGTTCAGTTTTCAGGAAATAGAGAATTTTTGCTTGTAAAATCTAAAATGTTTGCCTATAATTAATTAGATATATAAAAATATTAGCCAATATTATTCGGGGAGAAGTTATTCTTATGGAAAAAAATCCTGTTTTATTGAGCAGGCTTTCGCTAGACAGCGATATACCCCTTTACTCTCAGCTGGTCAGCATAGTTAAGCGGAATATTTCAGCCGGAACTTTATCCCCCGGCGACCTTCTGCCATCCGAGGCAGAGCTCTGCAAGACCTTTGACATCAGCCGCTCCACAGTGCGCCAGGCCATAGGAGCTCTCGAGGCCGACGGTCTTGTGGTCCGCAAACAGGGCAGAGGCACATTTGTGGCCGAGCCAAAAATGCGCCGCAAAACGGAGAATGTATATTCCTTCACATCGGAAATCAGCTCCATGGGCATGACTCCTTCCTCAACTCTCATAGATTTTGAAGTCATGGATCCCACTCCGGACATTGTGAAGGTGCTTGAATTAAGCTCTCCGGATGTTAAAGTATATCGCTTTACCCGTATCAGGAATGTAAACGATGTACCCCTGATTCTGGAGACATCCTTCTACCCGCAGTTTATCTATCCCAAGCTTACAAAGGAACTTCTTGAAACCCACAGTTTTTACAGTCTCCTGTATGAAGTCGGCATAGTTCCGCATTCCGCCGTAGACTCCTATGAGGCTGTAATGCTCAGCCGCGCGGAGGCGGAACTCCTGGGCTGCAAGCCGGGAAGCTGCGCATTTTTTGTTCAGCGCCGAACCTGGACGGAGGCCGGCATGATTTATGAATTCACCCAAAGCATTATCAGAGCTGACCGGGTCAAGCTGGATGTTTGCCTGCACAAGGACGGCGTATCCTTTTCAAGAAGTGTGGATAACCAATCAAAAAATCGCCCTGCTGACTAATACAGCAGGACGATTTTTTTACTTTTATTTTGCGTATAAAGAACCTACTATTTTATTTACCAGGCCCGGTGGTAAAACACCGGAAAGCCATACGAAAAACTTATATTTCAGGCCGATGGCGTAAAGGGGTTTTACTTTCTCCTTCAACGCTATCCTGCATATGAATTCCGCCGCCTTTTCCGGGGGCAGCCCCTCCATTTCGTCTTTTTCCATGACGGCCACGGAACGGGCTATGCGTCCGCCATAAATATCGTCGCCTTCATGGCGCTTCACTCTGGCCCGGGTGAAACCCGTTCTGATATCCCCGGGCATCACGGCGCAAACGCTGATTCCGAAAGGGGCAACCTCATTGGCCAATGCCATTGTAAAGGAGTTAATGGCCGCCTTGGAAACGGAGTAATAGCTTTGAAAGGGTATGGGCACGGTAGCCGCAACTGAACTTAAATTCAGTATGCGGCCTCCCCCCTTTTCCCTCATCGGCCCCAATACCGCCCGGGTGGCATTTACCACCCCGAAGAAGTTTACGTCCATCAGGGCTCTGGCGTCGGCTGTTTCCGTAAACTCCACTGCCCCGGATATTCCGAAACCGGCATTGTTGATAAGTATGTCTATACGCCCCTCCCGCCTGAGAATCTCATTTACAGCGGCATTTACGCTGGTCTCATCGGAAACGTCGGCGGAGATGTGGACTATCCCGGGAACATCGCTGTCCCGGCGGCTCAGCTCGTATACCCTGCAGCCACGGCGGGCAAGGCATTTGGCCGTCTCCAGGCCGATACCGCTGCTGCCGCCGGTAACCACCGCAACCTTAGCCATTATCAGCACCCATAACATCCCGTATGATGTCCATGGCCTCGTCCAGCAGGTCCTCCGTATGGGTGGCCATATAGCTTGTCCGGAGCAGGCATTCGGTGGGCGGCGTGGCCGGGGGCAGCACGGGATTGACATATACCCCCGCCTCAAAGAGTTCCTTGGCCTTTGTCAGGGTATTTATATAATCATAAGTGTAAATCGGGATTATGGGCGTCTCAGACATGCATATCTTCAGGCCCCTTTCAATAAGCCCTTTGCGGGCATAGGCAGACAGGGCAGCCAGCCTGTCCACAATTTCGGGGTGTTTCCTCAAATATCTGAGAGCTGTCAGGGCTACAGCGCAGCTTGCAGGGGTTATGGATGCAGAGAAGATAAACGGACGGGAAGTGTGTTTGACGTATTCCGCAACCTCCTTTGAGGCCGCCATGTATCCGCCCAAACTGGCCAGGGATTTGCTGAAGGTGCCCATATAAATATCCACCTGGTCTTCAAGTCCAAAATGGCTGGCGGTGCCGCGTCCGCCCTCACCGAGAACTCCAAGGGCGTGGGCGTCGTCAACCATGACACGGGCGCCGTACTTCTTTGCCAGTCGCACAATTTCTGGAAGGTCCGCAATATCGCCTCCCATGCTGAATACGCCGTCAGTGACTATGAGAGTACCGGCGGTTTCCGGCACGGACTTGAGAAGGCGCTCCAGATGCTCCATGTCATTATGCCTGTAACGGAGCATTTTCCCATAGCTCAGCTTGCAGCCGTCATAAATGCTGGCATGGTTCTCCCGGTCGCAGATAACGTAATCCCCGCGGCCCACTATGGCGCTGATAATGCCCAGATTGGATTGAAACCCCGTGGAGAAGGTAACTACCGCTTCTTTCCGCAGAAAGTCCGCCAGTTCGGCTTCCAGCTCTAGGTGTAGCTCCAGGGTACCGTTTAAAAACCGGGAGCCGGAGCAGCCGGTTCCAAACTTTTCAATGGCCCGGATTCCGGCCTCAACAATCTCGGGATGAGTGGTCAGGCCCAGATAATTGTTGGAGCCAAGCATAATGCGGCGCTTGCCTTCCATGATTACTTCCACGTCCTGGCGGGTTTCAAGGGCGTGGAAATAGGGATATATACCTTTTTGCCGGATTTCCTCTACCTGTTTAAAGCTATAACATTTTTCAAAAATATCCATTTGCTTAATCTCCCTGTCATTTCTTGTTATGGAAAAATAAACGGTCCTGCCCGGTCATATAACCTTCCTTCTCCCGCCGACAATTAAACTGTTATTTTTATATTACACCAGCTATCGCTCTTCGTCAATTTGTTGCTCCCATTTTTTATCCGGACTTTAGTCAAGACATCTTATTTTTGAAAGATGAGGGATGAAATATTATCATTTTATATAATTGATTTAGGGAAATAAGTAGCGTATAATATAGTAAACTGCAATTTCAGGACACGGAGGTTTCAATTTGGAAAGAAAAATTAAAAAAGTGCTTGTAGCCAACCGCGGAGAAATAGCGGTCCGCATACTCCGGGCCTGCTGCGACCTCGGATTGTCTACGGTGGCCATATACTCCAAGGAGGACATATACTCCCTATTCCGTACAAAGGCCGACGAATCATACCTCATAGGCGAAAACCTCAGCCCCCTGGGAGCTTATCTGGCCATAGACGAGATTATTGACCTGGCCAAGCGCAAAAATGTGGACGCAATCCACCCCGGCTACGGTTTCCTGTCCGAAAACGCCAGTTTCGCCAAGGCCTGCGAGGACGCGGGCATTATTTTCATAGGTCCCGACTCCAAAATATTGAGCCAAATGGGCGACAAGCTCAATGCAAAGACAATTGCCGACCGCTGCGGCGTGCCTACCATTCCCGGTTGCGGGGACCCTCTAAAAAATGTGGAAGAAGCTCTGGAAATGGCGGAACGCTTTGGCTATCCCGTCATTTTAAAGGCCGCTTCGGGCGGTGGCGGGCGGGGCATGCGCAGCTGCTACAACGCCCAGGACGTAAGAGACGCCTTCCCGCTGGTGAAGAGCGAGGCCGAAAAGGCTTTTGGCAGCGATGATATTTTTATTGAAAAATATCTGGTGGAGCCCAAGCATATTGAAGTTCAAATGCTTGCCGACAAACACGGCAACGTGGTGCACCTTTACGAGCGCGACTGCTCGCTGCAGCGACGCTACCAGAAGGTGGTGGAGTTCACCCCTGCCTTTTCCATACCCAAGGAGGTCCGGGATAATCTCTGTACAGACGCCGTAAAAATAGCCAAGGCCGTGAACTATGTAGGAGCCGGGACCGTAGAGTTTCTGGTGGATAAGTCCGGCAGCTATTACTTCATCGAAATGAACCCCCGGATTCAGGTGGAGCACACCATTACTGAAATGGTCACCGGAATTGATATTGTCCGCTCTCAGATACTGATTGCCGACGGGCTGCCCCTCTCCGACCCAAAAATCGGGATCCCCGACCAGAGCGCCGTCGTCACCCGGGGCTATTCCATACAATGCCGCGTTACCACCGAGGACCCCCAGAACGACTTCGCTCCGGATACCGGCAGAATTACCGTCTATCGCTCCGGCGGCGGTTTCGGCATTCGCCTTGACGGCGGCACCGCCTATACGGGAGCGGAGATTTCCCCCTACTACGACAGCCTGCTTGTCAAAATCACCACTCTCGATTCCACCTTTGAAGGGGCCTGCCTCAAGGCCCTGCGCACTCTGGGCGAGACCCGGGTCCGCGGTGTCAAGACAAACATGCCATTTTTGGCCAATATACTCAACCATCCCTCTTTCCGGGCTGGCGGCTGCCATACCAAATTCATAGACGATACCCCCGAACTTTTCCAAATAACCGACCCCAAGGACAGGGCCACAAAACTGTTGAAATACATCGGCAACATTGTGGTAAACGAGCCCACCGCCGGCAAAAAACAATACGACCCTCCCCGCTATCCCAGAGTCAGCGGTGAATCCCCCAGAGAAGGCCTAAAACAGCTTCTGTACAGAGAGGGCCCCGAGGCCGTTAAAAAGTGGGTTCTGGAACAGAAAAAGCTCCTTATCTGCGACACCACAATGCGTGACGCGCACCAGTCCCTGCTGGCCACAAGGGTCCGCACCCGAGATATGGTGAAGGCGGCCAGGGCAACCTCGGAAACCCTTGCCGACGCCTTTTCCTTGGAAATGTGGGGCGGCGCCACTTTCGACGTGGCATACCGCTACCTCTATGAAGACCCTTGGGAGAGGCTTGACGTTTTAAGAAAAGAAATCCCCAACATCCTCTTCCAGATGCTCCTGCGGGGGGCCAACGCCGTAGGCTACACCAACTACCCCGACAACGTGGTTAAGTCCTTCATCCGCGAAGCGGCCAGAAGCGGCATCGACGTGTTCAGGGTCTTCGACTCCTTAAACTGGCTGCCGGGCATGGAACTGTGCCTTGAAGAAGTAGCCTCCTGTAATAAAATAGCGGAAGCCACAATCTGCTACACCGGCAATATCCTGGACCCCAGGCGCGACAAGTACACCTTGAAATATTATGTAAACCTCGCCAAGGAGCTGGAGAAGCGCGGCGCCCATATCCTGGCTATCAAGGATATGTCCGGACTTCTCAAGCCCTATGCTGCCAGGAAGCTTGTCAAAACCCTTAAGGAAGAAGTGGGCATTCCCATCCATCTTCACACCCACGATACCAGCGGAAACCAGGTGGCCGCATACCTTATGGCTGCGGAGGCCGGGGTGGATATTGTGGACTGTGCCATAGCCAGCATGTCCTCTTTGACCAGCCAGCCCTCCCTGAACGCCGTGGTGGCCGCCATGCAGGATACGGAACGTGACACCGGCCTGGATCTGAGAAAACTTGAGGAGCTTTCCGACTACTGGGAGGACGTACGCAAGCGCTACGACGAGTTTGAGTCCGGCCTGAAAACACCCATGACGGAGATTTACCGCTATGAAATACCAGGCGGCCAGTATACAAACCTGCGTCCCCAGGTAGAGAGCCTGGAGCTTGGGCACCGCTTCGACGAAGTGCGGGAGATGTTTGTAACCGTCAACGAGATTCTGGGCGATATCGTCAAGGTGACCCCCTCCTCCAAGATGGTGGGCGACCTGGCCATATTCATGGTGCAAAACGACCTGACCCCCGAAAACATCGTGGAAAAGGGCGAGGCCCTCACCTTCCCCGATTCCGTTGTCAGCTATTTCAAGGGAATGATGGGCCAGTCGGCCTGGGGCTTCCCCGTTGATTTGCAGAGGGTTGTGCTCAAGGGCGAGGAGCCCATCACCTGCCGTCCCGGCGAACTGCTGCCCCCCGCCGACTTTGACGCCGTCAGGGAGCATCTGTCAACCTTGAAGGAGAACCCCACGGACAGGGACGTTATAAGTTGGTGCCTGTACCCGAAGGTGGTGGAGGACTACCTCAAAGTGTGTGAGGAATACGGCTATATTACAAGACTTGAAAGCCATGTGTTCTTCCACGGCATGGCTGCGGGCGATACAAACACAGTGGACATCGAGGACGGCAAGACCCTTGTAATCAAATACCTGGGCCTCGGGGACTTAAACGAGAACGGAACCCGCACCGTGCATTTCAAGCTCAACGGCGCCCTCCGGGATGTTTACGTGCCGGACAAATGCGCCGAGGAAACCATCAAAAAGGTTGTTATGGCCGACCCCAACGACAAGAGCAACGTGGGCGCCTCCATCCCCGGCTCCGTGAGTAAGGTGCTTGTCAAGGTGGGGGATAAAGTGTCGGAAAATCAGGTTATCGCCATAGTTGAAGCCATGAAGATGGAAACCAACGTTGTGGCCCGGATGTCCGGCACGGTGGAAGAGCTTTTGATTGCCCCCGGACAGCCGGTTAAGGCCGGCGAACTGCTGGCCATTATCAAAGGCTCCTGACAGCATAGTAATTTTAAAAAATCTGTTTCAAATAAAGGATGAACATGGTATAATAGCCAAAAAAGCGGCTGTTATACCATGTTTTTCACCGTGTCCGTCTCAGATACAGGCTGAATCATCGGGATACTGGGGTTTGAACCACTATTTGGGGGTAAAAAGATGGACCTGAATAAGCGCAGGAAATTCATTATCAATATTGCATATTGGGCAATCATTATTGCCATTATTTACTTGGTATTCAAATATTTGATTAACCTATTCATGCCCTTTTTTCTTGCGCTTGTTTTTTCCTCAATTTTGCGTCCTCTGGTTCGCTTTCTGTCCAAAAAATGCCGTATCAGGCACAATATCGCGGCAGTTTTCTGTGTGCTGCTGTTTTTCGCCGTTCTCGGCGGATTGGGCGTACTGGTTTTAGCCAAGATGGTCAGCGGAGCCGCAGACTTAATATCCACTGTGCCGAAACTCTATGATACTGCCATTCAACCCGGGCTTTTGAACCTCATGGAAAATATTCAGGAATTTGCCTCCCGCTTTGACCCTGCCGTAGTGGAGATGGTGGAAGAATTTACACCGGAACTTATTTCTACAATCGGAAATGCCGTCACCAGGTTTTCCATGTCCGCAGTCTCCGTCCTGTCCGGACTGGCTACAAAGCTGCCCGGCATTCTCCTGGAGTGCGTTATCTGCGTAATTGCCACTGTGTTCATGTCCGTTGACTATGACCGCATGACGGCCTTTATAATGCGGCAGTTTCCCGAGAAGGCAAAAAAACTGGCCGTTGACATTAAGAACAGCCTTTATATGATTATTCTGCGCTATGGCAAGTCCTATCTCCTTATCCTTTTTATTACCTTTTTGGAAATCGCCATAGGGCTGCTTATCATAGGAGTAAAAAAAGCGGTGCTTGCTGCCTTCCTGATTGCGGTTTTTGATATTTTCCCCATTGTGGGCGCCGGCCTTGTGCTTGTCTCTTGGGCTGTCATCTGTTTTATTCAGGGCAACGTCACCAGAGGCATAGGCCTGTTACTGCTTTACATTATTGTGGTGGTGGTGCGCCAGATAATCGAACCCAGGATTATAGGCAAGCACGTCGGGCTGCATCCCCTGATTACCCTGATATGTATGTTTGTGGGCGGCAGCCTCTTTGGCGCCATGGGCCTTTTAGGCGTGCCGCTTACGGCGGCCATTATTCAAAACCTCAACAGCAGCGGCGCAATCCGGCTGTTTAAGACTTCGGATGACAATGAATCAAAAGTTAAAACCAGGAAAACGTACTACCCGCCGAATGAGCTCGACCAGTCTGACAAAACAGCCGATTAAAACACAAGAGAAAACAGGAGGAAATAGTCCATGCTGCTTGTTGTGAGTATAACGGCTTTGGGAGTGGGAGGAGCCACGGCCGTGGGCGCTCTTTTAGGTTTCGCGTTAAAGCGTATTCCGCGCAAATATAACGACGCTATTCTGGGCTTTGCGGCCGGCGTAATGCTGGCGGCGGCCGTTTTCGGTCTGATTGTCCCGGCGTTGGAAACCGGCGGCAAATACATAATATTGACCGTCACGGTGGGAATCCTTGCGGGAGCCCTGCTATTAAGTTATTTGGATAAAGTCATGCCCCACCTGCATAATTTAGCAGGCGTCGACATTGAAACGCATGCCGAGGGTACGGAAAAGATAGATAAGCTGCTGCTGTTTGTACTTGCAATAGCCATACACAACTTCCCTGAGGGGCTGGCGGCCGGCGTTAGCTTTGGTACCGGGGACATCGGCAACGCCCTTGTAGTGGCTGGAGGTATAGCCCTCCAGAACATACCTGAGGGTATGGTTATTATCTCCCCTCTTATTATTGCCGGGGCAAGCGGGGGTCGCGCCCTTGCCCTTGCTCTCGCAACCGGCCTTGTCGAGGTGGTGGGCACATTTTTCGGATACTTTGCGGTATCCGTTTCCGGGGCCATTCTCCCCTTTGCCCTGGCCTTTGCCGGAGGCACTATGCTTTACGTTATCAGCGATGAGATGATTCCCGAAACCCACAGCCACGGCTTTGAAAAAAGCGTTACCTTTTCCATAATCATCGGTTTTATTGTTGTAATGATAATGGACTTTTACATTAGGTAGAGAATAGTTCTGCCGGCGCAATATTTAAAAAGCCAAAAATTCCCCGGATAAGCTCTTGACGCTTCCGGGGAATAACATATTTCAAACAGACCTGCGGCAGAGGGATTGCTATAGGGTATTGTTTATGTTATCTTAAAGAAACGCATATACAGGTTATAGAAGCCAAAATAAGGGTTGGAGGGATAGTTTTGAAGCTACATCCAGATGTGGCCGCTCTTTTCAACAAATGCAAGGAACTTAGACAGGGCCTGCACCGCATTCCGGAAATAGGATTTGAGGAGTATAACACGCAGGCCTATATCATAAACGAGTTGGAGCAATGCTCGCCGGACGGCATACAGACCCTAGCGGGGACAGGTGTGAAGGCGGTTTTCTACGCCTCCGGAGCAGAAACAACAATAGCCTTCCGGGCGGACATGGACGGCCTGCAAATTGAAGAGCTGACGGAAAGCGCCTATATGTCGGAGCACCCCGGAAAAATGCACGCCTGCGGCCACGACGGGCA
>DUOX01000060.1 GCA_012838665.1 Clostridiales bacterium
ACACAACTGGCACAGCAACAGGACGAGCTCAGTGAACTCCGCAGAAGGATCGCTGACCTGGAAGAGGAAAATTACATATTAAAAAAAGCGTCGGATCAGAAGTAAAAACAGCGGATTTCTACAACCTGATGAATACCGAAACCAAATACGCCAGGGCGAAGTGGGCCGAAAAACTTGGTGTTTCCACATCCGGATATTACACTTGGCTGCATGGGCGCAAACGTCGGCGCGTAGCCGATGACGCCCGCCGAGAGAAGGTCATCGCTGTGTTCAATGAGGGCCAGGGTGTTTATGGCGTTGATCGAATCTGCGGGATACTCAGGCGTGACGGGAACTCAGCGTCCTACCCGGTCGTAAAGCGCATCATGTCACAGGAAGGGCTGAAATCCAGCCATTGCAGGCGCAGGCAGCGATCTTTAACAGATAGCCGCAAATCGCGCGGCGACGAATACAAAAACCTGACGAAGGGGCTCGAAATAACCCGACCGTTTCAGGCTTTATCCAGCGACATCAGTTACATCCGAACCGGCGAAGGTTTTGACTACCTTTGCCAGATCCGCGACGTCTGCAGCAATACGGTTCTGGCGTCCTGCCAAGCGGAGAATATGAAAAAGGAGCTTGTCCTGAAAACGCTGAAGGCCGCTCAGCACCGTTGGCATTTGCCCGCGGACGTCATCTTTCACAGTGACCGCGGCAGCCAATACACAGCAGCCGAGGTGATGGAGCAGATAGCCGCTTACGGCTGGAAACAGAGCTTTTCGGCAGTCGGGAAACCGGGTGACAACGCGTGGAGTGAGAGCTTCTTTTCGATCCTGAAAAAAGAGATCGTTCACTGGCGTTTCTATCCAACCCGGGAAGCTGCCCGGCAAGCCATATTCGAATATATTGAGGTATTTTACAACAGACTACGGGTTCAGAAACGTCTGGGCTATCTTAGCCCAATTCAGTTCCTGAACGCCTGGAACAAGCGAGCTTTGCCATGTAGTGCTTAACTTATTGTCCGAAAAATCGTTGACTTCTCGTACCCCGCTCAACCTGCACCAACTGCCCGTCTATATACAAGGTCCTTTCTGTGTAGTTAGCGGATAATATAAGATCTAGCCACGCCGATCGAAAATCATAAGGCTCAGGACTATTCCATATCCAACTGGTCTTTATCTTGCGGTAGACTTTTATCCACCCCTCGCCCGGCGTCAAATCAAAATCCGCCACCCTTCTACCTCCCCAGCCTGTACCTTGTAAACCTTGTAGGCTCACCGTAGCGGTTTTTAGCTGCCACGGTTTCGCTCCTTATATCGTAGCCCGCCATGCGTAGGTCGTGGATTCTGCTTGCACAACGCATGATCCCGTACTCTTTCATAGCATCAAGAGATGTGATGGAACCATAATCACGCAAGTGCCGCAATATGCGCTCGGTTTGTTTCACGATTCCACCCCCTCTAGAAAGGTAAATCTCCATCATCCTCGTCTATCGCGGTAAATTTAGGTTCGTAATTATCAGCGCTTCCGTTGCTCTTTTTGCTGTCGCCAAAGTAGATATTTTCCACGACTAAAACAATCAACGTAATCCAGAGCAATCCTATTGCTATCCAGAGGCGTGTCCTCGTCATGCTTGTCCTCCTTTACTGCGACAACCATCGAGCAAGCGCAACTGCCGTTATGTACCACCGGCCGCCCACGCGTTTGCATGGCGTGTTCTTGACTTCGTACAACCTTCTAGGCGATATCCCGCCGAGAAACGCCGCAGCGTCCTTTACGGGGATAAGTTCTTGGTCTGGGAAACGCTCTGTAACTCGGCATAGGTTGTCGCGAAAATCCTCCTTTTCACGCGGCATATTTATTCCCCCTTTCTTATGCTTGTTCGTGTTCCTGAACTTTTTCCGTAAAAAAATAGAGTGGTATTTCGCAATCGAGTATTCCAAGCACGCGCGCAGCCTCTTTGATCTCTTGCTGTGAAAATTCAAGTAAATTATTTAGGCGTTTGCTCAGAGAAACCGTACCTATACCAATCTGTTTTGCGAATTTTTCCTGTGTGCCGCAGACTTCCTTAATTTTCCCGCGCAGTTTGCTATAATCAAAAGCCATACAACCACCCCCTCTGTTCGTGTTTCTGAACTTCTTTTATTAAATGCTTGAAAGTGTGTTGGTTTTTCTGAACTTTTGTGATATGATCCAGGTACAATCACACAGATAAGGCGGAAAAACTCATGACATCTTTTGCAGAACGATTTCAAAGGGCTCTTGATTGCCGAAATATGAAACAGTCCGATATTGTTAGGCGAACCAAAATTGGCAAATCCTCCATTAGCACTTATCTTTCTGGCGAATATGAACCAAAGCAGCGCAATGTGTATAAAATTGCTGAAGCTCTCGGTGTAAACGCAGCGTGGCTAATGGGGTATGATGTGCCAATGGAGGCTTCGCTTGATGCAACAGGACAAGCCATCCCCTATGTCCGGGGCCGCCGGATACCAATCCTTGGCGCAGTCCCCGCTGGCGTTCCAGTCCTCGCAACGGAAAACATAGAGGGGTATGACTATGCCGACGTGCCAGAGGGTGAAGATTATTTTTTCCTGCGCGTCAAGGGCGATAGCATGATAAATGCTAAAATCTATGACGGCGATTTAGTATTAATCAAAATGCAACCTTCCGCCGATGACGGACAAGTTGTTGCGTGTATTGTAAATGGCGAAGAAGCCACATTGAAACGATTTCGCCGCCAAGACGACGTTGTTATATTGCAGCCGGAAAATTCCAATTTTCGCCCAGTGGTCGTACCGTACAGAGACTTTGAGAGCGGATATGCGCGGATTATGGGCGTGGCAACAGAAGTTAGGCACAAATTATAATAACCGTCATAGACGGAATAAAAACGGGAGGATATTAATATGGCATTAAACAAGAAGTGTCCTAAATGTGGGAGCGAAAAAGCTCAACTCTCTAATGTCAGAAGCAAACGCGGGTGTCTCTTTACTATTCTCTTCGGCATTTATTATGTTTTTTGGGTGATGATAAAATGGTGCATCGGGTTTACGATCCTCATCTGCTATGACTGGTGGATGGCAATTATCAAAGCGGCTACGAAAAAAGGATATGTATGGCAAAGTATGAGATGGTTTTCCAACTCAAGAAAAATTTATTATTGCCCCGATTGTGGCCATAACTTTAGGGCGTAGATTTCAAGGTCGAAAAGGAGGCGGCAGGATTGTTTCGAAGGAAAGATAACGGCCTTTGGCAAGAAGTTCTCCGCGAGCTAAACGGGCAACGGCTTAACCCGCCTAAATATTTCTATGGCAAGACGCAAGCAGAGGTGAAGCGTAAGATAAATGAGTATAAAGGCAAGGTTGAAAAAGGAGAACTGTTTCAAGTCGTATTGGATGAGTGGGCCGAAAAAACTCGTCTAAGTACTTAGACGAGTTTGTTTTTTTATTTCCTCTGCCCAAATGAAATCGCGGCAAACTACTTTCCATGCCTGGTGAGCGACCTGTTTTTAGCGAAGGGGATTTTCAGCGGGACTCGGGTTTGGGGCGGAAAAAATCCTTCCTTCACCGCCTTGGCCTCCTCTATGGAGTAAAAGGCCTTGTATTCGCAACTGTCGATTATCTCTATCGCCCTGCTCAAATCCCTGCGTTTAATAACAGTATAGACGATTTTCACATCGCCGCTCATGCCGTGGGCGTCAATGCTGGTAACTCCAAAGCCCGCATCATAGAGTTTCTTTTGGATATCGGTCTCATTGTTGGCTATAATTATTCGGATAACAAGCGTTCCCATGGCCAGCTTATCTTCAATGAGGATACCCACGAAATTGCCCATGGCAAATCCACCTGAATAGGCAAAAAAGCAGGCAATGTTATCAAGGTTTTGCATAATTTGACTTATGGCAAGAAGCCATATTGTTACTTCAAAGAAACCTACAACGGGAGCCAGAAGCTTTTTTCCCCTGGATACGAATATAATACGGAGAGTTCCCAGAGAGACGTCAAAAACTCTCAACAAAAAAATCATGATTGGAAGAACAACCCAAGTAACCACAGGAGTATTCGGCAGCAGCTGAAAAATCTCCATATGTATCCTCCTCTATATATAACTATTTAATAGCGCGTTTTTAACAGGATATCATAATTTTAAAAAAATTCAACGTTTCAGTATAAAGAAGGCGCCCTGTTATATTAAATAAAAAACCGTCCTGCGTACATTGACGTTCCACAGGACGGTTTTTTATTACACGCGGCAATTATTACAACACCTTGTTTATGCCGTACATTGACTGGATAACAAGAAAATTGGTCCTGAACAGCTGATTAATGGTCCAGAAACTGACACCCGCCAGGCCGTATTCTGCCACAAGCCTCATCCTTGCCTGTATGCTTCTGGCATCGTCGAACCACACCTCGTGACGTCTCCCCTGGGCGTCGTAGTAGTTAAAGAAAGGAGCCTGGGCCGTGGTGTCGTACCTTATCTCCGCCCCCACATTGGAGGCCAATGTGACGGCTCCGGTGTTTGAAAGAACGCTTGCGGCGCTCCCCTGAACAAAGGGCAGAGTCCAGTCGTAGCCGTAATTTGGCATTCCCATAAGGATTTTTCCCGGCGGAATGACCGTTACCGCATAATCCAGCACTCTTCTCACCTGATCTATCGGCGCTACCGCCATGGCCGGACCATAAGTATAGCCCCACTCATAGGTCATGATGATAACCTGGTCCACAGTCTCCCCGTGAGCCCGATAATCATGGGCAGTGTAGAGCAGGCCCATCTGCTCATCGGATATCTTCGGCGCTACGGCGGTGGTTACGATATAACCCAATGGGTGCAAAGTATCCACTATACGGCGCAAAAACTGGTTATAGCTCTCCCTGTCGAAAGGGAAAATGTATTCAAAATCGATATTCAGGCCGTAATAATTGTGTTCCTGCAGGGCCGCTATCACGTTTTCGATAAAAGTGTCCTGAGCCTGAGCATTTGTTAAAATCGCGTGAGCGATGCTGCTTAAAAACCCCTCACCTTCCCTGGTGTTTGTAACAGCCATCATTGGCGCCACCCTGGCGCCCCGGGCCTGGGCTATTATGGTCTGGTCGTCTAAGGGTATTATTCCCCCCTGTTCGTCTGCCTGCCAGGAAAACATCGATATGTACGTGAGATACGGCAGACTCTCCTGAAGTGTTGATTCCGGAATGCTTGTAAAGGCAAACCCGTTTACGTCAATGTTTCCCAGCATCTCATCGTAAAAGGGAATTGTCAAAACCTGTCCTGCATTGATTCTGGACGGGTCCGTTATGGAGGGGTTGGCAGCCACAATTTCCCCCACTGTGGTTTGATAATACCTCGCTATGGAGTATAAGCTCTGGCCCGGGGTCACCCGGTGGTATACCACGTCAACCGGAATAACAAGGGCCTGGCCCACGGCTAAGCGGGAGGGATTGGCAAGCTGATTGGCATAAATAAGCTGGTCTGCGGTAAGTCCAAACCTGCGGGCTATGGAATAAAGGCTGTCCCCTGCTCTTACCGTATAAATTGTCAATATCATCATCCTTTCATGGCATATATTCCATAATATTCCCTTCCCTTGTTAATTGTTTCATAAATTCGCCTTGAAAGTATGATGAAAACGCCCCGCAGGAACGTTTCCCGTGGGGCGGCTTAGTGTTCATATTCTATTGCTTATCCTGTTTGGTCCAGCCTTCAAAGTGCACGCGCTCGGGCTTATACCTGTCTATGAATTCGTTTTTGCGCTCACTGTAGCCCAGAGCCACTATGGAGTAGGGCACGATGTTTTCAGGCAGGTTAAAATACTTGCGCATTGTCTCAATACGACTTTGTATAGGGTAAAAACCCAGCCAAACTGCCCCAAGTCCTTCCTCAACGGCCTGAAGGAGAATGTTCTGGGTGCAGGCCGCCATATCCTGTACCCACCAAATACCGTTATCCGTATTATAGTCCATGTTCGCAAGCGTGATGATTAGGCAGGGGGCATAGCGGCACATTCCGGCGTATTCGCTCATTTTGGATATGGCCAAACGCTTTTCCGCGTCCTGTACCACAATAAACTCCCAGGGCTGGGCATTCTTTCCGGAGGGCGCCTGCATGGCGGCCCTAAGCAAACGTTCAATCTTTTCCGGCTCAACTGAGCGTTCCTCAAAGCGTCTTATAGACCTGCGGGTAAATATGCTGTTCATGCTTTCCTCCTGATTTCACAATATTTTTCGTAGTCTTCTCGCGTGTTTACATTCATCAGAACTACATCCAGATTCCAACCTTCAAGCCGGGACTCCCGTATATAGCAGACATCTATCTCCCGGAGCAGGCCGTTAAACGATAACCTGCCGCTTTCAAGGAGTTTCTGCACGTTTGGAAGACAGCTCCTGTTGTATACGGCAAACAGGGGTTCCCTCCCGCCGGAACTTCGTTCTATGACACACGCGTCATATCCGTTAATCTCACCTGCCAGATGCAGGGCTAATCTCTCGTCTCCCAGGGGCAGGTCGGTAGCCGTCAGAAAAACCAGGTCCTCATCCGTTTGGGAAAAGGCGGAATACAGACCGTTTAAGGGCCCCATTCCGGGATAAGAGTCCACAAGTTCCAGAGCGCCGTACGTGTCAAACCGCCCTGCACGGTTAACGGACACAGCCACAGGGCCCAGTCTGGAATAGCGACGGACAAGAGATTCCAACATGGTTCCGTTATCGGCAGGCAAGGTGGCCTTATCCCTGCCCATACGGCGGCTGGCCCCGCCTGTCAAAATGACCGTCATCACAGCTTCCACTTCCCTCCTACTGTATTATACCCCAGGAGGTTTATTTTTGCAATTTTGGGTTTAATATGATATTATTATTTAGTACATTTCATTCTGCTATGCCTGGAGGACACTATGGCGGAACTTGCCACCAACGTCAGATATATAAAGGGCATTGGAGAACAGCGGTCCAGGGTTCTGGCTCGGCTTGGAATCAATACCCTCAGGGACCTGGTGAGCTATTTTCCCAGAGACTATGAAGACCGCAGGGTTATGCGGTCAATTGCCGCCGCTTCAGTGGGCGAGACAGTCTGCATACGGGGAATGGTTGCCACCTCTCCCCAGTTAAGCCGCGTTCGAAAGGGCCTGGAACTGGTGAAATTCCGCATAGTGGATGAAACCGGGGCAATAGACGTCACGTATTTCAACCAGAAATACGTAAAGGACCAGCTGCGCCTTGGGGAAACCTATATATTTTACGGGAAACTGGGAGGCTTCCCCTCCCGCAAGACCCTGTCAAATCCTATTTTTGAGCGGGAGGACGCCTCGGGAAACGTCACCGGGCGCATAGTGCCCATATACAGGCTGACTGCGGGCATTTCCCAAAAAATACTCATGAACGCAATTTCTCAGGGTCTTGCCGCCTGCGGGGACAATTTCCCGGACCATCTGCCTTCCGGCATACGAGAAGAATACGAACTGGCCCAGGCCCGATTTTCATATGAGAACATCCACTTCCCCAGGGATTTCGGCGCATTGGAGCTGGCTCGACGTCGCCTGATATTCGAGGAACTATTCGTCCTCTCCTGCGCCCTGGGCGTTTTAAAGGGCAGGCGCAGCGGCAAAAACGGCATACGGTTTTCGGAAACCGACATGGAGGAGTTTTATTCCTCCCTCCCCTTTACCCCCATGGGCGCCCAGCGCCGCGCCGTGGCCGACGCGGTCAGAGATATGTGTTCCGGCAAGCCCATGAACCGGCTGATTCAGGGGGATGTGGGGAGCGGGAAAACCCTTGTGGCGGCGGCCTGCATATGGTTTGCCTGGAAAAACGGCTACCAGAGCGCTTTCATGGCCCCCACCGAAATACTCGCGGATCAGCACTTTAAGACCTTGTGCGAATTTTTGGAGCCCTTCGGCCTTCGGGTGGGCAAGCTCACCGGTTCCATGTCAGCGAAAAACAAGCGGGAGACGAGGGACGCCCTTGCCCTGGGCATATTGGACCTGGTGGTGGGCACCCACGCCCTTCTCAGCGACAATATTGAGTTTAACCAGTTGGGCCTAGTAATTACGGACGAGCAGCACCGCTTCGGCGTGGAGCAGCGCTCCTCCCTCAGCGCAAAGGGTGAAAACCCCCACGTGCTGGTCATGTCCGCCACTCCAATCCCCCGCACCCTGGCCCTGATTATTTACGGCGACCTGGACGTATCCATTATCGACGAAATGCCCCCCGGACGCCAGAAAGTGGACACCTACGTGGTTGGCGAGGAGATACGGCCCCGCATTGAAAAATTCATAAGAAGGTTGGTATCGGAGGGCAGGCAGGTGTTTATCGTCTGTCCCATGATAGAGGAAAACGAGGAGCTGCCCCAGGACCTCAAATCCGCCCGGGAATGGGCAGCGCACCTGCAAAAGCGCGTGTATCCGGACCTGAAAATAGCCTGTATCCATGGCAAGATGAAGCCCAAGGACAAGGATGCCCTGATGGCCGCCTTTGTGGCTGGGGAATACCACATACTGGTTTCTACCACCGTAATAGAGGTGGGCATTGACGTGCCAAACGCGGCCCTGATGATTGTCGAAAACGCCGAAAGATTTGGCCTGAGCCAACTTCACCAGCTCCGGGGCAGGGTCGGACGGAGTGTGTACAAATCCTACTGCATACTCTTTTCCAACTCCACCGACGACGAGGCCAGGGCACGGCTCAACGTCATGTGCAAAACTAACGACGGCTTCAAAATAGCCGAGGAGGACCTGCGCCTGAGGGGCCCTGGCGACTTTTTCGGCTCACGCCAGCACGGCCTGCCGGAAATGCGGATTGCGGACCTCTGCACGGACATTAACATACTTCAAACCGCCCAGGACGCGGCCCACCAGCTTCTAAAAGAAGACCCCCAGCTGCAGCACCCCCAAAATGCCCCCTTGCTGGCTAGAATACGTGAGCTGTTTGAAATCAGAGGCGAAATTTTTAATTAGCTATATTAGAAACTAAAATAAAAAACTGGAGAACTATAAGGTTCTCCAGTTTTTTGCGTGCTGTTATATATGTACTACCCCTTTATGGAACCAATCATAACGCCTGTGACAAAATATTTCTGGATAAAGGGATAGATACAAAGTATCGGCAACGTGGCAACAACTATGGTGCAGTATTCGACCAGAGTCTTGTATTTATCCAAGGCAGAAGAACTGTCATAAGATACGGAGCTCTGGTTGCTTTCCACGAGAATCTCTCTCAATATAACCTGCAGGGGATATAGCGGGCGCTCGGTCAGGAAAATCATGGCAAAGAAGTATTCACTTTTGGACGGCATAGAACAGGGCTATAACCGCCAGGGTAGCCTTGCAGAGGGGTAAAACAATCTTCACCAGGATTGTGATATGTCCGGCGCCGTCCAGCTGGGCGGATTCTTCAAGGCTGTCCGGCAGGGATATAAAGCTTGTTCTGACAATGATAAGGTTAAAAACGCTGATTGCCATAGGAATCAGCATCGACCATTTGATGAGCTAGCTATTTTGAGTTAATAATCTTTCCCGTATTTTTATAGGCAGAACGCATATATTTATGTGAGACTAAAGGCGCAGGTTTCATCCCGGGAAGGAGGTTATACTTGAATAAAGTAAAAAAACTCATGTTTAACACCGCGCTATTAACCGCCTCCTCCCTTGTGATGAGAATAATCGGCCTTGCATATCAGGTCTGGTTGGCGGGCCGAATAGGACCAGCGGGTATCGGCCTGTTTCAGCTTGTTATGTCTGTCAGTTTCCTGTGCAGCACCTTTGCCGTTTCGGGAATACGCTTTGCCGCCACACGGCTGGTATCCGAGGAGATTGGGCTAAATCGGCTCGGAGGTGTGAACAAGGCAATGCAGCGCTGTATTGCCTACAGCCTCTTTTTCGGCATATCCGCAATGGTCATTCTTTTTGTGGGGGCCGAACCCATCGGATTTCTCTGGGTAGGAGATGCCAGAACCGTCCTGTCCCTGCGGATACTTTCCGTTTCCCTGCCTTTCATATCCCTTTCATCCGTTTTCAGCGGCTACTTCACTGCCACCGGCAGGGTATATAAGTCCGCCGCCGTACAGGTGGCAGAACAGCTTGTCCGCATAGGCCTTGTGGCCTCTTTCCTGGAGCTCGCTCCCGCCGGAGACTTGGAAAAAAGCTGCGCCGCCGTTGTCGCGGGAGGAAGCACCGCAGAGGTTTTTTCCTTTTTGACCTTTGTAACAATTTATTTTCTGGACCGGCGCAGGCACGGGCAGCCGGGTACATATTCTCCCCGTCTTACCACCCGTATGCTGGGCGTGGCCCTGCCCCTGGCATTTTCAGCATACGCCCGCTCGGCCCTGTCCACTCTCCAAAACCTGCTGGTTCCCCGCGGCCTCAAATCCGCAGGCCTGAATGCGGACATGGCTCTGTCGGGTTACGGTATAATTCAAGGCATGGTTTTCCCTGTAATTTTCTTTCCCGCCTGCGTAATCTTCGCGCTTTCGGAGCTTTTGGTGCCCGAACTGACAGAGGCCCAGATGGCCGGCAAAAATGAATACATCTCGCGGAGCATCTCGTCACTGCTCCGAAAATGCCTGCTTTTTTCCGTCGTATCCGGAGCTTTTATTTTCATCTCGGCTGATGCTCTGGGGTGGCTTATTTACAAATCCACGGAGGCGGGGCATTACATGCGGATTTTCGCCCTGTTAATACCTGTAATGTACATGGACATTGTAACCGACGGCTGCCTTAAAGGCCTTGGCCAAATGATGTGGTCCATGGCATACAACATTCTTGATTCCCTGCTGGGAGTCGTTCTTGTGCTGGTTCTCCTCCCGCGCTGGGCCCTTAACGGCTATATTGCTGTCATATTCATTACGGAGCTGGTGAACTTCGTATTGAGCTTGCTTCGCCTGAGAAAAGTGGCAGATATAAGGCTTTTCGGGGCGCCAAAGAAAAATAAAATGACAGCCGTGCCTGTGCGGTGCAGAAAATGAAGGAATAAAAAGTATAAGAAGGGCTTAATATCAGCCCTTCTTATATTAAAACTCATTGGATTTAGCTATCTCTCGCCCATAGGGACAAACTTTCCAACCTTAACCACTGCCTTATAGGCAGGCCTTATTATTCTATTATTGTTGCAGACCTCTTCAATGCGATGGGCACACCAACCCACCATGCGGGCAATGGCAAACAATGGGGTATACAAATCCTCCGGAATCCCCAGCATCTTATATACCAAGCCGGAATACATGTCTATGTTGGCGCAATAGGTACGGTTTTCTCCGCGGATTTCATTTAGGACCTCGGGACCAATGCGCTCAACGGTTTCAAAGAGCCGGAGCTCCTTGTCCATCTCTTTCTCTTTTGCAAGAGGCCTAGCAAAGTTTTTCAAAATCACTGCCCTGGGATCGGACACGCTGTATATGGCATGACCCAGTCCATATATCAAACCGCTGCCGTCTCCGATTTCCTTGTTCACAAGTTTCCGCAGACAGGCGCGAATCTCATCCTCGTCATCCCAGTCCCTTACATAGCTCTCGATGTATTTGAACTGTTCCATTACCTTTTTATTTGCGCCGC
The DNA here is from genome assembly GCA_012838665.1 of Clostridiales bacterium. Classification (GTDB taxonomy): domain Bacteria; phylum Bacillota; class Clostridia; order Oscillospirales; family Oscillospiraceae; genus DUOX01. The sequence continues at coordinate 11,519 of DUOX01000060.1, forward strand.
CGTGTCGGGGCCCCTTAAGGGAACCCACTGCGGCCGACAGAGCGGAATAAAAATCAGTGCCGGAGGAGGACAGGACCCGGCAGGCGAAGGCGGAGTTGTTCCCGCCGCCGTGTTCGGCATGAAGCACCAGGCACAAATCCAGGAGCTTGGCTTCCATGTCGGTAAATTTTTTGTCATGCCGGACGGAGCGGAGGAAATTCTCGGCAATAGTCAGTCCAGGCTTGGGATAATGCAGGTATAGGCTTTTGCCATCGAAATAATGCTGCTTTGCGGCAAAAGCGTGGGCGACAATCACCGGGCAGCGCGCTATAAGATGGAGGGCCTGGTTCATCTGAGTCATATATGAATTGTCTTCGGGATTCGGGTCGTAGGAATAAAGGGCCAGGATAGAACGGGCCAGTTTATTCATAACGTCACGGCTGGGAGCAGGAAGTATCATGTCCTCGGTAAATCTCGGAGGCAACTCCTGGTACTCCTCCAGAATCTTCTGAAATCTGGCCAAACGCTCCCTTGTGGGCAAATCTCCAAAGAGCAGGAGATATGCAGTTTCCTCGTAGCCGAAACGGTTCTCGCTTATAAAACTAGCTATAAGCTCTTCCACATCGATGCCCCTGTAATACAGCTTGCCAGGCATGGGATAGCGCTCGCCATCCTGGACATAATAACCCAGCACGTTGCCAATACGGGTTATGCCCGCCAGTACTCCGGTGCCGTCCCGGTTGCGCAACCCCCGCTTTATGTCGTAGTGCATGTAACGGTCAATATCAATTATATTGTTCTTTTCCGAATCAATGCACATGGCTTCAAGCAAGGCTCTGCTCTCTTCCATCCTAGTACCCCCTTACTGGTCAAATTGCAATTCAAAACGATAATTATTTCATATAATAAACTGTTAAGACCGGGAAGTCAATTGTTCTAATTGCAAAGAAAAAACCGCCGTTAAAGGCGGTTTTGTGTCTCTTTTGTCCTTATGCCTCGGGCTTGACAAGGCAAACCAGCATCTGGCAGCTTTCTGCGCCGGTGTTGCGCACACTCTTCTTGGTGTGAGGACCACAGTGGAAAGAATCACCGGCATGCAGAACCGTTTCGCCATCCTCGGTGGTAAGGGTCATCTCACCGGATACGATATAATAGATGGATTCAAGAGCGTTGGAGCCAAACTCGGTACCGCCGCCGGGCAGGAAATGTGACAAGCCCATTGTTATCCTTCCATCGTTGACATCCTCAGGATCATGCAGGCGGGTGGTAAGCACCTTAAAATGGCCCGCTGCCTGGTATTCATAAGCTTCATTCTTGCGCACGACTTTATAACTCATTGCGACTCTTCCTTTCGTATAAATTATGGGGAAAGTTCCCGAAATTGCTAGAAATAATATTAGCACTAATTTTAAAAAAATACAAGCCTTGTTTGACAATAAGATTTGCTTTTGTTTAGATTATTGATTATACTAGATAGACACTATTCATTAATGGAGGTCACGCCATGATACTCACCCTTGATGTCGGCAATACAAACATAATGATAGCCGTCATGAAAGATGGCCATGCCGACCTGACCTTTAGCCTTTCCACAGTGAAAAACCGCACTGCCGACGAATATGCCGCACTGCTGAAGCTTGTAACCCACCAGCATGGAATCGAGCCCTGTTCCGCCGAAGGGGCAGCTATTGCCTCCGTTGTACCCCAGCTCACGCCGGTAATCAGGGAGGCGGTCCGGATTGCCACCGGCAAGTGGCCTCTTGTTCTGGGGCCGGGGGTTAAAACAGGTCTTAATATTAGAACGGACAATCCTTCTGAGCTGGGTGCGGATTTTGTAGCCGCCGCTGTGGCAGCCGCCTCCAGCTACAAGCTGCCCTGTGTCACCATTGATATGGGGACTGCCACCACCCTGGGGGTATTGGACAAAAACGGCAACTACATAGGCAGCATTATCTGCCCGGGAATCGTTGTATCCCAGGAGATTTTGGCTGCGAAAACATCTCAGCTTCCTCATGTATCACCGGAAGCGCCAAGGAAAGTTATAGGCACGAACACCGAGGACTGTATAAAGAGCGGAATTATGCACGGTGCCGCCGCGCAGCTGGACGGACTAATCGACAAAATCGAGGATGAACTTGGGGAAGAGGTATCCGTCGTTGCAACCGGGGATTTTACGAATATAGTAATTCCCCTCTGCCGCCGCAAGGACATAGTGATAGATCCGGAGCTGGTAATGCGGGGCCTTTGGCACATATATTCAAAAAACAAGCGGTAATAAGAACAGAATTAATGGATAGGAGGCATAACATGGATAATTTTCTCTGGGATATAACTACAAAGGTATATTTTGGACGCGGACAGATAAAAAATCTTGGCCCCAAGGCCGCGGGATACGGGAAAAAGGCCCTTCTGGTCTACGGCGGCGGTAGCGTTAAACGCATCGGCGTCTATGATGCGGCCTGCAACAGCCTCAGGGAGCACGGCATATCCTTTGCCGAACTATCCGGTGTGAAGCCCAATCCCCGCATTGATTCCGTTCGAGAAGGTGTGCGAATCTGCCGTGAATTCGGCGCAGAAATGGTCATCGCCCTAGGGGGCGGAAGCTGTATTGACTGCGCCAAAGTAATAGCGGCCTGCGTCTCCTGCGAAGCAGACCCCTGGGATTTGGTTTGCGGCCGGGAAAAATACAAATCCGTGCTGCCTGTGCTGAGCGTTCTGACCCTGGCCGCCACCGGCAGCGAGATGGACCCCGTTGCCGTAATCAGCAACATGGATACAAACGATAAGCTTGGTACCCACCACCCTGCAATGCGTCCGGTAGTTTCCATCCTTGACCCTGAATATACTTTCTCCGTCCCCCCCTATCACACCGCATGCGGTACGGCGGACATTTTTGTCCATGCCCTTGAGAACTACCTGTGGCATGACAACGGAGCCTTTTTGCAGGACCGTTTCGCCGAAGCTGTAATGCTAACCTGCATAAAATACGGCCCCATAGCCATGAAAAACCCCGAAGACTATGAGGCCAGGGCAAACCTTATGTGGGCAGGCAGCCACGCCATCAACGGCCTGCTTTCACTGGGAAAGGAACACCCCTGGGTCGCCCACAGCATTGAACACCAGCTCTCAGCCTACTACGACGTTACTCACGGAGCGGGTCTCGCTATAATATTGCCCCATTGGCTTAATTATATCCTAAACGACCAGACCGTATCTAAGCTTCAGCAGCTGGCGGTTAGCGTCTGGGGCGTCGCCCCTTCGGGCGACGGATTTTCGGATGCAAAAGCGGGCATAATAAAAATGCAGGAATTCTTTGCCTCCATGGATCTCCCCGGCACGCTGCGGGAGGTTGGAATCCCCGATAAGAGCAGGATTAAAGAAATGGCGCAGAAAGCCTTCAGGTATATCAGCAGACGCTCATATGTGCCTCTGTCTGCCGATGATGTGGAGAAAATTTTAGAAGCCTGCTGGTAATTCGGGGAACAAAACTGCCTCTTGCTGCGTCTTTCTGTTGAAAGGATGTGACTTTTATGAATACGCTGAAGCTGATTTCTGTTTTTCTTGCTTCCCTGATGCTCCTTGGCGGCTGCACCGGTACAGCGGCCGGCCCCCCGGCAGCTTCCGCCGTAGCATTGCCGGTTTATCCCGAGGCAATAGCTTTTGAAGACTATGAGGCTAAACACACTGTAATGACGGAAAACGCCCCTGACGATGAGTTCGTGAAAGCACTCACCCAATTTGCAGTTTCCAGCACCGGTGCGCTATTGTCAAACACCCAGGAAAACCAGCTATTCTCGCCCCTTAGCCTTTACTATCCTCTTGCCCTCTGCGCCATAGGAGCCGGTGGGGAGACAAAATCCCAGCTATTGGATGCCCTGTATTTGGCAGGCTTTAATGACGAGTATATTGCAGCCCAGTCCGCCAAACTTTTCCGTTATCTGTATATGGACAATGAAGTCTCCAATCTAAACCTTGCAAACTCCCTGTGGATGGAGCAGTTCAGCTTCAAGGAGGACTTCCTTGACACAGCCGCCAAGGAATTTTACGCCTCCCTTTACGAGGTGGACTTCTCCCAGGACTCCACTGCAAAGGAAATGGCCAAGTGGGTCTCCGAGCACACCGGCGGGCTTATAAATCCGGAATACAATTTCTCAGAAGACCTGGTGCTGATGATACTGAACACCATTTACTTCAAGGACGCCTGGTCAAAAAACTTTGACAGGCAGCTTACAAAAGCTGACGAATTTACCCTCTCCGACGGCAGCGTCGTCAGCGCCGATTTCATGAACATGACCTCCAACCGTGACTATATAGATGGCAACGGCTGGTCTCTCCTGGAACTTGCCACCATGGGCGGGGTAACAATGAACTTTATCCTCCCCGACGAGGGCCTTGCCCCCGAGGATTTAATGTCCCCCGAGAAATTGTCCGCAATACTTGAAATGGATGGAGAAAGCGTTTTCGCCCAGGTTACTGCCTCGATACCCAAGTTTGATTTCGGCGTGGAAAACGGCCTTATGGAGCTTCTCTCCGCCCTGGGGATTACCCACGCTCTGGACCCGGAGCTGGCCGACTTTTCCAGTATGGCCGAGGATGGTATGTACATCTCCTCCGCTCGTCAGTTCGCCCGAATTAATATCGACGAAGACGGGGTTGAGGCCGCAGCATACACCGAAATCAGCGGGGATACCACCTCTGCCCTGGTGGATGAGCCCCAGCCCGTTGAGCTGATTTTTGACCGTCCCTTCCTCTTCTTTATCGAATATCAGGGCGTAATCCTCTTTACCGGAATCGTACAAAACCCAACAGCCAACTGATTAGTGACAAACCCTCTTAGCATGCGGCTCAAGAGGGTTTGTTAATATATATTTATACTTCAGCCCATTTTTCAGAGCGCTTAACAGCTCTCTGCCATGTCCGGTAATAGCTGCGGGCCGTTTCCGCGTCCATAAGAGGCTCAAAAATCCTGTCAGGCCGCCTAATGGACTGGATTTCGTCCAACGAGTGCCAGACCCCGGCGGAAAGACCCGCCAGAAAGGCGGCTCCAAGGGCGGTGGTCTCCACCATTTGAGGCCTGTCTATGGGATGCCTGATAAGGTCCGCCTGGAACTGCATTAAAAAGTTGCTGACACTGGCTCCGCCGTCTACCCTCAGGACGGACAGGGCGCTGCCGGAGTCCTGCTCCATTACGTCCAGCAAATCCTTCACCTGATAGGCTATGCTCTCCATTACCGCCCGGACTATATGCGCCCGGGTGCTTCCCCTGGTCAGGCCTACTATTGTGCCTCTGGCGTACATATCCCAGTAGGGGGCTCCAAGGCCGGTAAAGGCGGGAACCATATACACGCCGCCGTTATCAGGCACGCTCTCTGCCAGCTTGTCGCACTGGCTTGAAGAGCTGATAAGTTTCAGCTCATCCCGCAGCCACTGAATCGCGCTGCCGGCATTGAACACGCTGCCCTCCAGGGCATAGGTGGTTTTGCCATTCAGTGACCAGGCAACGCTTGTCACAAGTCCTCCGGCAGAGCGGGGGGACTTCTGCCCGGTATTCATCAGGGTAAAGCAGCCGGTGCCGTAGGTGTTTTTTGCCTGACCGGGGCTTATGCAGCCCTGCCCCAGAAGGGCAGCGGCCTGGTCCCCCGCCGCGCCGCAAATGGGCACGCCCGCAAGGTCTTCAAGTCCCCTGATGCCGGGGACCAGCCTGCCGAATTCCATGGAAGAGGGCACGTGCTGGGGCAGCATAGACAGGGGTATGCCTAGGTGCCTGCAGATCTGTTTGTCCCAGGTCAGTGCGTCTATATCAAACAGCATCGTGCGGGAGGCGTTGGAATAGTCCGAAACGTGAGCAGCCCCTCCCGTCAGATTCCAAATGAGCCAGCTATCCACTGTTCCGAAAAGTAGCTCTCCCCTCTCCGCTCTAACCCTTGCCCCCTCTACGTTGTCCAATATCCATTTAATCTTTGTCCCGGAAAAATAGGCATCTGCAAGAAGCCCCGTCTTATCCCGTATGTAGCCTGCCAAACCGTCAGCAATAAGCTCGTCGCAAATTGCCGCCGTCCGCCTGCACTGCCAGACTATGGCATTGTAAACTGGCCTGCCGGTGTTTTTATCCCATACTATCGTGGTTTCCCGCTGGTTTGTAATGCCTATTCCGGCAATATCGCTTTTAGACAGGCCGCTTTTTTCAAAGGCCTCCTTTAACGACCTAAGCTGGGTGTCCAGTATTACCATGGGGTCATGCTCCACCCAGCCGGGCTGGGGATATATTTGGGAAAAGGGGCGCTGGGCCATTGCCGCAATATTTCCGGCGGCGTCAAAAATAATAGCTCTTGAGCTGGTCGTGCCCTGGTCCAAAGCAATGACGTATCCCTTCAAGACCAAAATCTCCTTTCGTATTGACCCATGGAACAAATAGTAATAAAATTATATGTGTAAACATAATATCACGCAGGGAGTGATTTTTCCATGGCCGGTTTTAATGAATTTCGTTTTACCTCTGCAAACGGCAAAACAGAAATCTACGCCTGCCGATGGGAGCCTGAAGGGCACCCTCGTGGAATAATTCAAATTTCCCACGGCATGGCCGAGCACATTGCCAGGTATGACCATTTTGCAAAATACTTGAACAACAAGGGGTTTGTAGTAGTAGGCAACGATCACCTGGGACACGGCAAAAGCGCCGTTAACGAAAGCGAGCTTGGATACTTTGGTGAAACCGGAGGCTGGAACTTTGTCGTGGCGGATATGCACAAGCTGCGCGAGCTCACATCCAAGGAGTATCCTGACCTGCCGTATTTTCTCTTAGGCCACAGTATGGGCAGCTTTCTCGTGCGCACATGTATAATTCGCTACCGCAACGGAATTTCTGGCGTAATTTTAAGCGGAACGGGTCAGCAGAGAAAGGCCGTCATACGAGCTGGAGAGGTAGTTGCCAGGGCGGAAGTCAAGAAGAAGGGCGCCAAATACCGCAGCCAGAAGCTCAACGACCTGGTTTTCGGAAATTACAACGAGGGCTTTACCTATGTCCGCACCGTCTATGACTGGTTAAGCCGAGACGAGGCTCAGGTTGCAAAGTACATGAAAGACCCTCTCTGCGGGTATATGCCCACTGCCGGTCTCTTTCGTGATATGCTGGGCGGCCTGAAATACATAAGCTCAACCCGGAATCTCAAGCGGATGAAAAAGGATTTGCCCGTATTCTTCATATCCGGGGATTCCGATCCCGTTGGCGAAAACGGCAGAGGTGTAATACGGGCCTACCGCCACTTCCTGAAGGCGGGCATGACGGACGTAACCTTGAAAATGTACCCCGAGGGGCGTCATGAAATGCTCAACGAAATTAACCGGGACGAGGTCTATGAGGACATTCTTACATGGATAGAAAGCAAGCTGAAAAAATGAACATCTTCCTCACCGGTCAAAAGGGTGTCGGGAAAAGCACCATTATTGGCCGCGTGCTGGAGGATTTTATAAGCCTGTCCGGTGGCTTTCTAACCTGGTATTCCGGGGGCCGGAAGGCGCCGGACAGGTGCTGTTTTTTCCGGCCGGGAAAGCGCCCGGCCGGAATAGCTTTCAGGACAAATGGCAAGACTAATACAAAAAAGATTCTTCGGGGAAACCCCTCAGAATTCAATCTGAGCCGCAAGGCGAAGAATCTTTATTATTTTTATATGGGTTTCCGGGGCTGTTATCAGCCCTTCATTTGTTTCCGGCGGGCCAAGTTAATCATGCCTTCCTGCATTTCGCCCAGCTTGGAGAGCATTTTTCCCGCTCCGTAAGCGCAGCAGGCAAGAGCATCGTCCACAACTGAGGTATCAATGCCGGTACGGGCGGATACCAATTTATCAAAACCCCATATCAGGCTGCCGCCGCCGGACATGACTATACCGTTTTCGGAGATGTCCGCCACCAGTTCCGGCGGTGTGCGCTCCAGAACCATCTGAACGGTTTCAAGAATGCGTTCGGCGGGCTCTTCAAGGGCTTCCATAATGTCCGTGGAGCTTACGGTCACGGACCGGGGCAGTCCGGTCATAAGGCAGCGTCCCTTTACCTCCTGGTAGCTTACCTCAGTCCGGGGATAAACACAACCGATGCTGATTTTAAGTTCCTCGGCAGTACGGGTGCCTATAAGGACATTGTGCTTGCGGCGTATGTATTTGATGATGGCCTCGTCAAACTCGCCGCCTGCGGTCTTAATGGATTCGCACTCCACCACGCCCCCAAGGGATACCACGGCTATCTCCGTGGTTCCACCGCCTATATCTATGACAAGCTGACCATCAGGTTTGGAGATATCAATTCCCGCCCCCAGAGCCGTTGCCACGGATGTCTCCAAAAGATAAACCTTTCGGGCGCCGGCCTCGATGCAGGCATCAATTATGGCTCTCTCCTCCACACCGGTTATGCTGCTGGGCACTCCCACTATAACACAGGGTTTGAACAAGCTGAAGGATGTAATGCGCTGCAAAAATTCCTTCAGCATTCTTGCGGTCATATCGTAGTCTGAGATGACCCCGGCGGTGATAGGGTGAATGGCCACAATATTGGCGGGGGTGCGGCCCAGCATCTTTTGGGCATCCTCGCCAACCTTAAGGAGGCGGCCCGTATCCTTGTCCACTGCCACGACGGTGGGCTCCCTTAGGCTTATTCCCTTCCCGCGCACGTACATAAGTACACTGGATGTGCCCAGATCTATTGCTATGTCTCTCTCAAAAAAGAGCATTCACTTCACCTCATTTGTAGGATTGGCCGTTTTTTCTGTCAGTAAATTATAAACAGATAAGCCGAAACTTAGTCTCGGGTCCGGGCTAGGGTTGCACAAACAACTTCGTCTGCGCCGGCCTGAAGGAGGGTCCGGGCACACTCGGATAATGTAGAACCGCTGGTTACTATGTCGTCAATGAGTAATATGCGCCTGCCCTGAATAAGCTCCGGGTCTGCCACCCGGTACGCTCCCGATATGTTTGCCTTGCGTTTTTCCTTGCTGCCCACACCGGACTGGGCAGGCACGTCTATATGCTTTATAAGGGTTTCCACAGCCACATCGTCTAATTCCAGGGCAGCAGCCATGGCTAGAAGCATGGCTTGGTCATAACCCCGGTTTTTAAGACGTTTGGCGCTCAAAGGGACCCAGGAGATAAGGTCGTAACATCCGGCAAGATGCTTTCTAACACAGTCTGCAATAAGCCTGCCGTAAAGACTCGCATAGGCAGTGGCTTCTCTGAACTTGAAGCGCAATACGGATTCCCGTACGGTACCCTCATAATAGAGCGGCGATACACATACCGTAAAGAAATCCCCTGTCAGCTTACCGCCGTTTTCGGTATAGCTGATTGTCTTTTCACAGTAGAAACACATGCCGGATTCCCCCCGTTTCAAGAGCCTTCTGCAAAAGACACAGCGGGGCGGGAAAAGAAGATTGCTCATCCCTGAGAAAAAGCCCATAACGTCAGCCTCCGATTGCCGCCAATCTTGCCCTCAGTCCGCTGTAGCGTCTGGTTTGGCGGTGGTTATCTATCATTTGAACCACTATCTCATCGTCGCCAACTATTATCAGGAGTTCCCTTGCCCGGGTTACGGCTGTATACAATACGGCCCGGCTAAGCAGCATTGGTGCGCCCTTTAAGGCTGAGAGAATTACTGCCCTGTACTCGCTTCCCTGAGATTTATGGACTGTCATTGCCCAGGCGTGCTCCAACTCCGGCAGCATATCGGCCGTGTAGGTGGCAAGCCTGCCGTCAAAGTCAACAATGATGATCCCCTCTTCGGGTTCAATGGAAATTATCTGCCCCACGTCTCCGTTATATATTCCTGTGCCAGCCGCAGTATTATCAGCTTTTTTCCACATTATATCATAGTTGTTTTTAATTTGCATTACCCTATCGCCTTCGCGGAAGGTAATTTCACCAATTTTTTTTTCGTTTTTTGTCTTATGCGGCGGATTCAGAGCTTCCTGAAGACGAAGATTAAGGTTGTAGGTGCCCGTATCGTATCTCCTGGTGGGGCTTAATACCTGTATATCCATTGGGTCTATGCCCATGTTTTCCGGAAGGCGCTTGCTGCACAGCTCGACTATGGTATCCACTGCCCGGCCGCCGTCCCGGCGCCGGATAAAGAAAAAGTCGCCGCTGGTCTGGGACAAATCCGGATATTCGCCCCTGTTTATCATGTGGGCGTTCTTTACAATACTGCTCTCCTTTTGCTGGCGGAAGATTTCCGTAAGCCGGACGGTTTCAACAATACCGCTGCGGATAATGTCCAAAAACACATTCCCCGGCCCGACACTGGGCAGTTGATCCGCATCACCTACCAGCACCAGACGGCAATCCGCCGGCAGCGCCAGGAGCAGGGCGCTTATGAGTTCGATATCCACCATGGAGCATTCGTCCAGAATCACGGCATCGCACTCTAAAGGCTCCGATTCGTCCCGCCTGAAGATTACTTCATTCCCGTCGCCGGAAAAACCGGCTTCCAGAAGGCGGTGTATGGTGGAGGCCTCCCGACCCGTAAGCTCGCTCATGCGTTTGGCCGCCCGGCCGGTAGGGGCGGTAAGCAACGCTGTCAGCCCCATCCTGTCATATAGCGACAGGATTGCCCGTATAGAGGTGGTCTTGCCGGTTCCGGGTCCGCCGGTAATCACCATTATCTGGCGCCGGGCCGCATTTTGCAGAATACGCCGCTGTTGGGGCGCGAAGGATATGCCCTGCTCGGATTCAATCTGAGCAATAAAACTGTCTACTTCCGGTCCTATCTTGAAATGTGCGTCAGCCATTTCCGTAATGCGCCGTGCAGTATAAACCTCCGCCGCGTGGAGCCTTTTTAAGTAGCAACCCTCCACGCCTGCAATATGTTCGCAGATGACCTCTCCCTCATCCACAAGCATATCAAGCCCTTCCCTGACCTCCCGGGACTCCACGTATATAAGCCTGGCGGTAGCGTCCACCAGCTTACCCCTGGGGATAAAACAATGGCCGTTGTCGGAATTGTGAGCCAGCTCAAAGATAATAGCGGCGGCTATACGCTCCGGAGAATCTGCCTCGAAACCCAGGTTCAAAGCCAGTGTGTCCGCCTCGGAAAAGCTGGCTCCTATGTGGTCCATTGACAAAACATATGGATTTTCCCGCAGAACGTCCATGGCAGCATTGCCGTAAAACCTGTAAAGGCGCATGGCATACTGGGGCCTAAGCTCGTTGCCGGCTAGAAACTCCAAGAGCCGGCGCAGTCCGGTCTGCCGGCGCAGGCTTTCGGACATTTCCCCGGCCTTCCTGTAACCGATGCCCTTGATTTCCGTCAGCTTTTCAGGGTGATATTCAATAATGTTCAGGGATTCCTCGCCAAAGCGTGATACTATAAGGGCGGCGGTGGCGGGCCCTATACCCCGAATTGCGCCGCTGGCAAGGTAGCCGTAAATGGCTTCGGCGCCTTTGGGCATGCTGAGCTGGGCGTACTCAGCCTTAAACTGCTCCCCGTGCACGAGATGGCGACTCCAATTTCCCTTGACGGCGAGCAGCTCCCCCGGAGACGGCAGGGGCATATAGCCGGTCACAGTGAGCTTTCCCCCGTCCTGGTCCTTAAGGCGCAGCACCGTATAGCCATTTTCATCGTTGTGGTAGATGACGGCCAGCACGGTACCCGATATTTCGATGTATGAGTTTTCGGCGGCCACGGCTGTCATCCTCCATTAATCTTTTGTATTTAAAGGCTCCCAGCTCGCTCAAGACGAAAAGGAGTTTTAACGTATGTTTATGATGGCTCCCCGGCTGCACAGCAGTTCTGCGGCCTGCCGGGTCTCGCTGTCCATTCCGGCATCTTCAATGATGATTTCCGCAGGCAACGTGCCGTTGCGTATCAGCCACAGCAGGCCGTCCACCGTGCTTTCCAGTTCCGGCGACGGGCCGGTAACTCTAAGGGTTACGGTTAGCTTCTGATTTTTACCCTTCTTAACCGGAGTAAGCATGACACCCCGGAGCAGCCAAAGCAGCAGAATAATCGCGGCGGATATGGCAGCAGCCATAAAGATATCAATAATCATCTCAACCCAACCCCCATCTCGCCATAATACTTACCGAAAAGGCGGCGGCTTGCCGCTTACCTGCCGCCCGCGGCTTTCAGCAGACTCTCTTTATTTTATGGGGACCGGGTTTGTTATGTGAATGCCGCATCTAGCGGACTTCAGAAAAGCAGTTTCTTTAAATACTGGCCGGTGGCGCTTTCCTCGCATCGGGCACAATCCTCCGGAGTGCCGGCAAACACCAGATTTCCGCCCATATCGCCGCCTTCGGGTCCCAGGTCTATTATATAGTCCGCAGTCTTGATAACGTCCAGGTTATGCTCAATTACCACCACGGTATTCCCCGCTTCAACCAGACGGGAGAGCATTTCTATGAGCCGGTGGACATCGGCCATATGCAGGCCTGTGGTAGGCTCGTCCAGGACGTAGACAGTGGAGCCAGTTGAGCGTTTGGACAGCTCTGTGGCCAGTTTGATGCGCTGCGCCTCGCCTCCGGACAGGGTTGTTGAAGACTGGCCGAGTTTTATATAGCCCAATCCCACGTCCCAAAGGGTCTGAAGGCGTGATCGTATCTTGGGCAGGTTTTTAAAGAAATCCAGGGCCTCCTCAACGGACATGTCCAGGACCTCATGAATATTCTTGCCTTTGTATCTGACCTCAAGGGTTTCCCTGTTATAGCGCTTTCCTTTGCACACCTCGCAGGGAACGTAAACGTCCGGGAGAAAATGCATCTCTATTTTCAAAAGGCCGTCTCCCGCACATGCCTCACAGCGCCCTCCCCGCACATTGAAGGAAAACCGGCCGGGGCTGTAGCCCCTCATTTTGGCCTCCTGAGTGGAGGCGAACAACTCCCGGATGTCGTTGAAAACGCCGGTATAGGTTGCGGGGTTTGAGCGGGGCGTTCTTCCAATCGGGCTCTGGTCAATGGCAATAACCTTGTTCACATATTCAAGACCCTCAATTCTCTCACACTTGCCCGGGCGCACCTTAACCCGGTTCAGCTCTGCGGCCAGTGTTTTGTAAAGCACCTCGTTAGTAAGTGAGGACTTGCCGCTGCCGGATACCCCGGTTACACAGGTAAACACCCCCAGGGGTATATCCACGTTTAAATCCTTAAGGTTGTTCTCCGCCGCGCCGATAATCCTGAGCCTTTTCCCGTTGCCTGGACGCCGTTTTTCCGGCACCGGAATAAACTTCTTGCCGCTGAGGTATTGGCCGGTCAAAGATTTTTCACAGGCAATTATATCATCAGCCGTTCCGGCACAGACCACCTCTCCCCCATGGATACCCGCGCCGGGACCAATGTCCACAATATAGTCTGCGCTGCGTATTGTATCCTCATCATGTTCCACAACTATAAGAGTATTGCCCAGGTCTCGGAGGTGGAAAAGGGTCTTTAAGAGTTTTTCGTTGTCACGCTGGTGCAAGCCGATGGAAGGCTCGTCAAGAATATACAGAACCCCCATAAGTGAAGAGCCAATCTGGGTTGCAAGGCGTATTCTCTGGCTTTCGCCGCCGGAGAGGCTCGCCGCCGAGCGGGCAAGGGTAAGATACTGCAGGCCAACGCTCCGCAAAAATCCCAGGCGCTCCTTTATTTCTTTTAGGATACGCTCCGATATCATGGCCTCCTTAGGGGCAAGCCGGAGATTATCGATAAATTCCAGGGCCTCGGTTACGAACATGGATGTAAACTCGGCTATGTTTAGCCCGCCCACGGTAACCGACAGGACTTCCTTCTTCAGGCGGCGCCCGCCGCAGTCCGGGCAGGGATGCTCGCTCATGCACTGTTCAAGCTCCGCACGCATGGCGGGGCTTTGGGTCTCCCTGTATCGGCGGGCAAGATTATTTACTATGCCCTCGAAGGGTTGGTGGAAAACCCCTTTGCCCCGGGCCTGATTGTAATACAAGGTGAGTTTTTCGCCCCTGGTGCCGTACAAAATAACATCGATTACCTTCTTAGGCAGCTCGCGAATGGGCTGGTCAAGGCTAAAATTGTACTTTTTCGCCAAGGCTTCAAAGTACATTCTGGATATGCCGTCTTTCTTCACATTCCCCCAACCCGACGCCTGTATTCCACCGTCCATTATGGACAGAGCCGGATTGGGAATAATCAGCTGCGGATCCACCAGCAGCTGGGTGCCGAGACCAGTGCAGGTTGGACATGCGCCATAAGGGTTGTTGAAAGAAAACATTCTGGGCGTCAGTTCCTCTATTGAAATGCCGCAGTCCTCACAGGCATAATTCTGCGAGAAGAGCATTTCCCTGCCCTCGTCTACAATATCGATAATGACAATTCCACCGGCAAGATTGGAGGCTGTTTCAACAGAATCCGTCAGTCTCCTGCTGATATCCGGGCGGATAACCAGTCTATCAACCACAATCTCAATATTGTGTTTCTTGTTTTTATCCAGCTTTATCTCTTCGTTCAGGTCATACAGGCTGCCGTCCACCCTGACCCTGACATAGCCCGACTTCCGCGCATCCTCAAAAACCTTTTGGTACTCGCCTTTCCTGGCCCTTACAACCGGCGCAAGCACCTGAATACGAGTAGATTCCGGCAGTGCCAGGATTTGGTCGATTATCTGATCCACGGTCTGCTGCTTTATCTCCTTGCCGCAGTTGGGGCAATGGGGGATTCCGATATTTGCCCACAGCAGCCGAAGATAGTCATAAATCTCCGTCACCGTGCCCACGGTAGACCTGGGGTTTCTGGAGGAGGTCTTCTGGTCTATGGATATGGCTGGGGAAAGCCCATCGATAAAGTCCAAATCGGGCTTGTCCATCTGACCCAGAAATTGTCTGGCGTAGGAGGAAAGAGATTCCACATATCGTCGCTGACCTTCGGCGTATATGGTGTCGAAAGCCAGGGATGTTTTTCCCGAACCGGAGATTCCGGTAAAAACAACGAGCTTTTCACGTGGAATCTCCAGATATATGTTTTTTAAATTATTTTCACGGGCGCCTTTAATAACTATACTGTTTCGCATTGTCTATTTACCTTTCGTTTGGCCTTATCAGGCCTTTTGGTATCTTGTTGGTTACAATAGCTGTAATAATTACTTTTAGGAAATCACCGGGCAAGAATATCAGCATGCCCGCATAAAGCACATAGCCGACCGTAAGGTCGCGCCCCATGTAAAAGTTAAGAATAAGATACATATAGGGCAGCCCTATGGCATAGAGAATCCCAAGCCCGGCCATGGCGGCCACGCAGACCCTCTTTATGCTCCTGTTCTTCCCCGTCATTCTTCCGATAAGCCAGGCAGAAGGGATAAGCCCCAACAGAAAGCCGAAGGTGGGGTGCAGGACATAGGAAAACCCTCCCCCCTCCGTAAATATGGGAATCCCAAAAAGCCCCAAAAGCACATAGGTAAGTTGGGATAATGCTCCATAGCGCGCTCCCAGCAGCGTACCCGCCAGTGCCGTGAACATAAACTGAATAGTAACACTTGATATGCCTGTGGGTATTCTTACAAATGCCCCTACCGCAGTAAGTGCGGCAAACAACGAGGCGAGTAAAAGTTCTCTTAGATTATACTTCTTTTGCATCCTATCCCGTCTAACCCCTTGCCAAGATGTGCTTATCCCTTTACAGTTTGCTAATCTGTATCATGAGACGTGCAATATAATTCTTTCCATTTTGCGTATACCTAAAAATATGATTCTCCTGCCGGGTACAAAGCTATGCCGCAAGAGCGGAAAACCTCATTCTTGCACTCCTTAATAAAATGCAAAAATGCATTTTATTATTATACATGACTACTCTCTCATTTTCAAGATAATCGAATGCTATTCGAATATATCCTGATTACATTTTCTCATGTTAATAATAAAACCCGTTGACAATCGGCGAAGCTTATGCTAGCATGATTGAGCGACCTTTTATGGAGAGATGTCCGAGTGGTCGATGGTGACGGTCTTGAAAACCGTTGTGCGAAAGCACCGGGGGTTCGAATCCCTCTCTCTCCGCCAGAAACTCCGCCGTGGTCGGTACTCACGGCGGAGGCTTAAAATAAGTATTTAATTCGGCATGGAGAAGTACCCAAGAGGCCGAAGGGGCTCCCCTGCTAAGGGAGTAGTGCGTGTTGAGCGCAGCGAGGGTTCGAATCCCTCCTTCTCCGCCAAGGACTTATTACACCTTTCAGTGTGATAAGTCCTTTTTTTGTTTGCAAAGTTTATGTGGCACTGTTTTATTCGGTTGCTGTGTTTCCGACAAAACGGAAGCCGTTTTCCCTTTTCTCGTGCACTACGATGCGGCTAATCAGCGACGCAAGCAGGCTACGGCTGAGCTTGTCGAGGACCCAGTACCTTCCTGGCTTTTTCCATCAATTCAAGATTATTAGGTTTTTAAGACTTCTATTAATTGTCTTTATACGCTATAATAGGAGTCAGTTGCTTTTTTCCCCAATTGCAACTGTAATATTGTTGTGCCAAACGACAACTAACTGTTTAAATATAAATAGTATTAGTAGCAAAGGAGCTGAAAGCAATATTTAGGTTGTTGTTAGAGAAATTAAAAGAATCGTTTTTTTCAGTAATTCCAATTGTTATTCTGGTTGTGCTCTTAAATTACACTATAGCGCCGATACCGTCATGGAACCTTGTTCTTTTTCTAATTAGCGCTTTTGTAATAATCATGGGAATAACCTTATTCAATATCGGGGTAGACACGTCCCTAATCCCCATAGGAGAACATGTAGGTTCCGCGTTGGTAAAAACCAGAAAACTTATATTAATAATAGTTTTAACGTTTTTTATTGGTGTCTTTATTACAATAGCAGAACCGGATTTGATAGTGATGGCCGGGCAGATAAACGGGGTGTCTGACAACATTATCATCATTTTTGTTTCACTGGGGGTTGGCCTGGCGCTGGTATGCGCCTTTTTGCGGATTCTATTCCAGTTTCCGCTTTCATACTTACTAATTGGCTGCTACTTACTGGCGTTTATTCTCTCAGGCTTCACCGGTAAGGACTTTCTTTCCATTGCCTGGGAATCGGGAGGGGTCACAACGGGCCCAATAACGGTGCCCTTTGTAATGGCTCTCGGGCTTGGTTTGGCATCGGTCCGTGCAGACAAAACTTCGGAGGAAGACAGTTTCGGACTTGTTTCTCTCTGTTTAATCGGACCTATTCTTACTGTCCTGGTTTTAGGCATATTTTTTACTCCTTCCGGAGAAAGCGCAATGGTGGTTCCTAATCTGGACTCGGTTTTGGACATTTCCTTGCTTTACGGCTCCAATTTCCCGGAGTATATAAGGCAAGTAGCGGTAGCTTTGTCCCCTATACTCTTAACTTTTGTCATTTTTCAAATCGTTAAGATTCGTCTGAAAATAAGGGCCATTTTAAAAATCAGCATAGGGACAATCTTTACTTTTATTGGTCTCGTATTGTTTCTAACCGGTGTAAATGTGGGTTTTATGCCGGTCGGATATCAGCTTGGCGGCATTCTGTACGAAAATAACAGCGGCATCATACTGATTCCGGTAGGTATGATAATCGGATATTTTGTTGTCGCCGCAGAACCGGCCGTTTTCGTGCTTAAGAGACAAGTGGAGGAAGTTACGAGCGGCGCAATCTCGTCGAAAGCGATGGGTATAGGGTTATCGGTCGGAGTAGCGGTATCGGTAGGATTGGCCATGCTTCGCGTTATTACAGGGCTATCCCTTCTGTACTTCGTAATTCCAGGGTATGTGTTTGCCCTTCTCCTTACATTTGTTGTGCCGCATCTTTACACATCGATTGCTTTCGATTCCGGAGCAGTGGCTTCAGGGCCATTGGCTGCAACATTTATGCTTCCTTTAGCCATCGGAGCTTCCGAAGCAAAAGGCGGAAATATTTACACCGATGCATTTGGGATTGTGGCTCTGGTAGCTTTGACGCCGGTTATTACGCTCCAATTGTTCGGACTGGTTTATTCCATAAAATTAAAACTTGCGAAAAAAGCGATGGTTGTTCCCGGTTCGGAAGATACTATTATAGAGCTGGACTATTCATCATCGGAACAGGCCGATGAGAATTCAGTTAATGGCATGGATAAAAACATCGACGTCAAACCTGATACCAGCATAGATGATGCGGTTTCTGATAGGTTTACGACAATAAAATAGGCCAAATGAAATGGAACGGAGGGAAATGATGGTTAACTACCCTGGAACCAGGCTTGATGTACTGATTACAATAGCAGATCACCGTTTAGAAAACGCTTTGATAAACGTGTATAAGAACAACAACGTCCCAATACTGTTATTGACTCATGGAAGAGGCACGGCCAAATCAGTCATATATGAAATTCTCGGATATGACGGACTGAAAAAAGTCGTTTCCGTCAGCGTTCAAACGAAAATTATGACAGAATATTTGTTGAATCAACTTAACCGTCATATTGACTTTAGCAAACCCGGCACAGGAATCGCTTTTACTGTAAACATAAGCAGTATCAGCAGTGTTGTTTCTAAAATATGCATCCAGGCTGAAAAAAATTTAAAGTTAGGAAGTGATGATGTGGCGTTAACGTCAAAGGAACCTTATCATTTAATTATTACCATAGTAAACAGCGGATTTTTTGATCAAGTTATGGCGGCGGCTAAAAAAGCTGGAGCTAACGGAGGCACCGTGGTTCATGCCCGCGGCCTAGGCTCAAAAGAAGCTCAGAAATACCTTGGCATAACCATACAACCGGAAAAGGACCTTGTCCTGATCTTAACGCCGAAAGACAGGAAATTGCCTATTATGGAGAGCATCATGCATGAGGTGGGGCTGAATACTGCCGGAACCGGCATCTGTTTTTCTTTGCCGGTAGACAGTGCCATCGGAGTCGGAACACTTATTAAGCCGGAGGACGGTTCAGTGTATTGACAGGAGAGATAGGAAACAGAGGCAATCCATAGGCATGAAATAAAACTGCTGCCGACAAGAGACACATTCTCTTGTCGGCGGTTTTTATTCGGCGGCTGATATTGACCATTGACATCATTTCATCATCCATATCGGCGTCCGAATCGGCGCGATAAATCAAGGAGAACCCCCACATCCGCTGGCTGTTTCGATTAGAGAAACTAAGCGGCGCATAGAAATAGAATAAAATGTGCAAGCAAAGGCGCTTGCCCACGGGCGGGCCTTTTATTTTTGGGGTAGCAATACAACGTGGGTTAAGCCTATATTTTATAAAAAACACCAAAACCCGGCTAAAGCCGGGTTTTGGCGGGCTGGAACTGTGAAATAAGATTGGATTATGGAAAAAAGGAACATTATCTGCGTTTGAGAAGCTGCAAATAGATTTCCTGCAGCCTTGGGTAGGCATACTCAAAAAAGTTCCGATAGGCGGAGCAGAAATAGTTTTTACCCGCCTCATCGCTGATGGCCGAATTGCGGTTTCGCCGGCAGCCATTTCGGCACAGCCGATACCACCGGCAGGCTTCGCATTCCTCGGGAATTTGCTGAGATACCTTTATAAACCCCAACTCTTCCCGCATTTTGTCCATGCTCTCAAAACTATCTGTCAGGATATTGCCCAGCCGCCACTGGTCAAGGGCGTAAAAGTCACAGGGATAAACGCTCCCGTCCGCCTCGACAACCCACTGGACGCCGCACTGTCCCCGCATATTGCAGCTTTCCACCTCCTGACCCGCCATAATCATCATGAGGTTTTCAAAATAGCGGTTGTATACATACCTTCCGGCCTTCATATCCAGGTACCATGCGTCAAAAAGGTTCTTTAAAAATACCTCGTACCGCTCAGGAGTCAGGGAATAGTCATGCCCCCCTGGACCTCACCAATGGGATCAAGGCACTCGATATACTGCTGGTAGCGGAATCCGTGCTTCTTAAAGAATTCATAAACTTGTCGGGCGCGGCGGCTGTTGGCCGCGCTAACCACAGTCAGGATATTGTAATCAACATTGTGCTTTTCCAGCAGGCGGATGAAGGCTATTACCCGGTTAAAAGTCCCCTTCCCTTCCATGTCCAGCCGGTAGCGGTCATGGATTTCCTTAGGCCCATCCAAGGAGACGCCCACCAGCACGCGGTTTTCCGAAAACCACTGTGCCCAGGCTTCATCCAGAGAGTACCCGTTGGTCTGGAAGACATATTGGACCCGAACCTTTTTGGGGTTGGGGTGCTGTGCTACGTAGTCAGAAAGTTCCCTGAAAAACTCCAGGCCGGCCAGCGAAGGCTCTCCCCCCTGAAAGGCAAGGATGCAGTCCCCGTCCGCATAGGCAAAGGCCTTTTATGGCGGAATTGCCAGTGTGTTTCCTCTGGGGGATTGCGGCAAGCAAATAGCCACCCGGTATATTACTAAAATGGATAAAAAGGAAGCATACCGGTTTGTGCCATCGGCATTTCATAAAAGAAAGCTAAACTGATAAGCATTAGTCGGCTCGTTCATTGTCTTTCTTGCTCCCGATGCTGGACTGTCGCCAAAAAGTGTGACAAAAGGAACAAGTAAAAGCATAAAATATGTTTTTAAATGAAATTATTGATTACTATTCAACCGGTCAGAGTATAATTTTTTATAATCATAGCGGGCGAGAGAATGAGGATACCTTTCTTAATCGATTCCGCGCCTTTACCCAATCAGAGGATTTGTGTACATCTCATTTCTTTGGGCTCAAATTTGCATGTTAGTCTACTCGTTATTATTTCTTCTTCATCCAGTCCAAACATGTAAAACAGTAAATGGATTTTGCATTTTAAACCATTGCCGCTTTAAAAATTCTGCATCAATAAGGAAACAAAAAGAGCTTGACGCTAAAAAGCGTCAAGCTCTTTTTGAGGGTTGGTTCTCTTAATTGGCGTATATGCCCAGTTTTTCTGCGTTCTTGAAATAGAGCATTTCGCGTTCTTCCGTGGTTAGGGACAGGCTGTTCACGAAGTTAACCATATCCTCCGCGGATTCGAAAGGATAGTCGCTTCCAAACAGTATGTTTTCTATCCCCAACACATCCTGCGCGCATTTAAACGCCTCTTTGGACATATTGCCGCTTGTTGTTACCATGATATTGTTTTTAAAGTAATAGCTTGGCTTTTCCTTATTCTTTAAATTGGGATTGGGCAGGAAATTAATCCTGTTATCAATACGGTCCAGCAAGAAGGGAATAGCCTCTCCAAGATGGCCCAAAAGGAGTTTGGTTTCCGGCACTTTGTCAAATACGCCTGAAACGATAAGCTTAAGCACTGCAAGCATGGTGTCAACGGTAAATCCTGCTCCGGGTCCCGCCAAAGTAAAGCCGTACTCTCCGAGTCCTTCAAATTGAGGAAGAGTCGGGTGCAGATATATGAACACGCCAAGCTCCGTCGCTTTTTTGAACAAGGGGAGATATTTCTCCTGTTCCGGCGATTCGGGGCCGTAATTGGAGTGGGTGTGCCAGCATACAAAGCCTAATTCCTTTACACAACGCTCCAACTCGTCACACGCGGCATTTACATCTCTTGAGGGCAGAATCGCGCTCCCAAGAAATCTGCCGGGATAACGCTTGGTAAGTTCGTATACTGTGTTGTTCGTCTTTTTTGCCAGCTCTACGCTTTCTGACGGAGGAAGGTCTTCAACTCCCTGGGCGGTGCTGACAATGGCGGTGCTGATGCCTACCTTATCCATAGACTTTACGCGCTCATCGCCAATATCGAGCAGTCTCTTAAGCAGAGGCCCCTGAGGCATTTTTATTAGCTCATTCCAATGAATAACGTCGGCCTCTCGGTCATAGTGTGGATAACCTTTGCGCTGTACCATAGCCTCTATGGTGCTATGGTCATAGAAATGATGTTCAAAATCTATCAGCTTCATAGTCATCAGTAGGGCAGAGCTTCTCCGCCGGCGGCGTCATCCTGTGCTATGAGTTCGGCCATTTTTTCGTACATTTTTGCGCAGTCTTCATCCACACTCTTAAAGAATTCATGCACGGGCATAGACGCTTCTTTCATTTGCGCCAGGAGCTCTTCAGAGGGAATCACCTCCTCACACTTTTCAAGAATTGCAGAAACGCTTCTCTCGATACTGCTTGTAATATACGCTTTTTCATAATCATCGATAATCATTCTTCCCGCTTCTATAATATGGTTCCTTAAATTCTCAGGCAGGGATTCCATAAACTGTGCGCCGAACATCATGACGCAGGGCAGGGATTTCAGCGGAAGCTTGTTCAAATATTTTGCACTTTCATGGAGACCTTGGTTGCTGAAGAAGGTGACGCCTGTAAACGCGCCGTCAACCGTACGGTTCTGCATTGCAAGAGCGATTTCGGAGGGGTCCATGAGCGTGGGGCTGGCGCCATAGGCTTCAAGCTCCTTCTGGCCGAGCACGCTGGGCAGGCACCAGATCTTCATGCCTTTGAAATCGTTCATAGAAGTAATAGCCTTATTGGCAAGAATGGTGTAGCTGTGCTCATACAACCATGCAATAGGCCAAAAGCCCTTGGATTTGAGGTAATCGTCCATAGTCGGGTCGTTCTGGAAAATGCGTGCAGCCTGCACCGAGCCTTTTGTAAACATAAAGGGGACGCTAACTATTCCAGCTGCGGGCGCATAAGTGTAGAAATAGTCGAGGGGGATCGTAACACCGGTTATGCTGCCATCCAGGACACCCTGTATCATTTGCGCCGCGGTTCCAAGCTGGCTTGCGGGGTACAGCTCAACCTGTACTTTGCCGGCAGTGCTGGCTTCGATATAGGCTTCGAAAAGTGCCATGACATAGTTTTGCTCGTTTCTGCCGCCGGTGGGGGTTCCTATGCGGATTGTATACTCCCCGTCAACAGGTATGATTTCGGTAACTCTGTCGATGATTCCGGATTCGTATGCCATATCGTCCCATGCGGCTTTCTCGGCGATTTCCTGGACTAAGGCTTTTACTTCTTCTTCAGTCATATCGGAGTCGCCGGGAGCGGGTGTGTCGCCGCCCTTGGAATCGGTCCCGCCCGTCTTTCCCCCGCAGGCTGCGAGAGAAAGGCAAAGGCAAAGCGCAAGTGCCAGAGACAAAATTCTGTAGATTTTTTTCATTTTAATACCTCCATATCAGTTTTTAGCCCAAAAGTACAAGTGACAGTTGCGGGATAAACGTGATCAACAGCAGAACGAAAATGTAAAGAATTATATACGGCACCAGGGCTTTGGATATCATGCCCATGGATTTGCCCAGAACGCTTTGGGTGACAAAAATGTTCAAGCCAAAGGGAGGAGTGAACATGCCGATAGAAAGGTTGATAACGAATATTATGCCGAGATGCATTCTGTCGATGCCCATGCTCATGGCTACGGGCAAAAGCAGAGGTGCGAGAATCAGGGTTGCGCTTCCGCCTTCAAAGAAGCATCCAACAATCAGCAGTACAATGTTCAGGATAATCAGGAAAGCGGTGGGGGATAACCCGGACATAAGGCTTAGAAGATATGTCTGGAACCGGGCTATGGTAGTTGCCTGGGCAAATACGGAGCTTACGGCAACCAGAATGAACACTTGTGCCGTGGTTATCGCCGCGTCCTTTAAAATGGGTAAAAGATGCCTGGGCTTAATATCGCGAAGTATGAAAACCCCCACTATCAGCGAATAAACTGCAGCAACGGCGCCAGATTCGGTAGGCGTACAAAAACCGCCGTAAATTCCGCCGAGGACTATAATGGGCATTAAAATTACGGGGAGGCTCTCATAAAACGCCCTGCCTATCTCCTGCAAAGTGGGGGCTGCCCGCCTTTCGTTTTTGCGTGCCCGCCAGGAAAGATATGCACCGACAACCAATACTATAAGAAGGCCGGGTATAATTCCTGCCAGAAAAAGCTGGGTTATGGAGGACTCCGTGGCAATGCCATACATGATTATCATTATACTGGGGGGTATAATCGTACTCAGAGCGCCCGAAGATGTGATGAGGCCTATCGCAACATCGTCGCCATATTGGTCGTAGATTGGTTCATATACTATTTTTCCGAATGTGGCAGTGGCTGCCGGGGCGGAACCGGAAATTGCTCCAAACACGGCATTGGATGCCAGGCAGGATATGGCAAGCCCCGACTTAAACCTCCTCAAAGTAACGGCAAAAAGGTTTATTAACCTGCGCCCCAGGGATGTATTGGCCATAATGCTTCCGGCGAACACAAAGAAAGGAACTGCCATTAAGCTGGTTTTTGTCAGCGCCTCGTATAGGCCCGTGACAATATTGGTAAACGGCATGTTGTTAGCACTCATCAGATAGAAAGTCGAGCCCAAAAGCGCTATATAAACCGGAACGCCCAGTGCGGCCAAGATTACCATAATTGCAATCATTATTACGGCTGTCGTCAGCATCAGTTATCACCTCTCTTTCCGTTTTCCTGCGCTTTGTGATAATCCTCAACCTGTTTATCGATTATTGCGGCATCCACAACCCCGATATCAACGGTTTCTTCGCCAAGCTTGCCGTGCCTGCAGAAAATATTTACAAGCCAGTTCAGGATGATTGCCAAGTAAGACACAAACATAAATCCGAAAAGATATTTTCTCGGAAAAAAGAGAACTGACGTGACATAGTTGAACTTAGCCGCCGTTCCAATAACTTTATAGCAATTAAAGAGCAGAATGCTCACAATAGCTATGGTTATAATACCCTGAAGTATTATAAAGAATTGTTTTGCCTTCTGATTTTTTAATGCGCTCTGCAAAATGCCGATAATCAGCTGCTTGTTGTTAAACTCCAGCGCAGGCTGTGCAGCATATACCAGAAGAATCATAAGAATAGTGTTAAGTTCTTCCGCCCAGGTTAAATTGCCCAATCGTCCGAATCTCACAACGGCGTTGCATACGGCCAAAACAGTTGTGATTAAAAGAAATATGGATGAAATGGCCAATAAGAAATTATTTATCTTTTCCATAATTCTTATTGTTTTCTCTTTCATCCGCAGCTTCCCCCTTCTAATTAATAGTTTCCGTATTTCAAGGTAGCCTCCCGCCAGGCAAGCATGTTTTCATGATTTGCATTATCAATTATCAGTGAGCAGTCCATGAAGAATCCGCCCCCGGGCGCGCAAATATCTATCAGTTTCCGGGTTTCATCGATAACCTGTTCCTTTTTTCCGAAAACCAGAACGGAGGTGGGCATGTTTCCGCCTATACAGGCCACTTTGCCGACGATTTCTTTGGCGCGCTTCATATCAACCTGCTCAAACATATACACGACCTTGCCCTTTGGCACATCTGAGATAATCTCCAGCCTGGAGTTGTATTTACCCTCACAAAATACGTAAGGTGTCATTCCGGCATCAATTATCGCCGTAATCAGACGCTTAAGCCCGGGCCAATAGAATTTCTCATAGTCATCGGTGCTCATGAAATCGTCCACACCCGCATGAAGCGGTATGAAAACAAAGCGTTCGCCTTTTGCTTTAGCAAGGGCAACAGACCTGTCAATGCTCATGTCCGCGATTCTTTCCACGCATGCCATAGTTTCCTCCGGATACAGCTTAATATCCATTACACCCTGTATCAGGCCCCGGAGGCTGTCCGCATATATATCAAAGGGAGCGCAGATTGTCGTTCCGCGAGTGGGACAGCCGCATTGGTTCACTATAACGTCAGCAATATATTTAGCCTGCTCCGCTTTATCCTGGACATGTTTTCCGGCATGGACAAGCGTAAACAGGGTCGAAATAACCTCAGGATCCGCAAAACTCGCTACATCCTGCAAAAATGACATTTCGTAAATCTCGTGGAGGTTGAGTTTTGCCAGACCTTGAAGGTTCTTGTGTTTTCTTGGCAGAAGTTTAGTGATAATGAAATGGGTTGGGTCGGTCAAAAACTCGTCAAACTCGTTGTCCTCCAAATAGGTGTTATCCAAATGCTGGTAGGGCGACATTAGGGGAAGTTTGTGTGTGGGACCGGGCCAGCGAAGCATATTGCTTCCCAGTATCTCCAGCGGGTCTATGGGATACGTGGGTGGAGCCCACACCAGGTCAGGGTCAAAATCTGCTATATAAGCCCTTATAGCGGGTTCAACATTTCTAAAATCTTTCATTACGTCATAAACGTTCACGCCGTAGTTATAACAGTAATAAAGAGAGATTTTAGGAGCAAATGGCACTCTGTCCGGCACACCGAGACCGAATGCCGTTTCCAATCGTTCAAGTTTCTCTGCATAGGTACTCTTCAAATTATCACCTCACAAAAAATGAATATAAAATTAACCAGAATCCCACTAATATAGGTATTCTGGTTGTCAAAAAAAGTCTAACATGTATAAATGCATAAGACAATGTGCTGAAATTTCTATTTATATGCCACTTTTGTTGAAAAAGCACAGTGCGCTTATGAATCATTCTTCATCAGCCAGCATAAACAAAGAAAACAGGCCATCCATATACATAGATTCCGTTTCGGATAGCATTTCTTTTATTCTCCCGATTCTGGCAAGAACGCTGTTGCGGTGTAAACCAAGCTTTTCAGCTGTTCTGGTAGCGTGGAAATTACACATGATATATTCGTATAAGGTCCTGCTATATTCAGTGTTGTTCTCCTTGTCGTAGGATTTCAGGAAAAGAATGTAACTATTGTACATCAAAGGGTTTTTATCGCCAGTGTGAACACTGCGAAACAACTCAAAAAATGCCACTTCATGGAAGTGAAGCATGGTGCTTCCGCATTTTTCACAGTACATAAGCGCTGCTTCCGCCTGCCTGTAATGCATGCCGATATGCTCCATCCAATTAAAGGGATAGCTCACTCCCACAATCATATTGTTGGATTGGGCAAATTCCTCCAGCTGTTTTTTATATTTTGACGACGTGCCCATATCCGCAGCTATTACCAAACTGTTTTGAAATCCAAAACAAATTTGGCAGCCCAACATTTGTTTTAATCTATTGATTACGGAAAAGCAGGGGGAAAACCCGGCGTTTTGCTTATTTAGTTTTACAACAATGAGTTCCTTATATTTGTTTGGAGTATTGAATATATTTTCTAAATCTTTAATGTTATACGCATAGTTCGGATTTTCTAATATGTGAAGAATCAGGTTTTCTTCCGGTGATAAAAGCAGTATTATCTCTTCCTTGTCCTGCTTCTCCAACTCGTCGAACAATATGTCACAGAAAGCTTTGTGCAAAAACAGCGTCTCTTCGCTAAATGGCGAAGAATTAATAATAATCGAATAGCCTCTTATTTTATTGTTTTTTCTTAATGTGTAAAAGTTATAATAAAAGCCTTTGTATTCTATAGAAACATACCCCGGCGACTCTTCTGCCATTATAGAATCCAGTATACCCAGGGAGAAAAAATTAGTGTTGATTGACGTTGCTGCGGTTTGGGGAACCAGGTGATTTGGAGGGATATTGCCGCTTGAATACCAGATAAAATGGTTAATGGTGGCTATAACCATCGGCAGCCCAATTATTTCCTCCCCTATTTTAATTAGGTTATTTAAACTGCATCCCCCGGTAACCGCATTAAGGAGTCTCGCTTTGCCTTTGCGTATTTTCAGTGCGCTGTTCATCAATCTTCCTCCAATGTCTCCAGAATATCAGGTCCAGCCTGTAACACTCCTCCATGTAATCCCTGTTAGTCAGGCAAAGGGTTTTTATTGAGATATACAGTGCGGGAAACATGCTGTCCAAATCCGGGCCGAGAATAAGCCGGATTTTATCCAAACGATATTTCACGGTGTTGTAATGTACGCCCAGCAGCTGGGAAGCCAGAGAAATATTCCCTAAGGAAATGATGTAAGCATAAAGCGTATACAGGTAGTCAATTCTTTCCGGATAAAGCAATTCAAGCATGGGAGTATAACAGAATTGTTTTATCTCCGAGGCGTCGAGCCTGTCCAATAAAGTCGGAATAACTAAGTCTTTCACTAAGTGCAGTGGATCCTTGGGATTGATTTTGTTTGCAACCTCAAAGGCCTCCACCATTTGGCGATAGATTAAAGATATGTTATTAAAGCTATCAAAAAAACGGCTGATGGCACAATGGAACTTATATTTCTTTAACGTGGAAACTGTTCTGTCAATTCTATCAACCAGCGAGCCGTCCTGTTCCCTCAAGTTGACAAAGACAATAACCCGGTCCTCAAAAAGAACTGTTATGCTGTTATTGAAAATGCGCTGTAAAATATATCTGATTTCCGAATTGCTGACGGGAGAAACGTCGCCACTGTTCCGTTCAGCCAGAAGAATAAAAAACTTATCACCCGGTTTTATTGACAGATATGAAATTATTTCAGCTTCATTTTTTTCACTGTCTATATGACCTGAGAGCAGCTCATGCATAAAAAATTCAAAGGAATCGCTGTTAAACTCCTTAATGAGCTGAGAATTCTTAATATAATAGGCTGCGGTTTTGGCTAACAGTTCAAAGACCTCTTCGTCAACTTCCGAAAAAGGCCTTTTGGATTCAAGCATTATTACTCTCAGGGTAAAGGTGCTTGTTATCCTTGTCTGATACAGCATTAGTCGATGAGATATATAAGCGGGTTCAAAAATGATTACCGTATCATTAACCATCTTATCGGCGTAGTACTCCGCGCTTATATACTTTCTTTTCTCAAGAGGAACATAGCCTTTCGCATCAAATTCCTCCCATAAGGGGTCATTATATGGAGGATTATTCTTCGCCTTGCTGTATATTTCTCCTCTCGGGTTAACAAGCATTATTGGATTTCCCAAAAAAGAATAAGCGCAATCCAATAATGTATCCAGAGAATTGCCGCAGACGATAACATCAAAAAAAGTCGCCTGAATAAGCTCGATCCATTCGGTGCTGTTCATCGGGGACCTCCGAAAATCGATAATTAAATATTATATAAATTATACAACAGATTAAAATATAAGTAAAATGTTAACAATGTCTCAACAACTATTTTTAAGAATTAACCAATAAATACATGGCATTTCTGTAGAAATTCAACATATTAAATTACAATATATAACAATTATAACAAAAGTGAAAAAAAGCCGAGGTTTATTGCTAAATCCTCGGCTTAATCTTTCATATCAGAAATCCGGCGGGGCAGAGTTTAGGAAATGTCTCAATCCCTGGGACTCAACTGCTTACCTATTTGATGCGCACCTGTCGCGGCCAGTCCCGAGACCATGCCTATGGCAATGGCGCTAAGCCAATCCGCAGCCGGAAAATCAGGCATTCCGATATACTTGGCTATGACGCCCAGAAGCCCTCCTGTAAAACCGCATATGGCGGGAAGCCACTTATGGTCAAGAGGCGTAACCTTCAGAATCGTAGCCACCAGGTAGCATATGACCGTTATGGCCATTACCGGGGCAAATCCGAAATCCATATGCATCCTCCTTCCTAATCAATACTTATGCGGCAGAGGGCCGGTTAGATACTGCGCCAGCAAAAATTACTCCCAACGGACAAACTCAGGCCCATCTCTTTCCCCGCACAAATACAGCTGTTCAGCCCGAAAACCGCAAAGATATGCGCGGTTTTCGGGCAGTTATTTTTTATCTTCATATGTCTTTGGCCAGTTGCCTTTTTCTTGCCGCCTTGCCGTGAAAAGCCAGCTGTAAGACCATCATGAGCTATATGTAAAACAGCTCTAAAACTGCTTAGGCTCTTTTACTCTGCAGCCTGCTTGTGACAACCTTTGTTATTGAAGACACCATAAATATACCCACAGTAATGGCTCCCGCTTCCAAAACAACTTTTGAGATTTTTTCTTTTCCCTACGCCGAAACCGTGGTCTTTCTATGTCTGGGCGTACCTTTACTAGGGCATTCTTTACAAAAACACCATGGAAATGTTTAGCTTTCTGAGATATCATCCCTATTATGCCTTTCCTTTTCAGGTAATCATACCATTTATAATCTGGATTGCCGGAGAAATACACGCAAGGAGGCACAAAATCCCAAAAAACACAGCCCCTCTTCCAGAGGCTTCCTAAAGCTGCAATTTAAGCATACATGCCAAAATCAGCGGCCGGTTAAAAACCCGCCGCTGATTTGTTGTTATTGCTTTTAAGGGCGGCCAATATTATCTCCCGGGAAAAATTAACAATCTTTTTTTTAAAAATTAAATTTTATTCTTCAATCTTTTCTAATTTATGATAGAATAGTTTTCAAAATAGTAAAAGGGAGAAATGGTCTTGGCTCTGCCCGTGAAAAAGAAAAAGCACGAAACTCTAGTCAGGCCAAAGATTAAGGTCTTTGTTGCGGACCCCGAAGTCGGCCTCAGCAGCTCGCAGGTTTCACAGCGCATAAGCTCAGGCTGGGTCAACAGTTCTGTTGAACCTCCTACAAAGACTACGGGGCAAATAATAACCTCCAACCTGTTCACCTACTTTAACCTGGTTTTCTTCCTTCTCGCCGCATGCGTCATTGCCGTGGGCAGCTGGAGAAATCTGATGTTTATGCCCGTGGTTCTTGCCAACATTTTTATCGGCATAGTGCAGGAACTGCGCTCAAAAAGGACCCTTGACAAATTAACTCTTCTAACAAGCCCCAAGGGAGTTGTAATACGCGACGGCGAAAAACGAACCATTAACACGGAAGAAATGGTTAGAGACGACATAGTTATTTTCGCCGCTGGAAATCAGATTTTCGCCGACGCCGAGGTGGTATCGGGTACCTGCCACGTAAACGAGGCCCTCATCACCGGGGAGGCGGACGAAATAAAAAAATCGCCCGGGGACAAGCTTCTCTCCGGGAGTTTCGTGATCAGCGGCTCCTGCCGTGCCCGACTGACCAGGGTGGGCGCGGACTCCTATGCCGCAAAGCTGACCTTGGAGGCCAAGAAGACAAAAAAACAAATCCAGTCCGAGATGATGCGCTCACTTTCCCAACTGGTTAAGTGGATTGGCCTCATCCTAATCCCCTTCGGTGTGGTACTGTGCATTAAAGAGATTTCATGGCTGGGCAGGAGCGTGGAGGACGGCGTAGTCTCCACCGTCGGGGCCCTAGTAGGCATGATTCCCGAGGGGCTTTACCTGCTTACAAGCCTGGCCCTGGCTGCGGGAATCATCCGCCTTGCCCAAAGAAAAACCCTGGTTCACGAGCTGGGCTGCATAGAAACCCTCGCCCGGGTTGACACCCTCTGTGTGGACAAGACCGGTACCATAACCGAAAACAAAATGATTGTGGAAGACCTGTCCCTGCTCTGCGAGGACCGCTTCAACGAAGACGACATACGCATGATAATGTCCGACTACGTATTTGCCATGCAGGCTGATAACGACACCATGGTGGCGCTGAAAAAATACTTTTCAGGTACCGTGCGGCAAAAGGCCAAAAAAACCCTGCCCTTTTCTTCGGCAAGGAAATACGGGGGCGTGTCCTTCCACGAGGACGAGACATATATCCTTGGCGCGCCCGAGATTGTTTTGAGCGACGACTATCACAAATACAGTGAAAAAATCGACTACTACTCCTCCCGAGGCTGCCGCGTTCTGCTCCTGGCCCTCTATGACGGTGATTTGGAGGACCCCGGGCTTGAGGCGGAAATCATGCCCCTTGCCCTTATACTACTGACAAACAAAATCCGGCCCGAAGCCCCGGAAACATTCCGGTTTTTTGCCAGGCAGGGTGTGGAAATTAAGGTCATCTCCGGCGACAACCCCATGACGGTTTCCGAGGTCGCCAAAAGAGCCGGCATTGAAAATGCTGAGAAATATGTGGACGCCCGCACTCTAGACAACGACAAAAAGCTTGCCGCCGCCGCCATCGAATACACCGTATTCGGCCGGGTTACCCCAGAGCAGAAGCGGAAGCTGATTCGCGCGATGAAAGCCGCGGGCCGCACCGTGGCCATGACGGGGGACGGCGTCAATGACGTTCTGGCCCTTAAGGAGGCGGACTGCAGCGTGGCCATGGCATCGGGCAGCGACGTGGCCTGCAGGGTCTCCCATATAGTCCTGCTCAACTCCGACTTTTCCTCCATGCCCTCGGTGGTTATGGAAGGCCGGCGGGTAATCAACAACATTGAGCGGGCAGCCGCCCTGTATCTTGTCAAGAACATCTTTTCCTTCCTGCTGGCGCTGGTTTCCCTGTTTTTCACCCTGCCCTATCCCGTATCTCCCGCCCAGCTCAGTCTCGTCAGCTCGATTACCATCGGTATCCCCTCCTTTTTTCTTGCTATGGAACCCAATGAGGGCATCGTTAAAGGCAAATTCCTGCCCAATGTCATATACCGTGCCCTGCCTGGCGGTTTGACAAATCTGGTGCTTGTACTGGGAATTCTGCTTTTTTACATCGCGTTCAACGTGGACGCCGGGGAAATGTCCACTATTTGCGCCATTGTAATGGGAATTGTAGGACTGCTTGTCCTTCACAGAACCTGCAAGCCCTACACCCCGTTGAGAAAAATCCTTATGTGGTTTTTGTCCATAACCTTTGCCCTTTGCGCTCTGTTTCTCAAGAACCTGTTTACGCTCTCCCCGCTGGATTTCCCCAGCATGCTGGTGCTGGCGGTATTTTCCCTGCTTGCCTATCCGGTGATGTCCGTTTTCACAAAGTGGCTGGACAGGATTAAAAACTACTTCCGGGCTGAACGGTTAAAGCGTGGGAGAAAACGCAGGCGCAAAATAAAAAGAAAAGCATAAAAACGGCCCCTGTGGTTTAAAAACCACAGGGGCATCTTTGTTTATCGCAATTATTTTGTCAGATCCCGAATATAGGGCATCTTTGAAAGGGCAAGGAATAACGCGCTGCCGGCCACTGAGCCGAATATGCCCTGCACGCAGTTTCCGGGCACGTCCGCCAGCGCGCCCATACCGTAGCCCAAGAAAACTGCGGAATAGACAAAATAGCCCGATACCATTACCACCGCCCCGGCCAGGGAGGCCAAAACGGCAGCCACGGCGGGCCGGGAATCGCACATTTTCCGAAGGAGAAAACCCGAAAGCAGGGCCATGGACCCCTTGATAAGTAGAGTGCCGGGCGCATATACCACATAGCCCAATATCACATCCGCCAGGGCGCTGCCCAGCCCCGCGGCAATTGCGCCCCAGGCCGGTCCCAACAAAAAGGCTCCTAACAGCACCATGGAATCCCCGGGGTTGACATACCCCCCCGTTGGGGATGGGATTACTATGACAATGGTTGCCACGCAGGTCAATGCGGCAAACAGTGCTCCCATTACCAGTTTTAATAACTTATTCTTGCTATAAAGCATTAAGGTTCTACCCCTGTTCAACAGGTTGGATATCGCTTATGGTGAGATACAGTTTAGCGTCGCCGGCATAGATAACCATTGTATGTCCAACACCGTACAGGGTGCCGCCTATGGTGACACCATGGGGGCCCAAATATCCCTGAGCATGGCTGGTAAGCAGCAGCGAGCAGTAGCCCTCCTTGTGGGTGGTCTTGATTTCCCCGTCGCTGGTTTCCGCAAAACTGATGGAATCGCCGGTTTCAAAGCCGGATATTGTGCCCAGATTAATACGGCCGTTGGCGTCTATTACCGGATTTCCAATCTTTAGCCGCTCCACAACATAATTTGGCGCCTCTTCATGGTAAAAGGTTATGGCCACAGGCACGGAATTATTACCATAGTCCGCGTTGCGCCCCTGAATAAACCTATACGCAAAAAAAGCAAGCAGCAGTATAATAATGGCAATTATTACAGCGTCAATTATGTTCAGCTTTCCAAAGAGCTTCCCTTTGTTGTTCATAGCCGTTTCCTTTCAGGACAAATTCCCGTCCGTTATTTCATCATTTGTGCAATTGTGTTTTCTAATATACTCCATAGCCCGGGAATTAGTCAAGCCCAACAGAGTCCAAAGCCCGGCCAGTTGACCCGGCTCTGAGGCGGTTTTCTTATGTTCAATGAAGATAGCCGGACCAATACGCCGGCTTGTAAAGACGCAAAAATACCTCCGTGCGCGCCACGGAGGTATTTCACGTTTCAGGTTAAAATCCAAACAGGGCCAGCAAGCGGTCAATAAAGCCTTCATCTTCTGCGGGGGGAGGCGAATATCTTTCGCTCTCTGTCCTTATAGAGGGCGTCATCATTACAAACTGCACGGACTTGACGTTCTTATTCTTCTCCGAGACGAAGGACACATTGTCAAATCCCTCTCCCCCGTAGCCGGACAGGAACTCGTCAAGACCCTTTTGGACACGGACGTCAATGCCGGAAGTCTCCTTTTCAAGCGCGGCAAGACCGTCCGAAAGCTCTGTCGCCCCCTGGGAAAGTTTGGAAACTCCCTCCTTTAGGAGCCCGCAGCCTCCGTTCAGGCGGACAAAGCCGTCATAAAGGGTTTTATACCCTTCTGCAACGGACGAAACGGCGGCGGCGTACCGGTCAATGCCGCCCTCCAGCTGCCTAGCGCCAGCCTCCAGCTCCTTCAAACCCGATTCCAGCTGCTCAAAGCCCCCTGTAAGCCGAGACAGGAGGACCGGCAGTGACTGCAGGGCGTCATCAAGGCTGGCATATCCCTCCGCCAGCTCACCTGAGCTTGAGCTGAGAGAACCGACACCGGATTCAAGGCTGTCAATAAACTGCTGCTGCGCTCCAATAAGGCCGTTGTTTGCCTCCAATAGCCTGATTAGTTGATTTGTCTGCTCTACCTGCGTACTGACTGACATATACTCCTGGCTGCCCGGTGTAAGGACAGCAAGCCGGCTATTGAGCTCCTCAACGGTGCCACGCAAAGCGGCCGCAGTATCGCTGTTGGCGGCAGTCAGGGCGGAGGGGTCCTGCCCGCTCTCGCTGACGGAACTGCGATAGGCCTGAAAGCTGCCCTGTAGCTGGGCCAGACCTGCGGAAAGCCCGTCAAGGCCGGTTTTGATGCCCGCGGACGCCATGGTTAGTTCCGAAAGGTCGGCGGAGGTAACGGAAAACTCCTCAAGCCCCGCCAGTATTGCGGCAATTCCCTCGGCCATCTCCGCCGCCCCATCCGACAGGGCGCCGCCCTCGCCGCTCAGCCGGTTCAGGCCGTCAAGCATCTCCGACATGCCCACCTGCATGGAATTCATTCCGCTCCGAAGTTCGCCAGCGGCGAAATCAAGCTCATTTGCCCCGCCGGACAGACGGCTCGCCCCATCTGAGGCTGCAGATATTCCGCCGCTTAAGTCCTTCAGCCCTCCGGTCATTTCCCCCAGGTTGAGAGAATCAATGTCAACGCTTATATTCATGGGCAGGCCGGTAAACTGTATGGCGTCCATCTCAAAGTCATGCACCCGGGCGGTGACGGAATAATCCCCCTCGCTGCCGGGCAGCAGGGTAAAGGTTATAACCCTGTCTTTCCCGGCGCTGGCGATTGTACCTTCCTCGGCTTCAATTCCATAGCAGAGAGCGGCGTCCAGTGTGACGGTTATGTTTAACGTGAAACTTTCGAAGAATTCTTCCGCCGCCAGTTGGTTTTTCCGCACGGAAATGGCTATTTCCAGATTTCCGGAACTGCCGGCAAGAGCATCAGGGTCTACGGATTTCCCGTCCAGATAATATCCAATGTCAATTTTCCAGGGCAACTGTATGGATTCCAGTTCTCCCTGGTAATAGAATCTCCCGGCGGGAGCATAGATACTTACTTTTCCGTCCCTGCAGTCCAGCCCATCGGTGGTGGACAGGTTTATGACCGAGGTGTAATCCCCGTAATCTGCAATCTCTCCCGCCCGGCTCAGCTCAAAGGAATTTACAACATAGGCGCCGATTACGTCTCCTTTAAAATCCAGGCGGGCATAGATTACCTCTTCTTTCGGGACAGCGAAGTTTTCGGCCGCGCTACCCGAAATGCCGGAAACCAGCGATAAAATTAGGCACAGGGCGACAATGGATAAAGCTTGCTTTTTCATATTTTTAACCTCCGAGGCTCTGAGTGTCAGTTTACTCGTTTTTTCAGCGTAGTTTTTTGAATGACCCCGTCAAACAATATCAGCATTGCAGGCAGGAACAGCAGCACCATGGCAACGGAGATGAGGGCCCCCCTGCCCAATATGCTACCAAGCTCGCTGATTACCCCGTTGGTGGAAAATATTCCCAGCATTTGGCAGGCAGCAAAGATTATCAGGGCGGGAGTCAGTACAGAGGGTGCCGCTGTGGACAAAGATTCAATAACGGCCGTCTTTTTGTCCATGGTATCGCGAATGGTTAAATAATGCTGGGTGAGCAAAATCCCGTAATCCACCGTGGCTCCAAGCTGCACGGCGCTGATTATCTGATAGCCGATGAAATTCAGCTGGCTGCCCGTAAAGTAAGGAATAGCCAGATTTATCCATATGGCGCTCTCAATGGTGAGAAGCAGAATCACCGGTATGGACAGGTTCCTGAAAGTGAACAGCAGCACCAACCCTATGGAGACGATGGAGGCTATGGTGATGATAAGGTTATCCCCCAAAACCGTGTCCTTCATGTCGGAATTAATGACACTCAGGCCTACGAGATGGCAGGAATCACCGTAATAGCTCTCCGCCGCATTTCTGATCTGCTCCACAACGGCGAAAGCCTCCTCCCCTTCCGGCTCGGTGGCCGCATAAAGAATTATGCGGCTGTACCCGCCCCGGCGGAACTCACCAAGCAGGGCTTCATCCAGCATAGCGTCGGGTATTTCGGCACCCACAAGGCTGGCGTAGGAGGTGACGGAAGTGACCGCGGGTATTTCCTCCAACTCTCTGGACAGGGAAGCTTCGGAGACAACATCCCCCTCCGGTACCAGTAAAACCATCTGCTGGTTTTGCCCGAAAACTTCACTGATGAACTGGCTCTCCTGCTTCACATAGCTGTCATTGCCGTGCATGCCGGAGGAACCGTATACGAACTCGTTGCTGTTCTGGCCCAAAAAACTTGGGACAATTAGGAGAAGCACGAGAATTGCGACAGGCGCGCATATCCGGACTACCGTCCGGGCAAATCCGCCAAAGTTGGGCAAAAAAGAGCGGTGGCGGGTTTTATCCAACAGTTTTGTGGTGCCCACCGCCAGCACCGGCATCAAAACCACAACGGTTATATAGCTACACAGTATCCCTTTAGCCAGGACAAGGCCCATATCCGGCCCGATTTTAAATTTCATCAGGCACAGGGAGAGAAAGCCGAAAAGGGTTGTCAGCATGCTGGCTGCTATGGCAGGGGCAGACTCCACCATGGCCTTTTTCATGGCTATGTAGACATTTTCCGTCTCTTGCCGGTGGCGGGCAAAGGAATGGAGCAGGAAAACCGCATAGTCCATGGAAACTGCAAGCTGCAAAACGGCGCTGCAGGCCTGGGTGACATAGCTTATTTCGCCAAGAAATATGTTTGTACCCTGGTTCAGCACTATTGCAACGCCGATGACTACTAGAAAAAGAACAGGCTCAAGCCATGAGCTGGTGGCAAAAAGAAGCACAATCAAAACAAGGGGGACCACATATGCCATGATTTGGGCAATTTCTTTCATGGTGACGGTCTGTATATAGGAAAAATCCGCCGCCTCCCCAGACATGGCCCCGTCCGGTCCGATGATTGAGCTGGCCTTTTCAACAACTTCCACACTCCTACCCTCATCAACCGTGACCAGATAAAGGGCGCCGCCGGCGGCATACCAGGCGGAGACAAGCTCCTGGTCCAGCATCTCAAGGGGCAGGGTCACATCTGCCACGTCGTCCAGCCACAAAACAGCGGACACGCCATCGATGCCGGAAAGCTTTGCCTTATACTCCAGCGCCTGAGGCACGTTTTCCACAGGCACAAAAACGTTGAGGTTTGGCACGCTTTCGCCAAAACTGTTTTTTAACACCTGAAGCGCAATACTGGAAGGCGTATCATCGGGCAGATAGTCGGCCAGATTATAATTGATGTCAACCGCCAGCATCATTACAAGTGAAATTACCAAAAATGCCACCGTTAGAATTACGATAAACCTTTTATGATTCAGTATCCAGTCTGCCACACGAGTCATAATCGTTCCTCCGATTTTGGCATAAGCAGTCGTTTATAAATAAACATTATGTTGATTATTTGTCGCGTGTATATTATAGTAACAGCAGTATAAACACTCAATAATCAGTTTCTTTCATAATGTTGATTAAAATACAGGAGCGAACTTGAATGTTGAAAGCAGGTGTAAATAATTTATGAACGAAAAAAAAGCCGACCGCCGGGTCAGAAAAACCAAGGCGCTTCTTTGCAACGCCCTTACCAAGCTGCTGATGGAAAAGGAGCTGCGAGAAATCAGCGTGATGGAGCTGACGGAGCTTGCCGATGTGAACAGGGGCACCTTTTATCTGCACTACAGAGACATTTATGACCTGTATGAACACATAGAAAACAACGTTCTGGAAAACTTCAAATCACTGCTTATGTACGACAGTACAAAGGGCGAAAAGCTTGTAATATATTCCGTTGTACTCTGGGCCTTTAGATTCATCGCCGACAATGCGGAGATGTGCATGGCCATACTGAAACAGGGCGACAGGGCCTTCCTGGAGAAGATGTTTGACCTCTGCCGGGACAAAAGCCTTGAGGAGTGGATAAGCAAAAGGGGCCATAGCAGTGTGAAGTTCCACGACTATTATTTCTCCTTTGCCACTTCCGGCTGTGTAGGGCTTGTGCAGGCCTGGCTTGCGGGGGGGATGAAAGAAGATCCTGAAAACATGGCAAACATGGCTAACAAGCTGATAATGGGCTGCTTGCACAGTGTCAACAATACAGTCGGTCACTCATAATTTGTAACTGCTTTTTACATGCATATATTACAAAAATGAACAAAAACTTACAAAAAAATTCCCAAAATTATTGAAACGGTAAGGACTTTGTGCTATACTGGCGGCATAATTTGGAGAGATATAGAGGAGACGCCATGAACTTAGCAAACAAAGTTATCGCTATGGCAGTGATTGTCCTTCTCGCCCTGTCGCTGTTTCCCACATGGTGCCAGGCTGACGCCGCAAGCGCTTTTCAGCCCGGAAATACCGATTTAAACATCCTCAACGGAGGCATAATGCTTGTCTCCGGGGAGGACTTTTATTACAGCAACAAGGGGATTTATCTGCAGCGGGGAGAAAAAACCAGCCTTATTTCGGCTGAGGACGGCAGAAACCTAAACCTCTCCGGCGAATACATATACTACACCCTCCAAGGCGGCCAGGTGCGGAGGGTAAACCGCTACGGCGGCAGGCCGCAGCCTGTCTATGCCCACGGCGTGGATATAAAGCAGCTCTACGTAATGGGCGGGGACTATCTGTTGTTCCTTTCCGGCGGCAGGGCGTGGCGCCACGACCTGATTACAGGAAGCAGCTCCTTAGTCAGCAGTTTGGATGGGGTTGCGGGCCTTATTCCCACAGAATACGGTAATATTTATCTTACTGGCGAAGTATTCGATTACACCCTTTATGCCGGCAGCAAACGGGTGCTGGAACATGTAACGGGCTGCTATACCGACAAGGGCTATCTTGCCCTTTGTATCGACGGTGAAAACTATCAGATTAAGCTCTCCCTCCTTTTTAATAACTTTGACCCTTTAAGGGATATGGAACATTTTAATATACACGGCAGCGTAAACATGGTTGCCCTTTTCGGCCTTGATGACGAGACGCATATTTGCGATGTTTGTGAGGCCAACGCCAAGAATTCCCGCGTAAGCCTCATGACCACAGGTGATGAGGCGCCGGAAGATATAGACGGCAGTTTTAGCGCCCCGACACTTTCTCAGGGGCAGATAAACATAGTCAAGCGGGCGCGCCAGCTCCATGAGGTAGAGTGGGCTCCCATCGAAGCCCGCTGGCAATGGGACTATAGGGGGATATTTAAAGCCGGAACCACTTACACTGGTGTCCCTTACGGCCAGCCCATTTACACCGGCTATGTGGGCTATTCCATATCCGTGTCTGGCTTTGTGGACAGCGTCAACAACAACACCAGCAAGTTCTATACCGCCTATTCGCAATACAACAAAATTGCGCCTGCCTTTTCTTGCGACTGCAGCGGCTTTGTTTCTTATGCGTGGGGATTGCCTTTGCGCAGAACCACCTATACCCTGACAGATGTGGCGGAAAAGGTCAGCGATCAGAGCATATACAGCCTTCAGGTGGGGGATTGCCTCAATAAAAGGGTCAGCCACGTGGTCCTGGTTTCCGATGTGGGCTACGATGATTCCGGCAATATCATAAGCGTAGAGATCATGGAGCAGACCCCTGTCATCACCAGGCTGACCCGCTACGGCGCCGGGGGAACAAAAACCCTGGCCCAGCTCCAGTCGTACTATCTCAATGACGGGTATGAAATCTACCGCAACCCCAACCGGGACAACGTCAGCTACGCCCACGACTGCGCCGTACCCCTAGACGGGGATTACTGCAAAAACTGCAAGACCAGCGCGCCGGCGGCCGCAACTTCCGGCTTTTTCGGCGGAAAAACCGTGACTCTGTGCCATAAAGAGCCGGACGCCGAAATCTATTACACCACCGACGGTTCATTGCCCAACGCAACCAGCAACCGGTATATCGAGCCTATCACCGTTAAGTCCGACACCCGCATCCGGGCAATTGCCGTTACGCCGCAATTTGCAGACAGCCGGGTTCTGGATTACACCGTTAGAATTCCAAACGCGGAAATGCCAGCGGCTAAAGTTACTGTGGGCATGTCCAACGGGAACATGGTATCATCGGGAAGCGAAGTTACACTTTCCTGCTCCAGCAGCGGCGCGGAAATCTATTATACCCTGGACGGCTCCGCTCCCACGATAAACAGCACAAAATATAAGGCTCCAATAACCATAGACAGGGACACCACAATTAAAGCCGTTGCCTATGCGCCGGGTATGAAGGAGAGCCAGACGGCCGTATACAACTATAAAGTAGGCAAAGTATACACAATAACCGCTTCAGCCGGTATTGGCGGCAGCATAAATCCCTCCGGTTCCGTGAGCGTCCTGCAGACGGGTTCCGAGACTTTCACCATTACCCCTGCCGCCGGGTATGCAGTGGCTGACGTGAAGGTAAACGGCGTCAGCGTGGGGGCTGTGACCGGCTATACTTTTTCCGATGTGAATTGCAACCAGAGTATAAGCGCCGAGTTCAAGGACACGACCGTCCTGCCCTTTGAAGATGTCCCGTCAGACTCCTGGTTCTACTCTGCGGTAAGCTATGCCTACAGGAACAACCTGTTTAACGGCACGTCCAAAACCGAATTCAGCCCCTCCGGAAATATGACCCGCGGCATGTTTGTGACGGTTCTGGGACGCATGGCCGGGGTTTCAGCCGAGCTTACGAATGTAGGCGTAGTAGCCGGAAGCGACGTGCGCATCAGACGGGAACCCAACACCAACAGCGCCATTCTCGGCCTCTGCGGCAAATATACCGCCCTTCAGGTGCTTGGCAGCGACGGGGAATGGTTTAAGGTCCGGCACGGCAGGATTACCGGCTACATCAGGAATGATCTGCTTTATGTATACAGCGGCCAGCTCGCGGATTTGAAGGAGGGCTGGTACTACACCGGCTATGCCCAGTGGGCCTGCCTCAGCGGCATCCTTTCGGGTGTGGCGGATGGCTCCTTTAATGCGGAACAGGACATTACCCGTGAGGAGATGGCTCTTATTCTTTATAACTACGCTGAAAGCCACGGGATAACCATTCCCAGTAACCGGCCGCGGGAGGCCTTTAGTGACAACGCGAAAATCCACAGCGGCGCCCTGGATGCCGTTTACGCCCTCCAGCAGGCAGGTATCATTAACGGCATGGGCGACGGCACATTCCAGCCTAAGAGCACAGCTACCAGGGCTCAGGTAGCCCAGATATACATGAACGCTATGGAGATTCTTAATAAAACTGTTGACAGGTAAAGGTGCGGGAAAAATGATAATTGAAAACATTAATATTGCTCCGGAAAAGAAAAACGTTTGTTTGTCCGCTTATATACGGGATGGCGGCGATTTGGGCGGAGTCAAGCGCCCCGCCGTAATTGTTCTTCCCGGGGGCGGCTATATGGCCTGCGCCCCTCAGGAAGGAAAGCCGGTGGCTCTGCGCTTTGCGGCCATGGGCTATCACTCTTTCGTCCTGAAATACTCAACGCTGTTCAGCGTCTTTCCCAGCAAACCCGATTTGAGCAGGGCAAATCCCGGTGTTCATTACCCCGGGCCCCTGGAGGACCTGGGTCGCGCCATTATTGCCATCCGGGAAAATGCGGAGCGCTGGTCCGTAGACCCCGATAAAATCATCCTCTGCGGTTTTTCCGCCGGAGCACATCTGGCGGCCATGTATGCCACCCATTGGAACAGGCCGGAGTTGTCCTACGCTCTTGGAGCCGGCACGAATTTGCTGCGGCCCTCCGCCTGCATACTCTGCTATGGTGTTTTTGACCTTGAGACGATTTTAGATTTAAACAATGAGTATAAAGAGTTATTCTCCACATTTACCTATGCCCTGTGCGGAAAAAAGG
Source organism: Clostridiales bacterium (assembly GCA_012838665.1). GTDB lineage: Bacteria > Bacillota > Clostridia > Oscillospirales > Oscillospiraceae > DUOX01. The sequence goes on from DUOX01000060.1 coordinate 53,757, forward strand.
CGCTGTCTGAAGAGGAAATGATTAAATTCAGCCCCGTAAAACATGTGGGAAACCATATGCCCCCCTCCTTCATCTGGGCCACCGCGGAGGACAAAATGGTGCCCTGCGCGAACTCCGTCAACATGGCACTGGCCATGGCCGAGAAAAATATTCCCTACGAGCTGCACATTTTCGAAAAGGGACGGCATGGCCTCTCCCTGGCTGACGAGTCCAGCGCCGTAACGGCGGAGGAGATAAACCCCCATGTGGCCAATTGGGTTTCTCTTGCGGAGGGCTGGCTGAAAAAACGCTTTTCTCCCGGGCCGCAGGATATGTAAATCTGTAAAACAGCCGCCGCCAAGATTGGCAGCGGCTGTTTTATTTTTAGTTATGTCTTGCATTTATTTACTATTAATGTAAAATGGTGGCGTAATATTTGCAGATCATACTTTCTTTAGAGAGGATTACATATGAAAATCTCAGAAGTCATTAGCAGGATAGTTAATTACTACCCGCCGCTGGAGCAGGAGGCTACAGTTGACACCGTTAAATGGGGAGACACGGAAAAGGAATGCACAGGTGTTGCTGTCACCTGCTGCGCAACTGCGGATGTAATAAGGAAAAGCGTTGCTTTGGGCGCTAATCTTATCATAGTCCATGAGCCTCTGTTCTACAATCACAGTGACGAATTGGCTCCACTGGACGGGGCGGCGGCTTTTACCGCAAAGAAGCAGCTACTTAACGAGACGGGAGTTGTTATATGGCGCAACCATGACCGTATACACGGCGGCAGCCCCGACAGATACAAAAGGCCATATATGGACGGCATCTTTTACGGCGTTATGAAAGAGCTTGGCTGGGAAAATCACGCTGTCAGGTTTCATAATAAGCCGCTAATCTTCCGAATACCCGAAACCACCGGACTCCGGCTTGCCCAGGAGCTTATGGAAAAAATGAATCTCAACGGCATACGCGTGGAGGGCGACCCGGACTGCAAAGTTCGCAAGGTTTTCTTCTGCGAACATGTCCGGGGCTGGAATGTGGATTTTGAAACCATCCACCTGATAGAAAGCGAGGATATTGACGCAATCATACCGCTGGAAACCGTGGACTGGACAGTCAGCCTGTACGTCAGGGATTCGGTACAGTTGGGCAGACCGAGGGTAATGCTGGAGGCGGGTCATTTTAACTTTGAGGAGTTAGGGATGAAGCACATGCTCACATGGCTGCCTAAGCTCCTGGGAGGAACCGTTCCCGTCCACTATGTCCAGTCAGGCGACGGGTTTATGTACCTTAAAAGGGCGGATTCGCAGAAAATATAGAACCCGGGCAATCGCCCCGGAAGTCTAAATCATAATTCATAAAGGCCAGGGGGTTTCATGTTAATTCGACGAAACTTCATGGCCTTTCGCTTTTTCAGAATAACGCTCACTTATCATATGTGTAGCCAATAACAGAGAAACCTTTAATATACTTGAAGTATCTCACATCCGCCGAATCGCGCTCCTTTCCGTATGTTTCCGTTTTATAGTCACAGGATTCGGGGTCCGACAATATCTTCTCCACTGTTTCCAAAACGTCTTCCATTAAATGACTTTCAAGATTAATCATAAAGTGCGAAGGGAATATGTAGTCATATTCGTCAAGCCTATCCACCAAAAACTTTACCCTATCCCTATAGTATGTCAACAGCGTGCATTCGGCGTGGGGACCATTGGCGCGCGGCTTTCCCACCGCCCCGCATCCGGAAACATCGGAACAGATGTTATCGCCGGTAAATAAAATCCGGTTGCGTTTGTCCAAATATGCCGCATGGCCTGCCGCATGACCGCCCGTATGTATCAGTTCAACTTCGTATCCGTCGCCAAGGTCCCATGTGTAGCCATCAGGCACCCCCGTAATCTCATAGGGCTTAAATGCCGGCAAATCCTCTTTATCAAATTGCAGCCAGATATTCTCCCCCCAGGCATCAAACAGGTAATCCCACATATGCTCATGCTGATTGGCAAGATAAGGGGCCAGATACTCATGACAATATACTTTATCAAAACGGCAGTTCCCATAAGCATGATCAAAATGGTCATGGGTATTAACCACGATTACTTCCTTTCCGCCCGTGAGCTCGTCTACCAGCCCTTTCAAGTCACCCAGCCCAAAACCCGTATCAATTAGCATTGCCTTTTCGGGACCAATAATCAAATACATCCATACATCGCCCATGCCGTCACAATTCTCTGTAAAAAGCCCATACAGGTTTTCTTGAAACAGGTAGACTTCCACATAAGGATTAACTTCATAAATTTTTCGAGTCTTATTATTTTCTCTTAATTCCTTCATAAACGCCCAACTAATGGTGTTCTGCGGCTTTTCGAACCTGATTCTTTTTGACTTTAGCTGGGAGCGTATGGGGTACATTTCTTTTCTCATTGATAGTCCTCCCTTAGCAATTGTTCAAGAAAACTTTATTTAACCTTAAAAAAATTTTATGACACACTATTGCGAAACCACGAAGCTCTTTACCTTGTAATATATTAGTAATTATGTTATAATTATATCAATTTTACAAGTAAAAAAATAAATGGGTGATTACACCAGATAACAACACTGCTGATTACAAAAAATTTTCATCAAAAAGAAGCTGTAAAATCGGGTTTATCGGCTCAATCTTTTGAGCTTTTTTTATGTTCAAATTCAGATGCTTTTTTCTATTCAATCCGTCCGTATAAAATAAATATTAGGAGTCCCAAAGGCATATGAGCAAACAAGCTGTAAAAAAACAGAACATAGAAATTGGAATGGATTTCACAACCGGGCCTTTACTTCCATTGCTCATTCGGTTTTTACTCCCATTTTTACTGGCGAACCTGCTTAACAGTCTCTACAACACCGTAGATACTGCCATCATAGGCAGATTTATGGGCGGCAGTACCGGTATCGTAGCCTGCAGCTTGGGCGGCAAAATGCTGAACCTGTTTACGAATATATCCGTCGCACTGGCAGGCGGGGGGCAGATTCTGGTCTCACAAATAGTAGGCGCAAAGCGCCGGGATGAGCTTAACTCGTGCATCGGCACCATGTTTTCTGAAACAATTATCCTTTCCATACTTTTTGCCATTGTAACACTGCTTTTCTCAAGAAACATCATTGAATGGCTGAATACACCGCCAGAGGCCTTTGACGATGCACTTATATATCTGCGGATTACCTGCATTGGCTTGCCGCTAATATTCGGCTACACCGCTGTCAGCTCCGTCCTGCGCGGCATGGGCGACAGTCGAAATCCGTTGATTTTCATTGCAATCGCCACAGTGATTAACATTATAGGAGATCTCGTCTTTATTCTAGTCTTCAAGATGGGCGTTGCCGGCGCGGCCGTTGCAACCGTTCTTGGTCAAGGCCTGTCCCTTGTGTGTTCTGTCGTTATTCTCTATCGCAGAAGAGAATATTTCGGCTTTGATTTCAAGCTGAAAAGCTTTGCGATTGATTGGAGCAAACTGCAGATCATACTCAAGCTGGGACTTCCCAATGCTTTGCGCGCAACCTGTATAACCGGCACTCAGCTGGTCCTGATGGGATATATCAATAAGTTTGGAGTTGTGGATTCTGCCGCATATTCCATCGGAGACAAGGTCTATCACATGGCCAACATCTTGGCCTCTTCCATAAACAACGCCGGAGGAACCGTGGTTGGCCAGAACTTTGCCGCCGGCAATCATGAACGAGTTCGGGGCATCGTGCGCCGCGTGGCGGTTATTACTTTATCTGCCAGCGTGTTTCTGTCAGTGTTTTCCCTGCTGTTCCCCACTCAAATCTTTGGTTTGTTTACAGATGACCCGGCCGTTCTGGCTTATGCCCCGGCATTCATGAGGGTTTGCTGCCTTATCTATGTATTGTCTTCTTTCCACGCCAGTTATCAAAGCGTCATGTCTGGCACCGGAAACTCCTTTTTAAACATGATTGCCGGCATTTTGGACGGCATGGTACTGCGCGTAGGCATGAGTTTCCTGTTCGCCTATCAGTTTAATCTTGGCGTAGTCGGGTTCTTCCTCGCCGACGCATTGGCTCGCTTTGCTCCAATTACCATAGGCGGCATCTACTACTATTCCGGCGCCTGGAAAAAGAGGAAAAAGCTGGTGTAA
>DUOX01000010.1 GCA_012838665.1 Clostridiales bacterium
CACAAAGTCTGGTCGGCACAGGCGCACGCACGAAGTCGTGCAGCCGTATTTTCCGGCGCTTGCGCCGGCGGGAGGCAAAGCGAAGCGTCTTTTGGGTACTTTTCCACAGGGAAAAGTACCGCCCCCGGCAGGGGGAGGTTTTTATTTTCATCTTTTCATGCTCAACTCTGGGCGGTAATCTTTAGCTGGTCATCCCTCCGGGGGGCTACTTTCTGTTCGGCCAGAAAGCAGCCAAAGGGCCGCACAAGAGGGGGCTTTTACAAAGCCGCCCCCTCTTGTGAATCTCCCCCTGTGTGTTGGGGTTGCTGCGTCTGTGTTGGGGGTTGTGTGGGAATAGGGAAAGTGGGCTCTAAAGGTGCGTACTTCTATTTTCGCTGAACGCTGGTGCGTGGGAGGGTTTGAGATAGAAGCGGAGGGGTGATAACGCTCCCGGCAGGGGGGAGATTGTCAGACCGGAAAATCGTCAAACAGAAGCGCAAAAAAGCGATTAGCATTATTTAGCGGTTAACATTCTTTATTTTAACCATTGGAGGACTTTATGGCCAAGATAAACCTGCTCCAACCTCACGTGGCGGATTTAATCGCCGCCGGGGAGGTGGTGGAGCGCCCAGGCTCTGTGGTCAAGGAGCTGCTGGAAAACTCAATAGACGCGGGTGCCCGGAACGTGACCCTGGAGATAAGGGACGGGGGCATGACCTATATCAGGGTTACCGACGATGGCTTCGGCATGACCCCGGAGGACGCCGGGATTGCCTTTACCCGCCACGCCACCAGCAAGCTGAAAAGCGAGCGGGACCTGGAAGCCATAGGCACCCTGGGTTTCCGGGGCGAGGCCCTGGCGGCCATTGCCGCCGTGAGCAGGATTGAAATGATGACCCGGGAGAGGGGAGCCCCGGACGGCATACGGATTGTCCTCGAGGCAGGGGATATTCTGGAAATGGGGCCCTGGGGCTGCCCCGAGGGCACTACCATTATCGTGAGGGATTTATTCTACAATACCCCGGCCAGGCTTAAGTTCATGAAGTCCGACAAGGCGGAGGGCTCAAACTGCGTTTTCGCCGCTCTGTGCTGTGCCCTGGGCAGGCCGGAGGTTTCCCTGCGCTGCATAAAGGACGGGAAAGAGGAGTTTTTCTCCCCCGGAGACGGCAGGATGGACAGTTGCATTTACAGCCTGCTGGGCAGGGATATGGCGGCGAACATGCTGGAGTGCCACAGCAGCGACGGCGCCGTTTCTGTCCGGGGCTATGTCAGCCTCCCCCACGCCGGCCGGGGGAACAGGAGCGCTCAGTATTTCTTCTGCAACGGCAGGTACATTAAGTCGAAAACCCTGCAGGCCGCCCTGGAGCAGGCCTACAAAAACAGCATGATGACCGGGCGCTTCCCCTGCTGCGTGCTGTACATCGAAATGAGCTTTGCCGCAGTAGACGTGAACGTGCACCCCACCAAGCGGGAGGTCAAGTTTTCCGGCGAAAAGAGGGTCTTTGACGCCGTATACTACGCCGCCCTTTCCGCCCTGAGCAGTGACGGGAATACCGCGGAAATCCGGCTTTCCGGCAGTACCCAGGCGGTTTTGGGGCAAAAAAGTAGCGATTTCCGGGGACATTCCCCGGTTTCAAAACCTGGTGCGCCCGCGCAGCAGGCAGGGAAGGCGCCTCCTCCGAGGGCTGAGGAAAGCCCCTTCCGGGCTCCTCTCAGGGAAGAGGAGCGGGGATACCAGATTAGCATCCCCATTCCCCGGAAAGAGCCCTCCGAACAGGCGCTTGCCGGCCCTTTGACCCCCGAAAAACAGGAAAGGGCCCTTCCGCCGGAGAGCGGCGAAAAGCCCTTTGGGGACGGTTTCCGCATAGTGGGGGAGGTGCTGAACACCTACATAATAGTGGAGCAGGGGGACGCCCTTACACTTATTGACAAGCACGCCGCCCATGAGCGGATTATTTTCGACAGTCTGAAGGCCCAGCCCGGTGAGCTGATGTCCCAGGGGCTGATTCTGCCCGCCACTTTCTCCCCGGGAGCGGAGGACATGGAGCTTCTTTTCGAAAACGGCGAGCTGCTGGCCCAGTTGGGCTTTGAAATTGAGCCTTACGGGGAGGACACGGTTGTAATCCGGGCGGTGCCCGCCGACACCGACGGGGATCCCGTACCCACGCTGGAGGAGATTCTGGAAAAGCTCCGCGCTGGCAGGGCGGGGGACGCATCCGGCCTTCGGGACCGACTTCTCCAAACCATTGCCTGCAAGGCAGCCATCAAGGCCGGAAGGCGCTCCGAGCCCGCCGAGCTGGAGTCCCTGGCGGGCAGGGTCATGTCCGGAGAGGTTAAATACTGCCCCCACGGCCGTCCCGTGGCGGTGACGCTGACCAGGAAAGAGCTGGACCGCGAGTTTAAAAGGATTTAGATGGTGTCATAATAGCGTAAAAAGCAGGGGAGGCCCTTATTCGAAGGACCGCCCCCGCCGCAAGTTTAGTGTTTATTTGTTAAAGAAAAGTATGCCCAGGCAGTTGGGCCCGCAGTGGTTGGAAATGGTGCAGCCGGCGCGGGTATGAAGGACTTCCTCAAAGGGCTGGCAGCTTCGGACGGCAGCCTCCACCTCTTTGAGTATCTCTCCGTCAATGCCGGAATTGGTGATAAAAATGCGCCGGGTGTCCACATCGTCCCTGCCCTCAAGCCGGTCTTTCACATAGTTTACAAGGCATTTTTTAAGGGTTCCCCTGTATTTTTTGCCCACGCCCATTTTGCCGTCCTTGACCTCTATGCAGGGCTTGAGGTTTAACAGGTTTGACCCCAGGGCCGCCACGGCGTTGCACCGCCCCCCTTTGTGCAGATACAGAAGCGTATCCAAAACAAAGCTGACCTCCAGCTTTTCGCGAAGGCGCGTAAGCTCGTCCGTTATCTCCCGGGGGGAGGCGCCCCCGGCGGCCATTTCAGCGGCCGCAAGCACAAGCTGGCCTATTCCGGTGGACAGGTTCTTGGAGTCTATGGGGTAGACGTTTTCCAGTTCGGCGGCGGCCAAAAGGGCGTTCTGGTGGCAGGCGGACATATCGCTGGAGATGTTCAGGTGGATTACGGCGTCGTATTCCTCCAGCAGTTTTTCAAACGTTTCATGGTAGTCGGAAACGCTGACCGCAGCGGTGCTGCATACATCCCCGCCGGCCTTAACATGGTCGAAGATGTCCTGCGGGATTATTTCTATCCCGTCACGGTGGGGTTTCCCGTTTTTGATAATATACAGGGGAATAATGCCTATATCATACTTTTCCACCAGTTCCGGGGAAAGATCGCAGGTGCTGTCGGCAGTGATTTTTATCTTCATATATTTCCCTCCATTTACGGTATTTTAACACAGCATATGTAGAATTGGAAGCCTTTTTTGCCAGGAGGTGTAAAATGACAGTTGATTTTTCGGACAGACAGTTTTCCCTGTTAAAGGAGATTATAGCCGAATACCGGGATTGCTGCTATCAGGGCATAATTGATTACCAAAAGGCTGCCCTTGCCGCGGAGGATGCCGCCGTCAAGCGGGAGTATAAGGCCCTTGCCCAGGGGGAGGAAGACCGATTTGTGGAGGTCAAGGAGCTTCTGGAATATATAGAAAAATTCGAAGAGCTCATGAAAAACAGGCCATGAAACCGCAGATCGCTGTCCTGACCGGCCCCACGGCCTCCGGCAAGACCGCCCTGGGGGCGCTTCTTGCGGAAAAGCTCAACGGCGAAGTGGTTTCCGCCGATTCCATGCAGATTTACAGAGGCATGGATATAGGCACGGCCAAGCCCTCTCCGGAGGAGACCCGGGGCATACCCCACCACATGATAGATGTGGCGGACCCGGAGGAAAATTACTCCGTGGCCCGGTATGTGGAGGAGGCCTCCCGCTGCGTGGACAAAATCATCTCCCGGGGAAAACTGCCCGTTGTGGTGGGCGGCACCGGACTTTATATCGACTCGCTGATTTCCGGCAGGAGCTTTGCCCAGGCCCCGGGAGATGATTTTCTGCGCTCAAAGCTGAACCGGCAGTACGACCATCTGGGAGGGCAGGCCATGCTGGAGAAGCTGGCAAAGGTGGATCCCCGGCGGGCAGAGAAACTGCACCCCGCCGACAAAAAGCGCATAGTCCGGGCCCTGGAGGTCTGGCACCTGACGGGTAAAACCATCACGGAGCACGACGAGGAGACTAAAAAAATCCCGCCCCGATACCAGGCGGCCTGCATAGCCCTCAGCTTTAAGGATCGGCGACACCTTTACGAGAGGATAGACCGCCGGGTGGACGAGATGGTAGGGCAGGGGCTGTTCCGGGAGGTGGAGGCCCTGCTTCAAAGGGGCCTGCCGGAAAACTGCACCGCCATGCAGGCCATAGGCTATAAGGAGGCGGCTGCCGCCCTGAAGGGGCGCATAAGCTGGCAGGAGGCGGTGGAGACGATAAAACAGGAAACCCGGCGCTATGCCAAGCGGCAGCTTACCTGGCTGCGCCGAAATCCCCGTCTTTTCTGGGTGCTTTGGGATAAAAAGCCCGATTATGATTTTGCCCTACGCCTTTCGACAGAGTTTTTAGGCTCTCTGGGTATAAAATAGTCTTTGTACAGATACAGCCAAAGGGCTGCCCTCTATGCCAATGGAAAGCATAATAGGGCTGTGGGGACTTATCTTTTTCCTCCGGCAGCGCCGGAGGAAAAAGATGCTATATATGAAAAAACTACGGCTTTTCACTCAGGACATGCCCTAGAAGGTCGCCGCCTTTTAACTTTCTATTGGTTATGTGGGGATTTGTACAAATTTACTATTTTATGGAGCGGCCGACTGTGCTAAGATAGAATAACGGCCGCCCGGGAAAGGGAGTTGGCTACATATGCAAAAAACGCAGAACTTGCAGGACATTTTTCTCAATCAGGCCCGCCGGGAAAAGCTGCCGGTTACGATCTTTCTCATGAACGGCTTCCAATTAAAAGGCGTTGTGCGAGGTTTCGACAACTTCATCGTCATGGTGGATTCGGATGGCAAGCAGCAGATGATTTACAAGCATGCCATTTCAACCATTGTACCGCCCAGACCTATTGACCTATTTATTCAAAGCGTATAAGATAAGCTTAGCCTGTAATTGACGGGCCGCGCCGGACGGCGTGACGGCCCGCCCAATACTACCCTTTGAGGCAATAAATGAAACGTACCGATACCTTTACCAAAATAACAGCCGTACTGCTGTTTACGGCAATTCTGGCTTATATTGGCGTATATCTCGTCCGGTCGGCGGCCGACTCGGTGCAGACGGCGCCGGCGGTCGCTTCCACCCTCCGGGAAACCGGCGCGGCGGCGGGGATAATCATCCGGGACGAGCTGGTAATCGAAAGCGACAAGGAAAACATCGACGTCACCGCCTCCGAGGGCGAACGGATTGCCAAGGGCGCCGTTGTGGCCATGGCTTACGGCAGCGACAGCGCCCTGGAGCGGGCAAACCGCATCCGGGAGCTGGAGCTGGAGATACAGAGGGCGGAAACACTGCTCAGCAGCCTTACCACCGCCGAGGACCTCACTACCCGGGACGCCGCCGTGCGTTCCGCCGTGCTGGGACTGAGCGCGGCAATCGCCCGCCACGATTTGTCGGAGCTGGACAGAAGATGCCTGAGCCTGCGCTCTCTGGTCTTTAACGAGGAGGCCGAGACTATAACCCAGGCGCAGCTGGATTCCCTGAAGTTTGAGCTTGCGGGGCTCAGGTCCAGCTACTCTCCCGACACTGTGGAGATTGCCGCCCAGAGTTCCGGCATATTTTCCACAATCCTGGACGGCTATGAGCACCTGAAGGCGGAAAGCCTTGCCGGATTTAGCCCCGACCGGCTCAGGGAGCTTATGGAGGACAGGCGCGTGGTTTCCCCGAAGGCAATCGGCAAGTTAATATGCTCCTTCGACTGGTATTTTGCCGCTATAATGCCGGCAGAGGACGCCGCCCGCCTTCGGGAGGACAGGACCGCGGTCCTTGAATTCGCCCGCTATTACAGCGGCCCCGTCACTACCCGGGTGGTGGATATAGGCCGGCCGGAAAAGGGCGAATGCGTGGTTATCTTCGCCTGCAGCGAGGCCATGTCTGAAACTCTGGCCATGCGCCAGGTGTCCGCTGAGGTCATATTCGACGAATACTCCGGCATCCGAGTGCCAAAAAAAGCCGTCCGTGTGGAGGAGGACGGCAGCCTGTATGTTTTCACGACGACGGGAATGCTGGTGGAAAAAAAGTACGTGGAAATTGTCTATGACGCGGAGGATTACTATCTCATGAGGCCCGCGCCCCCGCCGGGCACCGCCTCCGACGCCATTGTAGGCACATCTTCCTTTCTCAGAGAAGGCAACAGGATAATCGTAAGCGGCAAAAACCTGTATGACGGCAAGGTTTTGGAATGAATACGGGTGTTAAAGCATGTCAATACTGGATAACATAAACAATATACGTGAACAAATAGTCCTGGCAGCCCAGAGGGCGGGCCGGGACCCCTCGGAGATTCTCCTGGTGGCGGCGGCAAAGACCAAGGGCCCCGAGGCCATAAGGGAGGCCATCGACGCGGGAGTTTACGCCGTGGGGGAAAACAGGGTTCAGGAGATGAGGGCCAAAAGAGAGCTGGGGGCCTATGAGGGCGCGCGCCTCCACTTTATCGGCCAACTTCAAAAAAACAAGGTAAAATACGTTGTGGGAGTCTGTGACCTAATCGAATCCGTAGATTCACTTGCCCTGCTGAAACTTATTGACCGCAGGGCCGCGTCCCTGGGAACAGTCCAGGATGTACTGCTGGAAATCAATATTGCCGGCGAGGCCACCAAGGCGGGCCTGAGCCCCGGGGAGCTGCCGGAGATATTGGACAATATGGCATACTTTCCCTGCGTCCGAGTGCGTGGGATTATGGCCATACCCCCCGTTTCCAGGAAACCGGGGGGAAACAGGGCCTGGTTTAGCCGTATGTACAAGCTTTTTGTTGACATTGGAGCAAAAAAATACGATAATATCTGTATGGACTTTTTGTCCATGGGCATGAGTGGAGATTTTCCCGATGCCATTGCCGAGGGCGCTAACATGATACGTCTGGGAACGGCTATATTCGGCTCCCGGGAACAAGCCCCCGCCTGACACCAAACTAGGGAGGGTTCGATATGGGTCTTTTCGACGAGCTTAGAAAGCTGACTCGTCCGTACGACGAGGAAGACGATTTTTTTGAAGAGGAAGATATGGAGACTGGCGCGGAGGAGGAACAGCCCGTTCAAAGCGCCGCACCAAGCAGCCACAGAAGTGCCTCAAGATATTCCGGTTACGAACAGTACCGCAGCCAGGCAGCCCCAAAACGGGACGGCAAGGTTGTGAACATTCACAGCTCGGCGCAGCTTCAGGTGGTTCTGGTTAAGCCGGAACGTTTTGAGACCGCCGCCGAAATTGCCGACCACCTCAGGGAAAAACGCACCGTGGTCATGAACCTTGAGCAGACCGGGAAGGATATTGCCCGTCGCCTCATTGACTTTCTGAGCGGCGTGGCCTACGCCCTGGACGGCAAAATCAAAAAAGTCGCAATCAGCACCTATATTATTACCCCTTATAATGTTGACCTTATGGGCGACCTTATAGACGAACTGGAAAGCAACGGACTATATTTTTAGGCTGCACTTTTCGCTGAGCGAAATTGACATAGATTATTTTTCCTACATAGCCTGCTTCCCCCGGGAGGCGGCGGCTGCGTTTCGTGTGGCGCGCAGCCAGAGGGGTTTTGCCCCAGCTGAAAAAACGGAAAGGGTTGTGAACTTATGATGACTCCTCAGGATATCAGAGAAAAAGCCTTTGAAAAAGCTGTCTTTGGCGGATATGACATGGCCGCCGTGGACGATTTTCTGGAGGAAGTCTCCAACGACTACGCCAGCATCTACAAGGAAAACACTGTTTTAAAGAGCAAGATAAAAGTCTTGGTGGAAAAAGTGGAGGAATACCGCTCCTCCGAGGAGGCAATGCGCCTGACCCTGCTCTCCGCTCAAAAACTGGGCGTGCAAATTGAGACTGAGGCCCGGGAGAAGAGCGAAGGCATCCTGGCCGCCGCCAAAAAAGAGGCTGAAAGGATTACCAAGCAGGCCAAGCTGGAGGTGGCCACTGAAAAGGCCCGCCTTGTGGAAGCAAAGAAGAGTTCCGCCCAGTTTATTGAGAATTTGCGCCAGCTCTGCGCAAAACAGCTGGATTTTATCGATTCCCTCAGCGAATTTGAACTGTCCGAACAGGAGCTTGCCTCCTTCGGGGTCCAGAAGGGAGGTCAGGAGCCCGACCTGGAGCTGGCCGATACCGTGCGCAGCATTGAGGACTCCGTGGCCAAGGCGGCTTCCGAGCCGGATTCGGATATAGAAATCCATGCGGAAGAAGGAGGGGCGGCCGACGACAACGGCCAGCCCACCAGACTGTACAACTTCGGCAAGGACATGGGCGGGGAAGCCCCCACCGCCAAGTTCAGCCTTGATAATCTGCGCTTTGGCGGCAACTACAGCAAATAAGCTTATTAAAGCCCGAAATGATATATTGGGGCGGGGCAGAGCGTGGGCAACGCCTGGCCCCGTCCTTTGAATATTTTAATATATAGACAGATTGGAGCAAACACATATGCCTCAGGATTACAATTCTACTTTGAACCTGCCAAAAACCGATTTTCCCATGCGGGCCTCACTGCCGAAAAGGGAGCCCGACATGCTAAAAGAATGGTACGACATGAACCTGTACCAAAAGATTATGGAGAAAAATGAGGGCAAACCCATGTTCATTCTCCACGACGGGCCGCCTTTTTCCAACGGTTACATTCATATGGGGACGGCCTTGAACAAATGCCTTAAGGATTTTATTGTCCGGTACAAGAACATGACCGGCTACCACGCCCCCTACACCCCCGGCTGGGACAACCACGGCATGCCCATTGAGAGCGAAATCATAAAACAGCACAAGCTGGACCGGAAGAAGATGCCCATCTCCGAGTTCCGCAACGAGTGCAAGCAGTTCGCGGAAAATTTCGTGAACATTCAAAGGGAGCAGTTCAAGCGCCTTGGCGTGCTGGGGGACTGGGACAGGCCCTATCTCACCATGTCCCCGGAGTTCGAGGCCGAGGAAGTCAAGGTATTCGGCAAGATGTATGAGAAGGGCTATATTTACAGGGGCAAAAAGCCCGTGTATTGGTGCCCTCACGATGAGACAGCCCTGGCAGAGGCGGAAATTGAATATGCCGACGACCCCTGCGAGTCCTTCTATGTAAAGTTCCCCGTAAAGGACGACCTTGGCAAGCTCTCCGGGTATGCCGACCTGAAAGACATCTACTTTGTCATATGGACTACCACCACCTGGACGATTCCGGGGAACCTTGCCATATGCCTTAATCCGGGTTTGGATTATATTCTGGCCAAGGCCCCTTCCGGGGAGGTCTATATTATCGCCAAGGAGCTGGCAGGGAGCGTGGCCGAGGCCAGCGGTATAGAGAGCTTTGAAACCCTTGCCCAGATGAAGGGCTCCGAGTTTGAACTGATGGTGGCAAGGCACCCCCTTTACGACAGGGACAGCGTTATTTTGCTGGGCGAGCATGTCACCCTGGAGGCGGGGACGGGCTGCGTCCACACCGCCCCGGGCCACGGCCAGGAGGACTACGAAATCGTACGCAAGTACGACGCCTCCGGCAGGACCAATATAGGCGTCATCGTGCCCGTGGACGACAGGGGGATTATGACCGACGAGGCCGGCCAGTTTGGCGGAATGCACTATTCAAAGGCCAACAAGGCCATTGCGGAGGCCCTCCGGGAGGGCGGTTTCTTGCTGGCCAGCAAATCCATTACCCACCAGTATCCCCACTGCTGGAGATGCAAGGAGCCCATCCTCTACAGGGCCACCGACCAGTGGTTCTGCTCCGTGGATGCCTTTAAGGAAGCCGCCGTGGAGTCCTGCGACGATGTCACCTGGCTGCCGGAATGGGGCCATGAGCGCATGATAGCCATGATTCGGGAGCGGTCGGACTGGTGCATTTCCAGGCAGCGCCACTGGGGCCTGCCCATCCCCGTTTTCTACTGCTCGGACTGCGGGAAGCCTGTCTGCACTCCCGAAACCATAGAATCCGTATCTAAAATATTTGCCGAAAAGGGCTCCAACGCCTGGTTTGATATGGAAGCTGGAGAGCTGCTGTCCGAGGACTTCACCTGCCCCCATTGCGGCGGCGGCGCCTTTACCAAGGAGACGGACACCCTGGACGGCTGGTTTGACTCCGGCTCCACCCATGTGGCCTCCATGGAGCTTAACGCCCCCGGCATCTGGCCCTCCGACATGTACCTGGAGGGCGGCGACCAATTCCGGGGCTGGTTCCAGTCTTCCCTGCTGACCGCCGTGGCCTGCAAGGGCTCTGCGCCCTATAGAATCGTCCTCACCCACGGCTGGACCGTGGACGGGGAGGGCAAGGCCATGCACAAGTCCCTTGGAAACAGCGTACTGCCCGACGAGCTGATTCCCAAATACGGCGCAGACCTGTTAAGGCTCTGGGCCGCCTCCTCGGATTACCGGGCGGATATGCGCTGCAGCGACGCCATCTTTAAACAGCTTTCCGACAAATACCTGAAAATCCGCAACACCGCCCGCTTTATTTTGGGGAACCTGTACGGATTTGACCCCGACAGCCCGGTGGAATATAAGGATTTGCTGCCCATTGACAAATGGGCCCTGAGCCGGCTGAACAACCTGGTCGAAAAGTGCCTGGCGGCATACGAAAAGTTCGAGTTTCACATGGCCACCTACGCCATACACAATTTCTGTGTTGTGGACATGTCCAATTTATATCTGGACATCATTAAGGACAGACTATACTGCGAGGTCGGCGACAGCCTGGCCCGCCGCAGCGGACAAGCCGCTATTTTCCACATTCTGGACGCCATGGTAAGGCTCCTTGCCCCTGTTCTCTCATTTACCGCAAATGAAATCTGGCTGGCCATGCCTCACAACCGTGAGGACGACGTAAGGCACGTGATGCTCAACGACATGCCCAGGGTTAGGGAGGAGTGGAAGCTGGACCGGCAGACCCAGGATTACTGGGACAGCTCATTGCGCCTGCGGGACGGCGTGAACAAAGCCCTGGAGCTGGCACGGGCGGAAAAGATGATAGGCAAGCCTCTGGAGGCCAAGATTACTCTTTACGTCTCGGATTCCGCCAGGGACAGCTTTCAGCGGATAGCCGGCCAGGATTTTAAGACCCTTTTCATTACTTCCGAAGTGGAGGTAGTATACGGACAGGGCGACGGCTATGACACCGAGGATTTCCCCGGCGTCACCATTAAGGTGGAGGCCTGTCACAAGCCCAAGTGCGTAAGGTGCTGGACCCATAGTTCCTCTGTGGGAGAAAATCATGAACACCCTGAGCTGTGTTCCCGTTGCGTTCAGGCTATAGGGTGATATGCCATACATCCCGCCCATGAAGGCAAGACTTTGTAATTAATGCAACAGGAGGAACCAACAATGCTGTACGCAATAGTTACGGTACTCATCTTAATCTTTGACCAGGGCCTTAAATACTGGACCACCCTCAACATCCCCTATGGTGACGGCGTCAGGAATCTGATTCCCGGCTTTATCCGCCTTGCGCATATACAAAATTACGGCGCCGCCTTCGGCATACTTCAAAATACCAGGTGGCTGCTGGTGGCTGTCACGGTTTTGTTTGCCATTGCCGTAATCGTGCTGGTATCAACAAAGACAATCAAGGGCGCCTTCGGCCGGTGGATGGCCATCATGGTGCTGGCCGGCGCCCTGGGTAACGGCATTGATCGCGTTCTTCACGGTTATGTTGTGGACATGCTGGAGTTTGAGTTTATAAACTTTGAAGTCTTCAACGTGGCGGACATATTCATCACCGTGGGCGGCATATTGTTCTGCCTTTATGTGATTTTCCGCAAGGACGCCATTGAGTTTAAAAAGCGTGAAAAGCCCCAGAGCATGTCCTATGTCAAGCAGCGACAGGGCGCGGACATACGAAAGGTGCAAAAGCCTAGGCTAACCAAGGAAACGGCTTCGGACCCTGTCCTTGCAGCCGCTGCCGCCGCTGCCGAGGCGGCCAAGGCCAGGGCCGCCCGGGAGGCAGCTCAGGAAGCGGACATTCTTAAGCAGCTTAAAAAGGAGCAAAAATTGCCTGAACCGGAGGACTCCGAACTGGAGTTTACATTGGAAGACATTTTGGCGGAGTTTTCTGACAAATGACTAAAAGAATAACAGTGACGGCACAGGAGAGCGGAGAGCGTATCGACGCTCTCCTTGCCCGTCTTTTACCCGACCTTTCCCGCAGCGCCGCCCAAAGGCTTCTGGAGTCCGGGGCCGTTACAAAAGACGGGCGGGTTTTGAAAAAAACTATAAGGTTACCCAGGGGGAGTGCTTCCTGGTGGAAGTGCCGGAGTCGGAAAATCTCCAGGTTTTGCCCCAGAATATACCTTTAGATATTATTTTTGAGGACGACGACCTCATTGTCGTAAATAAGCCCCAGGGCATGGTGGTTCACCCGGCACCGGGCCATTTTGAGGGTACTCTGGTTAACGCCCTGATGCACCACTGTGGGGACAGCCTTTCTGGTATAGGGGGAGTTTTGCGGCCTGGTATAGTACACCGGATTGACAAGGACACCTCCGGACTAATAATTGCCGCCAAGAACGATTTTGCCCACCGGTTCCTGTCCCGGCAGTTGGCCGACCGCAGCCTGAGCAGGGTTTATGAGACAATAGTCCAGGGCAGAGTAAAAGAGGTCGGGGGCACCGTCAACGCCCCTATCGGCCGTCATCCCACCCATCGAAAGCTCATGGCGGTGACGGAGAAGAACTCCCGCCCCGCCGTGACCCACTACGAGGTCATAAACCGATACCGGGACCATACTCACCTGCGCTGCCGTCTGGAGACCGGCCGGACCCACCAAATCCGGGTACATATGGCCTATATTGGCCATCCCGTGCTGGGGGACCCGGTTTATGGGCGGAAAAAGTCCCAGAAGGGGCTAGACGGGCAGTGCCTTCACGCAAGGCAGCTTAAGTTTGTCCACCCCCGCACCGGGGAGCATATGGAGCTTAGCTGTGATTTACCGGAGTATTTTATAAAGGCCCTTTCCCGGCTGGGTCCCCCGGAAAACTGAAAATATAAAGAGCCGCCAAGCATGGCGGCTCTTTATTGTTAGCACAATACTCTATAATTTGGTTGATTGTTATCCTAATCAGATAATATCGTAGGCTGCGAACATTCCGTCCCGGACCGCCTGGAGAATCCTGGCAGGTTTTTTACAGTCGCCTATGAAGCGGGTGTTGGGATGGGCCTTCAAAAGTTCATACAGCTCCGCGGTTTTGGCCTTCATGCCTACGGCGTATAGGATGGTGTCGGCTTCATAAACGATTTCGGTACCGTCCTTTTCCAATACGGTGACGCTGTTGGGCTTAACTTCAGTACACCTGACCCCGCATTTGATATGTACTGTGTCGGGCATAAACAGGTCTATGGCCTCCCGGTGGCTCATATAGGCGTCCCTAGCGTAGTCGTCCAGCATTTCAACTATCTGGACCTCGCAGCCCTGGGCCTCGGCCAGGTGCATGCTGCACTCCACGCCGATAAGGCCGCCGCCTATCATTACCACTTTCTTGCCTATCTTGTCGGGGTCGGAGTAGGCGTACATGGCGTGGTGGGCGTATTCCCGAATTCCGGGGATGGGAGGCACTGCAGGCTCGGAACCTATGGCTATTATAACCGCGTCGGGATTATACTCCCTGATTGTGTCCGCAGTGGCGGTAATGCCGGTGACAACGTTTACGCCGGCCATGTGGACCCGGGTAATAAGGCTGTCTCTGTACCTGCGCAGGTCTTCCTTATGGCAGTCCACTTCCGTAAACCACAGCAGGCCGCCCAGACGGTTCTCCTTTTCCAGGAGGGTGACGTTATGGCCTCGCTCCGCCGCGGTAATGGCCGCATACAATCCTCCGGGCCCGCCGCCCACAACCAGCACGTTCCTCTTTTTCTTCACCGGGGGAGCCCACTGCATGCGGAGCTCGCGCATGGAGTAGGGGTTTACCGTGCACTGGAAAGGTTCGGCTTGGGGGCGCCTGTCGGCATCCGGGGGCAGGGGGTTGAAACAGGAGCAACGCAGGCAGGGGGCAATTTCATCCTCCCGGCCTTCGGCCACCTTGTTCACAAACTGGGGGTCCGCCAGCATCTGGCGGCCCAGCGCCACAAAGTCGCATTTCCGCGACGCAATGGCGTCCTCTATCTGCCGGGGGTGGTTGAAGCCGCCTACGGCCACCACGGGGATGTTTACCGCCTTCTTTATAGCCTCTGCCAGGTCCAGATTGCAGCCGTGGGGGTGGAACATGGAGGAAAAGGCCTTGGAGGCCACGTGGTTGTGGTAAAGCCCGCTGGTGACGTGGATTAAGTCCACTCTGTCCTGAATCAGCCTTGCAAATTCGGCGCACTCTTCAACCTCAAGGCCGCCGGGCACCCGTTCGGAACCGGAGAGCCGGTATTCTATAAGGAGCTCGGGGCACTTCCGGCGAATGCGGTCCAGAACCATGATGGGGAACCTGGCCCTGTTTTCCATGCTGCCGCCGTATTTGTCCTTGCGCCGGTTTGTCAGGGGGGAGACAAACTGTCCCAGCAGCCAGCCGTGGGCGCCATGTATCATGACCATTTCAAAGCCGGCCAGGGCGGCTCCCTCGCAGGCATGGGCGAAGGCGTCGGCTATTTCGTACATGTCTTCTTCGGTCATTTCCTCAACCACCACTCCGTCTTCCCTGACAAAGCCGGTAGGGCCTATGGGGTTTCTGCCGCTGGGAATGGTCGAGGGGTGGTTAACGTTGCCGATATGGTTAAACTGCACGCTGGCCACGGCGCCGTGAGCTTTAATGCTCTCTGCCAGGGTAAAGAGAGATTCCAGATGGCGCACCGTTAAATCGGGGCTGATAAAGTCGATGCTGTGGTCGTGCCTTGCGCCCCTGTCAAAGTCCACGAAGGTCTCGGTTACGGTGACGGCTGCCACTCCGCCCCGGGCCCTGGTCTCATAACCGTCAATGCACTCCTGGGTAGGGCAGCCCCGGTCGTCAACTGTGCGGGCCGTGGTCATTGGAGAGGCCATAACACGGTTTTTGAAAGTTACGCCCCTGATAGTCATGGGGGAGAACATGCGGGGATACCTGTTCATCTCAAATCTCCTCTCAGCTCCGTAAGTTTTATCCTGACACCTTTGTTAAGAGTATAACATGACCCGTTTTCCCTGAGAAGTTCGAACATAAAAGTAGGTAACTTACCCGGGGGTAAGTTACCTCTTAAAAGGAGATTCCATCACTTTTTCGTCTCTTTCCCTATATCCGTGCCACATTTCGCCCAAAGGGTCGATGGGCAGGCCAAGCCGTTTCATCTCATTCCAACCCCAATCGTAAATAGCCTCCAATATGGGACAAACGGAGCGGCCCAGCTCCGTGAGTTTATACTCCACCCGGGGCGGCACTTCCGCATAAACCGTGCGGGTGATAAGGCCGTCGGCCTCCAGCTCCCGAAGGTTTTCCGTAAGCACCTTTTCCGAAATCGGTAGCTGCTTCGTGAACCTGTTAAAGCGGGTGGTCTCGTCATAGCCGATGGCCTTTATCAGGAAGGGCTTCCACCGGGTGCAGAAAGCCTTTATAGCAAAATTGTACGGGTCCCCTTTAAAGAAAAGCTCCACATTTCCGATAGCCTTCATGTTTTCCGCCTCCACCGGCTGTCACCTCCGGATAATAATATGTCATTTCTTATCCTTTTAGGATAATTTCCCTATTTTCCAGCTAGGAGAACTTTTCCCTTGCCGCCACGGCCAATTGGTCGCAGCGGTTATTGTATTCATTGTCGGCATGGCCTTTTACCCAGCTAACCGTCACTTTGTGCTTTTGCAGGAGGCTGTCAAGCTCCTTCCATAAATCTATGTTTTTCAGCTCGCCGCCCTTGCGCTTCCACCCTTTTTGTTTCCAGGACTCTATCCATCCCTCGTTGACGGCTCTGGATATATACTGGGAATCGGTAAAAAGCTGCACCTTGCAGGGCTCCTTTAAGGCGGACAGGGCATTTATTACGCCCAGCAGCTCCATGCGGTTATTTGTGGTCTCGGCTTCACCGCCGGACAATTCCCGCTCCTTGTCTTTATAGCGGAGTATGGCGCCCCAGCCCCCGGGGCCCGGATTTCCGGAACAGGCCCCGTCGGTGTAAATTGTAACTTGTTTCATTCCTATCCCTCTCTCATTACAGATTTCCGTTTTGAGGTATGGGATTATTCTTCAGCCGTCACCTCGGCCTCCTCCGCTTCCTCTTTTTCCGTGGTGGCAATGGAGATAACCTTGGCGCCTTCGTTCAGCTTCATGATGCGGACGCCCTGGGTGGCCCTTTTATAAATGCTGATGCTTTCCGCGGCCATGCGTATAATGGTGCCGTCGTCGGAAATGACAAGGATGTCATCGGTATCGTCTACAAGCTTGACATCGGCAACCTTGCCGGTTTTTTCAGTGACATTATAGTTTTTAAGACCATAACCGCCCCGGCGCTGAGGCTGGCGCTCGGATTCGTCGCCGCCCCTTAAGTATTCCTCAATGGCGGTGCGCTTGCCGTAGCCGTTTTCGGTGACGGAGAGCAGGTAGCTTCCCAGGCGGGCTTTTACGGCTCCGACGCAGTAGTCCCCGGGACGCAGGCGTATGCCCCGAACTCCCATGGCGTCCCGGCCCATGGGGCGGACATCATTCTCGTTGAAGCAGATGGCGTATCCGTCGTGGGTGGCAATGATGATGTTTTTATTGCTGTCCGTCTGGTGGACGCTTATCAGTTCATCGCCTTCCTCCAGCTTCAGGGCGCGGATGCCCACATTGCGTATGTTTTTCAAAGCGGAAATCAGAAGGCGCTTTACGGTGCCGTTTCTCGTCACCATGACCAGGTACTTGTCTTCCTCGGGAATGCCCCTGGAATGTATCATGGCGTTGACCCGCTCGCCCTGCTCTATGGGCAGCAGATTTATGATGTTTGTGCCCTTGGCGGCCCGGCCGGCGGCTGGAATAATATAGCCCTTCTTTTTATATACTCGTCCCCTGTCTGTAAAGAACAGAATATTGTCGTGGGTGGAGGCGGTGAAGACGGTTTCCACATAGTCCTCCTCCCGGGTGGCCATTGCCTTGACGCCCCGGCCGCCCCGGCGCTGGGCAGAATATTCCGACGCGGGAACCCGCTTGATGTAGCCGGCCCGGGTCAGGGTATAGACGCATTCCTCCTCGTCAATCAGGTCTTCAATGTCTATTTCATTTTCCACCGCCGCTATTTCCGTGCGGCGCTCGTCGCCGTACTTTTCTTTAATCTCCTCCAGCTCAGAAATCAGGACTTCCTTTATGGCTTCTTCGTCAGAGAGAAGACTGTCGTAATATGCAATTTTTTTCAAAAACTCCTGATATTCCGCCTCTATCTTTTCCCGCTCCAGACCCTGCAGGCGGCGAAGCTGCATCTCCAGAATTGCCTGGGCCTGTACCTCTGAAAGGTCAAAGCGGTCAATGAGTCGCTCTTTGGCGTCATTATAGCTACTGCGGATTATGCGTATGACCTCGTCAATATTGTCCACGGCAATGCGGAGCCCCTCCAGCAGGTGGGCACGCTCCACGGCCTTGCGACGGTCGTATATCGTGCGGCGGGTGATAACCTGTATCTGAAAAGCTATATACTCGTCCAGTATTTCCTTAAGGGAGAGTATTTTGGGCTGCCGCTGGTTATCCACAAGGGCCAGTTGGACTATGGCAAAGGTTATCTCCATCTGTGTGGAGGCATAAAGGCGGTTGAGGACCACCTGAGGATTGGCGTCCCTTTTGAGCTCTATGACAATGCGCATGCCTTCCCGGTCGGATTCGTCCCTCAGACCGGAAATGCCTTCTATCTTTTTGTTTTTAACCTGGTTTGCAATAGCCTCCACAAGGCGGGACTTATTCACCTGGTAGGGGATTTCGGTGACAATAATGCGCGTGCGCCCCTGGCCGAACTCCTCAAACTCGGTTCTTGCCCTTACCTTTATGCGGCCCCGGCCGGTGGCATAGGCGGCACGGATTCCGGCCTTGCCCATGATTATGCCTCTGGTGGGGAAGTCGGGGCCCTTAATGTGCTCCATTATATCGTCCAGGTCCGCATCCAGATTGCGTATGACACAGATGGTGGCGTCAATAACTTCCCGCAGGTTATGGGGGGGTATATTGGTTGTCATGCCCACGGCAATGCCGGAGGAACCGTTTACCAGCAGGTTTGGAAAACGGGAGGGGACAACCTGGGGTTCCTTTAAGGTTTCGTCAAAGTTCGGGTTCCAGTCAACGGTTTCCTTTTCTATGTCCCGCAGCATTTCGTTGGCCAGCCTGGCAAGCCTGGCTTCCGTGTAACGGTAGGCCGCCGGGGGATCGCCGTCCACCGAACCGAAGTTTCCCCGGCCATCCACCAGGGGGTAACGCATGGAGAAGTCCTGGGCCAAACGAACCAGCGCGTCGTAAACGGACTGGTCGCCGTGGGGATGGTATTTTTTAAGCACGTCGCCTACCGTGGCAACGGATTTGGAAAACTTCTTGTCGGAGGTAAGGCCGCCCTCGTACATGGTGTAGAGTATGCGGCGGTGAACGGGCTTAAGGCCGTCCCGCACGTCCGGCAGCGCCCTGCCCACAATAACGCTCATGGCGTAATCTATATAGGCCCGCTGCATATCCTCCTCCAGGGGGATGTTTATTATTTTCTGTTCGAGGAATGTGATATCACGTTCCTCGCGATTCTTATTAGCCATAAAAGTTTTGCTCCTTAATTAAGCTGTTTGTCATATATCCAGATTGCTCACGAATTTGGCGTTTTTCTCTATAAACTCCCGGCGGGGCTCAACCTTTTCGCCCATGAGGATGGTAAACAAGCGGTCCGCCTTAATGGCATCCGTCATTGTTATTCGCTTTAAAATGCGCGTCTCCGGATTCATGGTGGTTTCCCACAGCTCGTTGAAATCCATTTCACCAAGGCCCTTGTTGCGGCTTATCTCCACCCTGCCCCGGCCATCGGGACCCCGCAGTTCGGTGGAAATCCGGTCTCTCTCCTCGTCCGAAAAGGCATAGCGCACCGTCTTGCCCCGCTCCAGCTTATACAGAGGGGGCTGGGCGGCATAGACATACCCGCCTTCTATAAGGGGGCGCATGAAGCGGAAGAAAAAGGTGAGCAGTAGCGTTCTTATGTGACTACCGTCCACGTCGGCGTCGGCCATTATGATTACCTTGTGGTAACGCAGCTTGCTTATGTCAAAATCCTCGCCTATTCCGGCGCCCAGAGCTGTGATTATCGGAGACAGCTTGTCATTGTTGTATACCTTGTCCGCCCGGGATTTTTCCACGTTCAGCATCTTGCCCCAAAGAGGGAGTATGGCCTGAAACCGGCTGTCCCTGCCCTGCTTGGCGGAACCTCCCGCGGAGTCCCCCTCCACGATGTATATTTCCGTCAGAGCGGGGTCCCGCTCGTTACAGTCGGCAAGTTTTCCCGGAAGGGTGCTGCCCTCCAGGGCGTTCTTGCGGCGGATGTTTTCCCTGGCCTTTCTTGCGGCCTCCCTTGCCCTGCTGGCAGTCAAGGCCTTATCCAGTATTACTTTGGCAACGGCGGGGTTTTCCTCCAGGAATATGGCCAGCTTTTCGGTGACAATATTGTCCACAAGGGTGCGCATTTCGGAGTTGCCCAGCTTGGATTTGGTCTGCCCCTCAAATTGGGCGTTCATAAGCTTTACGGATATGATGGCCACCAGGCCCTCACGGCAGTCCTCGCCCGTGATTTTGTCCCCTTCTTTCAGGAGGCCGGCTTTCTGGCCGTAGGAATTAATTGTTCTTGTCAGGGCCGCTTTAAACCCCGTTTCGTGCATGCCGCCTTCGGGGGTGTGTATGTTGTTGGCAAAGGAGAGGATTGTCTCGTTATAGCCGTCGTTATACTGCAGGGCTATCTCCACCTCGGAATCATCCCTGCTGCCGTTCATGTATATGACCTTGTCGTGGAGGATGGTCTTGTTCTGGTTTATCCAGGAGACAAATTCCCTGATGCCGCCCTCGTAATGCATTTCGTCCCGCTGCTCCCTGCCGGGCCGCCTGTCCTCGGTGGATATGCGAAGTCCGGCATTCAGGAAAGCCTGTTCCCTCATGCGGGTATGGAGTATATCATACTCGAACTCTATGCTGTCAAAAATCTCCGAATCGGGCTTGAAACGGACAACCGTGCCGGTCCTGTCCGTATCCCCAGCTATGGTAAGGGGCTGGGTTATTTCCCCCCGTGAAAACCCCATCTGATGGATTTTTCCGTTTTTATGGACCTGAACTTCCAGCCATTCGCTGAGGGCGTTCACGACGGAAGCGCCCACGCCGTGGAGTCCGCCGGAGACCTTGTAGCCGCCGCCGCCGAACTTTCCGCCGGCGTGCAGGACGGTAAAAACAACCTCAAGAGCGGAGGTGCCGGTTTGTTCCTGGATATCAACGGGAATGCCGCGGCCGTTATCGCTGACGCAGATGATGTTTCCTTCCTCGATAATGACATCTATGCGGTCGCAGAAGCTGGCCAATGCCTCGTCAATGGAGTTGTCGACAATTTCATACACCAGATGGTGAAGCCCGGAAGAGCTGGTGGAACCGATATACATACCTGGCCGTTTTCTAACGGCTTCCAGCCCCTCCAGAACCTGTATCTGTGAAGCGTTATATTCGTTGTTGTTATTTTCAATAATGTCAGACATGCTTGTTCTTTCCTTCCATTCCTGTTGGCTAAAGATAAATTTCTATTC
Source organism: Clostridiales bacterium (assembly GCA_012838665.1). Taxonomy (GTDB): domain Bacteria; phylum Bacillota; class Clostridia; order Oscillospirales; family Oscillospiraceae; genus DUOX01. Next base: position 20,792 of record DUOX01000010.1, read on the forward strand.
AAAACCCAGTCCTTCACTGCGCTTTAAAAGCGTGGCCGAAGCCAGCTGGGAAAGGTATACGTATTGGGAGCCGTCCTCTCCCATACAGACCACAAAGGACTTGGGAAGATCGTCAGATACGTTAATTACCTGGCCCGCCTTTTCCGCCCGGGCCAGGTATTCCCTCGTCAGATATGACTGGGAACAATTATCCAAATCGAATATTCCCAAAATGCTTTTCTGGGTGACAACTACGTTTTTTCCCAGGTGCAAATACATTTTTCCACCCTCTATTATTTGTAGTTTTTTATAGCAAATTGGCTTAAAGGGCTAGCCGTAGCGGATTTTCCCGTTTTCCACCATGATAATTCTGCCTCCGGTGCGTTTTGCGATGTCGTTGTCCTCGCAGCAGCTTATCAGGGTCTGGCCGCCCCCTACGCGGTTTAAAACAAATTCCTGCCTGTCGGCGTCAAGCTCGCTGAGAACGTCGTCCAGCAGCAGAACTGGGTATTCCCCCGTTTCTTCCAAAAAAATATCTCTTTCCGCCAGCTTAATTGACAGAGCGGCCGTGCGCACCTGCCCCTGTGAGGCAAAGTTTCTGGCACTAATTCCGCCTATTTTTATATTCAAATCGTCCTTGTGAACCCCGGTCAGGCAGAGTCCGGACTCCAGTTCCGCCCTGAAGTGGTCGGCCTGGTGAAGGGATATTTCCTCGACAAGGTCAACTAGGGGGGCAAGGGGGTCTGTAACCGTGCTCATAGTTGTGTAGGTTATGCTTATATCCTCCCTGCCTCCGGAAAACTCATGGTGAATGGGAACCGCGGCATTCATAAGGCGGGCGGCAAAGGAGGCCCTATATCTTATAAGTCTGGCGCTGCATATGCACATTTTCCGGTTGAAATCCTCCAGCATATCCAAAAGGGAGGGCTTTTCACGCCAGTCCTTTAAAATGCGGGATTTATGCTCGTAAAGGCGGTTAAATTCAGACAATATCGCCTCATACCCGGGGCGCATCTGGGCGATGGCCATATCCATGAGGCGGCGCCGGGCATGGGCCCTGTCCTTAATGATGTACAGGTCATCCGGACAAAAGATTACGGCGGTAAGCGTATCGGACAGCTCCGCCGCCGTTTTCTTTACCCCGTTTTTTAATATTTTTCTTCTCTGTCCCCGCCTTAGGGTTATATCTATCGTCTGATTCCTTTCCGCAGCGTTTATCTGGGCGTATATCCGAGCGAAGTCCGAATCGAAAGCTATGAGTTCCCTGTCGTATCGGGTACGAAAGGATTTTCCCCCGGTGAGCAGGTACACGGCTTCCAGAAGATTTGTCTTCCCCTGGGCATTTTTCCCGGAAATTATATTTATTCCGGGACCGAAATCCACCTGGGCAGTGCTGTAATTTCGGAAATTCTGAAGCTGGATACTGTCAACTCTCATTCTTCGGTTTCCCCACAGACGACATAGCTCTCGCCGTTTATTTCCACAACGTCACCGTTGCGGAGCTTTTTACCCCTCTGGGTGCAGACCTGACCGTTTACTTTTACCATGCCGTTTTGTATATACGTTTTTGCCTCTCCGCCCGTCTGCGCTTGCGCCGCGAATTTAAGAAAGGCGTCCAGCTTTATAAAGGGAGTTTTAATGGTTACATTTTTCATATAAAGCTCTTTTCCTCATAATATAAAAAGTTTTTTTCCGCTAGTCCCCGGCCCTGAGCCTGACGGGCAGTATCATATACAGAAAATTGTCGCCTTCGTCCTCGGGAACAATGACGCAGGGTGAAGTGCCAGAATTAAGGCGCAGAAGAAGCCTGTCTGCCGGCGCTACTCTCAGAACGTCCTGCAGGTAGCGGTTGTTAAATCCAATTTCAAGGCCGCCCCCCTGGCCCTCCACCGGGCAGACGTCTACCGCCCTCCCCAGGGCAGTAACGCAGATAATTCTGATTTCTTCATCGTCAAAGGTGCACCTCAAGGGATTTTTCACCTTGTCGTCAATAATAAGGGAGACCCTGTCCACAACTTTGCTGAGAACTGTACGCTCTGCCTTTACGTTTATTTTAAACTCCTTGGGTATGGACTTCCGGTAGTTTAAAAACTCCCCGTCCAGCCTTCTTGAAATAAGGACGGTTTCGTCCACCGTAAAGGAAACATGTTTGCTACCCACTATTATTTTAACCGGTTCTTCGCTGTCTGAACAAATTTTTTCCACATCCGATAGGGCAGCTCCGGGAACTATGAAGGTGGTTTTTTCCACGTTACTCCTGTCTATGGATTCCCTCCTGAGGGCAAGCCTGTAACCGTCCACGGAGACAATGGTAAGCTCGTCGTTTTCCACCTCAAAGAGGGAACCTGTGTATACGGGCCGGCTTTCATTATCGCTGACGGCAAATATAGTCTGCTCTATCATGCTGCGGAGGACCTTTTGGGGAAGGGAAATGGCGCTTTGATAGTCCAGTTCTGGCAGCTCGGGATAATCCTCGGCATCGGTGCCTATTATGGAAAATTCCGTGTTTCCGCAGCTTATTTTGGTAACGTTGCCCTGTTCAGTAAAAATCCTGACTATACCATCGGGCAGACTGCGGATTATCTCCCCTAACAGTTTGGCCCCCAGTATTATTGAGCCGGGCTCTGAAACGTCTGCGGGGAAATTGGTGTATATGCCCTTTTTAAGGTCATATCCCGTTATGCGGACGTCATGGTTTGCTTCAATCAGTAAACCCTCTAAGGCAGGAATAGGGTTTTTTCCTGCGGCTGCTCTGGACGCTGTTGCTACGGCAGCCTGGATTAAATATTTTTCGCAGGAAAATTTCATAAGAAAGTCCTCCTAATGTTGTTCTATTTTTGGTAAAGAAAGAATAGAATAATAGTTTAGTAGAAATAGTAGTAGGGCTTTTTGTATGTTGAAATGTGGTTTTAAACCATGAAAACACGGGTTTTTTGATGTTTATAAATTTGTGGACAAGTATTGTGTTTTCAACAGGCAGTAAATTACAAAAAAATTTTCAACAAAACTGACAGATTATAAAAAACAATCAACAACGGGATGTTGAAAATTAGCCCCTGGCGTTTATGTTGCTACTTATGTCCCGCAGAGTTGCCGCCATATCCTGGTCGGTTTTAAGAAGGTCTTCCACTTTTCTTATTGAATTAAGCACCGTGGAATGGTTCCTGTCCTCATACTGTTCGCCAATGTCCTTGAGCGAAAGGTTGGTGAGGTTGCGCATAAGATACATGGATACCTGCCGGGCCATGGCGGTGTTTTTTGACCTGCGCTGGCCGCGCAGATCATCCGCGGTGAGGGAATAATATCTGGCGGTTTCTTCAATAATTACGTCCGGCGTGGGTATGTAGGCGCCTATGCGTATAACGTCCTTGATGGCCCGCTTTACAGAATTAACGGTTATTGTGTCATCCAGTATTTCCTTATAGGCGGTAAGGCGCTTGACCACGCCCTCTATCTGACGTATATTGGCGGTGATGTTCTCGGCAATGTATTCGACCACTTCGTCCGTAAGAATAAGGCCCAGCTGGGCGGCTTTATTCCGGGTTATGGCCATACGGGTTTCCATGTCCGGCGGCTGTACGTCCGCCATAAGGCCCCCTTCGAAACGGGTGCGGAGCCTGTCCTCTAGCTTAGACATCTCCATGGGGGGACGGTCGGACGTTATGACAATCTGTTTCCCAGCCTCGTAGAGGGTGTTGAAAGTGTGGAAGAATTCTTCCTGCACGCCCAGTTTTCCCGCTATGAACTGAATATCGTCCACCAGAAAAAGATCTACATACCGGTATTTCTGCCTGAATTCCTCCTGGGTGTTGTCCTTGATGGAGCGAACCATCAGATTTGTAAAATCGTCTCCCTTGACGTATGCAATCTTTTTTTCGGGATTATTTTCGTGGATGTACTGGCCGATGGCCAGGAGGAGATGGGTTTTGCCAAGGCCGGAGTTCCCATAAATAAAGAGGGGATTATAGGCGGTTCCCGGGTTTTCCGCCACGGCCACGGCCGCCGCGTGGGCAAATTTGTTGGAGGGGCCGACCACGAAACGGTCGAATGTGTAACCGGCCACCTCTGGAAAACAGTCATCGGCCTCGCGCTGTTTCTTGTATTGCTCCAACTCGTCCCCGGCCAGGACTTCAAGTTCAAAGTCACAGGAAAAAAGGTCGTTCAGTGCGCTGGTTATTGTGGAAGAAAAGCGCTGGGTGATAATGTCCCTCTTAAAGTCGGAGGGAGTGTGTATGACCAGCTTGTTATCGGATATTTCAACCGGCGTGCAGTCGGAAAACCAGGTGTTGATTGCGGTTGCCGTAAGGTTACGGCTAAGGATTTCCATAATGGCTGACCAAATATCTGACAATGAATTCATACGCGGAGTCTCTCCTTCTTCAACGGGCAAAAAGCCCTCCCTTAACCAGTTAATTATACCAAAAAAAATGCCGATTGGCAATAAAATTAACAGATATTCATTTATATAATGTATGGGGACCGGGCAAATATACTTGCCAGCCTCCCCGCAATAGAATAAAATAAGAATATATGGTTTTTTTGAGCATAAATAATATATCGGGGAGACGACCCGCCCCGCGTCCCCACGCGGATAGGGGATTTCCGGGAGACTGAGGTCCCCTGTTAAACCCTGTAACTCTTTGTATATTGCCACTTTATAATCCAGCAAAGGAGCCGCAATGCACAGCCTAACCCGTGCAATTCTGCAAAATAACGATCTTACCCCCCTCCCCGCCAGCGTAGAGGGGGGTACTTTGCCTGCCCTTGTCTCCGGCCTTTCCTCAATTCACAGGGCGAATCTGGCTGCCGCCCTGCGCCTGGAGACCGGGCGGCCCGTATTTGTCATTTGTCCCGATGAAGCCGCCGCCGAGGCCATGGCCAGGGACCTGAGGGCCTTCTTGGGCGAGGAGGTGCAGGAACTTACCTCCAGGGATTTTACCTTTTATTCCGCCGAGGGGGTATCCCGCCAGGCGGAACAAAGGCGGCTGGCGGTTCTGGATGCCCTTGACCGGGGCCAGTCGCCCGTGACGGTCTGCACCATTTCCGGCCTAATGCAGAGGACGCTTGGGCAGCAAATGCTGAGGCAGGCCTCCTTTACTATTGATTTCAACACCGTTATTGCCCCCGAGAAAGTGGAGGAAAAACTTTTACTCTGCGGTTATACCCGCAGGGACCTGGTGGAAGGGCCAGGCCAGTTTTCAAGGCGGGGCGGCATTCTGGATTTCTTTTCCCCCGCCTACAGGGACCCGGTCCGGGTGGAGTTCTGGGGCAATGAGATCGACTCCATGGCCTTTTTCAGCATTGACAGCCAGCGCCGCACGGAAAACATAAAAAGCTGCCGGATTCTCCCTGCCTCCGAGACCCTGCCCACATTTTATCCCGGGGGGACGGAGCTTTTAGCGGAGAAGCTTATGCAGCTTTCCCGGAAGACCCAGGGCAAAGGAGGATTTGGAAAACTGGCGGATACCCTTCGGGAGGACGCCGAGCGGCTCAGGGAGACAGGGCATATTGCCGCCGCCGACCGCTACATGAAGCTGATAAACGGGGAAATGTACACTGCCCTGGATTTTGTTCCGGAAGATGCCCTGGTATTTATGGACCAGCCCGGGAAGGTTCAGGAGAGGGCCGCAGGCTATATGAAGCAGACTGCCGAGGATGTGAAGCTGCTGATTCAAAGCGGAACCCTCGCCGGCTCCCTTGCGGAGTTTATTCTGGACTGGGACGATGTCTGCCGCCGGCTGGAGGATTTTCCCGTGGTTATGGCCGACCCCTTCAGGGTGGGGCGCTATCCTCTGGAGCCACGGAGACTTATGGGCCTGCTGTCAAAGCAGCTCCCCTCTTACGGGGGCAGCGCCGAAACCGCGGCCGGGGACGTTCAGCATTATCTCAGCCGGAATTTCCGGATTGTGATTCTGGCCAGGGACGAGCACAGGGTAAAAGTCCTCCATGAGTTTTTCATGGAAAGAGATATAAAGTGCGCCATTGACATTGAGCTTAAAGAGCTGCCTCCAAAAGGGGTCTGCAGCCTTGCCGTCGGCAGCCTGTCTGCCGGCTTTGAATACCCCGACATAAACCTGGCTGTTCTTACGGACGCCCAGTTTATTCAGGCCGGTTTCCGCAAGGCAAAGCGGAAAAAGGCCCTCTCCGGACGTGAGAGGCTGGATTCCTGCGCCGACCTGGCGGTGGGAGACCTGGTAGTCCATGAGTATCACGGGATAGGGCGTTTTGCGGGCATATTCAAAATACCTGTGGACGGGGTGGAAAAGGATTATATAAAAATCAGTTATGCCGGTACCGACAGCCTGTATGTGCCCGCCACGCAGCTTGATTTGGTCTCCAAGTATATTGGCGGCGGCGAGGATAAGCCGGTACGGCTCTCCAAACTGGGAGGCAGCGACTGGCAGCGTACCAAAAGCAGGGCAAAGGCCGCGGCCAAAGAGCTAGCCCGCAATCTTGTGGCCTTATACGCACAGCGGCAGAGAATGCGGGGCCACGCTTTTGCTTCGGACTCCCCCTGGCAGATTGAATTGGAAGAAAAGTTCGGATACCAGGAGACGGAGGACCAGCTCCGCTGCATTGAGGAAATAAAGAGGGACATGGAAAAGCCCGTCCCTATGGATAGGCTTCTCTGCGGCGATGTGGGCTATGGCAAGACGGAGGTGGCATTCCGGGCGGTGATGAAATGTGTGCTGGAAGGAAAACAGGCGGCAATACTGGTTCCCACTACCGTCCTTGCCCAGCAGCACTACCAGACGGCCCTGCAGAGGTTTTTCGGGTATCCCATACGAATTGACCTTTTATCCCGCTTCCGCACCCCCGCCCAGATAAGGCAGACGCTCAGGGACCTGAAAAGCGGTCTGGTGGATATAGTTATAGGCACCCACAGGCTCCTGCAGAAGGACGTGCTTTTCAAGGATTTGGGACTTCTTGTTGTGGACGAGGAACAGCGCTTTGGCGTGGCCCATAAGGAGCATATCAAGGAGATGAGCCGTCAGGTGGATGTGCTTACCCTGTCGGCCACCCCGATACCCCGCACCCTTAACATGGCCCTTTCGGGGATAAAGGACATGTCCACCATTGAGGAGCCGCCCCAGGATAGGCTGCCGGTCCAGACCTATGTCATGGAGCACGACTGGGAGATTGTCTGTGACGCCATACGCAGGGAGATTCAGAGGGGCGGCCAGGTTTATTACCTCCACAACCGTATTGACAATATCGAGCGCACTGCCCTCCGCATTGCCAATATGCTGGAGGGGGTTTCCGTTGGCGTCGCCCACGGGCAGATGGATGAGGAGAGCCTGTCTAACGTCATGGAAAACATGGTGGAGGGGAAAATACAGGTCCTGGTCTGTACCACCATAATAGAGACGGGTATCGACATCCCAAATGTGAATACGCTAATAATTGAGGACGCCGATAAACTGGGCCTAGCCCAACTCCATCAGATTAGAGGGCGGGTGGGCAGATCTTCCCGGCGGGCCAGCGCCTACCTCACCTTCCGTAAGAATAAGGCCCTGTCGGAAGTGGCGGAAAAAAGGCTTTCTGCCATTCGCGAGTTTGCGGAATTCAACTCTGGTTTCAAGATTGCCATGCGGGACCTGGAGATACGGGGGGCGGGAAACCTGCTGGGTCCCGAGCAGTCCGGTCATATGATAGCCGTAGGTTATGATATGTATCTCAAACTCCTGGAGGAGGCGGTCCTGGAGGAGAGAGGCGAAAAGCCGGAGGTGAGGGCCGAGTGCTCTGCCGACCTGGCGGTATCTGCTAACATACCGGAAAGCTATGTGCCCTCTTCCGAACAGAGGATGGATCTCTACAGGCGTATAGCCCTCATCAGGACAGAGGAGGAGGCCGACGACCTTACAGACGAGCTTATCGACCGGTTTGGCGACCCGCCGCCAGCTGTAAATGCGCTTATTCACGTGGCCCTGCTCAGGGGCGAGGCAACCAGAGCGGAGATTTGCGACATCAGCCAGAAAGACGGGTATTTACGCTTTGTCCTTACGGACTTTGAAATGGCCAGGGTTTCCACCTTGTACGGGCAGGCAAAGTTCAAGGGCCGCATAAAGGTGGAGGCCGGTTCCAAGCCCTGTCTCAGGCTTAAACTCAAGTCCGGCAGACATATAATTAAACAGGCCCGGGAATTTGTTGAGGCCTATGCAGCAACGAAAGACTTCGCCCAATCTTGAACATTTCGTAAACTCTGCCAAGCTTCCCTTGTTCTCGCCATTTTCCGCTGTTATGATATTCAGGATTGGACCTGTAACAGCATACGTCATAATAAGGAGATAATAATGAAGTATAGGGTAATAAGCATGCTGCTGTGTACCGTGATGCTGATAGCCGGCCTGGCCGGTTGCGCCGGCAGTGAAATTAGAAGTTTCACGAATCCAGAAAATGAAGAGGAGACAAGTGCCGAAACGGGCGGGTTCCCGTCGGACTCCCCCGGGGAGTCCAGGGATTATTCTGCCGCCTATGCGGCCTATGACCCGGATGAACTGGTTATGACGATAAACGACCTGTCGGTGCGCTGGGAAGAGTATTTCTATTGGATTCGTACGGTTCTGGACGAATATGAATACCAGTACGGCAGGATTGCCGATTGGGATGCCAAGGCCGCATATTACACCTGCGGTTGTGAGATACCGGGCGAGTGCGGCGAGTGTGAGTCCAACCGTGATTATATTACCAATGGTGTTCTGGAAATACTTGTTGACTTTCGGGCTCTGGAATCCAATGCCCGCCGGCTGGGAGCGGAGCTGACGGAGGAGGATTACGCGAATCTGGAGGCCATGTGGGAAAAGGACGTAGAGGCCTATAGCGGCGGAGATGAGGAAGCCTTTGTTCAGTACATGGAGTCCATTTACCTGACCCGCGAGCTGTACGATTATATTAATCAGGTGTCTTGCCTGTACTACGAAACCTTTGACAAAATATACGGCCCCGAGGGCGAACTGTGCTCCGATGAGGATGCCCTGAGCTTTGCGGAAAGCAAGGGCTTTATGATGGCCAAGCACATTCTTCTGTCCAAGACAAATCCCGAGGGTGAAGAGCTGTCGGAAGAGGAACAGGCCGAAAAGCTGGCCACGGCCAAAGAGCTGCTGGCCCAGCTACGGTCCTGCGAAAGCGCCGGGGAAATGACAGCCTTGTTTGACAAGCTGATGAGCGAGCATTCCGAGGATGTGGGGCTTTCGTACTATCCCGACGGATATTGTTTCAGCCCCGGCAAGATGGTCGCCGCCTTTGAGGACGCGGCAGCCGCGTTAAAAGAGTATGAGATTAGCGAAATTGTGGAAACTGATTTCGGGTATCATATTATTCTCCGCCTGCCTTTGGATCCCAATGCCATATTGGAGTATTACAGCGAAAACCAGCAGTATGACCTGCGCTATGTAGCGGCAATAGCCATGTACGACAGTCTTTTCAACTCCTGGAAGGACGAGGCGCAGGTGGAACCCGGCAAAAATTTTGTCAATTTCGATATTTCCGTAATTTTATAATAGGTATATTAGAATTAGGAAGGGGGCCCGGAAACACTGGGCCCCCTCTTTTATTGAAGAAGCGGGTTAAAACACCGTCAGTATCTTTCCGGTATATGATGCCTATGGACAATTTTGACTAAAACATTTGTCGGTTTTTGTGCATTGAAAGGAATAAAAATGCAGGCAAAAAAGGGGGTTGACAATGGGGGAAGTAAGTGTTATATTAACTGGGCGTCTAACAGCGGGGCGGAAAAAAGTCTGGGACGAGAAAAAGTTCTTGACAAGGGTCTGAAAAGCTGTTAGAATGGAGG
>DUOX01000011.1 GCA_012838665.1 Clostridiales bacterium
AATCCTCTGGACACCCCCGACGGGGAGACTGTACTGTCATATGATGTCAGGCGGTAGGCAAAAGGAAAGGTGAGAGATGTGAAGCTGTTCGGAAATGATACAAACGGCAAGCGCGACAAAAGGACTAATGGAAGCGGAAACGGAACAGGTAAAGGGAAAACCAATAGAGCAGCTTCTGGTAAAAATGCCGCATCAGGCAGGCCGGGAAAGTCCCCTTCTGGTGCAGGCAGCAAGGCTCCTGGGCCAGCCGGCAGGAAAAAGGCCGCCGTTACCATAGCGGCTGTTATAGCCTTAATCCTTGCGGTAACTGCCGGTTTTGCGGCATGTGTGAACGGACTAGATACCATATACCCCAACGTAAGCCTTGACGGTATTCCCCTTGGAGGCCTGTCCATGGGCGAAGCGGCCAGGGTTCTTGATAAAGCGGGCTTTAACAAGCATCAGGGGCAGGCAGTCTCCGTCGAACTGCCCCTTAATGAAGTCCTGTCAATCCCGGCGGAAGAAGCTGGAGTTATAGCCAGCGCCATGGATGGCGCCAGAGCGGCCTATGAATACGGCCGCGGCGGCAACCTCTTTACGAGCTTTATAACATACGTTAGATGCCTGATTGCCGGAAAGGACCTAAACTACGGTTCTGCCTTTATAATAGATGAGCCCCGTGTCCGGGAACTGGTTAGAAAGGCGTCAAATAAGGTCAATGCCGATTTGCTTGGTGCGGATATATCGGTGGATGGGGAGCACGTTGTGGTTGTAAAGGGCGCAAAGTCCGTGACGGTGGACGCCGACGAGGTATACAAGCTGGTAGAGGAGGCTTTCCGCAATCGCAATTTTGAAGTTATAAAATATACTCCCCAGGGCAAAACTGTTGAGGACATCACCATAGAGGAGCTGTATAAGACCATATATATAGAGCCGGAGGACGCGGAATACGATCCTGAGACCCAGTCGGCTACTGAACATGTGGTTGGCATGAAATTCGACATGGAACTTGCCCAGGAGTTGTGGGACAAAGCGGCAAAAGGCGATAGGGTATATATTCCCCTTGTGCTTACGGAGCCCGAAATGACCACCGAGCGCTTAAACAGCATGCTGTTTAGGGACGTTTTGGCTCAAAAAACCACCAATCTTACCCGCAACTATGCGCGTAATAACAATATCACCCTGGCGGCAAAGACCTTAAATGGGCTTATACTTAACACCGGAGACGAATTCTCGTTTAACGGGACGGTAGGCAAGCGCACAACCGAGGCCGGGTATATGGCCGCGGGCGCCTATTCCGGGGGCCAGGTGGTCACAGAGTTAGGGGGAGGCATTTGCCAGGTATCATCCACCCTGTATTACACCGCCCTTCTTGCAAATTTGGAGATTACAAACCGGCTCTGTCATTATTTCGGAGTTGACTACCTGCCTATAGGCCTGGACGCCACGGTAAGCTGGCCGGGGCCGGACTTCAAATTTGTCAACAATAGAGATTTCCCCATTAAAATTGAAGCCTATACCGATTTAAGCAACTATACCCTTACAGTAAAAATAATAGGCACCGACGTGGACGGAAGCTATGTGAAGCTGACCACCTCGGTCTGGGCCACAGATGACGGTTACGGCGCTCAATCCTACCGCTGGGTATATGATGCCGATGGCAATCTCATCAGCGTGACGGAAGAGGCCACCAGCAAATATCATTACCCCGAAAAAGAAGAAGAGCCTGAGGAGAGCCCAGAGCCCAGCGAAAGCCCCTCACCCAGTGAAGAGCCGAGCCCCGAGCCCTCGGATACTCCAAGTCCCCAGCCCTCCGAGGAGCCAACCACGGCTCCGTCTGAACCGGTGATTGAGCCCACGGAGCCGGTAACGCCCACGGAGCCGGTAACGCCCACGGAGCCGGTAACGCCCACGTCCAGCGCGTCACCAACGGATAATGGGGAATAATCCCGTTAAGGCTGTTACGGGGCAAAACGCACAGTTTCCGCATATTTCGGGGCGGCTTGGAAATAAAGGAGGAAAGATTCATGAGTAAAGGAACATTTTATATCACAACGCCGATTTACTACCCATCGGACAAGCTTCATATCGGGCATACCTACTGCACCGTGGCAACGGATGCAATTGCCCGGTACAGGCGAATGTGCGGTTATGATGTCATGTTCCTTACAGGCACCGATGAGCACGGTCAGAAAATTGAGGAGAAGGCCATGGCCGCGGGTGTGGATCCCCAAACCTTTGTGGACAATATTGTGGAAGGACCAGGCGGTATTCGCGCTCTTTGGAAGCTCATGAATATCTCCAACGACAGGTTTATCCGTACGACAGACGACTACCACGTCTCCGCAATACAGAAGATTTTCAAGAAGATGTACGATAAGGGGGACATTTATAAAGGAGCCTACAAGGGACTTTACTGCACCCCCTGCGAAAGCTTTTGGACGGAGAGCCAGTTGGTAGGCGGGAAATGCCCGGATTGCGGCCGGGAGGTCCACTACGCGGAGGAGGAGGCCTATTTCTTCCGGCTGTCCGCCTATGCCGACCGTGTTCAGGCCCTTTTGGAGACTCCCGGCTTTTTGGAGCCTGCCTCCCGTGTCAATGAGATGATTAACAATTTTATAAAGCCCGGACTTGAGGACCTTTGCGTATCCCGCACCACCTTTACCTGGGGAGTGCCCGTGGAATTTGACCCCGGTCACGTGGTATATGTCTGGGTGGACGCCCTGTCCAACTATATCACCGCCCTGGGCTATTGTAACGACAAATACGATGACTATGATAAATATTGGCCGGCCGACGTCCACATTGTGGGGAAGGAAATTGTCCGGTTCCACTCCATAATCTGGCCGGCCATGCTGATGAGCCTCGAGCTTCCCCTGCCCAAGAAGATTTTCGGCCACGGCTGGCTCCTGCTGGAGGGGGGCAAGATGAGCAAATCCAAGGGCAACGTGGTCGACCCCGTACTCCTGGCAAAGCGCTATGGAGTGGATGCCCTGCGCTTCTTCCTGCTCCGTGAATTCCCCTTCGGCAGCGACGGGAACTTTTCCAACGAGGCCCTTATTGCCAGGATTAATTCCGACCTTGCAAACGACCTGGGCAACCTTGTCAGCCGCACTGTGGCCATGGTATTAAAGTATTTTGACGGCACCCTGCCTGAAGAAAGGCAGGAGGCTCCGGAGGACGGGGAATTAAAGTCAATGGTCCTTGCCCTTCGGGATATTTATGAGGCCAATATGGAAACCTACGCCCTGCAGGGCGCCCTCATGGAGGTATTCAAGGTCGTCTCCCGGGCAAATAAATATATAGACGAGACATGCCCCTGGATATTGGCCAGGGACGAGGCAAACAGGGCCAGGCTGGCCACTGTCATGTACAACCTGTTGGAGACCATACGCGTTTGCGTCAGCCTGCTGACCCCGTTTATCCCGGAGAGCTGCGGTAAAATCTTCGAGCAGATTGGCGCCGGCCCCAAGGATACAACCTGGGATAAGGCCAATGTGTTCGGAGCGCTTCCCGCCAACGTGACGGTCCGCAGAGGGGAGGCCCTTTTTCCGAGAATTGATATGGCAAAGGAGCTGGAGGAGCTTGAAAAGCTCACCGCCGCCCCCAAAAGCCAGGTTGAAGAAGAACTAGAGAAGGGCGCCGGCCTTATCGACATAAACGAATTCGGAAAAGTGGAGCTGAGGGTCGGCCTGATAACCCAATGCGAGCCGGTGAAAAAATCCGATAAGCTTCTGAAACTTCAGGTGGATTTGGGAACGGAAAAGAGGCAGATTGTCTCTGGCATTTCCCAGTGGTATTCTCCCGGGAACCTGATTGGAAAAAAGGTTATCGTGGTCGCAAACCTGAAGCCTGCAAAGCTCCGGGGCGTTGAAAGCCAGGGCATGATTCTGGCCGCGGATGTTGGGGAGGCTGCGAAAGTAATATTCTGCGATGATGATACCCCTGTCGGAGCTAAGGTCAGGTAGCTGATTATTAAAAGCAAAAACCCCGGGACGGAAGTCTCGGGGTTTTAATGTCATAAACTCTGCATGCTGCAGGAGGCTATGTCTTTCAAAGGCGCAAAGCTTAAGTTAAATCAGCCCTCTAGCAGGCGCCGGGCGCATTCCACGTTCCTGCTTTCGATATTTATCAGTTTGGTTACTTTCTCCGCAAGAGATTTTTTATCCTTGGCAAGCTGGATGGCGGCGTCTATCATGGAGCACAGTTGGTCGGACTGCAGGTCTTCCAGCCGGACATGCAGATCTTGCCCGATATAGTCCAGAAAAGCGGTGACCTTCGGGTCATAGGATATGCCCACCAGGGGTACTCCCCGGCCGGCGGCGAAAATAAGCCCGTGGAGCCGCATGGAAACCACGGCTGTCATGCGGGACATAATTCCTATGGTAAGGCCGGACTCCATAGGGTCTGGCAGACAGTGAAAGGGCATGTCCAAAAGCTTTGTGACGCAGCCTGCGGCATCCCCGTCGCTTCTGTGGTTGATGGACAGAAATATGGGGATAAGTCCGTGCTTTTCATGGGCATGGCGGGCCCCGGCGGCAAAGCAGGGGGCCTTTTCAATAAATCCCGGCCATTTTCTCAAAGTGAAGCAGATGTATTTGCCCCGCGGGTCTATGCCGTGGAGAGAAAGGGCCTCGTCTATTTCATCGTCCGTTGCGGAAGGCAGGGAAAGGGCCGGGTCCGAGCTGAGGACTATCTCCGGCTCCGTTACCCCAAAGCGGCTAAGCTCCTGCAGGCTATGTTTTTCCCGCAGGGTGATTATATCCACGTTTTTATTCAAAACACGTCGCACCAGACGCTGGTCGTAGCCGTACAGCACGGGCCCGATGCCGCAGCCGTACATAATGACCTTGTTGCCCCGCTTCTTTGCCTGGTATATGGTAAACAGGTAATACCAAAGGCTCCGCCGGCTGGTCACATCCTGTATCAGGCTGCCGCCGCCGTTGAGATACAGGCGGGTATGGTTCATAACCCGCAGGAACTTTGGGAAATTAAAGGTGTAAACGGAGTCCTCCCCATAACGGCGCATGGTCTCCCTGGGGCGGCGGGACAATATGGTCAGAGGCATATCGGGGTCTATGCTGCGCATTTCGCCCACGATGGCTTCCAAAATGGCGTCGTCCCCGGCGTTGCCATGGCCGTAAGCCCCGCAAATAAGCACCCCGGACCTGGCGGGAGGCATGAGTTTGGCCCGCCGGAATATGGTGTTGTATATCTCTATTTGACGCCTGCAGGAGGCCTCGGCGGAATACTCCATTGAGGCATATTGATGCAGTGCGTCCCCCAGTTTCCTCCGCAGCCCGGCATCCTTTGCCAGGGCGCGCAGATGGGCGGCCAGTGCCTTACTGTCGCCGGGCCTGAAAAGCAGGCCGGTTACGCCGTCTTTTATCAGTTCCGGCACGCCCCCGACCCGTGAGCTGATGGTGGGGAGGCGGAAAATGGCCCCTTCCGTCAGGGCGAAGGGGAAGGTCTCGGAAATGGAGGTTAGGGTGTTTATATCAATGGAGCTGTAAAACTCGTCCATGTCGGAGAGCCAGCCTGTAAAGCAGACATAGTCCTGGACTTTAAGCTCCTTAGCCAGGCGGTGCAGGGCGGCCATTTCGCCGCCGTCCCCTGCAATGATGAGGCGCAGGTTCGGGCATTTTTCACGGGCCAGGGCAAACGCCCGCATAAGGGTGGCCACATCCTTTACAGGGTCAAGTCTTGCCGCAATTCCTGCGACAATTGAATCCCCGTCGGCCTGCAGGCCAACTCTCTTATAGAATTCCCTGCGGTCGCAGGCTTTGGGCTTGCGGGAAAAATCCAGGCCGTTGTATATGGTAAACAGGTGGCTGGGACGAAAACCACGGGAGATGAGAAGCTGGCGCATGGAGCCGGATACGCCGATGCGGTAGTCCAGTATGCGCAGGGATATGGCGTTGAGGGTGCCGTAAACCAGCTTTGCAAGGGGGCGGCCCATATAATCCAGGCGGTAATCGCTGTGCACCGTTGTAATTACCGGTATGTCAATAAAGAGTTTCAAAATTGCGCCCATCAGGTTGCCCCTGGAACCGTGGCAGTGGACCAGGTCATATTCTCCCTCTAATACGAGGTTTCTCAGTTGCAGTATGGTTTTAATAACATTCTTGCTATCAAGGATTATCGTGGGAATGCCCATTTGAATGGCTTCCTCGGAAAAAACGCCCCTCATAAAACAAACCAGAGTGGCGTCAATAGTCTTATTCAAATTGTACAGCAGCAGATGGACATGGGTCTTTGCTCCGCCGGTGTCCCCGCCGCTTATCAGATGGATTACTTTCACAGCCGCCTCCAGACCAGAAGTTAGCTCTTGTTTAAAACGATAAGGTATTATACAATATTAAGAATAATATTGCAAACATAATAGACCATTTTTCGGATGACAATCAACAGGCAGTATTCGGAGGTAAATGGATGACTCAAATTTATCTAATTCGGCATGCGGAGGCGGAGGGCAATCTCTACCGCCGTGTGCAGGGACATTATGACGGCGACATTACAGAACGGGGCCGCAAACAGATAGATAAGCTGGCCGAGCGCTTTCGGGATATTCATCTGGATGCCCTGTATTCCAGTGACCTGAGGCGCGCGGTTACCACAGCCTCCGCCATCACCCGTTATCATGATTTGCCCCTTATCACTACCCCCAGGCTCCGGGAGGTGGCCATGGGCTGCTGGGAAGACAGGCCCTGGGGAGAAGTTGAATATAACCAGAGGGAGCAACTGGTCCACTTTAACTGCGACCCTGAGAACTGGGATGTTGAGGGCTGCGAAACTTTTGCCGATTTGGTATGCCGCATCAGAGGAATAATTCTTGAGTTGGCGGAAAGGCACAGGGGTCAGGTCATCGCATTGGTGAGCCACGGTATGACCATTCGGGCGTTTCTTGCCTCCGTTATGGGCATTTCCTCAAGGGAAATAAACAAAATACCGCATAGCGACAATACCGCCGTTTCACTAATAAACGTGGATGGCGAAGATATAGAAATAGTGTTTTTCAATGATAACAGCCACCTGCCAATAGAGCTGAGCACCTTTGCCAAGCAAACCTGGTGGAAGGAAAAGGACGGCATAGACCGCTTTAATCTCCGGTTTGAGCCCATGAATCCCATAGAAGAAAAAGAACTGTATATTAATTGCTACGCCGACTCCTGGAAGGCCGTATATGGATGTCTTAAGGGCTTTGATGCGGATACTTATTGGAAAAATGTCGTACGCCATTATAAGAAAAACCCCTTATGTCTCATGAAAGCCATGACCGGCGATGAGCTGGCGGGTCTTGTGGAGTTGCACATGGAGCGGGGCAAGGAACAGGGGGCAGGCTGGATAAGCCTGTGCTACATGGTGCCGGAATACCGCGGGCGCAGACTGGGGATACAGCTTATCGGCCATGCCGTTTCCACATTTAGGAGCCTGGGCCGTTCTTCCTTAAGGCTCCATGTGTCGGAAGCCAACAAGAGGGCGATAGGATTTTACAGGAGCTACGGCTTTAAAAAAATCGGCACAGACCAGGGAGTTTTTGGTCGGCTTATTTTGATGGAAAAGGAAATATGACATGAAAGCTAGGGTTCAGCATTTATCCCTGCCTCCGGGGCGGCGAATCATAGCAGTATCTGATATTCACGGAAACCTGCATTATTTCCGCGGGCTCCTTGACAAACTGCGCTTTTCTCGGGAAGATGTGCTGCTTATACTTGGCGACATGTTGGAAAAGGGGCCGGAGAGTCTTGCGACCCTCCGCTATATCATGGCGCTGTGCAGGGACTACAGCGTTTACCCCATCTGCGGCAATTGCGACACCTGGCTTCGAATATGCGACAGCGGCAGCCCCAGGATGCTTCGGGTCCTGCGGGAGTATATCAACCAAAAGCCCCAGTCAACCGTGGCGCAGATGTGCCGGGAGGCGGAAATAGAAATAGGCCACCAAATGGATATACTCGCCATGAAGGAGGATCTAAGGCGGCGCTTTAATGAGGAGTTTTCCTTTTTGGCCGGCCTGCCCACCATCATAGAGACGAAGCACTATACCTTTGTTCACGGCGGTCTTCCGGAGGGAGAGCTGACGGAGCTTGACGCCTATGAGTGTATGAAAAACGATAATTTCATGAATCAGGGCCGCCGGTTTGACAAATGGTGCATTGTGGGCCACTGGCCAGTGGTGTTGTACGGCGAAAACATTACAAACGCCAATCCTATTATAGACAGGAATGCCCGCATCATAAGCATTGACGGGGGCTGCGTCCTGAAGGATGACGGCCAGCTCAACGGCCTGATAATACCAGAAGACGGCAGCGAGGATTTTACCTGGGAGTATTATGACCATTTTCCGCAGCGCAGGGTAAAAACCGACCAGGCCGGGTCGGAGAGTTCCTGCTACATTCGTTGGGGGGATAATCTGGTGGAGGTCTTGGAGCCCGGGCCGGAGTTTTCCCTCTGCCGTCACCTGCGCACCGGCTACAGGTTGAAAATACTCACAAAATACCTCTACGGTAACGGCCCCATTTGCCGGTGCAACGACTATACGGACTATGTTTTGTCTTTGAAGGCCGGCGACGTGGTCTCTGTTGTGGAAAGCACAAGTTGCGGATACCTTGTAAAGCACCGGGGCGTAAGCGGCTGGTATTACGGGGAATTGCTGCCCCTATAAACAGGCGGTCGGAAGCGTTTCCGACTCTTTCGCCTGCCATGAACATTTTAACAACCTAAAAAAGT
>DUOX01000012.1 GCA_012838665.1 Clostridiales bacterium
ACAACCTCCTGCGTTTGGTTTCTTGACAATTCTCAAACTACAGGAAAATTGTGATTATGGGAAGAGGGTTTTTACTTTCTTCCCATATTTTTTTATTGTTTTGCCTACGATAATTTTACTCTAAGTTAAAATTGTATTATAAAAAAATCAAATGACGTGACGTTGAGCCTTGCATGTGATGAGTTTTCCTTAAATAAACCGGCAACCCAAAGGGGGGATTGTATTTTATTCCATCCCCCTTTGGACCCATACGCTCTAAGCAGCTATGCTATTACATATCATATTATGAATATTCCAAATGGGCGGCTATGGCATCCATAAACTGGCTGGAGCTCAGTACCTTTTTTTCGCCTACGGCCAGGGCTGCCAGATCCCCAGTCATCTGGCCGGCCTCAATGGTATCCAGACAGGCCCGCTCCAGAGAATTGGCAAATCCCACAAGCCGGGGCAGATTGTCCAGTTCCCCTCGCTTGCGCAGGGCGCCCGTCCAGGCGAAGATGGTGGCAACAGGATTTGTTGAGGTCTCCTCCCCTCTCAGGTAGCGGTAATAGTGGCGGGTGACAGTACCGTGGGCCGCCTCGTATTCGTATTTGCCCTCCGGGGAGACAAGTACGGAGGTCATCATTGCCAGGGAACCGAATGCGGTGCTTATCATGTCGCTCATCACGTCCCCGTCGTAGTTTTTAAGGGCCCAAATCATCCCGCCCTCGGAGCGGATGACCCTGGCCACCGCATCGTCAATGAGGGTGTAGAAGTATTCTATGCCCAGTTCCCGGAATCTTTCCCTATAGGCTTCAAACTCCCGCTCAAAAATCTCCTTAAACGTGCCGTCATAAGTCTTGGAGATGGTGTCCTTAGTGGAAAACCAGAGGTCCTGCCCGGTATCTACCGCAAACTGGAAACAGGCACGGGCAAATCCGGTTACGGAGGCCTCGGTATTGTGCATGCCCTGAAACAGGGCGGGGCCGGAGGTGGTAGCCACAGGCACTTCCGTAATCTTGCCGCTGTTTCCCATAAAGCGCAGGGTGGCGGTGCCCCCCTCCTCAGTCCGCATATCGGCAGCCTTGTACACGTCACCATAGGCATGCCTGGCTACGGTAATGGGCTTTTTCCAGTTTTTTACCGCGGGCTCTATGTTTTTAACGATTATGGGCGTTCTGAAAGTGGTACCGTCCAGTATGGCCCTAATGGTGCCGTTGGGGCTGGGCCATTCCTTTTTCAGTTCTGGATATTCCTTCATGCGCTGTTTGTTTGGGGTTATGGTAGCGCACTTTACGGCCACGCCGTACTTTTTCGTGGCCAGCGCTGCGTCCACGGTAATCTGGTCGTCGGTGTCGTTGCGGCTGTGCAGGCTCAAATCATAGTATTCCGTCTTAAGGTCCACATATGGGAGAATCAGCTTTTCCTTTATCATGGCCCATAAGATGCGGGTCATCTCGTCCCCGTCCATCTCAACCAGGGGGGTTGTCATTTCGATTTTTCGCATTTTCCCTGCCTCGCATAATAGTTAATCAGGCAGCCCTCCGTCAATATCTGCCTTTCTTCTTCCGTAAGGCCTAAGCAGTGTAGATTGAGGCTGTATACTTCCCCGCCGGAAATAACTTTTGCGGGTATGGTTTCCTGACCTGAGAGTATGGCCTGTCTTATTCCGGGTACATATATCCAGTCTCCCACATTGTATGTAAAGTCCGTTCCGGCATCCAGAGTAAAGGGAATTATGCCCCAGTTGATGCAGTTGGAGCGGTAACGTTTAGTGGCATATTCGCAGGAAATGTTGGCAAAGCCACCCAGAACCTTCTGGCAGGAGGCGGCCTGCTCTCGGGCGGAACCGTCGCCGGGCTTCCTGGCAAAAATACATGAGCCAATGGTGGTGTTTTTCGCGTCTCCGCCCACGGCGGAGAGAATCTCAAGGGCCGGGGCGGGCACCTCGCCGCTTCTCCGTCGGTCCTCCATGGCCTTTACGGTTTTGCTTCTGCCTACGTATTCGGGGTCTCTGCGGGACAGGGTATGCTCAGCCAGGCCTATGGGATTTGAGCGGTAGCTGGAAGTCTCACCGGAAGGAATAAGCTCATCGGTGGTGGTGACCTCGTCATGGATTACGGAGCAGAGCCGCAGAAGCAGGTTTTCCTCAAGTGCCGGCATCTCCGGCCAATCGGCAATGTTGGGTCCGAGGCGCAGCTCGTAATCCGGCCTTGCCTTTTTATAACCGTTGTAAACCCGTTTTTCGTAAATACTGCCGTCATATTTATAATCGAATACGGGCACGTTATATTCAATGTCCGTTGCTGCGGTCAGCACTCCCTTGTTTCTCGCAGTGGCGGCAATGGAACGGGCATCCATCAGGGCGACAAAAGCCGCCTGTCCATCCCCGGGCTTGGAACCCTCCCTGTTGGGGAAGTTCCTGGTGGCGTGGCGGATGGAAAAACCGTTATTGGCGGGGGTATCTCCCGCGCCGAAGCAGGGGCCACAGAAAGCGGGCTTTATGACGGCTCCAGTCTCCATGAGCCGGGCGGCGGTTCCGTCTCTGGTGATGGCAAGGGAAATGGGGGCGGAGGCCGGGTAGACCGACAGGTTAAAATAGCTGTCTCCTATGGAGTCCCCCTGCAGTATGGAAGAAGCCTCGACAATGTTCTCGTACATGCCGCCGGCGCAGCCCACAATTATCCCCTGGTCTGCAACTATCTTTCCATCCTTTATGCAATTCATAAGATTTGGCTGTACTTTATCCCCCATGATTTTGCGGCACTCCTGCTCCACTTCGGACAGGATGCCCTTCGGGTCCTTCTGAAGTTCATGAACAGTCACTGCCTTGGAGGGGTGGAAGGGCAGGGCCACCATGCATTCCACCTTGTCCAGTTCCACATAAACTACGGCGTCATAGCAGGCGCCGTCGGGTATTTTAAGTTCTCTGTAGTCCTCTTTCCTGCCCACCATCTCATAAAAACGGCGCACTTTGTCGTCCGTCTCCCAAATGGAGGACAGACAGCCTGTCTCCGTGGTCATTACGTCTATGCCGGCTCTATAGTCCATGGAAAGGGCCGCCGCACCCGGACCTGCGAATTCCAGAACCTTGTTTTTAACCTTGCCGCCGGGGAAGGTCTCGGCTATAAGGGCAATGGCCACATCGTGGGGGCCCACGCCCCGCCTGGGTTTGCCGGTTAGCCAAACCAGGACCACCTCAGGCTCAGGGATATCCCAGGTGTTCTCCAGAAGCTGCTTTGTAAGCTCGCCGCCGCCTTCTCCCACACCCAGGGTACCGTAGCAACCATAGCGCGTGTGGGAGTCGCTGCCCAGTATCATACCACCGCACCTGGTCATCCTCTCCCGAGCATACTGGTGGATTACGGCCTGATTTGCTGGCACATAAATGCCCCCGTATTTAATGGCGGCAGACAAACCGAAGGCGTGGTCGTCCTCATTTATAGTACCGCCAACGGCACAAAGACTGTTGTGGCAATTCGTGAGGGCGTAGGGTATGGGAAATTCGGTGAGTCCGGAGGCTCTCGCCGTCTGCACGATTCCCACGTATGTGATGTCGTGGGAAATCATCGCATCGAAGCGTATGCGCATGGACCCCCTCTCGCCGCCCATGTTATGGGCGGACAGGATTGAGTTGGCAAGGGTCTTTTTTTTGCCCCCGGGGGTTAGGAGCAGGGTCTCTACGGGTTTACCGCCGGAGATAATTACAGGTGTGTCTATGTATCTTATCATTTTATGCCTCCATGGGAATTTAAATAGGCTGTCAGGCGCTAACGCCGGGGGCGCTTATTGCGCCTGAATCCCATTAGTCAATTAAAGCTTTCAGTTGTATTTGTTCATTGTCTTTTGGGCTCCGTCCCGGATATAGGATTCAACAGCTTCCGCTGCAAGCTTTACGGCGTCTGCAATATTTTTTGCATCCTGGCCCTTGAAGTTGCTCAGCACCCAATCCGCCATGTCGTATTCCGGGTGCGGTGGGCTGCCTATGCCTATCCTGATTCGGGGAAACATTTCACTCCCCAGATGAGACATTATGCTTTTAAGGCCATTATGACCTCCGGAACTGCCGTGGGTCCGGACACGCAGCTTGCCCACGGGCAGCGCCACATCATCGGAGACCACCAAAACCCGCTCCGGAGGGATTTTATAAAACCTGGCCGCCTGAGCCACCGATTCCCCGGAGAGATTCATGTACGTCTGAGGCTTCATTAGCAAAACCTGGCTGCCCCCCAAACTGCACCTGGCTGTAAGGGACTTGAAACGGAACCTGTTTATTCTAACGCCCTTGCTTTTTTCCAGGACATCCGCTGCCATAAAACCCACATTATGGCGGGTGTTGGCATATTGGGAACCAGGGTTGCCCAAAAAGACAACCAGCCATTCCACGGCACGGGAATTGAATATTCGAAACATGCTTTTCCTCTTTTCAGGGGTCTGCCGGCAACCGATTATCGGCAGGGACGGTTGCCCCGGCGCAGTTAATTGAACAGCGAGGAGATGGACACTTCCTCGTAAATCCGTTCGATAGCCTCGGCAAAGAATGAAGCAACGGAGATATACTTAATCTTGTCGCAGGGCTTATCGGAGGGATAGGGTATCGTATCAAGTAGCACCAGTTCTTTAATGCAACTTTCGGTGATTCGCTCTATGGCAGGGCCAGAGAGCACCCCGTGGGTGGCGCAGGCATGGATTTCTTTGGCTCCGCCCACTTCCATAAGAGCCTTGGCGGCTCCGCAGAGGCTACCGCCTGTGTCCACCATGTCGTCCAATAAAATTACATATTTATCCCTTACATCACCAATGATGTTCATAACCTCGGAGGAGTTTGCCCTCTCCCGGCGCTTGTCCACAATGGCCAGCCCCACGCCCAACCTGTGGGCAAAAAGCCGCGCTCTGGATACGCTACCTACGTCCGGAGAAACTACCATTACGTTCTCGTTTCCGATACCGAATTTGTTGATATAGTACCCTGCAAGCAGAGGGCTTCCCAGAAGATTATCCACGGGAATGTCGAAAAATCCCTGTATCTGGGCGGCGTGAAGGTCCATGGTCAGGACCCTGTCCGCACCAGCGACAGTAATAAGATTTGCTACCAGCTTTGCCGATATGGGGTCGCGGCTCTTGGCCTTCCTGTCCTGACGAGCATACCCAAAATACGGGATAACAGCAGTAATGCGTCCGGCAGAAGCCCGGCGCATTGCATCAATCATAATAAGCAGCTCCACAAGATTGTCATTGACCGGGGGACATGTTGATTGTACTATAA
Source organism: Clostridiales bacterium (assembly GCA_012838665.1). Taxonomy (GTDB): domain Bacteria; phylum Bacillota; class Clostridia; order Oscillospirales; family Oscillospiraceae; genus DUOX01. The sequence continues at coordinate 5,246 of DUOX01000012.1, forward strand.
AGACATCAGCTCCACGCACCGGCTCGTTTACGGAGATGGAAACCTCCCCGTCGGAAAACTTCGTTGCTATGGCTTTTCCCATTTCCTTGCTGAGGCTACGGCATATGCCCTCCGCCAGTGCCCTGTTGGAGTTCCCGGCAAACACCTTGACCTCTTTACCGTGTGGTATCACTAGAATCGCCCTCACTTTTCTATACTTTTTGCGGCCCAAAGCCGCGCATAATTCTTCAGTTTCATTATAACAATAAGTGGCGAAAATTAAAAGTGCCTAAAGTGAACTTTTTGCGAGTAATTATTACAATATTTTGTTGGAAATGTCCTTAATTCGCAGCACTTTAGCAGCATACTGGTTTTAATATTTACATCCTGCCCACTTTTGTATATAATACAGAATTACATAATAAAGGTATGCAAACCAATCCATTGAAAGTGAAAGTAGTTGAACATATGCTGGAATTTGTAGAATACAAAGCTAAACTTAACAACCTGAAACCCAATCTTGCCACTCTGGAATCCGCCCTAAAGCTGAAGGAGGCAAAAGCGGAGATAGAGGAGCTTGAAGTCCGGACCGCTAGGGATGATTTCTGGAGTAACATGCAGAACAGCCAGAAAATCCTCCAGCGCATAAAACAGCTGAAGGCCAAATGTGAAAACTTTGAAAAGCTCCGTTCCAAGTGGGAGGACCTGTATGCCATATGCGAAATGGCTCTGGAAGAAAACGACTCGAGCATGCTCCCGGAGCTGCAGTCGGAGTTTGAAACCTTTCAGAAGAAACTGGAACAGGCTCGGCTCAGCACCCTCCTCACCGGAGAATATGACAGCTGCGGCGCAATCTTATCCTTCCATGCCGGGGCCGGTGGCACGGAGGCCCAGGACTGGGCGGAAATGCTTTATAGGATGTACACCCGCTGGGCGGAACGCAACGGCTTCAAGTACAAGGTCCTGGACTACCTGGACGGAGAGGAGGCCGGCCTTAAAAGCGCCACCATCTCCATCGAGGGCGAAAACGCCTACGGCTACCTAAAAAGCGAGCACGGCATACATCGGCTCGTGCGCATTTCCCCCTTCGACGCCTCAGGACGGCGTCACACCAGCTTTGCCGCCGTGGAGGTAACTCCCGAGATAACCAATGACGATGAGATTAAAATCAGGCCCGAGGACTTGAAAATTGACACCTATCGTTCCAGCGGCGCCGGGGGCCAGCATGTGAACAAGACCGAATCCGCCGTACGTATAACCCACATTCCCACCGGCATTGTGGTGTCCTGCCAGATGGAGCGCTCCCAGCACCAGAACCGGGAAGTGGCAATGAATATGCTCAGATCCAAATTAGCGGAGATAAAGGAAAGGGAGCACCTGGAAAAAATCGAGGACATCAAGGGCGCTCATATGAAAATAGAATGGGGCAGCCAGATACGTTCATACGTGTTTATGCCCTACACCCTTGCAAAAGACCATCGGACCAATTATGAAAACGGCAATATCAACGCCGTGATGGACGGGGACATAGACGGTTTTATCAACGCGTATCTAACCATGAAGGCAGGACAATAAGCATCTGGGTTTATAAAGCGGCTAAGGCAGGCGGAATTTCTTATGCGCCTGCCGCGCCGGCTCATAATCTTATCGGGGAGCAGCTCCCCTCTGTGATAATGGGGTCAAGATATGAAACATAACAATACATTTCGGATATTGACTGTCTTTGCGACTGTAGTTATTATAGCGGCTTCCATCATATTTTTCGGCAGCGCCCACTATGTATCGGAGCCTCCCCCAGTCCAGGAGGCACCCCCGGTTATGGTCTCCCATACTCCCCAGCCGGAGCCCAGCATTCCGCCTACTCCCGAACCGACTCCGGAGCCTACGCCGGAACCGGAGCCGGAGCATTTTACCATCACCATGCTGGGGGACTGCACCCTTGCCAGTAACATACATAACGTGAAGCTGTCCAATTCCTACAACAACGTGGTGGGAGATGACTATAAATATCCCTTTGCCCTGACGGTGGACTATTTTGACGACGACGACTTCACCATCGCAAATCTGGAGTGCGTCCTTACAAACAGCACTAAGGCCACAAGCAAGAACTTCGTTTTCCGTGCGCCCCCCGAGTATGTGAACATACTGAAGGAGGGCAGCGTGGAGTTCGTAACCCTGGGGAACAACCACGTTCTGGACTTCGGGCAGGAGGGTTATGAAGATACCATGGCAGCGCTGGAGAGTGAGGGCATCGGCTATGCCGGCCGGGACGATTGGAGCCTTTACACCACGGACAGGGGCCTTGTCATTGGCATCTACGCCCTTAGTTTCGGTAACGTTCAGCAAATACAAGCCGGGATTGCCGCTTTGAAAGAGGAGGGCGCGGAGTTTATAATCGCCGCCCTCCACTGGGGAGACGAAGGCTCCTATAAAGTCAACGAGCTCCAGCGCACTCAGGGTCGGGCGGCAATAGACGCAGGGGCAGACATTGTTTACGGCACTCACCCCCATACCCTCCAGCCCGTGGAGGAGTATAATGGCAAGTACATATATTATTGTCTGGGCAACTGGACTTTTGGCGGAAACACCAACCCCCGGGACAAGGACACTGTAATTGCCCAGCTGGAGGTTGTCAAAGACGTTGACGGCTCCGTATACGTGGCTGACAGGAAACATATCCCCTGCGCCTCCAGCGGGGTTGTGAGCGGAAACAACTACCAGCCTGTGCCCTATGAGGAGGGAAGCGAGGAATATTATCGTACTCTCAGCAAGTTGGATGGAACCTTCACGGGACCGGATTTGAGTATTGGCTACGAGTATGATTTTAATGAGTATTAAGCCGGTTATGCAGGAGGAGGTTGCAAATGAGAAAATATGAGCATCTAGCCCAGTCCATCCGTGTAGGAAACATGACCCTGAAGAACCGCATCATGATGGTTGCCATGCACCATCTATACACGGAAAACGGCCTGCCTACTTCCCGTTTCAACGAATACTACTGGAAGAGGGCGGAAGGCGGCTGCGCACTGGTGGTGGTGGGTGCCTGCCGCTTCGACGACTATGGGGCAAAAGCCTCCACCATGAGCCTCCGCGACGACAGCTGTATTCCCGCTTATCAGGATTTTATAGACGGCATGCACCGCCGGGACTGCAAGGTGGCCGTGCAGCTCTACCACGCCGGGCGTTATATGAAGAAAGGCGACGTCATAGCCGATGACGAGGCCATAGGTCCCTCTCCGGTTTACACGCCTTATACCAAGGAAGTGGCCAGGGAAATGGCCCGGGATGACATTGACCGGGTTATACGGGACTGGGCAGCCGGGGCCGCCAGGGCAAAGACCGCAGGCTTTGATGCCGTGGAGATATCCGCCTCCGCCGGCTATCTTATCACTCAGTTTTTATCCCCTCTCACCAACCTGCGCACGGACGAATACGGCGGCAGCTTTGAAAACCGCTGCCGCTTCCCCCTGGAGGTTATTTCAGCCGTAAGAGAGGCCGTAGGCCCTGATTATCCCATACTCCTGCGCTATGGAACCCACGACCTGGTCCCCGGCTCCAACGGCTCCGAGGAGTGTCTGCGTTTTGCCAAGATAGCGGCAAAGCATGTGGACATGCTGGACCTTACCGGCGGCTGGCACGAGAGCCGGACGCCCCAGCTCACCGGGGAAACCCCGAGAGGCGCTTTCACTTATCTGGCCAAGGCCATTAAGGAGGCTGTGGACATTCCCGTCTCCGTGGCAAACCGCATGGGAGACCCCCGCACTGTCGAGGAGGCCGTGGCCCTGGGCTATTGCGACATCGTAGCCATGGGAAGGCCCCTGGTGGCCGACCCGGAACTGCCGGGCAAGCTCTTTTCGGGAAGGGAGCACCTCGTCCGCCGTTGCGTGGCCTGCAACCAGGGCTGCCTGGCCGGCACCTTTTTCGACAAGCCCGTCCGATGCCTGGTCAACGGCCTGGCAGGCAGGGAATACGAAATTCCAGAGGTGCCCGCCAAAAAGCCCAAGAAAATCCTGATAGTGGGCGGCGGCCCCGCCGGCTGCGAGACCGCCATCAGGGCTGCAAGACGCGGGCATCACGTGACCCTCTGGGAAAAAAGCGACTCCCTGGGCGGCCAATTGCGGCTCACTGCGTCCCTGCCCGCCAGAAGCGAATTTTCCGGCCTGATTCAATATCACAAAAACGCCCTGAAGGACGCAGGCGTAAAGGTGGAATTTGGCCGGGAGGCCAACGCCGACGAAATCCTGGTCTCCGGCTTTGACGAGGTGGTAATCGCCACCGGCAGGGTGCATAAGCCCATAAAGATAAGAATAAAGGAAAATGCCCCTCCGGTCTATACGGCAGAGGAAATAATCACCGAAAACCCGGTGCTGGGAAAAAGAGTGGCCGTTATAGGTGGCAGTTTCGTGGGATTGGAAGTCGCCCGCAAACTGGCCATGGAGGGGAGCATATCTCCCGGCCAGCTCTTCTATCTCATGAGCTATAAGGTGGAATCCCCTGAAATACTTGAAGCCATGCTGAATTCCACCAGCCGCCATGTGGCGGTGTTTGAAAAGGGCAAGCTTGGGGCAGGTTATGAGCCGGGCATTGCCTGGCCGGTGTTGGGGGACCTGAAACGCTTTGGCGCAGAACTGTACAAGAATACCTCCGTTTTTGAAATAGACGAAAACGGAATAGTGACAGCAGACTTTGCCTGGCCCTGCGACGCCGTGGTGGTTGCCGTGGGCCTGGAGCCCGGCAACCGGCTGTATGAAGAACTGAAAGACCGCATCCCCTGCCATGTTTTGGGCAATGCAAAGTACCTGGGCAGGGCTATCAACGCCATAGAGGCGGCGGCCGAACTTGGCTGCCGGATATAAAAACATACTCATTTAATAATAAAACACCGTCCCCGCGGACGGTGTTTTTAACTGCCCGAAAAAACTGTATTCTTAATTCCAGCCGGAGATAAATAAGAGAGCGCCGTCCCGGGACGGCGCTTTTCTGCATGTTCTTAATTATCGAGAAGCAGCTGAGACAGAGCCTCCACTGTGGGCGCATATAGCTCCGCCTCCTGAAGTTCATCAGGCTGCGCATAACCATAACCCACGCCTATGCAGGCGATTCCGAAATGGGCCGCCCCTTCCACGTCGTACACCCGGTCGCCCACCATGACCGTGCCGGCCTTTTGCTCCTCGGTAATTCCCATTTTCCTGAATACCTCCTCCATAATCTGAATTTTGGAGGCCCTTTTCCCCTCTAGGTCCCCGCCTGCCACCTGGTCGAAGCAGTCCAGTATCCCGTAGTTTTTCAGTATTTCCTCCGCAAAGACCTGGGGTTTGGAGGTGGCTACGGCCACGGTCTTTCCTTGCCGCTTCAGTTTTCGGATTAACTCTTCAACGCCGGGATACATGCGGTTTTCATATAACCCCTTTTCCACATAGCGCTGTCTGAACAACTCCCTTGCCTCCATGGCTTGTTCCAAAGTGAGGCCGTATCCTTCCATAAACGCCTCTATCAGCGGAGGCCCGACAAAACATTTCAGGTCTTCCAGATCGGGTACATCTATGCCAAAGTGCCTAAGGGCGTACTGAGCGCATTTTGCAATCCCGTATCCGCTGTCGCTGATGGTGCCGTCCATATCAAAAATGACAATGTTAAACATTCATTTCTCCTTGCTGTTAATCTGTGGCTAAAGTTCCATAACTCTCATTTTTTCAGGAATTATACTATCTTCCTTCCGCAATTGTCAATTTTGCGTTAGCCTGCATATTCTAATAGTGCAGATATAAACGCTTTAATAGGTTTTTTAACATGTGCTTTCAGGAAGGTTGGCTATATGGAAACAGGAAAAGAAGTAAAATTTTTTCTGGGGGCAAACTCAAAAGACGGGTTTTACTCCCTTTACGATGACTTTGTCAGCCCCGAAAGCGGGGATTTTCTATGGGTGATAAAGGGCGGACCAGGCAGCGGCAAGTCCAGCTTCATGAGAAAAATAGGTTCCGCAGCTGAGAAGAGGGGTCTGGTGGTTGAATACATTCACTGTTCCGCAGACCCTGATTCCCTTGACGGCATATATATTCCCGAAAAGAAAGTGGCATATGTGGACGGCACCGCACCTCACGTGCAGGAGCCTAAATACCCGGGGATACGGGATCAATACCTGGACCTGGGGACATTTTATAGAAGTGAGGAAATGGCGCATCTATTGCCGGAACTTTCCGAATTGAAGAAAAAATATAAGGCCCTCTACGACAGGGCCTATGCGTCCCTGGCCGCCGCGGCGGCGGTTTCTATAGTTGGTTATCCGACAATTACGGGAGAGCAGGAGAGCAAAACGGTACTGCGCCGCGCCAGCGGGGCGGCTGCCCGGGAATTTGGCAAAAAGGCAGGCGGTTCGGGCGGGTTGCGTCGTCGGTTTTTAAGCGCCATCACCTGCAAGGGCCGAATCTTTTTGGAAAAAACAATAGACAGCCTGTGTGACAGGGTATATACCCTGGACAATGAATACGGTCTGGCTGATGTCTATATTTCAAGGATTATCCAGGAGGCCTCCCGCCGTGGCCTTGACTGCATACTCTGCCCTGACCCCTTGTCTCCTGAAAAGATGGAGGCTCTGTTGGTGCCGGATCTCCGCCTCGGCTTTGTGACCATCAGCTCCCGGCGGGGATATGGCGGTGAAGCTTACCGGCATATACGCCTGGATGCAATTATACCTTCTGAAAGAATAAGAGAGATGCGCCCCCGGTTCAGAAGCGCCGCAAAACTCCGGGATGAATTGTTACAGGAGGCGGTTAACACCCTTGCCGAGGCCAAGGCAATCCACGACCAAATGGAGCGGCTCTATAATCCACATTTGGATTTTTCCGGACTCTACGAGTTGGCTGACAAACATATTGAATTGCTGTTAAAATAAAAAAGAGGGGTTAACCCCTTTTTTATTTTAACATTATGTACGCTTTAGGATGAACGCTTTAGGCTGTCGAAATCGACAGCCTAAAGCGTTTTTAAAGGATTATTCTCCATTATCCCGGCGGTTAATGGCTTTTTCCAGAGCCGTCAGGATATTTTCATACCCCGTGCACCTGCAGAGATGCCCGCTGATTTCATACCGCAGTTCCTGCCTTGTATACTTTTTCCCGGAGTTTAGCAGGGAAAGGGCGGTCATGATGAGGCCCGGGGTGCAAAAACCGCACTGGACCGCCGCCTCCTCCACGAAGGCCTGTTGTATTGGATGGAGCAGCCCGTCCTTGCCCTTCAGGCCTTCCACCGTCACTATGCTCTTGCCCTCCGCCCAAACCGCAAGGTAAATGCAGGAGTTATAGCACTCGCCGTCTATGAGCACGTTGCAGGCGCCGCACTCCCCCACCTGGCAGCCTATTTTTACGCTGGTTAGGGCGTAGTCGTCCCTCAGCATATCCGCCAGGGAGGCCCGGACATCCACTGTTTTTTCCACCGGCACCCCGTTTACGGTGCATCTTACTGTCTTTGTCCTCATTGCAGCTCACCTCCCGCCAGCTTTATGGATTCTATAAGCGCCCACTTCGCCATTTCCTTTGCGATATGGGTGCGAAATTCCCTGGTGGCCCTCCAGCTTGTGCGGGGGTTAATGTCCGCCTGCGCGGCGGCGGCGAATTCCTCCACCGTTTCCAAACTTACGGCCTTTCCCCGGGCCGCCGCCTCCGCCGTGGGCGCTCTCCGGGGCACGGGGCCCGTCACGCCGAAGGCTATGCGGGCATCGGAAATGGCCTTTTTATCCTCCGACAGCTTTACATTGACGCTGCAGCCTATTGTGGCAATGTCCATGGCCCTGCGCATTGAGTATTTTATAAAGTGGCCGAAATAACCGGAATAGCTTTCTTTTTTTATAAGAATAGCCGTTAAAATCTCAGCTGGCTTCAAATCCACCTTTCCGGCGCCCAGGTAGAAGTCCTCGATATGCAGTAGCCGCACTCCCGAGGGGCCCGTCAGCTCCAGCCGGGCGTCCCAGGCCAGAAGGGTGGAGGCGGAATCAGCGGAGGTCACACCGTTGCAGATATTGCCGCCTATGGTGGCAATATTGCGGATTTGGGGGCCTCCCGCCTGGGAAAGGGCCTGGGCTAAAACACCAAAATTCTCCTGGATAACGGGAGATTTTATGACATTGGAAAAGCTGGTCAGGGGCAGTATGCACAAAGTGCCGTCCTCCTTAATGGAAACGCCCCTGAGCTCATCCAGCGTAAATATGCTCACAAGCTCCAGGCCGGTCTCTTTGCCTTCCCGTATCTTGATAAGCAGGTCGCTGCCTCCCGCAATTATTTTTGCTTTTGGGTGCTGGCAGAGCAGCTCTATGGCATTGGAAACGGACCGGGCCTCATATAAGACTTCAAAATCAAACATGTCTAGCCCCCCTTATATAAGTCCTTCCTCTTTGAAGCGTTCAAAGAGGATATGAGGTGTCATGGGGATATTGTCTATAGCTACCCCGGTGGCGTGCAAAATGGCATTTCTGATGGCCGGGGCGCCGGGTACCGCCGGGGGCTCGCCCAGAGCTTTGGTGCCAAAGGGGCTGGTGGGCTCCGGGTTTTCCACAAAGTCCGCTCCCAAATCCGGATGGTCAATGGCAGTCGGGATTTTATAGTCCAAAAAGTTGTTGTTAAGGGGCCGCCCCGTCTTTTCATCAAACAAAAGCTGCTCCCCCAATGCGTACCCCAGCGCCATGCTCATGCCCCCGTGGACCTGGGCCTCCGCCAGCTTCGGGTTTATAAGGGTCCCGCAGTCGTGGACATTTACAATATTGAGAACCTTTACCCGGCACATGGGTATGTCCACTTCCACTTCCGCAAAGGAGCAGCCGAAGGAATAGGCGTTGCTCTTGCACTGGTATGTGCTCTCCGCCGCAATATGTTCCGACTCTTCAAGGCTGTAAAGCACATGGGTGGCCAGCTCTCCTAAATTCATAAGGGCCTGCCCGGTTTCTTTGTGGACAATCTTCCCCTCCTTGATGTCCAGCATGTTTTCGGGAAGGCCGGAAAGCTTCGAGGCGTGTCTCAGGATTTTTGACTTCAGCATCTCCCCGGTCTGCTTTATTGCCATACCGCCCACATAGGTCTGCCGGGAGGCATAGGCACCAAGGCCGAAGGGGGTTGTGTCAGTGTCCTGGGTGGAGGCCACGTGAACCTTTTCAACCGGAATGCCTACGGTCTCCGCCGCCATCTGGGCAAAGACCGTGTCCGCCCCCTGGCCTATTTCCGTCTCGCCTATCATAAGCTGTATGCTGCCGTCCTGGTTGAGCACCATCCGGCAGGCGCTTACTTCAAGGGAAATGGGCCATACTCCGGTGTTATACCAGAACACGGACATGCCCACCCCGCGGCGCACCGGACCCGTCTGGTTCCGGTATTTTCTCCGCTTTTCCTCCCAGCCAATGTATCCCGATCCCTTTTGTATGCACTGGCCGTGGCTGTCATAATGATTTACGGTGCCGGCAAAATCATCAACAAAACCCACATCCATCAAATTCTTCTTTCTCAGCTGGATGGGGTCCATCCCCAGCATAACCGCTATGTCTTCGATATGGCTCTCCATGGCAAAAGTGACCTGGGGCATGCCGTAGGCCCGCATGGCCCCCGCCACCGGGGTATTGGTAAATACCGTATAAGCGTCGAATTTATAGGCCTTGCACTTGTAAAGCTGGGCAAAACCGCTGGTTGCCTTGGCGGCTATGCTGTGACCATGGGAGGCGTAAGCCCCCTGCTTTGAATACTCTTCCATGCTCCGGGCCACAAAGGTGCCGTCCCGACGGAAATATGTGACCAGGCGGTAGCGGATGGCATGGCGCACCCGGCTGCATGTGAAGGTCTCCTCGCGACTCATGTCTATCTTCACCGGCCGGCCCCCCACTACGGTGGTGAGATAGGCGCAGAGGGGCTCGTACAGGGCGTCCTGCTTGTTGCCGAAGCCCCCCCCGATGTAGGGCTTTATGATGCGCACCTTCCCCCAGGGCCAGCCCAGTGCCTGGCCCACAATACGCCGCACAATGTGGGGTATCTGAGTGGAGCTGATAACCGTCACCCGGCCGCCTTCCATATAGGCGCAGCAGACATGGTTCTCAATATGGCAGTGCTGGACTACAGGCGTGTCATACCACTTGTCAAGGCAGAGAAGACCCGGTTCCGAAACGGCTTCCTCCCAGTCGCCCCAGGAGTCGCTTGTGTGGGCAAGTATGTTGTTGGGGTAGGCCTCGTGTAGCTGGGGAGCCCCCTCCTGCATGGCTTCCACCTGGTCCAGCACAAAGGGATATTCCTCGTACTCCACCTTGCAAAGACGGGCGGCCCGGGCGGCGGCAATATCGTCTGTGGCAATTACCGCTGCCACATCGTCGCCGTAGAATCTGACCCTGTCGGTGAGCATAAGCCTGTCTGCCACATCCTGGTGGGCTGGGTCAGTAGACCAGGGATGCCCGGCTGTGGGAAAATAGTTTTTGGGGACGTCAAAGCAGGTTACAATCTTTACCACCCCCGGGACCTTTTCCGCCTCGGAGGTATCTATGGACAGGACCCGTCCGTGGGCAATTGTGCTGCGGACTATTTTTGCGCTCAGGGTACCGGGCGGGAAAATATCCGCCGTATACTTGGCCATGCCCGTGACCTTATCGACGGCGTCCACCCTTGTAACGGATTTTCCAACGCTCATATGCCTGACCTCCGTATGTATGGAATTGGTTTTAAATCAAAACAACCGTCTGCCTGCCACAAACTTTGCGCAGACATTCCAGCTGCTGGAAAGATATATTATTTTTTCAAAGCGTTTTTCCAGGTCCTGTTCGCCCCTGGTATTGATGTCCCTGTCGTCAATGACCACGGCGTCAAACTCATACCCCGGCTCAAAGGCCCCGACCTTTCCGAAAAATGAGCCGCCGCCCCGGGTGGCAAGATAAAATGCCTCGACAGTCTTTAAGGGTTTAAATTCCTCCGACCCCAGCCTCCACAAAAGTTTGGATAGGCCAAGGGCCTGGCGGATTACCTCCGCCATGTCCAGAGTATGTCCTCCCGAGACATCGGTTCCTAGTCCCACATTCAGGCCTCTGTCCAAAAATTTGCGTACAGGGGCAATGCCGCTGCGTATGTTCACGTTGGAGGTGGGGCAATGAGCTATATATGTACCTCTGTCATGTATAATATCCATCTCGTCCTCTGTCAGATGCACACAGTGGGCCATGATGGTTCTATCCCCCATGAGGCCGAATTTATCATACACCGAGGCATAGTTGGGGCAGTCCGGACACAGCTCCTGCACCCAGTCTATTTCCGATAGGTTTTCGGAGAGGTGGGACTGTATGGGCAGGTTATGCCGCTCTGATAAGACCCCAAGGCCCTCCAGCAGCTCATTGGAGCAACTGGGAACAAAGCGGGGCGTGATAATCGGCGCGGTGCTCGAAAAACGCCCGTCAATTTCATCCAGCCAGCTTTCAACGGACTCAAGTGCAGCGGCGGAGTCATCTTCTTTCAGGTTATCGGGACAGTTCCGGTCCATGCTCACCTTGCCTACCATTGAGCACAGGCCGCTTGCCTCCAGCTTTTCCATCAGGAGCATGGTGGATTCCTTATGTATGGTGCCGAACACGCAGGCGCGGGTTGTGGCGCTCTTCAGAAGGTCTTCCACAAAGCGGGTATATTCCATGTCAGCATATGAAATATCGGCAAACCTAGCCTCCGTGGGAAAGGTCTGGGCCTCCAGCCAGTCTAAAAGCTCCATGTCCATGCCCAGGCCGCAATTCTGGTATTGGGGAGCATGGAGGTGCAGGTCCACATAGCCGGGAATTATAATCATGTCTCCGAAATCGTAAACGGGAAGGTGGGAGAACTTCTCCGGCAAGACATCAAACACGCCCGCGCACAACCCGTTTTCGCAGACAGCGTAGGAATCGGTGCATAGTTTAAGCTCCGACAGAGCCGGGGTGTGAACTATATTACCGTGCAGGACAAATGTATTCATGGCGCGCTCCTTTCCCTATTTTTGTCATTAATATAATATTACAACATTTTCAATAAATCAACTTGTGTTATTGGAGAATTTATCGTATAATATGCCTACAAAAATGAATATGGGGGGTTGTATTAGTGATTAACCTTACCATCCACCGGGAAGCGCTTGAGCGCAACATCAAAAGGGCGCGGGAAAACGGCGTAATCATACCCACTTTTGCCCAAATGAAAGCCCCTTCCCTGGTTCCTGAGGAAATCAATGCCAGACTGGGGTGCACGGGACTTTGGGATATTGACCCCGTAAACCTGTTCCGTATCACCTGGAAAAATGAGCCCAAGGAGGCGGGCGGCCTTTTCGGACCGCCAAACTACATAGAGCTTCCTTCTCAGCTCACCGGTGTCAGGGCCAGGATAATCGCCCTGGTGGGGAAATGGTTCCCAACAGGTTGTCACAAAGTTGGTGCCTCCTTTGGATGTCTGGTGCCCCGCCTGGTCACCGGCCAGTTCGACTCCACCTGTCAGAAGGCCGTCTGGCCCTCCACCGGCAATTACTGCCGGGGCGGCGCTTTCAATTCCAAGCTGCTGGGCGTCTATTCCATCGGCATCCTCCCCCAGGAAATGAGCCGGGAGCGCTTCCAGTGGCTGGAGGGAATTGCCGGGGAGATAATCGCCACCCCGGGCTGCGAGTCCAACGTTAAAGAAATATTCGACAAGGTTAACGAAATCCGCCGGACTAGGCCGGACTGCGTAATCTTCAACCAGTTCGAGGAGATGGGCAACCATCTCTGGCATTACGAGATAACGGCCGACGCCATTCAGGAGGTTTTCAACAGCCTGCCGGGAGAAAACATGCGCCTTACGGGGGCCTGCTTCACCACCGGCAGCGCCGGAACCATCGGCGCCGGAGACAGGCTGAAGGAGCTCTTCCCCCAAATGAAACTGGCGGCGTGCGAGGCCCTGCAGTGTCCCACCCTCCTCAATAACGGCTTTGGTGGGCACCGCATCGAGGGCATAGGCGACAAGCACGTGCCCTGGATACATAACGTAAAAAACACCGACATGGTGATAGCCATAGACGACGAGGACAGCATAAACCTCATCCGCCTTTTCAACGAGCCGGAGGGGCGCAAATTCCTGACAAGCGACCTGGGCGTGCCCCCCGAGATTGTGGAAAAGCTTGATTTATTAGGCATTTCCGGCATTGCGAACCTGCTCTCCTGCATTAAATTTGCCAAGTACTACGAGCTCACCGAAAAAGACGTGGTGGCAACAGTGCTTACAGACTCTATGGATATGTACGGCAGCCGTTTGGAGGAGCTGCGCCAGCGGGAGGGGCAGTACAGCGAAAAGCAGGCAGCCATTGACTGGGCTAAGCATATATATGGCCAGCGCACCGACAATATGCTGGAGCTCACTTATATTGACCGGAAACGCATACACAACCTTAAATACTACACCTGGGTGGAGCAGCAGGGAAAAACGTCGGAGGAACTGGACGCCCTTTGGTACGACTACGAGGGCACCTGGGGCGCGGTGCATAAACAAGCGGAAGAGATAGATCGCCTTATAACACAATTCAATGAGGCGGTAATGGGATAAAGGAGACTGAGGAAATGAAAAAAATTCTTATCGACTTCTGCGCGGCTATTCTGCCGTAACAGGAATCTGCATTATTATGCAGTCCGTGCCGCTAAACCAGCTTGCCGGCTGGAGCACTCCCTCGGAAGGGCTGCTGGCCGCGCTGACTAAGGCAGGCCCCGTGGGATTTTTCGGTATTGCCGCCGGCCTTCTCGTCCTTTGCCTGATAATAACGGCTATCGAAAAGTCCCCGTTTACTAAAAAAGCCGCTAATTAACTGTTCCGTCAACAGCAAGGGCGATGTCCTGCGCCAACACAAATGCAGGGCAAAGTCAGCCGCCCTGCCCCTATGTGCAGATTGGAGGGATATTCCACTATGAAAAATGTGAAATGCGCCCGCTGCATAATCTGCGGTCAGGAATATGAGGCAGCCGCCGATATAACTCTCTGTTCCTGCGGCGGAGTTCTCGACATCATTTACGACTATGAGTACATAGCCGCTCAGGTTAACAGGGCCACACTTGCCGCCAACAGGGACTTTACCATGTGGCGCTACCGCAGCTTCCTGCCCATAAGGGAGAACTCCCCCGCCCCTCCCCTGAGAGTGGGCTGGTCCCCCCTTTATTCGTCCGCCAGACTGGCGGAAATAATAGGGGTCAAATACCTGTTTATAAAGGACGACGGGCAAAACCCCACTTCCAGCCTGAAGGACAGGGCGTCTGCGGTGGCGGTGGTAAAAGCCAGGGAGACTGGGGCAAATACCGTTGCCTGCGCCAGCACGGGCAACGCCGCCTCATCCCTTGCGGGCAATGCCGCCGCTGCGGGGCTTAGCAGCGTTATTTTCGTGCCCTCCAGGGCGCCTGCGGGTAAACTGGCCCAGCTCCTCATCTTTGGCGCAAAGGTATTTTCCGTGGAGGGCAGCTACGAGGACAGTTTCCGCCTGTCTGCCCAGGCTATCGAAAAATACGGCTGGTATAACAGGAACGCCGCCATTAACCCCTATCTTATGGAGGGCAAGAAAACCGTCAGCATGGAGATTGCCGAGCAGCTGGGCTGGGAGGTTCCCGATTATGTGGCGGTATCCGTTGGCGACGGCTGCACCATCGCCGGCGTATGGAAGGGTTTCAAAGATTTGCGCGCCGCCGGGCTGATATACCGGCTCCCCCGGCTTATAAGCGTTCAGGCAAGGGGCTGCTGTCCCATTAACCGGGCAACCAAAACCGGCAGGCCCTTAGAGCCCATGGCGGAGAACACCATAGCCGACAGCATTGCCGTGGGCAGGCCCCGAAATCCGGACAAGGCAATAAAGGCCATAAAAGAATCCGGCGGTATTACGGTTGAAGTCTCAGACGAAGAAATACTGCAAGCCATGGCCCTTTTGGGAAGAAAATGCGGCGTGTTTGGCGAACCGGCAGGAGTGGCCGGAACCGCCGGGCTTATGAAGGCCGCAAAAGAGGGTCTCATCCCCAAAGATGCAAGGATAGTCTCCATAGTCACGGGAAATGGGCTGAAAGATACTGCCAGCGCCATGAAAACAGCAGGACAGCCCATGCGCATAGAGCCTGATATTTCCCAGCTTGAAAAACTACTTGACAATATGTAAGCTGTTTGGGGGCGTAGGAGTTGAAACTGGGCTGCATTTTTATGGCCTCCGGTCATTCGCTGCGTTTCGGAAGCGACAAACTGGTCTATCCCCTGTGGGGTATACCAATGGTCTGCCATGCCCTGGACTCGCTACCCAAAGGCCTGTTCGATACCGTTGCTATAGTGACAAGAAGCGATTATGTAGCCAAGCTGGCCAAAAGCCGCGGCTTTTATGCCATAAAAAACCCGGACACCACCAATGATACGGCAATTACCATACGTTTAGGGCTGTACGCCATGCCGGAATATATTGACGGCTGCATGTTTTCCGTCTGTGACCAGCCCTACCTGACCGGGGAGAGCATTATAAGGCTGGCAACAGCTTTTTTCCGCCAGCCCCATTCAATCGTTTCCCTGTCCTGGAAGGGAATCAAGGGGAATCCAGTTATTTTCCCCTCATCTCTGTTTAACGAATTGCGCTGCCTCCCCTCATATGCCACGGGCAAATACGTCATAGACAGGCATAAGGATAGGCTAGTTCTGGTTAATGCCTCTGCCAAAGAGGAACTTTTGGATATTGACAGGCCGGACGATTTACTGTAGGAAGAACAATTTCCTGTCTCTTAACGCCTTTTAATGCTTTCGCCAGGTGGCCCTGCGGGGGACATATCTCCCGCAGGGTCCTTTTATTATTCTCCCGTTTTCGGCGCAAAGCTCCCCTCTCAGGAAAACCGCCCTTGCCCTGCCCTCCAGCGCGAAACCCTCCCAGGGAGAATAATCCACCTTCTGCAACTGTTTTACCGCTGTCAGCGTTCCCCGAAATTGCGGGTCCCATATGACAATGTCGGCGTCGGAACCGGGCTCCAGCGAGCCCTTCCGAGGATATATGCCAAAAGCCCGGGCAGGATTTTCGGACAAAAGAGCGGCCATGCGCACCGGCGTAATTTTCCCCCGGCATACACCATAGGTCCAAATCAGCGCCGGACGGTGTTCTACTCCCGGCAGGCCGTTTGGTATTTTTGAAAAGTCCGTCCTGCCCAGTTCCTTCTGTCCCGCAAAATTATAGCTGCAGTGGTCTGTAGATATTATGTCAACCTCTCCGCCCTTTATGGCTTTCCAAAGCTCACTCTTATCTTCCCTGCTTCTTATTGGCGGGGAACACACATACTTTGCAGCCTCAAAATCTGGTTTTATGTAAACTTCCTCCGTCAGCGTCAAATACTGGGGGCAGGTTTCCACAAGGACCGCAACCCCCTTTTCCCGGGCGGCCCTTATCTCGGCGAGGCCCTCCCTCGTGCTCAAATGCACCACCCAGACCGGAGAACGCGACTCCCGGGCCAGCTCCATTAAACGCCGGACGGCCCTGCCCTCCACCTCATTTGGCCGCGACAGGGGGTGATATTTTACGTCCATGTGCCCTGCCGAAAGCTCCTCCCGGACGCGCCGGTTCACCTCGTCCCCCAGCTCGCAGTGGACGCCGGTGATGCAGCCCAGCTCACGGGTGGCTTTGAGTAGTTCCAACATCTGTTCATCCGTCAACCGCAGATTATCATAGGCCATATATACCTTAAAGCTGGTCACTCCCCGCCTTACTATGTCAGCCAACTCCCCTTTGGTGGACGGGTTCCAGTCAGTCACCGCAATGTGGAATGCAAAATCACAATAGCTGCGGCCTTCGGCAAGGCGGAACCACCTGTCTAAAGCATCCCGCAATGCGCCGCCCCTGTCTTGGGTTGCAAAATCCAAAATGCACGTTGTGCCTCCCGCCAGGGCGGCAGCGCTGCCGGAGGGGAAGTCGTCGGCGGTGACGGTCACGCCGTTATCCATCTCAAGATGGGTATGGGCGTCTATAAAACCGGGAAAAACCAGGCAGCCGGAGGCATCGTAAACTTCAATCCGGCCTCCCCTGCCCTCCCCGGAAACTATTTTTTCCCCGTCAATCCACAGGTCTCTTTCATTAATTCCGGCAGGCGTCACCAGCTTGCCGCCTTTTATACATAACATGGATTTCCCTCCAGTTTTTACAGCAACGAAAAGTGCCGCCAAAAGGCTGAGCAGCCGCACATATACTATTACAAAAACAGGTCCGCAAACTCAAAAGTCCTGCAATCCACAAGACCGCGGTTAGTCAGCCGCAGCTCCGGAATACAGGCCAGGGGTATCAGGGCCATGGTCATAAAGGGAGATACAATATTGCACCCGATTTCCTTCCACGCCCCGCCCAGAGCGGCTACCGATTCCGCCAGTTCCGCCGCGGACCTGTCGCTCATAATGCCGGCAATGGGCAGCTCCACCAGACCCAGCACTTTCCCGTCCCTGGCTACGCACATTCCCCCGCCGCAGTTTATAAGGGTGTTGGCGGCCAGCGCCATATCCTCATTATCTGTGCCGATAACCAGTAGGTTGTGGGCGTCATGGGCCACGGTGGAGGCCATGGCGCCTTTCTTTATGCCGAAACCTTTAACGAAGCCCACCCCTTTTTTGCCTGTGGCGGCATGCCGTTCAAAGACCACGGCTTTTAGCACATCCTGGGCAACATCGCTTTCCACCAGTCCCCCATGTACCTGAAGCCGGACAATCCTCTCGAAATTCCCCACTTTGGCAGGTACTATTTCTATGGCCCTCACCAAGACATGGTCCTTCCCGGGGCAGGGCAGTTCAAAGGACTTATCTGTTATCTCAACCCCCAGGTTCATGGTATTTCTGGCCCAGGCGGGGTATTCATAGTTTCGTATCGGCACCAGCATTATCCCGTTTTCGGCCACAACCTCCCCGTCTATCATTACACGGGTAACCTTCATAGTCTCCAGACTCTCAAGAAAAACAATGTCCGCGCACTTTCCGGGGGTAATCGAGCCAAGGTCCCTTTCAACACGGAAGCACTGGGCGCAGTTTATGGTGACCATCTGAATGGCCGTCACGGGGTCAATCCCCTCCTCCAGGGCACGGCGGAGTATATGATCCATATGGCCTCTGCTTACCAAAGTCTCCGGATGGGCGTCATCGGAAACCAGCACCGCAAAGCGGCTGTCAATCTTATGCCCGGTCAGGGCTTTGGCCACCTCCGACAGGTCATGCCAGGCGCTGCCTTCCCTGAGCATTGCGTACATGCCCAGACGCATTTTTGCAAGGGCGTCCTCCGCTCTGGTGGATTCATGGCAGCAGCAGGCGCCGGAGGCAATATACGCGTTCAGCCCTCTGCCGGTTTCCGGCAGGGAATAGTGGCCGGTAATCACCTTGCCGGCCTTAAGGGTTTCCGCCAGCTCGTCGAAAACCTGCCTATCCCCGCTGAGCACTCCGGGCATATTCATCATTTCCCCCAAGCCCACAACTGAGTCCCAGGTCATCATTTCCCTGATATCCCCGGGGCCGATTGCGGCTCCCGTATCCTCGAATCCCGGTACCCCCGGCACGCAGGAGGGAGCCGTTACCATGGTTTTCAGGGGACTGCGGAGGGAATCCTCAATCATGCAACTGACCCCCTCCACACCCAGTACGTTGCATATTTCATGAGGGTCCATGAAAATACCCACGGTCCCTCGGGGTACCACCGCCCGGGCATATTCCCCCACGCTCATCATTGAGGACTCTACGTGAATATGTCCATCTAAAAAACCCGGAGAAATATAAGAGCCCTCCGCATCCAATACTCTGGTGCTTTCGCCTGTGCAATGGGAGGCATCACCCACAAGGGCAATTCTTCCCGCGGCAACGGCCACATCAGTGTGCTCCAATATTTCTCCGGTACATACGTTTATTAACTTTGCATTCTTAATTACTGTATCAGCCGGGCTCCTGCCCAGAGCTACATCAACTATTCTGCCTGAAACCTCCCAAAGAGGCGCTTTGCAGAATTTGTTCGGCATAGTGCCACCCCCCTAATAACAATAAAATAGCGTATTTATTGTTCATTAAATAAAAACGTCAGGGGAAAGATACTTATTTGACGTTGATTATATATCTTGCAAGAAAAAAAAGCAATCTTTTATGAATTATTATGTTTGCATTAATCGACTAAATAGTTTATTATATTGATCAGTATTTGAGGTGTTTTTTTGTGCAACTTGTATAAAACGTATGTAACATCTCGTATGACTAGACTGTTTAAAATATTTGAGGAGTGAAAGAGATTATGGAAAACCTATTCTGGGTTGGCATTCTCGGCGGCCTTGTCGCGCTGCTATTTGCCTTTTACCAGAGCCGTAAGGTCATGAAGTTCTCAGAGGGAACTCCAACCATGAAAAAAATTGCTGCTGCTATTCGGAGCGGCGCGAACGCTTACCTGAAGCGACAGTATAAGACCGTCGCAATTTTCTTCATCGTAACTGCCGTCATCCTTGCCATTCTGGCCTTTGGATTTGACATGGTATCAAGATTTGTGCCGTTTGCTTTCCTTTCAGGCGGCATTTATTCCAGTCTTGCAGGCTTTGTGGGCATGAAGATCGCCACATCGGCCAACGCCCGCACAGCCAATGCAGCCAACGAAAGTCTGGACCGGGGGCTCAACGTTGCCTTCTCCTCCGGCTCCGTTATGGGCTTTACCGTCGTCGGTTTGGGCATACTGGATGTATCTATCTGGTTCCATGTGCTTAAATATATCTTCCACTGTGATGCAAACACAATTGCCACCACAATGGTTATGTTCGGCATGGGCGCCTCTGCCGCCGCTCTGTTCGCCCGTGTAGGCGGCGGAATCTTCACCAAGGCTGCCGACGTAGGCGCCGACCTTGTGGGAAAGGTTGAGGCCGGAATCCCCGAGGACGACCCCCGTAACCCTGCCGTTATCGCCGACAACGTAGGGGACAACGTGGGTGACGTGGCCGGCATGGGCGCCGACCTTTACGAATCTTATGTTGGTTCAATTCTTGCCACATTTGCTATTGGCGCCGCTGCCGGCTACGGCTGGAACGGCATGCTCCTTCCGTTGGCAATCGCGGTTCTGGGCGTTGTCTGCTCGCTGCTTGGCTCTTTCCTGATCCGCACCAAGGAAAACGCCTCCCAGCGTGAGCTTCTGGCCACTTTGCGCAAAGGCACCTACACCGCCGCCGCTCTGTGCGCCGTCCTTTCAGTCCCCCTGACCTGGTTCATAATGAAGGACGTTGACGGTGCTAATTGGTGGGGCATCCTGATAGCCATCTTCTGCGGCCTGGCTGCGGGCTGCGGCATCGGCTTCATTACCGAATATTACACCTCAGATACTTATAAACCCACTCAGGGAGTTGCCGCCGCTTCGGAGACGGGCTCTGCCACCACCATCATCGGCGGTATCTCCGTGGGTATGCTTTCCACTGCGGCCCCCATCATCATCATCAGTATTGCCGTTATAATCAGCTTCCTCAGCGCCGGCGGAACCCTCAATACAAACGCCGCCAACTACGGATTCAGCTTTAATAACGGTCTCTATGGTATCGGCATATCTGCAATCGGAATGCTGGCTACCCTGGGCATCACATTGGCCACCGACGCTTACGGCCCTGTTGCCGACAACGCCGGCGGTATCGCCGAGATGGCCGGGCTGGGTGAAGAAGTGAGAAAACGCACTGACGCCCTGGACTCCCTGGGCAATACCACCGCGGCCACCGGCAAGGGATTTGCCATCGGTAGCGCTGCCCTTACCGCTCTTGCCCTTTTGGTCTCCTATGTTGACGTGGCCAAGGCTGAGATGGGCACAGCCACCATTGATCTTTCCATCACAAACCCCGCTGTCCTCGTGGGCCTGTTCATAGGCGCAATGCTGGTGTTCGTATTTACATCTCTCACCATGAGCGCCGTGCAGCGGGCCGCTCAAAACATCGTTGTGGAGGTCCGCCGCCAGTTCAGGGAAATTACCGGAATTATGGAAGGCAAGGCAGACCCCGACTACGAATTCTGCGTTGACCTCTGCACCCGCGGCGCCCTGAAGGAAATGGTCACTCCCTCCCTGCTGGCCGTTGTTGTTCCCATTATCACCGGACTCATCCTCGGGGTTGAGGGCGTTGTCGGCCTTCTTGGCGGCTGCACCGTCATCGGTTTTGCCATGGCAGTGTTTATGTCCAACGCTGGCGGAGCCTGGGATAACGCTAAAAAGTACATTGAAGCTGGACACCACGGCGGGAAGGGAAGCGACTGCCACAAGGCTGCCGTTATCGGCGACACCGTTGGCGACCCCTTCAAGGACACCTCCGGCCCCTCTTTAAATATTCTTATTAAGCTGGTCAGCACCGTATCCATAGTATTTGTCAGACTTATCGTACATCTGTCCATATTCTGATAACAATTTCATAATATGCTAAACAGGAGACTGCCTTTCAGCAAGTCTCCTGTTTACTTTGTGGCTTGTATATTGTCCCAAAATAGGGGTAATTGCAAATATTACAAAAAAATGACACCGCAGTTCCCCCTGCGGTGTCATGGCTTCAATAAGCAGGACCGGGTGGTTATGTCAGGGACTGTTTAAATCTCTGCATTATAGTGGCAACCTGGGCCCTGGTAGCGCTTTCCTGAGGTGCGAAGATAAGAGCGCCTTCCCGCTCCATTCCGTTTATAAGCTTTGCGCCTACAGCCCATTCCACGGCGGCACGTGCATAGGACGAGACAGCGCCTGAATCCCGGAAAGGTAAATCCGCGGCCACACCGGTGTTATGGCCTGCCCAGGCGGCGTAGCGGTACAAAATGGCGGCCATTTGCTCCCGGGTAACATCATCATCGGGCCTAAAACTTCCGTCGTCATAGCCTTTGACTATTCCGTTTTGCGAGGCCCAGACAATGGCATCCGAATACCACTTTCCGGCAGCCACATCGGTAAAAGCTCCCTTATGGCCGTATACCTTGGGAGAGCCGGCCAGCCTGTGCAGCACCGTGGCGAACATGGCCCGGGACATATTCTCATCCGGGCAGAATTCCGTATCCGATACCCCGTTAAAAAGGCCCTCTTTGACCACAAAACTTACGGCATCAAAATACCATGCTCCCTGAGCGACGTCTTCAAATCTGCCGGGAGGATAGACTACCTTTACCGGAATTGTCACGCTTTTGTCTCCCGCCGACACATTGATGCTCCCGGACGCAGGCCTGTCCGAGGCCGTAAATATGCCCGTGGCGCTTATGCCGCCAATATCGCCCTCAACAGACCAGTCGTAACAGTCATCGGAAGATATCAGCGGGCGACGGTTATATATGGCCTCGGCCGTTAAATCCACGCTTTGTTCCACCTGAATTTCCAGAGCGGACACGGTTTTGCCGGTGGCTTCGTTTTTTATGCTTATTCTGTCTGGTGTATATATCACCGTCAGCGCCGCATCGGCTCCGGCAAGCCCCTCTGCCGTAACGCTGACCGCTCCCGTGCCGGAACCGGAAGCCTTAAATACTCCATCAGGTCCGATGACCCCCAGGCCCTCCGTGACCGAATAGTTCACCTGCTGTGTCAAGGGCGCCGCAAAGCCAAACTCATCCGCCGACTTTGCGGTGAAACTGACCGTGGCCCCGGAGAGCATCTTCACCGAGTAGGGATATATAGCCAGCTGAGTGGCGATGCCTGTGGGTTTTTCCTTCGTCACAAGCATTATGTAGTTGGTCACAGCTCTCTGGTAACCGCCGGAAGGGCTGTTAATCTGGGACAGGGAGCTGTCTCCTATGTACATTGCATTCAGGCTTGTTGAACCGCCCCCGTCCATAATGGCAGCCTCCACGCAACCAAGCTCTATCAGCCGGTTCGCCACTTGGGTCATGGTTGCCCCCACACTGTGGCCGGATTTTCTCCCATCTATCGTATAGAGGACCAATGTCCCGTCAGTCTTTATTCCTATGGCGGTCCGGGGAGCGGCGGCAGCTTCCAGCCCGGACTCCGCGTTCCCGTTTGTAACAAGCTTGTAGAGGGAGCCTACGGCCCATTTTACATCATCCCACTCCGGGTCGCAGCTTACCTTTAAGGTTGCGGTATCCCCCGGCTTCAGGTTTTCGATTCCGTACTGTCTCCATTCATCGGCGGTTTCGGCAAGGCTCAGGACCATCTTGCCCTGGGGTATATCCACCGGTCCATCCGATTCCAATATCTCCTCCACCAGCAAAGTCAATTCGCAGTTGACCGTCAGATCCCCCCCGTCGATTACGCTGACTATCACATCGTGGCCGGGAGTGCTGTTTCTGGTGGTGGACGCGTAATTTTCGGTATAAAGGGCGTAGTTATAGGTGGTGCGTGTCTTGTTGATGGTACTCACCGGGTAGTTCTGGTTGCAAAGCGTCAGAGTGGTCTTCAACGCGGGCCTGCCTATGATTGCAGTGCCGTCATCCCGGAACCCCACCGCCCAGTGGCCGCCGTCCGAGGACCTTAGTATTCCGTCAGTTATGACTATGCCCAGGGGCTGGTAGTCTGATGTGTTAAAATAGTCGCCGTTAATGCCGGCGATTACATGATAGCCTTTCGCCCTAAGCTGGTCGGCCATATTTGAAAAACTGCCGTAGCTCAATATTTTGGAGCCGTATGTAATCACTGGGAACACCGTGCTGTTAGGGGTATATTCGACATAGTTTTCCGTTCGGAAATCGGAGCCCGTCCAGTATACGCCCCGGGCCAGCTTCATGCCCACACCTAAATTGGTACCTGCCCCGTCTACCCTGTCGCCCAGTACAGAGGCCCAGGCTGCGCCGGTAAGCAATAGTGAAAGCACAAGGAAAAAAGCCGTTGTCCTATTGAATTTTCGTGTTTTCATTATGTATATACCTTTCTTGGGGAAATATATTTATATCTGAAATTAAATCCGCAGGGCACAAAACTATCCGGATATTGCTAATGAAAATTTATCATGTTTAGTTATTTTTTTCAACCCGCGATACTCATTTGACGACCCTAAGCTGACAACGTTTCCCTGCCGCATGGTTTTATATGCTTAAATTTTCAAAAAAGCAAAATTTCCGGGATTTTGGCACAGCAGGAATCTAAAATATTCATTTATTTGCGGCTTAAAAGCCGCCCAAGCGCTTCTTTACATACGTAAATGAGGCCCTGCTCAAAGCGCAGGGCCTCATTTACAATACAGCCTGTTTTCATTAAGCGGCCAAAACAAAAACAGGGTCAAAAGAGACCCTGTTTTTTATACTAAAGAAATTCCTTAGATGATAGCCAGCAGTACAAAGTTGAGTATGAAGAGTAATGCAGAAACCCAGAGAATGGGGTGGATTTCTTTTGCTTCCTTTTTAAAGATTTTAACTATGCAATAGAAAATAAATCCGGTGGCAATACCATAGGATATGCTGTAACACAGAGCCATAAAGACACCGGCAAAGAAAGCGGGAATGGCCGTATCCAGATCCGTCCACTCAATATCTCTGAAGGAGGACAGCATCATTACGCCAACCAACACAAGGGCGGGAGCCGTTGCGGCAGAGGGGATCGCGCTGACAAAGGTTGCAAGGAAAGCACTAAGGGCAAAGCATATGACAACTACCACGCTGGTAAGGCCGGTGCGTCCGCCGGCACCTATGCCAGCTGCGCTCTCCACATAGGTTGTGGTGTTGGAGGTACCGAAAATTGAACCGATAGATGTGGCTATGGCGTCTGCGAACAAGGCCCTATCCATCTTGGATTTGAAGCCGGCGCTGGATTCCATGGCTTTCTCGTCTTCCTCGCTGAAAATACCGCTGCGGCGGCCGGTTCCGATAAAGGTACCTATGGTGTCAAATGTGTCAGTAAGGGAGAAGGCAAAAATAGTCACCAGCACGAGGGGGATCTTCGCTGCGTCAGAAAACAGGGAACCAAGTCCCTCAGAGGTAAAAATGGCGCCGAAGGTGGTGGGCAGGGCCGCGCATGCCTCGCTGAAGCTTACCGTATCCGCGGTGGCTGTCAGGCCCATGGGGATACCAATAATGGTTGTGACAATGATTCCTATAAGTATAGCGCCCTTAACCTTGAGAACCAGGAGAACCACTGTAAGCACAAGGCCGATAATAAAGAGCCAAAATGCCGGCTGGTTCAGGGTGGCAAGGGCAGGAACACCTGCGTCGAAGTTGACAATTCCCACGTTAAGCACGCCTATGTATGCGATAAAGATGCCGATACCGCCGCCGATGGCGTTCTGAAGACTGCTGGGAATTGCTTTGATTATGTGCTTACGGATTTTTGTAACGGTAATAATAATGTTGACAAGGCCGCAAATGAAGACCATCGACAATGCCTGCTGCCAGGTAAATCCGAGACCAAAGCAAACTGTGTAAACAAAGAATGCGTTAAGTCCCATTCCGGGGGCTTGGGCGTAGGGCACGTTGGCGAACAGGCCCATAACCAGTGTTCCGATGATGGATGATATAATGGTGGCAAGAAACACTGCGCCCCATTCCATACCCGACTGGCTGAGTATGCTGGGGTTCACCGCAATTATGTAGGCCATGGTGAAAAACGTGGTAATACCTGCGATAATCTCCGTAGATACTGTAGTCCCGTTTTCCTTAAGTTTAAAAAACTTTTGCATAAAAAAATCCTCCCCTTTTTATTACCCAACAAACGGAGGATGAGAACCAAGCCAAACAACCTAGTTAAACTATAATTATAATAACCAGTCATGTCTACCGCTTTGTTTTACAGTAGACATGTAACTCCACCTAATAGTCAAACAATTTACGGTTGTTTGGTAGAGACTTGGGACCCATATCGTCCGAATTATATTAGGTAATATTTAGTTTAACAATATATTAACTTAAACAAGCCTTTTTGGCAATATCTTTTTTAAAGTTCGTCATATTGTCTATTGAGCGGTTTTAGGATAAGCAATATGTCAATACTGTCCTAAGACTGTTTCCTATGCTTGTTATAGCCGCTTACCGGCTTTAAACCTCCACAAGCGGTTTCTGTCCTCCTCTGAAGCATAATCTATGCCTACCCGCTTGTCCGGTATGATTAGAAACCTTTGCCCGTCGTCCTCTATCCAGAAGTCGGGGCAGGAATTTATACAAATTTCATTGAATTGCCCGTCTATCTCAAGCCTCTTTGTTAGCCGACCGGGCCCGGGAAAGCCCTCACAGGCACGGATTAAAACCGCCTGGGGCAGGTCCACTTCACCGGTTACGATATTCAGCAGCCAGTTGATACCATAGCAGAGATAAACATATATGGTACCGCTCTCCCGGTACAAAACACTGGCTCTTTTTGTACGGCCAAACCTAGCGTGGCAGGCGGTGTCCTCCTCCCCCCTGTAGCATTCGGTTTCCGTAATGCGGAGACGGATTTCATTGCCGTCGGGCAGGCGGCGCACAAGAATCTTTCCCACCAGATCCGGGCCTACTTCCAGGCAATCTCTTTGAAAAAAATCAGGACCAAGTTTCAAGCTATCACCAAACTTTCCATTCTATTTTTCCAACCTTGAAAGCATGAAATTATGGGCGTTGTTTTCCAGCGTATCATCCAGAGGCCCCAGAGCGCACCCCGGATATTTCCGCTCCAAGGCGGTCTGCAGGATAAAATCCGCCAAAGCCGGATTTTTGGGCAGCAGAGGGCCATGGCCATAGCTGCCGAAGAAGTTCTTGTACCGGGCACCCTCAGTGCCGTCTTCCCCGTTGTTGCCGTAACCCTTAATAACCCTGCCCAGGGGGGACACCCCCTCCCCCAGATATATGCGCCCGCTGTGGTTTTCAAAACTTACAACACGGCTGCCCCCGGAATCTTCCCCGCACTCAAACAGGCAGTCCCCTGTCAGCCGTTCATGGCCCAGCCTGGTGTAAAAGTTTACAGCCCCGGCGCAGTCCACCCTGTCGCCCTCAGGTGTAATGCAGTATTTTCCCATGAGCTCATAACCTTCACAGACGGCAAGCACCGTTACTCCCGAGTCCACCGCAGCCACAAGCTGGGCAGCCCTGCCGTTGTAAAGGTCGTTTATCAGGGGCTGCTGAGGTGTGGACATGCCGCCGCCAATAAAAATTATATCGAAATCGCAGAGATCCGCCGCCTCCCCCACGGGAAGCCCTATGGTTTGGACCTCAATCCCGCGCCATTGGAGACGCCTGCGCAGACAGATGATATTCCCCTGATCCCCATACAGGTTCAGCACATCCGGATATAACTGGCATATTTTAATTTCCATATTAACTACTCCCAAAAATCCTTCAAGCCATATTTTCCGGCAATTTTCTCCCTAAGCTCCATCATTGCGCTGTAGGTGGGCATGATTACAACGGGCTTATCCTGCCCAGCCATGGCATCAATAAGCTGGTCATAATCCGGTATGACACGCAGCTTTTCTACGGGCAGGCCTGCATACTTCAGGCGCAGGGCCATCTCATGTGCCCGGATGCCGGAAGCAATGACACCCGAAAGCCTGTCCCCCATGGTTCCGAGGATTTCAAAACTCACGTCCCAAATCCATGACACGTCCCTGCCGTCCCCCACATTGTCGTTGAGGCAGATGACAAAGAGGGCCTGCCCATCCATATTGGACAGGAAATTCAGCACCTGGTTGCAGCCTGCGGGATTCTTGACAAGTATCATGCGGGCCGAAACCCCGCCGAGCGGGAGTTTCTCCATCCTGCCAAAGCCGCTTTCAACCCCTGCCAGTGCCCTTGCGGCTGCATCTTTTGAAATACCCAGCGCCAGGGCAACTGCCATTCCGGCTGCGGCATTATAAATATTGTAGCCGCCGGGGATGCTGATGCAGGCTACAAGAGTTTCGCCGTCTACCAGCATTTCCACCGTTGTGCTGTCGGCGCTCTGGTTCAGAATCTTCCCGACAGCCACCCGGGGCTGGGGCCGCTTATAGCCGCATTTGGGGCAGTTAAAGCCCCCCAGATGGCCGTAGGTGGAGTAATCGTATTCATATCTGGCCTTGCAGAAAATGCAGTGGGCGGCATCGGAGACTTCGGGGATGCGCTCCCTGTAAATCTCAGTATCCACACCATAGAAAATCACCTGGTTCTCAATTTCCCTGGCAATTGAGGCTGAAAGGGAGCAGTCGGCGTTCAGGCATATTACGGCGCTGGGGGAGTTTTTTATACCCGCTTTAACATTCTCCAGAGTATTCATGACATCCCCGAACCTGTCCAGCTGGTCCCCGAATATATTGGTAACCAACACTACGACGGGGTTTATATATTTACAAACCATTACGGAGGCGGCCTCGTCACATTCAATAACGGCGTAGTCGCATTTTGGTTTGCCCGTAACTTTTGAATGCATGGCAAACTCCGCCACTATGCCCTGAATCAGGTTGGCACCGGAACGGTTTGCGAAATAGCTGAGCCCTGCCTCCGTAAGTATCTGTTCCACAATCCGGGAACTGGTGGTCTTTCCGTTTGTGCCCGTTATCACGATGGTTTTCACGTCCCGGGCAAGGGTCCGAAGAATGTCCGGACAAATCTTCAGGGCCACCTTTCCCGGCAGGGCAGTGCCGCCCCTGCCCAATATCCGCAGGCCAAACCGTGTCAGCCTGCTTGCAATTATGGAAAATATAATTCTAAGTTTCATACTGCACAACAGCAGGGCGTTTTAGAATTCAAGGTATTCATAGGAATAGGCCCCGCCCTTCTCCTTAAAGTTTTTGGACAGTCCCGGGGTCACCACAACCCGGTTATCGTCGGTTATCAGAATAAGCTCACAGTCCCCGTATTCACGGTAGTATTCCAAGGCTCCCTCCTCCCCCAGGATAAAGAGGGCGGTGGAAAGGGCGTCTGAAAAAGCCCCGCTTTCACAGACAACGGTGACGGAAAGCAGGTTTGAGTCGGCCGGATAGCCGGTTTTAGGGTCTAAAATGTGATGATAGACAACACCGTCTTTGGTAAAATAACGCTCATATGAGCCGGAGGTAACCACTGCCGCCTCCGCAATATCAAGAATGCCCACATAGCCACCCGTATTTTGGGGATCCTGAACCGCCACGGACCACAGGCTTCCGTCGGGCTTTATCCCCAGGGTCTGGACATCGCCGCCAAGGGAAATGATGGCGCTTTTAACTCCTACCCCTTTCATGGCTTCCACGGCCTTCTGGGCGGCATATCCTTTAGCAAGGGCGCCGAAGGTCAGGGCCGCTCCATCGGGAACGGAGGCTTCAGCCCGCCCGGGGGCTAACCCGCCCCCCGATTTCACCTCAACGCCGTCCAGGCCCGCATCTTCCAAAAGGGCCTCAAGCTCTCCTGCGTCCGGGACCCGGTATTGCTGGTCAATGAAGCCCCAGGCCCTGACTATTTTGTATATGCTGGGGTCAAGGGCCCCGCCGCTGCGCCTGTTTACCTGCCGGGCCACTTCCAGGAGATTATAAATGTCAGAAGATACCTCAGTTAATTCCCCGGCATTTGCATTTATCCTGTATAAATCGCTGTCCTCTTTTTCCGGGTCCAGCCTGCTGTCCAGCTCGTTTATTATCTCATCTGCGACCTTTATTCCCTCATCGGCCTTGGGGCCGTAGGCGGTCAAAGACATAAAGGTGTCCATGGCAAAGAGCTGGTTCTCCTGTTTTTCGTTCTCCGTGCTGCAGCCCCAGAGAGGGATAAACAGGAAAAGAGCCAGGGCGGCCGCTATCAGCCTACATCTCCTCTCGGTGCTGCTCATAAAAACTATTATAATCCTCCAGCATGTATTTTAAAAGTTCCGGAATATTCAAACCATAGGGACATTTGGACCTGCATTGCCCGCATTGCATGCAGTCTTTAATTCGGCTCATTTTCTCCCGCCACTCAGGGGTAAAATACTGCCGCCAGGGTGACCGGCGGAGAAGCATATTCATGACGATTTTATCCCTGACATGGGACAGGGCAAGGCCGATTTTTTCCTCGCTATCGGTATAGGAATTGGCCGTATCGAAAAAGTTTATGCCGCCGTCATAGGCCGCCTGGAGTATTTTAACGGCCTCTCCGGTTGAACAGCGCTGTATGGGCAGGCATCCCATTGCCGGCTTTGTCACGATAAGTCCCGTATTGCCAAGGCGAACCGTCTTCATACATAAAGCCTCTCTTGTGTCTAATTTAAGCCGTATAATGGTTATATATAAATAAAATGCCAACTTATGTCGGAAGTATACCATAGAGCCTGCAAATCAGCAAGAATTCGTTGCATAACTTAATCTTTACATTGACCAATATTTTTGCTATAATGTCTTTTGTTCATTTGCGCCCGTAGCTCAGTGGATAGAGTGTCAGACTCCGACTCTGAAGGTCGCTGGTTCAAGTCCAGTCGGGCGTACCAAATAAGAGAGCCCGGAAGCCTTGATTTATCAATGGTTTCCGGGCTTTTATTTTTCAGTTTTTTGGCTCTGCAAAAATGTCAAAAGTGCGTTTTTATGCGTTTTTACCCACCCAAGTGGGTAAAAATGGGTAAAATTTTTTAGATCATCAGACAAAAAATCTCCCCCACCATTCATTAATCGGTGAGGGGTTATTTTTTATTATCATTTCCTAAAATTGCTAGTTCAATAACAAAAGGGGGTTGGGTTGTGGGAACGATATTATTAGAAATAAATGCAGATGAATGCACACTTACCGCGGCAACCTCTACAAGCGTTTCCGTGTATTTAATTGATCCGTATGATTTTTCAATATGTTGCGCCTGGATACCTACCGCAGAATTAAGAATTGAAAAACGGGCTGGCGGCTATAGATGCACAAATTTAAATACCGGAACAAGTGCAAGGTTAACAGAAAAATTAGGGCACAAGAAATTAAATGAAATTACATACTAAAGCATAAACAATCCCCCCGGGTAATCCGAGAGGGGGATTTATTCATTCAGATTCTTCAATTATTCTAAGCCGTGTTTCGTGATTGCCTATAAGCCTGCTATGCTCATCGAGTTTTTCATCCTGTTTTGCTTCGTGTGCCCAAATAGCTTTATGTTCTTTTTCGTTTTGGTTTTCGTTTTTCTGTATAGCTACGGTCAGCCCCGTATCGCCGCAGTATTTTCTGTCAGGCTGTTGCTCCACTTTACAACCGGTTTAATAAGCGCTGCGATAAGCCCCACAAGAACCACGATAACGGTAACTACTTCCCACTCCATAGGCCAGTCCTCCATTTGAACTTCTGGTAAGCCGCCAATACTGGTAAGTAAAGAAAAAGCGGCCGTAATTACGGCCGCTCTTCTGGCTTTTATGCTATTTTTAATTACTGGTTTGAAACGGCGTCGCTGTTTTTCTTTTCCCCGATGCTCAGAACGAGGTTGAGCAGAATTCCAAAGATGGCGGCTCCCGCAATGCAGGGTACATTGATGCCGAAGAAGGGGATGTTTCCGCCGAAGGCGTACTGCCCGCCGATGCCTATGACCATTATGGAGGCAATTACCGCGATGTTCTTGGCGCTGAACATATCGACCTTCTTATCTATCATGATGGCAATACCCTGGGCTGCGATGGCGCCGAATAGGTATATCTCAAGCCCGCCGATAACTGCGAGAGGTATACCGTATATGACCCTAATCAGAGGAGTAAAGAAGGAAATTACCATTGCAATTATTCCGGAAACCAGCAGTACAGGTACGGAAAACACCTTTGTAATGGCCATTGTGCTTATATTCTCTCCGTAGTTGGTTCCCGCGGGACCGCCCACGACACCGGAAATCATGTCGCAGATACCGTCGCCTATAAGGTTCATGTCCAGCATATCCGCCAGGCTGTAATTCATTTTCTTACCCTTTTGCTCGGCCAGGTTATTTACGTAAATATCAAGCTGATACACGTGGGCAGTAGATTCAGGGATTGTGGCTATGGCGATGGGCATTATGGCCGCTACTGCAGCCCAGGAGGCTTTTGGCAGAGAAAAGGCGGGCATGGCGAAAATGCTGCCGTCTCCCAGCTTCCATGTGGAGGCTGCCAGGACCTCAGGGGGAAGGCTGCGGAACAGGTTCAAGTCCGCGCCCCCTTCAGATACTATGATGCCGGCCACCGCGCAGCCTACTGCGGCCCCCAGAAGCAGGGGAAGCTGGCCCCAGAAGCCCTTCAGATACTTGGAGAAAAAGACGGTGGACAAAAGTGTCGCCAGGGAGACCACCCAAACCCAGCCAGAGCCGTGAGCACCAGAAGCATCGGCTACAGGGGCCGCATCCATCAATGCGTTGCCCGCAAGGGTAAGACCGATAACCATGGCTATGGAGCCTGTAATAGAGGGGGGCAGAATCTTTTCCACGGCGTTCCGTCCGGAAAATCTCACCAGTAAACCGGCGGCAATGGATACCAAACCGGAAGCGACTATGCCGAATTGAGCAATCTGTATGGCCTCCGTAGGAAGTATCCCGTTAACTTTGGAAAAACCCTGGGCCGCTGTAAGACCAGATATTGCTGAAAGGTATGAGAAACTGGAGCCATAATACATTGGGATTTTTTTGCCTGTTATGAACACAAAGCATACGGTCGCCAAACCGCTGGCAAAAATCGTAGTGGAAACCTGGAAACCTGTAATCAGTGCTACTGTTACCGTAGCCGGAAACATGACGATAACCTGCTGTAGCGCGTATAGGAATAATTTCCACGTTGTTGGCCGTTCATCAGGCAGGTAGCCAATGATGTTGTTTGTCTTGCTCATTCAAAAACTCCTCTTTTCTTTATAAAATAGATTTAGATTTACATTTTTTCAAGGATTACTACTTCAGTTTTGCCGTCCTGTTCGGTCAGGCGTACCGAGACTACTTCTTTTAAGGATGTAGGAATATTCTTGCCGACATAGGTAGCCTTTATGGGAAGCTCCAAGTGTCCCCTGTCGATGAGAACCGCAAGCTGTATTTTAGCCGGCCTGCCTATGGCCATGACAGCGTCCATGGCAGCCCGGGCGGTCCTGCCGGTGAAAATCACATCATCCACCAAGACCACCGTTTTGTCCACTACGGAAAAGGGGACAAAGGTTTCGTTAACAATGGGGTCGAGGCCGAGTTTGTCCAAATCGTCCCTGTACAGGGTTATATCTAGTTCGCCCACATCCACATCCACGTTTTCGATTTCCTTGATGTTTCGGGCAATTTCGCGGGCCAGAGGTACGCCTCTGGTCTTAATGCCAATAAGGCACAGGTTTTCAGTTCCGCGGTTCTTTTCGATGATCTGGTGGGAAATGCGTATAAGCGCCCGCCTTACATCGTCTTCGTTCATAATATAAGCTTTAAATCTCATCCTCATCACCCCTTTCAAGGCATGAAAAAACCTTGTCTTTTCATGCAAGACAAGGCGCAACTATACAGTCGAAAAGGAATTTCGACTCCATATAATCAAACCTTGCCAGCATCTCCGTACTGTCTTAAAGATTTGATATTTGAATTTTTTTTAATGCTAACACAAAAGCGGTCCAATTGCAAGAAAAAGTTTCAGGGCAAAAAAATTTCTCTTATGAAAATCCTACAATAGCCGGAACATTTCAAGCCCCCTGAGGCAAACCCAGGGAGACAGCATATACAGAAACCTTATGTTTTTGCGACCATTACCTTTTCCACCAGATCCGCCACATCTTCGCAGCAGTCCACAGTGTGCTCCAGGAGCTGGTATAGCTCCTTTTTCTTAATTATGGCAATGGGGTCGGTTTCGCGCTCGAAAAGGCGCCGCATGCCCTCTGCATAGGTGCGGTCGGCATCTTCCTCTATTCTGTTGACCTCCACAATACATTCATTTATTTTTACATGGTTTTTCCTGAAGTTCTTAAGAGCTTCTATAAGCTCGTCCAGCTTTTTGCAGGACAAAACAATATAATCCACAAACTTGCGCAGATAGGTGTTGCTGTTCTGGACGTTGAGTATATAGATATGGTTTGCAACGGCGTCAATGCTGTCAGTGAGATTTTCTATCGCTTTGATTATCTCCACAATATCCGTTCGGTCTATGGGAGTAATAAAGGCCACATCAATCTTCCTAAGACACTGGTGGACGTGAACGTCGCCCTTGTGCTCAATTTCCTTGATGGACTTAAGTTCAGCCTCCACAATACGATCGTCTGCAAATGCGGCCTGCAGTGCCTGCGCTGCCTCAAGGGAAATGGATATCCCATCTTCAAACATTTCAAAATAGTCCACGCTTTTTTTGCTTATCTTGCCCATAGTATGGATCTCCCTTTCTCATATAAAATGGTGCCGGCTCATTTGGTCTAGCGTTCCAGACAGTTTAAAACAGTGAAAACAAAAATCTAAAAACAGTTGCGAAAACGTACCCAAGTACTAGGCAAGCAGGGAAGGTGAGCACCCACGCAATCACCATTTCCTTAGCGATTCCCCAATTAACAGACCCTACGCCCTTTGAGGCACCGGCACCCATCATGGCAGTGGCCTTTACGTTTGTGGTGCTAAGGGGAATACCCAGTACCGTTGAGGCCAGCATGCTGCCGGAAGCGGCGACCTCGGCGGCAAAGCCCTGATACTTCTCAAGCTTTACCATATCTATGCCCATAGCTTTGATAATCCGATGCCCTCCCACGGAGGTGCCCAAAGCCATTATGATCGAGCAGATTAGCATAATCCACAGGGGTATATTCATTGCTTCCCCGCTCCCCATGGTATATACTCCGCCAACTACCAGGGCCAGGTAGAAAATACCCATAAACTTCTGACCATCCTGGGCTCCGTGGCTGAAAGCCATAAGGGAAGCGCTGATAATCTGTCCGACGGAAAAGAAATTTTCCGTTTTCCGGCGGTTGACGTTTCTGCAAATTATTTCAATCAGTCTTGTAAAGAAAAAACCCAGAAGGAATCCTGCTGTAGGTGAAACCACAAGTCCAATAATTACCCTTTGAATGGATTCCCAGTTAAATGCGCTTATACCGTTAAGGGAAATTCCGGCACCCATCAGACCTGCTATCAAGGCGTGGCTTTCACTGGTGGGTATGCCGTATCTCCAGGCTGAAACAGCCCACAATACTATGGATAGCTGCGCAGCCCCAAGAGTAACCAACGCATCTATCCCGGTTCCAATGTCCACTATGCTGGCGGTAGTTGCGGCAACAGCCGTCCCCATGACCAACACGCCAAGGAAGTTGAAAACTGCTCCAAGGATAACGGCCGTCTTAGGACGAAGAACTCTTGTGGATATAACTGTTGCAATGGCATTTGGGGAATCCGTCCATCCATTGACAAAAATTGATGCGCAAACCAGCACCACAACTATTACAAGACCCGTAGCCGTAACGGCATCATCCCCTTCTAGGATATGTATTAATATTTAGTCAAATAGCTTTCGACTGAATATACCATATTATTTGAATTATCACAAGATTTTAAAAAAAAATCATGTACAAATTATTAGTTTATATTCTATATTTTTTGTAGTTTTAGTAAAGATAACATTTTAACTCCCCCGTTTGTAAAAACAAATCAAATAAATGGCGCGCCGCAAAAGCGTTTTTTCCACATCTTTTTATAGCTTACAACCAGCATTGTTGCTACCTCACAATTATATTGGACATATTATAGTGGGAATTCTACATGTTTACAATAAATAACGTAATTATTTGGAATTCAGCGATAATTAAAAGATAGAAAGAGGATGAGCATGTCTATTCTCTGATTATACCATAATATTCCAACTGATACAACTAGTAAAGGCCGCAGAGTTCGATGGATTTGGAAATAGCTCTTAGTAAATTCTAAATTTACGCATACCAAATCTAATAGGGAAGCCTCCAAGGCTTCCCTATGTTATGTAGGCAATATAAATTTTTAGTAATCTGATTCTTGATTGAGGAGACTGTTGGATTCTTTATAAAAATACGATTGTTGCAGTGTTATACAGTCAAATCAAACGAATGAGCAATTTTTCAGTCATTTCGATAATTATGCTATAATTTGCATGGCTCAGCTCACGGCTTATACTGCCTTCCTGCGTCCAACATTCATAAGCCCTATTGTTGATACACGCCAACAGTTACATCCTTCAGTGAATTTTTTTTGAGCCGATAAGGATATTGATTGTTGACTAAATATCCACATATGTTTCAGTCGGAGTCATGCCAATTGCAGTTAGGTACGGAAAGCTATTTCTAAAGATATCTCGGTTTCTGCTATCGAGCAGACCCGTATTGCCGGGCGGGCGGTGCGCCATTTGCCATTTAATACTTGTTTTTGTTTTTAATGAAAAAGGGCTTTAAGAAGTTCCACGGCAACATCCCGCGTCCACTCCGCCGAGCCTTCGTACCGGCCGATTTGTCGTTTAATCCTTATCTAAGTGTTCTTCAGTACTAGTCTATAGGATATACCCAGCCGTAAGGGTCGCTCGTCCTGCCCCACTGTATGCCGGTCAGGATATCGTAAAGCTCCCGGGTCAGAAAACCTATCCTATTACCGCCTATGATATAGCTTTCATCCCTGTAAGAAATCTCCCCTATGGGGGATATAACCGCCGCCGTACCGGTGCCCCAGGCCTCCTGAAGGCTGCCGTCACGGGCGGCCTCTATCAGCTCATCAATGGTGATGGGGCGCTCCTGAACCTCAATCCCTTTGTCCCCAAGTATCTCAATGCAGGACTTTCTGGTAATCCCAGGCAGCACGCTTCCGGAGAGCTCGGGGGTAACCACCGTCCCGTTTATCTTGAACATGACGTTCATGCTGCCCACTTCCTCTACATATCTGCGGTGGACGCCGTCCAGCCAGAGAACCTGGCTGAAGCCCTCCTCCTCCGCCTTCTCGCCTGCCCGGAGGGAAGCGGCGTAATTGCCGCCGCATTTGGCATGGCCAGTGCCGCCGCGGACGGCTCGGACGTCCCGGTCTTCTATTTTTATGCGCACGGGACTCATGCCGCCGGCGTAGTAGCTGCCCACGGGACTTGTTATTATGGCGAATAAATATGTACTGGAAACATGTACGCCCAGATGGGGGTCGGTGGCAATTACAAACGGCCGGATATACAGGGAGGTATCGGGAGCCGAGGGCACCCAGTCCCTGTCCACTTTCAGGAGGGTTACCAGTCCTTCCATGGAGAGTTCTTCAGGAATGCGGGGAATACACATCCGGTCCGCCGAATTATTCATCCTGCGGAAATTTTCCATGGGCCGGAAAAGCTGTATCCTCCCCTCAGGGGTCCGATAGGCCTTCATGCCCTCGAAAATCTCCTGGGCATAGTGAAAAACCATGGCGGAAGGCTCCAAAGAGATGGGGCCGTATGGCACTATTCTGGGGTTTATCCAGCCCTGGCCCTCGACATAGTCCATTAAAAACATATGGTCGGAAAAATGCGTTCCAAAAGCAATCCCGTTTATATCCGGCTTTTCCTTGGGAACTGTGGTCAGTTGGATTTTGATTTTTTCCATGGTTCTTCCCTCTCAATCGATAACTATTTATCCTAATATAATTGCGCTCTCCATGTATTTCAAGAAAAATTTGCTCCGTTATATATTCTTTGTAATAAAGTACCATCAGCCCTGCCTATTTGCCTTAGCACTTTTAGCGGTTTGCCGTATAAAAGAGGCGAAAAGCCCGGCTCCCCATAGGCAATTTGTGTAAACTCACAAATCAAAAGGCCATTTTATATCGGATATTTTGATTTATTAATATGCATCGGGCAATTGACATTTCTAAACATCCGTGTATAATATTCATATACTAGCAAATATTTATTCATCATCGGAGACTGGTTATGATTAAGGTTTTTATTGTGGGTTCCAGCGGGACTACCGGCCTGCGGCTGCAACAGCGCCTGCTTTCCCGGCCGGAGGTGGAGCTATTAACAATAGACGAGAAGAAGCGCAAAAACCCGGCAGAGCTGAAAAAGCTCATAGCCGCCTCGGATATTACCTTCCTGTGCCTGCCGGACGAGGCCGCAAGGCAGATGGCGGAGCTTGCCCGGGATACCTCTGCCCGAATTATTGACACCTCCACCGCCCATCGGGTGGAGAAAGGCTGGCGCTACGGCTTTCCCGAACTGTCCGCCGGGCACTATATGGCAGTGGAAACAGGCACACGAATTGCCGTACCCGGCTGCCATGCCAGCGGCTTTGTCGCCCTTATTTATCCTCTTATAGTTTCAGGCATCCTGAATAAGGAGTACCCCCTGTCCTGCTTTTCCGTCACAGGCTACAGCGGCGGCGGCAAGGCCATGATAAACGAATACGAAAGCCCCAAGCGGCCGCCGGAACTTCAGTCGCCCCGACAATACGCCCTGTCTCAGAAGCACAAGCACCTTAAGGAGATGACAGCGGTCTGCGGTCTGTCCTCCCCGCCTGCCTTTATCCCTACAGTGGCGGATTATTATTCCGGCATACATCTCACTGTCCCCCTACACACGGCACTATTGTCAAAGAAGCCGGGGGTTGAGGGTATAAAAAACATCCTGACGGAGCACTACCAGGGCTGCCCACTTATAAGAGTAGTCGAACCGGAGGTCGACTTTATGGCCGCAGAGGCTCTGACCGGAAAGGATTACATGGAGATAAGCGTAACGGGCAACGATGACCGGGTACTGCTCCATGCCCGTTTTGATAACCTGGGCAAGGGCGCTTCCGGCGCGGCCATACAGTGTTTTAACATTATGTCCGGTCTCGAGGAGACCGCAGGACTGGTTATTTAAGTTTTCAAATCAATTTCTGGAGGAAATGCCATGAAGATTATAAGCGGCGGTGTATGCGCCCCAAAGGGGTTTAAAGCCGCAGGCATATATTGCGGTATAAGGAAAAATAATTCAAAAAAGGATCTGGCCCTGATTGTCAGCGAAAAGAGGGCCGCCGCCGCCTGCGTTTACACCACAAATTTGGTGAAAGGGGCCCCTATAACTGTTACAAAAAACAACGTGTCCGATAGCTATGCCCAGGCGGTAATCGTAAACAGCGGCAACGCCAATACCTGTAATGCCAACGGTGAGGAAATTGCCCTGGGTATGTGCGCCCTGGTGGAAAAACACGTTGGCGTCCCCGCGGCGGACGTAATCGTGGCCTCCACCGGCGTCATCGGGGAACCCCTGAGCCTGGAGCCCATGGAAAAGGCCATGCCGGCCCTGGTGGCGGCCCTGGGCAATGACAGCGAAGGTGCCGCCTCTGCCATCATGACCACGGACACTATTAAGAAAGAGGCAGCCGTGGAATTTCAGCTCTCCGGCGTAAGCTGCCGCATGGGCGCCATTGCCAAGGGCAGCGGCATGATACATCCCAACATGGCCACCATGCTGGCCTTTATAACCACCGACGCCGCCATCTCGCCGGAAATGCTGCGGAAGGCACTGTCGGAGGATGTGATGGACAGCTTCAATATGATAAGCGTGGACGGGGACACCTCCACAAACGACATGGCGGCCATACTGGCCAACGGCCTTGCGGGAAATCCCCAGATTGACTCGGAAGGTGAAGATTATAAAACGTTTAAGTCCGCTCTGAGCCGGATTACATCCGCCCTATGCCGGAGTATAGCCAGGGACGGAGAGGGTGCCACTAAACTCATTCGCTGCACCGTAAACGGGGCCGCCTCCAAGGCCGCCGCCGTCGGCATAGCCAAGGCCATTATCCGCTCCCCTCTGGTGAAATGCGCCATGTTCGGCGCCGATGCCAATTGGGGCAGGGTACTCTGCGCCATAGGATACGCGGGGGTTCAGGTGGATGTGGATAAGGTGGCTTTGAGTTTCTCCTCCCCCGCCGGGCAGGTGGAGGTGTGCAGAAACGGCAGGGGTATCCCCTTCTCCGAGGAACAGACGAAAAAAATACTCAGCCAGGACGAGGTCACCATAGCCGTTACCTTAGGCGACGGGAAGGCCGGCGCCACGGCCTACGGCTGCGACCTGAGCTACGACTATGTAAGGATAAACGGCGACTACCGTTCCTGATTACGGGTTATTCTGGAGGAAAAGCATGGAAAACGAACTGACCACTGCCCAGCGGGCGAAGGTGCTGATTGAAGCCCTGCCCTATATACAGCAGTATAACAACAAAATAATCGTCATCAAATACGGCGGCAGCACCATGGTAAACGAGGGCCTGCAGCGGGCCGTCATGGGGGATATTGTGCTCCTCAGCCTCATAGGCGTCAAAGCGGTTCTTGTCCACGGCGGCGGGCCGGAGATTAACGAGGCCCTAAATAAGATGGGCAAAAAGACCGAATTTATAGGCGGGCTGCGCGTAACGGACCAGGAGACGGCACAGGTGGTGCAGATGGTTCTGGCCGGAAAGATTTCCAAGAACCTGGTTAACCTCATAGGCAACATCGGGGGTAGGGCCATCGGGCTTTCCGGCATAGACGGCCAGATGATAGAAGCTCGGAAAATGAGCGAAGAGCTGGGCTTTGTGGGGGACATTGTGAATGTCAACACCCAGCCCATTCTGGACGTGCTGGAAAAGGGCTATATCCCTGTTATATCCACCGTGGGTTTTGACAGGGAAGGCAACTGCTACAACATAAATGCCGACACCGCAGCCGCCCGCATTGCGGGCACCCTCAAAGCCGAAAGCTTAATCAACATGACGGACATTGCGGGACTGCTGCGGGATAAAAACGACCCCAAATCCCTAATTAGCAAGCTCAATGTCAGCGACGCGCCACAGCTAATCCGGGACGGCGTCATATCGGGCGGCATGATACCCAAAGTAAACTGCTGCATTGAGGCCATACGCCGGGGCGTAAAGAAAGTTTTCATCATTGACGGGCGCATTCCCCACTCCATACTCATAGAAGTTCTCACCGACGAGGGTATCGGCACCATGTTCGTATAACGCCGCCCTTGCGCTCATTATTAAGGAGGCTGGTTCCGTGGACACAAAAAATCTTGACCAAAACTATATAGCCAACACCTATGCTCGGTTTGACCTTGTGGCGGACCGGGGCAAAGGGGCCGTCGTTTACGACGAGAATGGAAAAAGATATATCGATTTGGGAAGCGGCATTGCTGTTTGCAGTTTTGGCATGGCGGACGACCACTGGGTGGCCGCCGTGACGGAGCAGCTGGGCAGGCTCCAGCATATGTCGAATCTCTACTACACCGCACCCCAGACAAAGCTGGCAAAGCTGCTCTGCGAAAAAACAGGCATGAGCCGGGTCTTCTTCTGCAATTCGGGCGCTGAGGCCAACGAATGCGCCATTAAGGCGGCCAGGAAATACTCCTCCGACAAGTACGGCCCGGGACGCAGCAAGATAGTGAGTCTGATTAACAGCTTCCACGGCCGGACCATTGCCACCCTCTCCGCAACGGGCCAGGAGGCCCTGCATGTTGATTTCGACCCTTTTTTGCCCGGCTTTGCCCACGTGCCGGCCAACGATTTCGAAACCATGAAAACAGCCTGTGACGACAGCGTCTGCGCCATAATGATGGAGCTTGTACAGGGCGAAGGCGGGGTAATACCGCTGGACAGGGACTATGTGGCCGCCGTGTCCGAAATGGCGGCGGAGCGGGACATACTCCTCATCATTGACGAGGTACAGACGGGAAACGGCCGCACCGGCAGCCTGTATGCGTATATGCAGTACGAAATTAAGCCCGATATTGTCACCACGGCAAAGGGCCTTGCAGGGGGCCTGCCCATGGGCGCCGCCCTGCTGGGCGAAAAACTGAAGGACACACTCACCCCCGGCAGCCACGGCAGCACTTTTGGGGGAAACCCCGTCTGCACAGCAGGAGCCATATCCGTCATTTCCAGGCTGGACGAGGAGTTTCTTGCCTCCGTACGGGCCAAGGGGGAATATATAAAAAACGCCCTAAAAGGCGCTAAAGGCGTCCTGGGCGTGACGGGGATGGGGCTGATGATTGGAATTTCCATAGATAAACCCGCAAAAGCCGCCGCCGCCCGCTGCATTGAGGCGGGCGCCATAGTCCTCACCGCCCACGAAAAGCTGCGCCTACTGCCTCCCCTGAATATAGGCATGGATGAGCTCCGGGAAGGAATCGAAATTTTGAAAGGAGTTCTTGCTCAATGAAACACCTGTTAAAACTGTCCGACCTGTCCGCCGGCGAAATCCTCGAAATCCTTAACCTGGCGGACCAGCTGAAGTATGAAAATAAAAACGGCATAGAGCACCCCCTTCTGAAGGGCAAGACTCTGGGCATGATTTTCCAGAAGAGTTCCACCCGCACAAGGGTCAGCTTTGAAGTGGGCATGTACCAGCTTGGTGGGACAGCCCTGTTTTTAAGCTCCAGAGACCTGCAGATGGGCAGGGGCGAATCCATTGAGGACACAGCCCGGACTCTTTCCCGGTATCTGGATGGCATTATGATACGTACTTATGACCAGTCCGAGGTGGAAAAGCTGGCTCAATATGGCAGCATACCCGTTATAAACGGCCTGACGGATTACGCCCACCCGTGTCAGGTGCTGGCGGACCTTATGACTATCAGGGAATACAAGCATAGCTTTAAGGATTTGAAACTGTGCTTTATAGGCGACGGGAATAACGTAGCCAACAGCCTTATCGTGGGCTGCATAAAGATGGGAATGAGTGTCAGCATCGCCTGTCCCGAGGAATACAGACCCGACGCCGAAATCATGGCCTGGGCAAAGGAAAACGGCGACTTTGCCTGTACCAGTAGCATCCCGGAGGCGGTGAAAGGCGCCCACGTGGTGTATACAGACGTCTGGGCCTCCATGGGCCAGGAAGAGGAAACGGAAAAGCGCAGGGCCGCCTTCGGGAGCTATCAGGTAAATGATGAAGTCATGGCCCTTGCGGACCCCGAAGCCATAGTGCTCCACTGCCTGCCCGCCCACAAGGGCGAGGAAATCACGTCGAAGGTCTTTGAGGAACACGCAGTGGAGATATTTGACCAGGCAGAAAACCGTCTCCACGCCCAAAAGGCAGTAATGGTATTGCTCATGGGCAATCAGAAATAGAATATGACAAAACTAAAGGCACGGCAAATTGCCGTGCCTTTCACGTTTCAAAAACAACCTGTCTAAAATCTTTACAGCACCCTGACTCTAAAAACTTCATCCATTGCCTTTATTCCCGCGGTGATTGCTCCGTTAATTTTAGTGCCGGTATCAATAATGGTGTAGGCATATTCCCCGCGGGGCTTGTTTATCATGTGTTCCACGTTTATATCCTGACGCCCGATTAGGTCCAGAAAACGCTGGATCATACGGGGCACGTTCCTATGCATGACGCAAAGGCGCGAAACCCCCATACGGTCAAGGCAAACAGTCGGCATGTTTACGGAATTTGTAATATTGCCGTTTTCAAGATAATCGAGAATTTCTTTAGCGGCCATAATGGCACACTTCTCCTCGCTTTCGGGAGTGGAGGCGCCCAGATGGGGAATGGGAACCACGTTGGGCACGCCGGCAAGAACTCCATTGGGGAAGTCGGTAACATAGCGGGCAACCTTGGTGGTGTCCAGGGCGGCCAGTATATCCTCATCGCAGACCAGCTCCCCCCTGGCAAGATTTATTATCCTCACGCCGTCCTTCATTTGCTTGATAGCCTCGGCATTTATTATGTGGTGGGTCTCGGAAGTATAAGGTACATGGATAGTGATATAATCGCTGTACCTGTAAATCGTTTCCAGGTCGTGAGCGTGCTTCACCGAACGGGAAAGCTGCCAGGCCGCGTCAACGGAAAGGTAGGGGTCATAACCGTAAACCTCCATTCCCAGAGCCACGGCGGTGTTGGCAATCTTGGCTCCCACCGCCCCGAGGCCGATTACGCCCAGGGTTTTGCCGTTAAGTTCCGGACCGGAGAAGCTGGATTTGCCCCGCTCCACCATTCCGGCCACCTCGTCGCCCCTGTCGGCTATACTGCGCACCCATTCAATTCCGCCCAGAATATCTCTGGAGGCCATGAGCAACGCGCAAATGCAAAGCTCTTTAACGGCGTCTGCGTTTGCCCCGGGAGTGTTAAACACCACAATGCCGGCTTCGGTGCAGCGCTGAATCGGGATGTTGTTGGTGCCGGCCCCGGCCCTTGCTATGCAGACCAGTTCCGGGTTAAATTCGTACTCGTGGAGATTGGCACTGCGCACGAGAATGGCGTCGGGGTTTTCTTCC
This sequence comes from Clostridiales bacterium, assembly GCA_012838665.1. GTDB lineage: Bacteria > Bacillota > Clostridia > Oscillospirales > Oscillospiraceae > DUOX01. The sequence goes on from DUOX01000012.1 coordinate 49,117, forward strand.
TTATCTGATATCTGGTATCCTGCTTTATCAAGTATTTCAAGTCCCACAGGAGCAATCTTGTTCATCGTTTTTATCTTATACATGATGTCTTACCTCGAATTCTTTCATAAACTCAACCAGGGCAACAACGCCCTCCATGGGCTGGGCATTATAGATGGATGCCCGCAAACCGCCGGCAAGCCTGTGGCCTTTCAGATTCAAGAGGCCCCTGGCGGCTGCTTCCTTGGCGAAAACCGCATCCAGGTCGGGATCACCCGTGTGGAAGGTTATGTTCATGTCTGAGCGGGAATCGGGCCTTACGCTGCTTCTAAACAGCCGGCTGTTGTCAAGGAAGTCGTAAACAAAAGCGGCTTTTTGGGATTTAAGAACCTCCATGCCCGCAACCCCGCCCTGCTCTTCCAGCCAGTCCAGCACAAGGCTGAGAATATAAATGTTCCAGCAGGGAGGCGTGTTGTACATGGAATCTTTGTCTATCATCAGTTTATAACCCATCATCAGCGGGGTGTACGGTAATTCGCGGCCGGCCAGGGATTTATCAATGATAACCACCGTCAGCCCGGCAGGGGCCATGTTTTTCTGAGCGCCGGCGAAAATAATGCCGTATTTGGATACGTCTATGGGCTTGGATAATATATTGGAGGACATATCGCAGACCAGAGGGACATCTCCCGTCTCGGGAACGTATTTCCACTCTGTGCCGTAAATTGTGTTGTTGGAGCAATAATAAAAATAGGAAGCCCCCGGATCAAGAACAAGCTGGGATTGGGAGGGGATATATGTATGCCCCTCCGCCTCAGAGGAAGCGGAAATATTTACCGTGCCGTATTTTTTTGCCTCCCTGGCGGCAACATTGGAAAAGTGGCCGGTAACGGCATAGTCAGCGCTGCCATTTTCGCCCATGAGGTTCATGGGCACCATGGAAAACTGGAGCGAAGCCCCACCTTGGAGAAACAGTATTTCGTGGCTATCCGGCACGGAAAGGGCCGATTTCAGCTTGACCTTCACGGAATCGAATATTTCCTGAAAGACGCTGCTGCGATGACTCATCTCCATGACAGACATACCGGAACCGCCGTAATTAGATATCTCCTTGCCTGCGCGATGCAGCACCTCGTCCGGCAGGACGGAGGGACCGGCGGAAAAGTTATAGGTCTTGTCTCTAGTCATGGTCTTTACCCCCATAAAATTTTATAAGCACCAACGCAGGGCGGGGCATATATGCCGCCCTGCGCTGAGCCTTATAGTTATAACCATAACACTTTAATAAAGAAAAATCAAACTGTGTAACCTACAAGTATTTTATCTTTAAGCCCTTCAATTTTCACGTTTTTTACAAGTCCGCGAAGGTCTCTGCCTGGGACGGACACCTGGCAATAATTGTCCGCGTGTCCGATGCAAATGCCCTCCGCCTCCGTCTCAAAAAGTACGGGGAGGGTATCCCCGATGCAGGATTCCAAAAAGGCAATCTCCATGGCGTCGGCCACAGCCTGGGCCTGGGCAGCCCTTTTTGTCTTTACCACCCGGCTCAGACGCCCCTCCATTTTAGCGGCCTTGGTACCTGGCCGTACGGAGTATGGGAAGATATGCATGGAGGAAAAGCTGCATTTTTGGATAAATTCCAAAGTGGAGGCATGCTGCTCCTCCGTTTCACCGGGGAAACCCACAATCAGGTCGGCGGTAAGCCCACAGCGGGGAAAGTATTCCCTCAGCAGCTCCGTCGCCTTAAAAAAGCGGGCAGTATCATATTTCCGGCCCATACGGCGCAGTATTTCGTCACAGCCGCTCTGCAGGGAGAGATGGAAGTGACGGCAGACCTTGCCCGCGGCCGCCAGACGGCGGCAAAACTCCCGGGTAATTATTGTAGGCTCCAATGAGCCCAGGCGCAGGCGTAGCCCCGGGGCAGCCCGGGCTATTGCCTTCACCACATCCGCAAGGCCGACACCGTTTCTAAAATCCTTGCCGTAGGAGGCTATTTCAATTCCGGTGATAACAAGTTCCCTGTAACCCTCCGACTCCAAGGCCGCTGCCTGGGCCGCGGCCTCCTCCAAAGGCAGGCTGAGCACCCTGCCCCTGGCATAGGGTATGACACAATAGGTGCAGAAGTTGTCGCAGCCATCCTGAATTTTAAGCATGGCCCGGGTGCGGCCCGATACGGAGCCGGCCGGCAGCTTCTCAAAACCTTGGCGTTTAAAGGGGTTATCAACAGAGCAGACCGGAGCAGGTTCGGTGCTGGTCCTGTTCTTCCTCTCCTTAACAAGGCGATGGATTTCCTCCACCAACTTCTTTCTGTCGCCGCTACCGAAAACTATATCCGCGCCAAGCTCCACCATCTCCTGAGGGCTGACCTGGGAAAAGCAGCCGCAGACCGCAACCACTGCACCGGGATTGCGGCTCTTCAGTCGGCGGATGGCCTGCCGCGATTTGCGCCCGCTCTCTGCGGTAACAGCGCATGTGTTGATTATGACCACGTCCGCGCTGCCGTCCTCTTGGGCAGGGTTGTAGCCCCGCTCCTGCAGCATGGTCTCTATGGCCTGGGTTTCATATTGGTTTACCTTGCAACCTAGGGTGGTAATCGAGTACTTCATGGTCAATTTCCTTGTAATAACGTTTGGATTGAGATATAATCCCAAATGGCGGAAATCCGCCTTGAATTTTGGTGCGGGTTTGGCGCCCGTCACCTAAAGGCTTGGTGTATATTCTATGCAAAATACCATGGAAATCTATCTTGACAACGCATCTACCACACGGGTAAGCCCGGAAGCGGCCAGAGCCGCCCTTGAGATAATGACTGAAAACTACGGCAATCCCAGTTCCTCCCATACAATGGGGCGTGTCGCAAAATCGGCTCTTGACACGGCCAGAGATCAACTGGCCAACGCCCTGGGAGCCTCTGACCCCGGGGAGATATTTTTCACCTCCGGGGGGACGGAATCCGACAACTGGGCAATACTTGCCGGGGCGGAGAGCATGCGCCGCCGGGGACGGCACATTATCAGCTCCATGGCGGAGCACGACGCAGTGCGGAAGGCTGTGGACGAGCTGGAGTCCAGAGGCTTTGAAGTCACTCGGCTGGTTCCGGAAGACGACGGCAGCATTTCGGTCCGCTCCGTGGCGGAAGCCCTGAGGGAGGACACGATACTTGTCTCCCTGATGATGGTAAACAACGAGACCGGAGCCATTACGGACATTGCCGCCATAGCGGGGGAGATAAAAAATTCGGGCTCCCCGGCCCTGCTCCACACGGACGCCATACAGGCTTTTCTGAAAGTACCCTTTTCGGCCAAAACTCTGGGAGTGGATTTGATATCCGTCAGCGGTCACAAGATACACGCTCCAAAAGGCGTGGGCGCTCTGTACGTCAGGAGGGGCCTGAAACTGGCGCCCATAATTTTCGGCGGCGGCCAGGAAAGGGGATATCGCTCCGGCACGGAAGGCCTACCCCAGATTTGCGCCTTTGGCGAGGCTGTCCGGACAGGCAGAGAGCTTATGGAGCAGTCCATAGAACATATGAACAGTCTCCGGCAGTTGGCAATCAGAAGGCTCACCTCAGAAAACCCCGACCTTATGGTAATTGGCGGCGGTGCCCCCCATATTATAAGCCTCTCCCTGCCGGGATACAGAAGCGAGGTTCTGATGAACTTCCTGGAGGCTAAGGGGATATATATATCCAAAAGCTCCGCCTGCAAAAGAGGAGCCAGAAGCCATGTGCTGGAGGCCATGGGGCTGAAAAACGAAATAATAGACGGGGCAATAAGGGTAAGCCTTTCCCGCTATACCACCCGGGAAGAGATAGAAATCTTTTGTGACGCGATAAAACAGGCCCGGGAAAGTCTTTTCAGGTCGCCCCGATAACTTTCCCGCCTTTAACTTGTACCCGCATATTCTACTCCAATCTCAAAAAAAGGTCAATAATGCCCCGTAAACACGACAGTTTATCGCAATAAGCAGGAACATCTTGGTTCCGCTGTAGCAGGGACAACTATATAAACTATATAATATAATAAGTATGTTCATTTAATATGATAGTTAATTTAAAAAAACAATTGACTTTTTAACTGAGCGGAATTATAATCGATAAAAAAGCAGATACTGCGACACAGGCTATGATAAGGAGTAGTAAGCGCCGTACGAAACGCAGAGAGGGGCCGGCTGGTGCAAGGCCTCATGAGGAAAGCGCCGAAGCCGCCTTTGAGCCGTGGACGGAAAGGCAACTGCCAAGTACGCTCCTCCGGGTTTCTCCCGTTACAGGGAAGCGGTATGCGAGCCTGCTCAAGTACCGGCAGAGTGCGGGATAGGATTATCCCGAATTTAGGTGGTACCACGGACAATATGTTCGCCCTAAACATTTTATAAAATGTTTAGGGCGTTTGTTTTTTGGAGGAATGCAAGGTGAAAACAATTCGAAAGTCCCAAAAGCTGAATAATGTACGTTACGACGTCCGGGGCCCGGTGCTGGACGCCGCCATGGCGCTGGAGGCCAGGGGCGAAAAGATAATAAAGCTGAACATAGGCAATCCCTCCCCCTTTGGTTTCCGGGCGCCGGAGAAACTGCTTGCTACCGTCAGCGAAAATTTACACGTCGCTGAAGGCTACAGTGATTCCAAAGGCATACTGGAGGCCCGTGAAGCCATTGCGGAATACTACAAAAGTAAGGGCATAGAAGGGGTTACGCCCGATGACATTTACACGGGCAACGGGCTGTCCGAACTCATTACAATGTCCTTGCAGGCCCTTTTGGATGACGGGGACGATATCCTCGTTCCCTCCCCCGACTATCCCCTGTGGACGGCTGCGGCAACTTTGGCGGGCGGCAGGGCTGTCCACTATATCTGCGATGAGGCCTCCGAATGGATGCCCGACATTGGCGACATGCGCAGGAAAATCACCGGCCGTACCAAGGCCATCGTGGTGATAAACCCCAACAATCCCACCGGTGCATTATACAGCGCGGACATACTGCAGCAGATTGTGGCCCTTGCCCGGGAGCATAATTTAATTATTTTTGCCGATGAGATTTACGACCGCCTGGTAATGGACGGCCATACCCACACGTCTATTGCCTCTTTGGCTCCGGACCTGTTTGTCATCACCATGAACGGCCTGTCAAAATCCCACCTAGTATGCGGTTATCGCTGCGGCTGGATGTGCCTTTCCGGTGATAAAACCAGAGCAAAGGATTATATCGACGGCCTGAACGTGCTGGCCTCCATGCGCCTTTGCTCCAACGTGCCGGCACAGTACGCCATTAAGGCCGCCCTGAACCGGAACGAGGATACACAGGCTCTATTAAAGCCAGGCGGGAGAATTTATGAACAGCGTGAATTCATCTGCAACGCCCTGTCCTCAATTGACGGGATTTCGCTGGTCAGACCCAAGGCGGCTTTTTACGTGTTCCCCAAAATAGACACAAAACGTTTCAATATAACCGATGACGAGAGTTTTGTTCTGGATTTTCTCAGGAGCAAAAAGGTTCTTCTGGTGCAAGGAACCGGCTTTAACTGGCCCAACCCCGACCACTTCAGAATTGTGTATCTGCCCGAAATCAACATCCTCCGAGAGTCCATGACAAGGTTGAAAGAATTTCTGGCCACTTACCGGCAATAGTTTTAATACTAAGATGCCAAGATTTTTTCATTTGGCACCTTTAATCGGGAAACATCCAAGATGTCAAAAGCGTGCGTTCTGCGGTATTTGGAACGCACGCTTTTGTCTATTTCAGTATTTTATAAAACTCTTCAACTACCGCCAGTAGTTTCGGGTCAAGGTATCCTGCCGCCTGCTGCCAAATGCTGTCCGGTACTCCGTAATAAGCCTCCGCTATGCCTCCTGCGATGGCGGCAATGGTGTCACTGTCGCCGCCCGCAGAAATCGCTTTGCGGATTGCGCCCTCAAAGGAGGTGCTTTCAAAGAACGCGGAAAGGGCAACGGGCATGGTGCCCTGGCTGGACACATCAAACCTGTATGTACTGCGGATTTTATCTATCTCAGGCAGGTTGTACTCCCGGGCGGCCCGCTCCCGGAGGGCCGCTATGTCCTCTCCTTTTCTGGCGCGGAAAATTAGCTCCGCGGTCAGCGCGGCGGCCTTAATCCCCTCGGGGTGGTTATGCGTGGGCATGGCGGTCAGGCTTCCCAAATGCCTTGCTTCTTCAACGGATGAAGCAAGCCAACCTGCAGCGGAGCAGCGCATTGGGGCGCCGTTTCCCCAGGATCCATAAGGCCTCGGAGTGTCACTATTAATCCATTCGCCAAATCTAGCGCCATATCCCCTGTTGGGATAGCGCCGGCCGTAGAACTGCATTTTCTCTGTCAATGCAGCAAGAATCTGCACATCAGAATCTCCCCTGGTATTCATCAGCGCTTCCGCCACGGCAATGGTCATTACGGTGTCGTCGGTGAAAAAACAGTCCTCTCTAAAAAGCGGGAAGTCCTCCGCCCGGTAATTGTCAAATTCGTAAATGGACCCGACAATGTCTCCTATTATTACGCCTTTCATAGGCAAGCCTCCCCAAAAAAGCTTTTTCGTATCCAGCCTAACGCTTTTTATGCATTTATGCAATAGGCAGCATCCTTATTGTTTTCCCCATGCAACAAGATGGGCATGGCCCCATCTGAATGGAAAACCATGCCCATTTGTTATTCCACTGAAATCATTTTGACGGCGGTACCACTATTACCAGGTCGGACAAGGGGAAAGAATAGCAGGGGTGAATATAACCGTATTTCTCATCTGCCATGTGGCGGTAATCCATCTGCTTTGGTATATACACCTTTCCGCTGGCCAGATATGAATGGCACCGTAGTGTAAAAAGTCAATCTGGCCCGGGGTGGCGCCCAAATAACCCCACTGAGTGCAGAGGATATTTTGCGCCATCCAGGCGTATTGCAAGTCAATAGAATAATCGGTAAAATAAATAACCCCCCGAACATATTGTTTGGGGGGCTTTTTGTATCTGCTCTGCCTTTTAAATCTTTTTAATAATCTTGGTTGTCAGCTCCAAACATATTCGTGCGGATTCGTTTATCGTGTTTTTAAACTCCTCCGCCCCGCCTTCGACGCTGTCGGATACGGTTTTTATAAGCATGCAGGGAACCTTGTTTCTGTTGCAGGTTAGGACAACTCCCGCCGCCTCCATTTCGCAAATATCCGCATTGAACATATCATGCAGTCCTTCTTTTTTCTCTTTTGAGGAAATGAATTTATCGCCGGAGGCGCAGATTACTTTCTTTAACGTGGGCTCGATTTCTATGGCCTTGTCCACGATTTCTTTTGTTGTAGGTATGTAAACGCTGGGATAATCCGGATATCTTCCGACACAGCAGTCATAAATATCAGAGGTATCAAAATCATAGTGGACAACGCTTTCCACGATGCAGGTTTTTGTCAGCGTCATTTCCTGCGTCAACCCGCCTACGACGCCGAAGTTCACAATAAAATCAACATTGAGCTTGGATATTAAAAACTGTGTTGCCATGGCTGCGGCAATCTGCCCTACGCCGCTGCTGATGACAAACAAATTGTGTTCTCCCAACTTATACTGGAACACCGTATAACCTGTAAATTGCAGTTCTTGAACCGGCATTCCAAATTTATCCATCACCGCATCAATTTCAATGGCCACTATCATTCCTATGTTTTTCATTTAAAACTCCCCGGTTTATATTCTTAAAAAACTTACTTCAGCTCTTTCAAGTAAAAATATCATTACCGGATAACAATGTCAATTAATACAAAAAGGGGCGGCATAAGAGGCAATTAAAAGCAACTTTCTCCCTGAAAGCATACTATATTAGTGATGAATCAAGAAAGGAAAGAAATATATGAGAAATTATTTTAACCCATGCTGTCCTATGAACGATAGGAGTTATTGGATGCATGCAAGCCGATTAAATGATTATGGAGACTACCCCTTTGTTATTAATATTGAAAACGCGACATTGGAAAACCGCTACTTTCGCACTGCCTTATGGACAGGAACGCATTTACAGCTCACCCTGATGAGCATAAAGCCCGGTGAAGAAATCGGATTGGAAATTCATCCGGACCTGGACCAGTTCTTGCGTATTGAACAGGGCTGGGGAATTGTTATGATGGGAAAAAGTAAGGATAAGCTGGATTTCCAAAGACGGGTCCGGGACGATTATGCAATTGTAATACCCGCCGGAACATGGCATAATCTAATCAATACAGGCCGTGTGCCTCTGAAGCTGTACTCCATATACGCACCTCCCCAGCACCCTCATGGCACGGTACATGTGACAAGGCGGGACGCAGAAGAACAGGAAGAACACTACAGCTATTAAAAGTAACCCCGCCGGCATGAAGGCAGCTGCCGGCGGGGTTTTTGCCGTCTATCCGGCCATAAACAATTCAATGTCGGAATCTACGGTGTCTATACCGGCAATTCCAAACTTCTCCACCAAAACCTTCGCCACATTTGGAGACAGGAAACCCGGGAGAGTGGGGCCCAGATGGATGTTCTTAACGCCCATTTTGTCTTTTTCTCCTTTCCAAATTTTATCTATTGAATTTAATCAATGGATGCAGGAGTAACTGGGATTACGCTCATGTCTAATATGGTGTTATACTGGTATATTTTATCATAACGTAGAGCTAAAATCATCAACAAAATCCTGTTTTTACCCCTGTTAATGTTAATTTTGAGGAAATATCATCAGAGAAGATTTCATCCCAGTTAAAGGCAGAACCTTAGGATATACCAATGGAAAATGGATATCGGGCATATTCCGTATATCTGACCTATACTCCAAAGGAAGTCGGAGCTTTTGAAGTAAATGATATTGTTTTTACCACATCCAGAGGGGAACAATTAACCTATCCCCTTGGTTCTATTACTTTTGTTATCGACAATGACGATTCCGGATTAATAAATACATGGGAAGTTATTACAACATCTTGTCTTATCGATATTAACGGAAAGGCTTATTTTTATTAGAAATGTAATTTAGGGCAGTATTATAACATCAAAAAATCCTTATATTGCTTGGCCATTGCCTCCCGTCGTAGCATACAACATTGTATTCCGGCATAAGATGTTTTACGGAATATATGTCGGGAGTGATGGATGTGAGGGCTAACATCGAGGAGCGCGCCTGCGAATTGGCAGAATACATCATAGAAAACAAAGCTACGGTGCGCGCGGCTGCAAAACAATTCGGCATTAGCAAAAGCACCGTACATACAGTAGTAACAATATGGAACGGTTAATATGGCTATAAAAATATAAGTAAAGGAGGCTTATGCCTCCTTTTTTGATTCTTCATTGTTCAAAGAATCCGCTATCAATTACAGCTTTTACTTAGCATTGAAATATAAGTAATGTAGATAACGATAGAGAACTTCTTCTAATTCTTTCTCGGTTCCTGGATTAATTACCCTCACTCTCCGTCCATCTTCATATGTTCTTTCATATACTACTTTCATTTTGAGCACCTCTTCTTCTAAAATTACTTCTGATCCCCTCCATATTATAACCTTCTATTTATGTTTAGCTTCGGGACCTTAGCGTTCACAAGGCAAACTATGAGGAATTGCGAGACCTTGAGGAACGAGAGAAACGCAAAGAGAAAGAGCACGGTCGTGAATGACCGTGCTCCAGTCAGCGTCGGAACGATGCGTAGCCACAGATGAAATCTGTGTTAAAGGGGTTCGGGGATGTTTCCCAGACAAGCGATTTATAGGCTCCTGCTTCGGCAGGAGCTTATAAATTTTGCACGAGTGGGTACCGCCGTGCCCTGCTTGCCAAGTATGTTTCTAACTTTATCGTAAGAGACCCCTATCGTAAAAACTCACAAGCAGTCCTTCTTTGGACGGCATTTTTATCGGTTGATCTATTTTTCATCTCCGTGCAATATCCAATCGGCATCGCATCCAAACTCAAAAGCAATGACTTTTGCAAGGGAGGGCGAGAGTGTGGCAAATTTATTTGTATCTCCGGTCAGCGTGTAAACATAATTCTCGGAAACTCCGATACGCTTTGCAAATTCTCTTTTGGAGATTTTCTGTTATCGGTGACAGATACCTGAGGGCAAAGAAATAACAGCATCCAATTGTGGCCGTCAGAAGGAGCAGAACAAGCAATACGATCCGCAGCGTATCATCTGCTACCCATCTGTCATAGTCCTGTTTCGGAATAAGTACTGTCAAAGACAAGCCGCTTCCATCCTTACAGAGGCTTGTCTGTTTTGTCATTCCAACGTATGAGGATGTTTTTCCCTGGAATAAGGTAAGGCCGCTTCCAAAGGAAGATGAAGTAAAATCTCCCGCCGGCGCTAAATAATACCCATTTGTAAATCCGCAAAAAAGGTTATAATCGTTGCCGGACTTCCCGATAAGGCGGAATCGGTGAGCCCATGGTCCGTTATCAATATATTCATGAATAAAACGCAGCTATTACAGCTTGTCCTGGTTAATCCGGGCACTTTTTTTATCCTGTAAAATACCTTCCAGTATATCATCTCCCAGTCTTTCTATTGTCCTGCCCTCCAGGCGCAGGTCGCGGCCAAGAGCGGCGGACGCAATATTAATTAACGCGGTGCAAATAGGGGTCTTTACATTATACTTTAAACCAAAAGTTTCAAGAAGGACCAGCCCCTGGGGCACATCCTCTGAAATATATCTGGAATCAACTACAACGGGTCCCTTTGCCCGTGTGGGCATGCCGGCATACCAAAAGAAAACTTCTTTAGCGTCCCGGCTGTCATCCAGGGTATTACGATATTTACAGGCTTCCACGTAGGAAAGGCGCTCACATCCCAGTTTCTCCATTACGTCCATCTTCTCGCTGTCCAGCGCCTCAAGAATACGCCAAACACTGGGGGTAAAAACCTCGTGATACATGCAGTAATCACCTTTGGTCTTTTCAATACGGGGAATACTCATAATAGCGCCCACAGTATGCACAATCAGGTTGGGGTTATGAAGTCCCGCTTCAATTACAGAGGGAAGATATACAAAGGGAAAACCAAGCTTGTCCAGCTTCTCTTGGGCATCTTTCGTACGGCTTGCGGGATATATGCCCAGTGGGTTGCGCACATTTCGAAAGCCAATTCTTATAGTTCCCGGTTCACTGATTCTGCAATCCAGAAAAGAACTTTGCGCTTCGACTATGGTCAAGTCGATGTTTGAGCAATGCTTCAGCACATATGAGGTAGAAAGATAGCCGGGGTTTAACAGAAGGATTTGGCCGTCCCGAAGATTAGGCTTTATGCGTTTAATCAGATCTTCATGATAATTTGTCTGTATGTAAACGATAACAATGTTACTTTCGCTGATAAGAGATATATCCCTGGTTACGCGTTTGATTCTCGCAACTTTCGTTTCACCGTTTTCGATAAGATTAACCACGCCACCATGTTCTAAAAGAAAGTTAAAATTCCGGTCATGCATGGCGTTGGATGTCTTGATTAATGTCACCTCATGACCTTTCAAGCTTAATTCTGCGGCTACCGCCGTACCGCCATTACCGGCGCCTAAAATGGATATATTCAATTTAACACCCCTTCTATTTCAAAATTGATATTAGTAAACTCGTCTTCATTTAAAAATATCGCATTCAACACCGACTCTGTAAGATCCCCAAAGAGCGGGCCGCAGCTTACCTGATTCATTGCGGGAGCGCCATTGTATTCGATTAATACCGGGTCTCCATCCTGGTCAATACAAAAATCCCAGCCGATAATCCGGAAGTGGGGAATGTCCCTATGCGCCCTGCGGACAGACTCTAAAACCCGGTCATATGAAGGAACTATGATATCAGCAAAGATGGTTCCGCCCGGGTGGCTCGTCGTCCATTGTGAGCGCCTGTTTATCGCCTCCATTGCAAGCCTTCCATCAGGAAAAATGGGGCAGGCAAGACCACCGGCGGAAACATTATCAAGGCGCGAACCCCCCACACCCATACGAAGGATGGCGGAAGAAATATGAACCTCGCCTTGGAATAAAAATGATATAACCCGTATGGTATTTATTGATTCCTTGTGTATGGACGCCAAAACTTCATGCTGTGAGACGACTTCCTGAACGATATATTCAGTACCATAGGATTTTAACAAGTCCTCAAAATTTATGTTATCGGTGCCTTTTTCATAGAAAAATATATCTACACCTTCGCCGCTGTATATGGCGGGTTTAATAACAAACCTGTCCTCAGACTCCAAAAGGAACTTTGCCTGAGCGAAACTAATAATATTTCCGTAACCATCAAAAAAACAATTATTACTGTTTTTTATAATGGTTCGCAGCTGTTTTAAATAAGGAAAAAGCTGCTTATAAAAGCATTTATCAGTGTAGGCATGGCGAAAACTGGGCTTGTTAAACGCAGGGTAGATTTTTTGCCAATAAATATCCTCGGGTATGTAGCGTGGATCGTACTTTTCATCCTTGAAGCAATACAGGTCATACCACATTTTCTTTGGCTTAATACCGTACTTTTTCCAAAAGGAAAGAACTTGGGAGCGGTAAAGATGATTGCTGCCCCGGTAGCCGCCTTTAATAGTCGCCAGTTGGCGCCGACAGGCTTTTCGTGCCTTTCTCGCCTCATTAAAAAGATCAACTTTTTGATAAATGGAACGGCATAACTTTTCCCAGCTTCCGGCTTGATTTATTCTCCTTGTTTTCATATTATTCACCTGCTCCCCTTGCAGGATTTGTTGTAAGACAGCTTTTCCTAATGAGCTTAGGATTATGCAGGACAGCTCGGCAAATCCTGCCGCCGTTCCCAAGAAGAAAACTAAAATTGCCGTCATGCGTAGCACGAGATGTTTTAATCAGGGGCACTTCATGACCCCGCAGACTTAGGTCCGCCGCTACCGCAGTGCCCGCATGACCGGCACCGTGGATTGAAATATGCATTCCATCACCCTTTCTAATAATTCTAAAAAAGTTTTTGCAATAGATAGCGTAAAAAAACGGGGATTGGCCTGACCCGGGATTTTTACTTGATAAAAACGAGCTGATAACAGCCAAGAAGGAGCATTTCCAAATTCCTAAATACCGCTTTTGATTGACCTTGCGGCATAGTTTTATATTTGTATGCAGTAGTAGAATTTACTATGGAGATTGACTATAAAACACCTCGTTATCCTGTATCTCCAGTTAATGAAATGCCCCAACAGGAACAATAAACAGTATCGTTTTCATTTTCCCAAATATCCAATAATTGAATTACAGTTATGAATATATTAATATAATAACACAAATGATACAATTTTTTCAAATTCCACTGAATTATAAAAAAGCTCATTTACATATTTTAAAATGGTTATTGATCGTAAACGGGTATAGTATTAGACATAAATGACAAATGTCAATAACCTTGAGGAAGTTAGCGGTATTCCCGGGAGAGATGGAACTGGACCTTTGGGCGCCGGACCAATGACCGGAAGAGGTTCCGGGTTTTGCAAGGGCGCCAATGTAGTAAGTTATGGCGGTCCTGGCCTCGGTTCAGGCCCGGGTCCCACTTTCAGGCGGGGGGGGGTCTGCAGGGGCTTTGCAATTAATGAAGCGGCTCCGGAAACACAAAGCTTCAGTCAATGTATACGGCCTGCTCCCAGTTAAAACCAGGACTGGTATTGATATCATGTCTGTAAATTTACTTTTGAAAAACGATGCCGACCCAGTTATCTGGAGGGGGCGGTTATCGGCGGCGCGGTTAAGCAGTTCTGGACGGATGTTATCTGGAGCGATGTGGATTTCATGTTCATCGATATGCCACCGGGCACCGGCGATGTTCCCCTTACTGTATTTCAATCCATTGCTGTTGATGGGATCATTGTTGTAACCTCGCCTCAGGAACTTGTATCCATGATTGTATCCAAGGCTGTTAAAATGGCTGAGATGATGGACATACCCATTATCGGCCTGGTGGAAAACATGTCCTATTTTGAATGCCCGGATTGCGGTAAGGAACACAAAATTTTCGGTGAAAGCCATATTGATGAAATTGCAGATGAGCATAATCTAAAAGTTCTTGCGAAACTGCCGATTGACGAGGATTTCAGCGGCCTGCGATAAGGGCATGATAGAACTCTTTGACGGCAATTGGCTTGAGCCTGTGGCAAAAATATTGGAAGAAATATAAAGCGTATAATAAAGCGCGCGCTTTAAGCGGGCGATAAAACAATGATAAGAATTGCGATAGCAAGCGAAAACGATTCGTCAGCAGAGCTTTTAGGCATTGCGCTAACCTCAATATTTTTGAAACTGGAAATAGCGGCAAGGTGATTACCTATTCCCGCTATGTGGATTACAATTACGGAGACTTTGCGGAAAGCCAACTACTTGACAAATACGTCCAAATCTGTTATCCTCTTTTCAGAAAAGTTAATAGTTTCCGTGCCTTGCGATCTAAGGGCTTTGCCTATGATCGTCTGGCCCAAGCGGCGCTTAAAGCGCTAAGCTTGTGGGGTTGATGTTGGAAACGATACAGCCTTTCCGTGTTTGAGAAGGAGACAAAACTCTGAGATGACCTTTATTTAAAGGTATCTTATTACTTGTGGTATGCAAGGCTGTTTTGTACTTCAAAACAGCCTTTTTATTTTTACCGGAATGAAAAATAAGCTTGGGCAGGCCCTGCCCAAGCTGGAAAGAAATGGGTATGAAAAAAAGGAAGAAACTCCCCTATGGCACAGTGGTGCTGATTCTTTTCATATTGCTTGTTGGCGCTGTTATACTTTCTTTTATGCTGGGGCGCTATCCCGTGCCCCCGAGAGAGCTGCTGGGAATACTGCTGTCCAAAGTTTTCACGGTGGAGCCATTTTGGAACGACACGATGGAGCTGGTGCTGTTTAATATACGCCTACCCCGCATACTATTGGCCTGTCTTGTGGGGTGCTGCCTTTCTGCGGCAGGCACCGCGTATCAGGGTGTTTTACAGAACCCCATGGCGGCGCCGGATATTCTGGGCGCCTCCTCGGGAGCGGCCTTTGGAGCGGCCCTTGCCATTCTTTTTAACCGAAACAGTTGGACGGTAATAATATCAGCCTTCGTATTCAGCCTTATGACGGTTGCGCTTGTAATATTTATCGGGGAGAGAAGCAGGGGTAAAAAAGTGCTGGGTCTGATACTCTCCGGCATAATGATTAGCTCTCTGTTTTCCGCCGCGACCTCCTTTGTTAAGCTGGTGGCGGACCCCTCAAACCAGCTGCCCGCTATTACCTATTGGCTTATGGGCAGCCTGGCGGGGACAAAACGCGGCGAGCTGCTGTTTGCGGTATTCCCCATGGCTGGCGGCCTGATTCCACTGCTCTTGCTGCGCTGGCGCATTAATGTGCTCACCTTGGGAGATGACGAGGCGCGCACCATGGGCGTAAACGCGGCAGCTTTGCGGACCATAGTGATAATCTGCGCCACTCTTGTTACTGCTGCCAGCGTATCCGTCAGCGGCATGATAGGGTGGGTTGGCCTTGTAATACCCCATTTCGCCAGGAGGATGGTGGGCAATAACTACAAGCACCTTATGCCTGCTTCCATGATATTGGGTGCCATATTCCTGCTGTTGGTGGACAATGTTTCCCGTAATCTGCTTGCCATGGAGATACCCATAGGCATATTGACGGCATTTATCGGGGCGCCCTTCTTTATATATTTGATTACCAGAGAAGGTGAAAGGTATTGAGCATACAGGTAAACAATTTAAGCTTCAGCTACGGCGACAACCATGTACTGAAGGACGTGAGTTTCACCGCAAATGATGGGGAGCTTATGGCGGTTCTGGGACCCAACGGCGTGGGCAAAAGCACCCTTTTCCGCTGTATGCTGGGCCTTTTGCGTGAATATAAGGGCGAGACACTCATAAATGGGGAAAGCACAAGGGACATGAGCGCCAGAGAGCTGGCAAGGCGTGTGGCATATATCCCCCAATCCCATTATCCCGCCTTTAATTATAGCGTCTTTGACATGGTGCTGATGGGAACAATGGCCCAGGTATCCAGTATTTCCTCACCGGGGAAAAGACAGCTTGACCTGGCGGACAAAGCTTTGGCGCGGCTTAAAATATCCCATCTGCGAAACAGAGGCTACACCCAAATAAGCGGCGGGGAGCGCCAGCTTACCCTAATTGCCCGGGCCCTGGTCCAGGAGGCGAAGGTGCTGATTATGGATGAGCCCACGTCAAACCTTGACTATGGCAACCAGCTTAGGGTTATGGCGGAGATTAAGTCCCTGGCGGAAGAGGGCTATACGATAATTGAATCCACACATAGCCCCGACCAGGCGTTTATGTACGCCAACAGAATACTGGCTATCCTTGACGGCCAGGTACTTGCCCTGGGCTCCCCCAGGGAGACGATTAACCAAGAGCTGATAAGGAAACTCTATGGAGTGGACGTGGAGATCCACAGCTTTAAAAATGACAGTATCAGGATTTTTGTTCCTGATTTATAATAATCAAAATGTGAGGTGTTAATAATGAAAAATCGTATTCTTGCTTATACACTTGCGGCGCTGATGATTCTTTCATTGCTGACAGGCTGTGCAAAGGAAAGCCCCAATGAGGATGCGGTGGCGCCGGATGTCAGCCAGGTGCCGGCAGAGAGCGAGGCTCCCGGGGCAACAGAGCCCGCTCGGGAAGATTTTGTGTTTACAGATGATTGTGGCCGTCAGGTGGAAGTTCAGGGTGAAATAAGCAGAATAGTCCCTACCGGCCCAATAGCTCAAATTGCGCTTTTTGCCATTGCGCCGGAAATGATTGTTGGCCTTGCTTCTGAATGGGACAGCATTGCCAAGGACATTTTGGACGCTGAGTATTACAACCTGCCCCAAATAGGGCATATCTATGGCGGCAAAGGCGAGGTTAACCTTGAAGAGCTGGCCCTTCTGGCTCCACAGCTTCTTATTGATATCGGCGAAGCAAAAAGCAGCGTGGCGGAAGATCTGGACACCCTGCAGGAGCAGACGGGGATAACCTGTGTCCACATTGAAGCCACCTTGGAGACCATGCCTCAGGTCTACCGCAAATTAGGGCGGCTTCTGGGCAGGGAGGAAAGAGGAGAGGACCTTGCGGAGTATTGTCAGAGGATATATGACAGGACCATGGATATAATTAATCAGGTCGGGGACAACCGGGCGGACGTACTTTATTGCCTGGGCCCCGAAGGCCTGAACGTCCTTGCAAAGGATTCTTACCACGCGGAGCTTATCGATATGCTCACAAATAACGTTGCCGTTGTGGACGAGCCGTCCTCCAAAGGTACCGGCAATGAGGTGGATATGGAACAGCTGCTCCTCTGGAATCCCGACTATATTATTTTTGCGCCGGAGGTGTCCCTTGATTCCCTTGTCAAAGAACCCTCCTGGCAGCAGATGAAGGCCATTTCCCAGGGAAATTATATTAAAGTGCCTTTCGGACCGTTCAACTGGATGGGAATGCCGCCTTCCGTGCAGCGTTATCTGGGGCTGATATGGCTTCCCGCCGCCCTGTACCCCGACTATGTGGACTACGACGCATACGAGGAGATAGCGGAATATTTCCGGCTGTTCTACCACAGCGAGCTTTCAAGGGAGCTCTTTGACGAACTGACCCAGAACTCTTTCATTCAGAAATAATGCAAATGAGGCCCCGCGCATGGCGCGGGGCCTCATTTGGTTTTACAACACTCTCAAAAAACTAACATTTGATAAGCCGTGAAAGCTCCCGGGCCAGCAGTTCGGGCAGGCTGTCGCGATTTTTTTCATCCACGGTGATTATTGTCACACCGGGATTCTGCCGAATTTGATTTAGCCAGCCGCCTGCTGAATTTCTTATGACGCCAAATACCGGAAGCCTGCCTTCAATTGATTCAAGCACAGCAGACTGAAATCTCCGCGCATGGCGTTCCATTTTTCCCAGTTCGTCCATAACTATCAAATCAGCCGCTTTTGCCGCATTCAGAATATATTGCGCACCCAGTATATCAAATCGTTCGGTCAATACACACGGCGCCTGTCCCCGTTGAAACCGGGCCACAACGTACTCATCATCGTAGCTTGGCAGTTGCCCGAACTCCCCTATATACAGTCGCCTGTTATCGTCAAGGCGGTTTTCACTAAAGTATGTCTGGAATCCCCCGCATTTGGCGCCCAAAAGCGAAAGTGTTTTTTTAATAACGGTGCTTTTGCCAATGCGGATTTCTCCCGTTAAAAAAATATGTTTCATAGTAACCCCCATATCTCCGTCCAGCGCACTAATAATAGAAGTACCGAAGCGGAGGAATTTGCTCTCCGAGTCCATCCGAAATCAGCAATCCGTCGTGACATGCCATACGGACGGCTTGATAATCAGTTCTAAATTCTTGCGATAAGGAAGGTAAAAAGGATAATCCGCATTTCCAGTATTAATCAAGGTGGACAAAGTGTCCTCCAGAGTCTCGGCCCCTCCGAAAGTCGAGATATAATCCCGGGCGTCCTCAACTGATTTCAGCGGCTGTCCAAATTCCAGAGAAAACGTTAAAGTCAGGTGCTCTCCCCTTTCGGTGGGGAGGTTCAGGCACCATACCGAAGTACCTCCGTCTGAACGCACATGGCTGTCCAGATTCGTACGGTCTATGATAATCAGCCTTTTACGGCAGAGACTGCGAAAAAACAAGTCTTTGTCCGACCTTCTCCCCGCTGACACCATTACAATATTATCCCAGAGGGGCCTGTCCCTCAAACTTAGCCAGTCTCTTTCAACAACCTCCAGTAAGGATATTCCGCGCCGCTGGAGCTCATTCCGCAGCCAGCCAATCGCTCTGGTATCTTTGTCTATGGCGGTAACCCTGTAACCCCGGGATGCCAGCTCCAGCGCCAGATAACCGATTCCGCACCCCATGTCGCAGACCGTCTCATTCTTTGGAAGGAAATTTGTTAAAACATCTGCGAGCTTCTGTCCAAAGCCCGTAAAGGCCACCGCCGCAGCATACCAGTTAATTGTCTTTTCCGACCAAGTAAAAGCCATATATTACACCACCAGTTTAATATCAACTTCCGGTCTCAGACATCCAGTTGCAACCCGGCGCTCCGGTAGATGCCGTTTAATTTGCGCGGCAGTTACTTTTCCCGATTCAGTCAATTTTGCTCCGTGGAAACAACAAACGATGCGGAGCAAGGGAAAAAACTTCCGCTCCCACATTTAAAAAGCCAAGTAGTAAAAAAATGCCACCTTCACGTGTCGTAAGATGGCAAGATAACGGCATATTATCTATTCCTTCTCAAACACGGAAGGCACAGCCGTTTCCGACCATACCCTGGAACCATACGGTTCGGCCTCACCCCCATAGCCGTGCCGTAGGCGGAGAGGCTTGGAATATCAAGTTGCGATTTATTTGGTTATGTTTGAAATCATTATAATGTTCAATCTTTTTCATGTCAAGCATAAGCAGGCATATATGCTTCTAAGGTGTTAAACCCGTAATAGGCCTGTAAAACATATCTTTTGATTCTCCCTTTTCCCAACTTAAACCTGTAAAGTATCCCGGTCAATACTCTGCAGGTTTTTCTTTTTTGGGCCTTGAATCCCCTTATATTGTTATGATTATAAGAATAAACCAGAAATTAATTTTCTGATATTTCATTATATTCAAACAACCGTGCTAAAAAAATACCCCGCCGACAAATTGTGTTTTTATACTCGGTGGTAATTTTACAGTAAACGGCATAGACATCATAGTGTGAACATGATAAATTCGGAGCTTTTTAATACATAAATTTTGTCCGGTAGAACTATTAAACGAACGGAGGTGGTATCTGCTGTGGCAAAGCATAAATTAAATTATCGAATTCACAACCCAAATACGGCAGAGACCACTGCCAACTTTTTGCTTAGATTGCTTATTGAAGCAAATCAAAAAAAAGTGGAACTCTCAATCCTCGCCGCAACCCAAATTAATCCCCCAATACCGGAAGATTCAAAAAACATACTGCATGAAAAGAGTATTCCACATTTTCATAGTTAGTGGGTTGCGCACGCGGGTTTCTCAAGCATTGGGAAGCCCGCTAATAATATTAGGAAGGTAGCTCAGTATGAATATAGCAGCATATTGTCGTGTTTCGACTGACAAGGAGGACCAATTAAACAGCTTGGAAGCCCAGAAGCGTTTTTTTGCAGAGTATGCAGAAAAGAACGGACATGCCCTTTTAAGAATTTATGCTGACGAAGGCATTTCCGGCACCAAGACAAAAAACCGCAAGGAATTTCTGCGTCTTATGAAAGACGCAGAAAGTGGTTTGTTTGATATGATAGTAGTAAAAGACATTTCCCGTTTTGCCAGAAACACCGTTGATCTGCTGGATAACATTCGCAAGTTAAAGTCTTTGGGAATTGAAGTTTTATTTCTCACGGCAAATATGACAAGCATGGGCAACAGCGAATTTGTGCTTACCGTTTTTGGGGCATTAGCGCAAGAAGAATCGGCTAACACATCCAAGCGCATTAAATTCGGAAAAAAGATTAATGCCGAACGGGGGCGGGTACCAAACATTGTTTATGGTTATGATAAGACTCTCGGGGATTATTTTAATCTTACAATAAACGAGAAGGAAGCGGATACTGTCAGGCAAATATTTAACTGGTATGTGTTCGAAGGCTACGGAGCCTCAAAAATAGCCAATATGCTTAATGAGCGGGGGTTGAAAACAAAGCGTGGCTGCCTGTGGAGTCAAAACGCGATTTGCCGCATTCTTACCAACGAGCTGTATATTGGAAAAATCATAAATGGCAAACAGGAAGTGGTTGACTTCCTCACCGGGCAAAGGATTGGCAAAAAAGAGGACGAGTGGTTTGTTAATGAACGCCCCGATTTGGCCATAGTTGATGCCAAAATATTTGAAAAGGCTCAATTGGTCATGTCCGAACGGAGACAAGCCTTCAAATTGAACAAAGAGCGTCAAAGCAATAAACACCTGTTTTCTACGCTTATCAAGTGCAAAGAATGCGGATGGTCCTTCAGACGTACAGTTCGCACTTATAAAAATACTTATGTGCGCTGGGTTTGCTCCGGACATAACGGGCGGGGAGCAGAAAGCTGCCCCAATGCCGTTACAATTGATGAAGGCGGATTAATTAATACTTTAGAATACTATTTCACCGAAATCCTGAAATCTAAAAAGAACATCATAAACCATGTCGTCAAACAATTCAATCAGATTTATAAGGCAAAAAACGAGAATATAGAGTACGAAAAAGAACTCAATTCAAAACTGGCGAAGTTAAAAAAGGAACGACAAAAATATATGGATATGTATGTTGATGACATCATATCTCGTGAAGAGCTGAATTCCCTGACTGAAGAGCTAAAAGCAGAAATGGGACAGATAGAAGATGAATTAAAGCTGGTAAGTCTCAATATAACAAAAGGCGAACAGCTGGAATCCATTATTCAAAACACTTTTACCTCTATAGAAAGCATAGTCGATATCCGGGAAATGACCAACGCGCAGCTTAAGCAGATTATTGAAAAAATAGCAGTAGATAAAGACGGTAATGTCGATATATATTTGCGTTTGCTTTCAGATTTGGGCTTGGGCAAAACCGCTCTAATTAGTGACAACCGTACATAAAGATATATCCGAGCGGCTGGAACATATCAATCGTTCACTCCATCTTCAAGTTAAAGAAATATTGGAGAAAAACAAGGCAGAGAGGCACATAAGGGGCGGCATAGCGACAAGAAAAAAATATCGCGGAGAATAGGGCAACCTGACCTCATTGCTGTAAAGCAGCCGTCAGCAAGCCAGGCTTCCCGGTATATTGATAAGGCTTTTGGAGCGGATAAACAATCCATTTCCGAATGCGCCTGCAGTCTTACCATCTTATCTAAAGGCTGACTTTTCCTTATTGCCCGTTGGGGCGGACTAAAACCAGTCCGCCCCGTTTTCATGGATTTTTTCATTTTCCATGGGAAAAATAAAAGAAACAGATTTCAAGTAAGTTGTAAACTGCCTCATAAACAAGACATAATAACAATCGGAGTGAAGCCATGAGCACGAAGCATATCGGAAAGCAGACGGTTATTCTTCAAAAACCTCCCTCTATTGTGGCGGGAGCCTCCGTAGTAGGAGAAAAGGAGGGTAACGGCCCTCTGAGAAGATGCTTTGACTATATCAGCAATGATTCATATTTTGGGGAAAAAAGCTGGGAAAAAGCTGAAAGCGTCATGCTCAAGCAGTGTTTTTCCCTTGTTGCAAACAAGGCCAGGATAGCTCCCTCGGATATCGAGTATATTTTCAGCGGCGACCTGTTAAACCAGTGTGTCGGCTCCACCTTTGCCCTCAGGGAATCGGGCATCCCCTTTTTCGGATTGTTTGGGGCCTGCTCCACCATGGCCGAAGCCCTGTCCTTGGCCGCAATATTCATTGACGGAGGATTCTGTGACTGTGCGGCGGCCCTCACAAGCTCCCATTTTTGCTCGGCGGAACGGCAATTCCGTCACCCCCTGGAATACGGCGGGCAGCGCCCTCCCACATCTCAATGGACAGTCACGGGCGCCGGCGCGTTGATACTGAAATCCGAAGGTCCCGGCCCCTATGTGACCCATATTACCACGGGCAAAATTGTAGACGCCGGCGTCACCGATGCCAACAACATGGGCGCCGCGATGGCTCCGGCGGCATATGACACCCTAAAGACCCATTTTGAAGACACGGGCCGTAAACCCAATGACTATGACGCCATCGTTACCGGAGACCTGGGCGGCGTGGGCCGGGAAGTAATCCTTGATTTTTTTGCCGCGGACGGGATGGACCTGAGCTCCATACTCATGGACTGCGGCCTGCTTATCTTTGACACCGAAACCCAAGACGTGCATGCCGGAGGCAGCGGCTGCGGCTGTTCTGCCGCTGTGCTTGCCAGCCATCTCCTGCCGGAAATGACGGGCGGGCGGTGGAAAAGACTGCTCTTTGCCGCCACCGGAGCCCTCATGTCCCCGGTCACCACCCAGCAGGGGGAAAGCATACCGAGCATATGCCATGCCGTGGCTCTGGACATGAACAGGGAGTGTTAATATGGACGTCATTTGGGATTATATTAAGTCCTTTTTGATAGGGGGGGCACTTTGCATTATAGGACAGATATTAATTGACAAAACTAAGCTGACTCCGGCAAGGATACTGGCCACCTACGTCACCGCCGGCGTGTTCCTGGGGGCGGTGGGAGTATACGAACCTTTTGCCAAGTGGGCGGGAGCCGGAGCCACGGTGCCTCTTACGGGGTTTGGCAACCTTCTGGCCAGGGGCGTCCGCAAGGCAGTAGCAGAAAAGGGCGTGCTGGGGGCCTTCACCGGCGGCTTTACCGCCGCTGCGGCCGGAATTTGCGCCGCAATCTTTTTTGGCTATATAGTGGCCCTGATATTTAAACCCAGAGATAAAAACTGATACAATTTTGTATAAAAACACAACCCCGGAGGGCAGACATTGTCTGTCCTCCGAGGATAATTTCCGCTGATTTTAATGCTCCCAGGGGGGCCTTTCGCCCCTGCCGCCTTCTCCCGAGCCTCCGTGCCACCCGTCAAAGTCTGCGCCGCCGGGCATATGCGCCAGGGCGTTGTAGTAATTTGCATAGGTGACTTCCGCATAGGGCAACGTCCATAAGACTACAAATGGTATAATACTCAGCATGCCCCAGCCTATAAAGCTCAAATCCAGCACGAACAGTTCCCACTTGCGCCCCATCATCATGCGCTTGCTGGCTCTTATGCACTCCAAAGCCGTCATATCAGGATTGTCCAGCATAATGTAAAGAGCCTGGCGGTACCTGTAGGTGGCAACTATACCAGGTATAATTAAAAGCAAACTCCAGAGGAATATAAAAACCCCCATCAGGATATGGAGCCATAGGACCTTAAAGAATATGGCAAAGCCGTCAAACAGATTGCCGTATCCGGCGCTAACGCGGCGGCTGATATTAAGAGAATAGATGGTAAAGCCGACCCCTATCATCATAGTCATTATGGAAAGGGCTAAACTTATAAGGTCAGCCATAGTTGAAGTATATGGCAAAACCCGACTGAAATACATCTCCCCCTCAGCGAAAGCCTCCAGCGTCTGTTGAAGCAGGCGGTATTGGCCGGTAACTTTCAGGGAAAGATACTCCAGTATTAGACCTATCAGCAAATATACCAGAGTAACCAAAAAAACGCTGGGTTTTGCCTGTCTCATGGCCTGTTTGGCATCTGTCTTAATGGCGGCACGGCTTATTCCCATACTATACCTCCTAATTTCAAGCCCTGTAATGGACGGCACAAATAAAAAGATCACATTTTTCATTTATAATTATCATTTATAATTATATTGTATATATTACATTAAAGACAATACATTACCATAATAATATAAATTTATGTAAATAATCTTTATGTAAATAATCGATTTTATATAAAAAGGGGGCCGGTTTTTATAAACTGGCCCCTTTACTGGTTAATCAGTTCTTGAAGGCATATATTAATCCGTCACATAGGGCAAGAGGGCCAATTGACGTGCTCTCTTAACCGCCTCTGTGAGCTGGCGCTGGTGACGGGCGCAGGTTCCGGTGGTCCTGCGGGGCAGGATCTTGCTGCGCTCAGACATAAAGCGCCGAAGCTTTGAGATATCTTTATAATCTATATGCTGGCACTTGTCGACACAGAATTGGCAAACCTTTTTGCGTTTGCGGTTTCTTTTTTCCTTGTCGTTAGCCAAAACTCTTTCCTCCTATCTTTTAAAATGGCAGGTCATCCTCATCGTCATCTAGCTCGGCAAAAGCAGACCCGCCATATGCATCAGGCTGGAAACTGCTGCCGGAAGCTTCATTTCCATCACGGCTTCTCTTGCTCTCTCCAAAATAGATATTTTCCACGACTACCTCCGCGCTGCGGCGTTTACCGCCTTCACGATCGGTCCAGTCTCTGATCTGCAGCCGGCCGGCTACAACGGCCATACTGCCTTTAAAAAAATATTTGGAGACAAACTCGGCAGTAGAACGCCAGGCCACACAGTCGATGAAGTCTGTCTGTTTTTCACCGCTATCCCTGCTGACATAATCCCTGTCAACGGCCAGTGTAAAGGACGCCACTGGTATTTGATTCTGGGTATAGCGAAGTTCAGGGTCTCGGGTCAATCGCCCCATAATTGTGATGTGATTTAACATACTACTTCCCCCTATCACTCATACCGTACGGTAATGAGGGAACGCATGATGCCATCGGTAATCCTGAAAATACGATCCAGCTCAGCGGGGAAGCTGGGAGCAGATGTAAACTTAATCAGCACATAATACCCTTCGGAAATATAGTTGATTTTATAGGCCAGCTTGCGCTTGCCCATCTCCTCTATTTCGTCGAGGGTGCCGTTCTGCTCGATAAGCGTCTTGAACTTGTCAACGAGAGCTGCAATTTCTTCCTCGCTGAGGTTGGGGTTGATGATGAACATCACCTCATATTTTTCGCTCGTCTTTGCCACTTTAGCACCTCCTTCTGGACTTATGGCCCTCAAAAATGAGAGCAAGGATAACCTGTTCTTACATGAACAGGCTATATAATTATATATAAGTTTTGTGGAATGTCAAGAAAAATATTGATAAGGGCGATTCCTGCAGAAATTAAGAGGTGAGGACCGTGCCCTCACCTCAGTTAATCTACTTCTCGTACATTGCCCTCTGCCTTTGCAGCATTTCGTACTTGGCCCTGGCATTTTCCTCAGCCTCTTTAAAGAGCGTTTCTGCCCTTTCCGGGAAGCTGCGGGTCAGGGAGCTATAGCGCACTTCGCCCATAATAAAGTCTCTATAGCTCTTGCTGGGAGCCTTGCTGTCAATGGTCAGGGGGTTTTTGCCCTCGGCCTCAAGGCGCGGGTCAAAGCGGAAAAGGTGCCAGTAGCCGGCTTCAACGGCTTCCCTGGAAATCTGCTGTGACCTGCCCATGCCTAGCTTTGCGCCGTGGTTTATGCAGGGGGAATAGCATATAATCAGGGACGGCCCATCATAACTCTCGGCCTCCAGTATGGCCTTCAGGGTCTGCTGGTAGTTGGCCCCCATTGCTATCTGGGCAACATAAACATATCCGTAGGACATGGCAATCTGGGCCAGATCCTTCTTCTTAATTGCCTTTCCCGCAGCGGCAAACTGAGCCACCTGGCCTATCTGGCTGGCTTTGGAGGCCTGACCGCCGGTGTTGGAATAGACCTCGGTGTCAAATACCAGAATGTTGATGTTCTCGCCGCTGGCCAGCACGTGGTCAAGGCCGCCGAAGCCGATATCGTAGGCCCAGCCGTCACCGCCGAACACCCATACGGAGGGTTTGTTCAGCAAGTCGGAGTTGGCGATAACATAGGCAACATCGTAATCGTTTTCATAACCGCTTTCTTTAGCCTGGCGGCAGAGCCGGAGAAGCTCCTGCCCTGCTGCATGGGCCTTTTTGGCGTCGTCCCGGTTTTCCAGCCATTCGGCTGCCGCCGCTTTGAAGTATTCATTATTCGCAAGATTTGTGACAGCGGTAATAAGCCCCGCCCTGCGCTGCTTAACCGCCTGGAGCATGCCAAATCCGAATTCCGCATTGTCTTCAAACAGGGAGTTTGCCCAGGCAGGCCCTCTGCCCTCGCGGTTGACGGTGTACGGTACGCCGGGCGCCGAGCCACCCCAGATAGAAGAGCAGCCTGTGGCGTTGGCAATATACATTCTGTCACCAAAGAGCTGGGTTACCAGCTTTGCGTACGGGGTCTCGCCGCAGCCGGCGCAGGCGCCGGAGAACTCCAGAAGCGGGGGATTGAACTGGCTGCCCTTGACGGTGTTCTCCGCAAAAGGCACGGGCTTGGAACTGACCTTTTCGTATGCATAGTCAAAGACCTTCTGGACATGCTTCATCTCTTCGATGGGGGTCATCTCCAGGGCCTTATCCTTGGCAGGACAGACGTTAAAGCAGCTGCCGCAGCCGGTGCAGTCCATAACACTGGGGATAATGGAAAAGCCGTAATTCTCGCAGCCCTTGCCCAGCATCTTAATGGTCTGAGTTCCCTCGGGAGCCCCGGCAAGTTCATCCCGGTCAAACACAAAGGGACGGATGACGGCGTGAGGGCAGACGTAAGAGCACTGGTTGCACTGGATGCAGTTTTCGGGAATCCACCTGGGCACCTCCACTGCGATGCCGCGCTTTTCATAGGCGGCGGTGCCGGAGGGCAGAACCCCGGAGGCGGTGTCCAGGAAGGCGGAGACGGGCAGTTTGTCGCCCTGCATGGCGTTTACGGGGATTAATACATCCTTTACGTATTTCACCACCTCTTCCCTGTCGCCCTTGACCTCGGTTTCCACGGGGCTGGAAGATGCGTTCTTCCACTCCGCAGGAACCTCTATGGCATTGAGTTTTTCAAGGCCGGCGTCCACTGCGTCCAGATTCATTTTAACAATGTTTTCGCCCTTGTTGCCATAAGTGGCGACAATGGCCTCCTTCATATACTTGACGGCATCATCAATGGGAAGGATGTTTGCCAGTTTGAAGAAGGCGGCCTGAAGTATGGAGTTGGTCTTGTTGCCAAGTCCAATCTCACGGCCAATGCTTATGGCGTCTATTGTATAGACTTTGATGTTGTTATCGGCAATATAACGCTTCGCGTCATCCGGCAGGTGCTTGCCCAGTTCCTCGGCGTTATCATAGGCGCAGTTGATAAGGAAGGTCCCGCCGGGCTTGACGTCCTGAACCATTTTATATTTTGACAGGTAGGAGGGATTATGGCAGGCCACAAAATTCGCCTTTGTAATGTAATAGGTGCTCTTAATGGGGCTATCGCCAAAGCGCAGGTGGCTTATGGTAATGCCACCTGACTTCTTGGAGTCGTACTGGAAGTACGCCTGGACATTTTTGTTGGTGTAATCGCCTATAATCTTAATGCTGTTCTTGTTGGCGCCCACGGTGCCGTCGCTTCCCAGTCCCCAGAACTTGCAGGAGATAATATCCGCAGGAGTGGTATCCGGCTCCTCCGTGATGGGGATGCTCCTGCCGGTAACATCGTCTACGATGCCGATGGCAAAGCTGTGGATGGGCTTTTCAGGCTGGATGTTGCGGAATGCGGAAATAATAGCTCCGGGAGGCACATCCTTTGAAGCAAGGCCATAGCGGCCGCCAAAAACGCCGACCCCGGACATGTGGGTACCAGCCAGTGCGGAAACCACGTCCAGATACAGGGGCTCGCCGGGTGCGCCGGGCTCCTTGGTGCGGTCGAGAACCGCTATTCTCTTCACCGTGGCAGGCAGGGCCTCCAGCAGGTGCTTTTGGGAAAACGGCCTGTACAGGCGGACTTTCACAAGCCCCACCTTTTCGCCTCTGGCGCGGAGATAGTCCACAACCTCCTCCGCAGCCTCGCAAACGCTGCCCATGGCCACCAGGACATACTCAGCGTCGGGGGCGCCGTAATAGTTAAAGAGCTTATAGTTGCTGCCTATTTTGGCGTTAATCGTGTCCATGTATTCTTCTACAATTGCGGGTATGGCATCATACTTGGGGTTTGCAGCCTCCCGTATCTGGAAGAATATATCACCGTTCTGGGCGCTGCCCCGGAGATTGGGCCGCTCGGGGCTTGCGGCGTGCTTGCGGAAATCCCTGATGGCGTCCCAATCCACCATTGAAGCCAGGTCGTCATAGTCCCAGACCTCAATCTTCTGCATCTCGTGGGAGGTGCGGAAACCGTCAAAGAAGTGCAGGAAGGGAACCCTGCCCTTAATGGCAGCCAGGTGGGCGACGGCGCCCAGATCCATAGCCTCCTGGGGACTGTTTGAGGCCAGCATGGCATAACCTGTCTGCCGGCATGCATAAATATCAGAATGGTCTCCGAATATAGAGAGAGCATGAGTAGCTATGGTACGTGCGGAAACGTGTAAAACTGAGGGCAGGTACTCTCCGGCCATTTTATACATGTTGGGTATCATGAGTAGAAGGCCCTGGGAGGCGGTATAAGTGGTTGTAAGGGCACCGGCCGTAAGGCTACCATGGACCGCTCCGGCGGCGCCGCCCTCGGACTGCATCTCCACCACATTTACTGTTTGGCCAAAGATATTCTTAAGTCCGGAAGCCGACCATTTGTCCACATATTCCGCCATGGTGGATGAAGGCGTTATGGGATAGATAGCGGCAACCTCCGTAAAGGCATAGGAAACATGGGCGGCTGCGGTATTTCCGTCCATGGTTTTCAGTTTTCTTGCCATTTTATCATCTCCTTTGCGATAGCTATTATTTGCAGAAATGGATATATTTAATTATTAGTGCTACATTTTATCATTATTCTTCCAATAAGTAAATCAAGAAAGCGGAAAAGGAACAATTTTGTTACTTTGCCCTTAAGAATTAAGATTTTAGGGACTTGTTTTTGATAAGTGCATGCAGATACAAGGCTCCTTTTGAGGGATTAGAAAACCAGTTTAGGCAAATAATACTTGTGATTTATCCTATAATGTTATATAATACTATGCTATCCGATGGTTATCGGTTGGACTGCTAAAGGGAAGGAGAGTCTTTCGATGGTGAGAATTGAGAATGATAAAGGCACAATAAGCATCACCAGCGATGTTTTTACCAATATAGCCGGTGACGCGGCTACCAACTGCTTTGGCGTCAAAGGCATGGCCGGCCGCTCCAGAGAAAGCGGCCTGGTGCAGCTCCTTCGGCGGGATTCCATGTCTAAAGGTGTTTTTATCAGTTTCGATAACGGCGGCAGCATTTCCATAGAACTGCACATCGTCGTAGATCACGGGGTCAATCTCAATGCGCTGTGCAAAAGCATAATAAGCGAGGTCAGCTATAAAGTCAGCAGCGCCACCGGTGTTCCGGTGAAAAAAGTGGACGTTTACGTTGACTCCATGATTATTGACTAAGGAACCTTTTTCCAAAGGTTCTGCGGAGGTGCTTTCAAATGAGAGAATATATAGACGGGATTGCTTTGAGAGACATGGTGCTGTGCGCCTATGACGCTCTTGAAGCAAACCGTCAGCATATAAACGAACTTAATGTGTTCCCGGTGCCCGATGGGGACACCGGCACAAATATGAGTCTCACCATGAGCGCTGCTGTCACCGAACTGAATAAAAAGCAGCCCTCCTCGGTAGATTCTGTCGCCGAGGTGACCGCTTCCGCTCTCCTTAGGGGCGCCAGAGGCAATTCCGGCGTGATACTCTCCCTGCTGTTTCGGGGCATGGCAAAGAGCCTGAAAGGCAAAACAAACGCCGACGCCCTGGACCTGGCTCAGGCCATGACCGAGGGGGTTGACGTCGCATATAAGGCTGTTATGAAGCCCACCGAGGGCACCATTCTTACCGTATCCCGGATGGCGGCCAGCTCCGCAATGGAGTTTGCCCAGGCGGGAAGCGATGTAGAGCTCATGCTGGTCTGCGCTCTTGAGTCTGCCAAAGACGCTTTGGCGGAAACAATTAACCAGAACCCGGTACTCAAGCGGGCGGGTGTTATTGACGCGGGCGGACAGGGCTATGTGGTCATTCTAGATGCCATGCTGGCCTCTCTCCAGGGGCGGGCCATCGCCGCTGCCAAACCCGTTGAGAAGCCAATTAAAGAATCGGCGGATTTCTCCAGTTTTAAAACCGAGGATATTACATTCGCTTACTGTACAGAATTCATCATAAGCCGCTCCAACGAAAAGTCCCCTGACCTGCTCCGCGCCTTTTTGGAAACCCTGGGCGACAGCGTTGTGGTTGTGGACGATGACGAGATAATCAAGACCCATATACACACAAACCAGCCGGGGCAGGTGATAACCGAAGCCCTTACCTACGGCCCCCTGCTTACGGTCAAGATAGAAAACATGCGCGAACAGCATACAAATCTGGGCGGAGAAAGCGATGGGGCGGGCAGCCCCGGGGAGGCCGAAATCGCTCCTCCGGAGAAAAAATACGGCTCCGTGGCTGTCTGTGCCGGCGAGGGAATGGAAAAGTTATTCCGGGAGCTGGGGGTGGACCGCATAGTAACCGGCGGCCAGACCATGAACCCCTCCACCGAGGATATACTGCGGGAAATCAATCAAACCCCGGCGGAAATCGTTTTTGTATTCCCTAACAACAAGAACATTATTATGGCGGCAGAGCAATGCATACCACTGTCTGAAAAGAAAATAATAGTTATCCCCACCAAAACCGTACCTCAGGGAGTATCCGCAATGCTGAACATGGATACATACGCCGAGGAGGATGAGCTTGTAGCGTCCCTCAATGACTCTGTATCCAACGTTCGCACAGCCCTTGTAACTTACGCCGCCAGGGATTCCGAATTTGACGGCCACAGCATCAGCGCCGGAGAATACCTGGCGATGCTGGACGGCTCCCTTATAGGCAGCTTTAACGACTTCTCCCGCCTCCTTGATAAGTTAATTGAGACCTTCAAGGAATATGACCCGGAGTTTATTTCCATCTACTTCGGGGAGGAAGTTGACGAAGACAGCGCCGAGGATGTATGTAGCACTATCGCAAGCCACTTTCCCGACGCAGAGGTTAACCTCATTAACGGCGGACAGCCTGTTTACTACTATATGATTTCATTGGAGTAAAGACCAAAAAACAAATAAAGCAAGGTCCCGGACGCAGGAGTCCGGGACCTTGCTTTGTATTGAAAAAAGTATTAAAGCAGGGGAATCGAGGCTCTTGTTTTGATTTACCCTTTTTCCTCCAGGTTTTCCACTAGGACCACAGTGGTGAGAAGCAGCAGAACGGCCGTGGCTAAAAACATCAATTGTCTGCCCATTGTAAGGCTGTCGGCCAGAACGACAATGCACATATATCCGCCCAGGCCGCAGAAGTATATGGCGGGCAGGGGCCTGGCCCTGCCAAAAGCATAACCGGACAGGAAATAAAACCCCAAGAGGGCGGCGGAAATTGCCAGTATCTCTATGGCATAAACCCAAACCGTTGGGTTTGCCGCATGTTCCTTGTAAGAGACTATGAGCCAAAAACAGAACTGGGCAACCGGCACCACCGAGCAGAGGCACT
Source organism: Clostridiales bacterium (assembly GCA_012838665.1). GTDB lineage: Bacteria > Bacillota > Clostridia > Oscillospirales > Oscillospiraceae > DUOX01. Next base: position 81,033 of record DUOX01000012.1, read on the forward strand.
TGGCGCCTGTGTCCAAATTGTTTTTTGTGCCGTTCAGCAGTACGGGCACGGCTACTCCCGAGCCGGCGGCCAGCAGGGCCAGAGTTCTGAATAAAGTGGGATATTCGCTGTGCCCGGCGGCAATAAACAGCCATGTAGCCCCCGCAACCATTAAAAATCCGAAGGCAATATAGCCCAGGGGGTAAAAAACAGTGCGTCCCCTGAATGCAGATTCAAATTCTCTGGGCGCCTTGTACTTCCTAAGTCCCATTACAATAACGGCAAAGGCAAGGGCAGTTACAACACAAAAAACTGCAACGATATAACTTAAAGCCGCGCCCGGGGCTGCAAGCCCCGTTTCCTTGTCAAATACGATAAGGTTCTGCATCCACCGAAGCAGTAAACTGAATGCTCCCATGACAAATAAAAAAACACATATTTTCCATGCTTTTTTTTGCATATTCCGCATAATTATAAACCTGACCTAGTAATTTTAATATTAGCTTATTTTATAACTCTTTTCCCAAACCGTCAATAATTTTTTCTGACCAGGAAGGTCAATGGAGGGTCCAATGATAAAACGCACCGTTATTATTTCAATCATTCTTCTGATAGCCGCGCTTTGCCTGCCTCTACTTTTCGTCGGGAAATCGGCAAGCCAAACGCCGGAAGAAACCAACGCGCCGTCCCCCTCCCCCACCGATCCGGCGCCCTCTGCCGACCCGGTTAAACACGTCTATAGTCCTGGGAAGGACAGCGGCATAGGCTTCACCTCCCTTATAGATGGCAAGCCAATGGATGTAACCATGGAGGCATATTTGCCCCATGTGCTGGCCGGGGAAATGCCCGCCGCCTTCGAGGCGGAGGCCTTAAAGGCACAGGCGGTGGCCGCTCGGACATACATACTCTTCTTTATTAATTCCGAAAATCCCCGGCACCCCCAGGCGGATGTGTGCGGAGACGCCAACTGCTGCAAGGCCTATCTGAGCGAGGAGGCCCTAAGGGAGAGATGGGGCGACAAATATGAGGAATATTGGCAAAAGATGCTCTCTGCCGTGGCCGAAACCGACGGCCAGTGCCTTACATGGGAAGGTCAGGTCATCCAGGCGGCATTTCACTCCTCTTCTTACGGCAAGACCGAGGACAGCGGAAACATCTGGGCTTCTCTCCCTTATCTTGTCAGCGTAGACAGCCCCGAAACGGAGGCGGACGTGCCAAATTACATCACCACGGTGGAGGTGTCCCCGGAGGACTTCCGCCGGACCATACTGGACGGTTTTCCCAATGCGGCCCTGGGCAACGACCCCGCTCTGTGGCTGGGGGAAATCAGCTATAACGACAGCGGCCGGGTGGACAGGGCCATCATCGGCGGCGCGGAGGTGACCGGCATTCAGCTGAGGGGGCTTTTCTCTCTCCGTTCCGCCGCCTTCCAGCTGGAATACACGGGAGAATACTTTCTTTTCACGGTAACCGGTTATGGCCATGGTGTGGGCTTAAGCCAATACGGGGCAAACGTTATGGCCAAGTCCGGCAAAACCTATGATGAGATACTGTCCCACTATTACCCGGGCACGGAGCTTATCTTTTCTGCCGACTGATTTAAAGCGTCACACTTGTTTTTTCCTTCTTTTGTTGTATATATTTTTTTACACACCTTTAAAAACTACGGCAGAGAACAATGGATGGGAAAACTGAATATACGTCCTAAAAGGGCTTTACGGACAGGCAAGAAGGGCCTTATTGCACCCGGGGGCTGCTCCGTGCTTGGAGATAGAGATATTTTCTGCCCTAAGCTTTGAGCTTGCGGGACGCGAATCGGCGGTCGCCCCATGGGGCGGCCTTCTGTGTATGTACAAGCCCCCAAATAGCCGGGTAAATTCGTCTTTTCTTCCCTTTTTCCGCAATAAAAAATATAATTATTAATAAACTGTCAATTCATGTATCAGAGTACTTGACAATGGTTATTATTAGTGATAAATTAGCACTCAAAGGTTGAGAGTGCCAACAAGGAAAGTATCCAGGCGCAGGTGGTGAAGCGTTTTGAAATTTAGCGACCGAAAGAAGAGAATTTTAACTGCGATTATCGAAAACTACATTGAATCTGCGGAGCCTGTGGGCTCCAAAACCATCTCCCGAACCTCCGGCCTGGGGCTTTCTTCCGCCACAATAAGAAACGAGATGGCGGAGCTTACGGCCATGGGGTATTTGGAACAGCCTCACACCTCCGCCGGGCGCGTTCCGTCCCCAAAGGGCTATCGTCTGTATGTCAACGAGCTGATGCGTAAGTATAAGCTGTCATTGGAGGAGATGCAGGCGATTAACTACAGCCTGAGCCAGAAAGCTCATCAACTCGACATGCTTATGGGCAATATCGGGCGTCTGGCCTCCCAGCTCACCAACTATCCCGCCCTTGCCCTGGCAGCCCCGACACCTGCCACCATCCAGCGCTTCGACCTTATATATATTGACTCGAACACCTTTATTATCGTTGCGCTTTTAAGCAACAATACCGTAAAAAACAAGCTCATTCACTTGCCTTTTTCCGTCGAGCAGGGCATGGTTCAAAAACTCTCCACCCTTTTCAATGTCAATTTAACCGGTATTACCGAGGACAAGATTACCAATATTCTCATTGACACTTTGGAGCGGGCCTCCGGGGATACCATGGGACTTGTCTCCGTTATCGCCGGCTTTGCCATTGAAGTGCTCCACAAGTCACAAGCGGGCGAGGCCGTTATTGCCGGCGCTCCCAATCTTCTTCGGCTACCGGAGTTTCGGGACCCGGAAAAGGCCCATCGGGTGATGAGCTATCTGTCCGACATTAACCATCTTTTGGAGCTTTCGGAACTAAAAAACGAAAACCGGATTTCAGACAACGTTAAGGTTTATATAGGCCCCGAAAACATCGCCGAGGAGCTACAGGATTCCAGCGTGGTACTGGCAGGCTATAATGCGGGAGATAATATGCAGGGGCTTATAGGGGTAGTAGGACCCACCAGGATGGACTATTCCAGGGTGGCGGCCAAGCTAAGCTATATTGCAGAAGGCTTGAGCTTGCTGCTGGCCAGTGGTGAAGCCCCTCGGGGATTTGATAAACTTATGATCAAAGGAGATGATATAGATGAGTAAGAAGAAGGACGCAGCCCGGGATAACCATCAAAACACGGGTTGTGAAGAGAGCAGGGGTTCCCCGGATACCGAAGTCTCTCCTGAGGAAACTGCATGCCCCATTACAGAGAAGGAGGCTGCAAAACCTGCCACAGCAGAGGAAAACACAAGCCCCGCCTCAGAGGAAACCGCAAGTTCCTCAAAAGAGGATGAGTTAGCCGTTTTATCTGCTGAGATTCAGTTTTTGAAGGATGAACTGGCCGTTGAACGGGACAAGTACCTCCGCCTGCTGGCCGAATATGACAATTATCGCAAGCGCAGCCAAAAGGAACGCGAAAACATATTTACAGACGTTCAGGCTGAAACGGTTACCAGATTCCTGCCGGTTTACGACAACCTGGCCCGGGCCCTCGCCCAGGAAACCGCCGACGAGGCCTATCGCAAGGGCGTGGAGATGATAATGGCTCAGTTTCGGGAAATACTTGAAAAATTTGGGGTCACTGAGATTGAGGCATTGGGCAAAAAGTTTGACCCCGAACTCCACAATGCCGTAATGCACACCGTGGACGAGAATCATGGTGAAAACGAAATTGTGGAGGAATTCCTAAAGGGCTTTAAGATGGGCGATAGGGTTATAAGATACTCCGTAGTAAAAGTGGCCAACTAAGCTTTAGTCTATAGTCTTGATTTATGACGGGAATTTACGCCTTGTAATAAACTGAATATTTGGAGGTAACACAATTATGGGTAAAATCATAGGAATAGATTTAGGTACAACAAACTCATGCGTGGCTGTAATGGAGGGTGGCGAGCCTGTAGTAATTCCAAACGCAGAGGGGAGCCGCACAACTCCCTCCGTTGTAGCCTTTTCCAAAACCGGAGAGCGCATGGTAGGCCAGGTGGCAAAGCGTCAGGCTATCACCAACCCTGACCGCACCATAATGTCTATCAAACGGGAGATGGGCTCTGACTACAAGGTTAAAATAGACAATAAGCAGTATTCTCCTCCGGAGATATCTGCCATGGTGCTTCAGAAGCTGAAAGCCGATGCCGAGAGTTATCTGGGTTCCCCGGTAACCGAAGCGGTTATCACCGTCCCGGCCTATTTTACTGACAGTCAGCGTCAGGCCACCAAGGACGCGGGCCGTATTGCCGGCCTGGACGTCAAGCGCATTATTAACGAGCCTACTGCTGCGGCGCTGGCCTACGGCCTTGACAAAGAAACCGACCAGAAGATTATGGTCTACGACCTGGGCGGCGGCACCTTTGACGTCTCCGTTCTGGAAATTGGCGACGGCGTTATAGAAGTCCTTGCCACTGCCGGCAACAACCGCCTGGGCGGCGACGACTTTGACGAATGCATAGTCAAGTACCTGCTGGAGGAATTCAGGAAGGAAACCGGTATTGACCTCTCCACGGATAAGGTGGCCATGCAAAGGCTGCGTGAAGCCGCTGAAAAGGCAAAAATCGAACTGTCCAGCGTCACAACCACTAACGTTAACCTCCCGTATATAACGGCAGACGCCAGCGGCCCCAAACACATGGACATAACCCTTACAAGGGCAAAATTCAACGAGCTCACCAGACATCTGGTGGATAAGACCAAGGGCCCCGTAAAACAGGCCCTGTCCGACGCCGGCCTTTCGCCCCAGCAGCTTTTCAAGGTGTTGCTGGTAGGCGGCTCCACCCGCATACCAGCCGTGCAGGAAGCTGTCAAGGCACTTACCGGCAAGGATCTTTTTAAAGGCATCAATCCCGACGAGTGCGTGGCCATGGGCGCCGCCATTCAGGGCGGTGTTCTAGGCGGCGACGTGGAAGGCATACTCCTTCTGGACGTCACCCCCCTGTCCCTGGGGATTGAGACCCTGGGCGGCGTATTTACGCGCCTAATCGAGCGCAACACCACCATACCTACCAGAAAGAGCCAAGTTTTCTCCACCGCCGCCGATAACCAGACTTCCGTCGAAATACATGTGCTTCAGGGCGAGCGTGAAATGGCCCAGTATAATAAAACTCTTGGCCGCTTCCACCTGCACGGTATCCCTCCCGCACCCAGGGGCGTTCCTCAAATTGAGGTCACCTTTGACATCGACGCCAACGGAATAGTAAACGTCTCCGCTAAAGACCTGGGCACCGGTAAGGAGCAGGCTATCACAATCACCGCTTCCTCCAATCTCTCCAAGGAGGAAATCGAAAGGGCAGTACGGGAGGCCGAGCAGTACGCGGCGGATGACAAAAAGCACAAGGAAGAGGTGGATATCCGCAACCAGGGCGACCAGATGGTCTACCAGACGGAAAAGACCCTCTCCGAGATGGGCGATAAAATGGATCCCGCAGACAAGAGCGAGATTGAAAACGCCCTTAGCGCACTAAAAACCGCCCTTTCCGGCACCGACACAAATTCCATAAAGTCAGCCACCGAATCCCTGACCCAGGTATTCTATAAAGTCTCCGAAAAACTATACAGGCAGTCCGCGCCTCAGGACGGTGACAATGCAAGCGCCGGCGGAAGTTCAGATGCCGGTCAGCAGTATTATGATGCAGACTACGAGGTAGTGGACGACGATGATAAAGACAAATAAAGAAAAGTCAATGGCGGGGTACCGCTATGCTCCCTAAATGCGGCTGCGGCCGCAATACCTCCGGTTCGGCGGGCGCACCCGGTGCGCCCGCATTTACCGGATTGAGGTGAACATATGGCAGAAAAACGAGATTATTATGAAGTTTTGGGCGTCAGTAAAGGCGTCTCTGAGGCTGAAATAAAAAATGCCTACCGCAAACTGGCCAAGGAAAACCACCCTGACCTTAATCCCGGGGATAAGGAAGCCGAGGCCCGTTTTAAAGAGATAAACGAAGCCTACGAGGTGCTATCAGACCCCGACAAGCGTTTAAAATACGACCAATTCGGCCATGCGGCCTTTGATCCTTCCGGCTTTGGCGGCGGTTCGGGCTTCACCGGGGGCTTTAGCGACCTTGGAGATATTTTTGGCGATATTTTCAGCGGTTTTGGCGATATTTTCGGAGGCGCCCGAGCCAGAAGCGGCCCGCAACGGGGGGACAGCATACGAATCAGACTTTCAGTCAACTTTGAAGAGGCGGCCTTCGGCTGCACCAAAGAGATAAACATAGACCGCGTAGAGGGGTGCGATGAATGCGGCGGTTCCGGCTGCGAAAAGGGCACCACCCCCGAAATTTGTTCCAGATGCAACGGAACCGGCACAGTCCGCACCCAGCAGCGCATTGCTTTTGGAACCTTCGCTTCAACCAGCACATGCCCCAATTGCGGCGGCTCCGGCAAAATAATACATCAGCCCTGCCCCGGCTGCCGGGGCAGCGGCAAAATACAAAAGCAGCGCAAAATCTCTGTGAACATACCCGCAGGAATTGACGATGGGCAGACAATCTCCCTGCGAGGCCAGGGCCACGCCGGTACAAACGGCGGCGGGCCCGGCGACCTGCTCATTACCGTGGCCGTCCGTAGCCATCCTCTTTTCCAAAGGGAGGGCAGCAGCGTGCTGTATTCCATGCCCATAAGCTTTGTACAGGCCGCCCTGGGCGCGGATCTGAAGGTTCCCACCCTGGACGGCAAAGTTAAATATAGCCTGCCCGCAGGCACTCAAACGGGAACCGTCTTCCGCTTAAAAGGCAAGGGCATCCCTCATCTCAGGGGCAGCGGACGGGGCGACCAGTACGTCACAGTCCATGTGGAGGTGCCCCGCGATCTGACTGCAGCCCAAAAGGAACTGCTCCGGAAATTCGGGGAGGCCATGGGCGAAAATGTTGACCCTCCCAAAAGCGGTATTTTCGATAAGAAAAAGAAGAAAAAATAAATCAACAAACCCGATTTATGCAGTGCATAAATCGGGTTTTGCCGTATGCCTTACCCATTTAATCTAAACGGTTCCGATAACTTCCAGCATACCCAGAACGGCTTGACCTCTTTCTATCAGGGCCATGTTTCCACAAATTGGATATGCTCCGCAAGCGGCAAGTCGAAATTTGACAGGGGCATATCATAATCCAGGCTAATTAGCCCTTTCCGGTTAAGGCTGGATATAATCCTTCCGCCTTGTCTCTGTCCCTGTGCTCCAGATAAACCGGCTCATTGGAATCTTTTTTGCGCACAACGGGCAAAAAAGGTATCTCCGCAAATTTCTACAGCATGGATACCTCCCCCGGTGTCAGGACAAGCCTTCTGCCGCAGCAGGCACCGCAGTGCGTTCTCCCGCAGTCTCTACCAACCTTTCTAGTAGGTTTATAGTATTATATGCTCACGCATATTCTGTGTCAATAGCAATCCTGTATTTTTTATTTGAAAAACTTTTTGCCCAGTATATAATAGGGTCAGGAGGGGATATCAATGTTGGTCTCGACAAGGGGGCGTTATGCGCTGCGTGTGATGATTGATCTTGCCGAACATCAGGGTGAGGGTTATATTCCCCTGAAAGAAATCGCGGAGCGCCAGGAGATCTCGGAGAAGTATTTGGAAAATATCCTTAAAATTCTTGTTAGAAATAAAGTTCTTATCGGCCTTAGAGGCAAGGGCGGCGGATACCGCCTGGCCAAGTCCCCGGATTTATATACTGTGGGCAGCATACTGCGCATGACGGAGGGAAGTCTTGCCCCGGTGGCATGTTTGGCAGAGGATGCTGAACGGTGTTCCCGGATGGCAAGCTGTCCCACTCTTCCCATGTGGACAAAACTGGACAAGATGATTACTGAGTTTTTTGACAGCATTACAATTGCCGACCTGATGAGTTCTTCCCTGCCGGGAGACAATTATGTGATATAGGCAAACAAAAAAGACCGCTCCAAA